>NZ_JAHBOH010000002.1 GCF_018531375.1 Cellulomonas fulva | reverse complement strand
CCCAGCCACCCACGGGGTGGGCACCAGGCCTCCATCTCAACCATCAACCCACCCCGCAACACGGGACAGGCCATATGGCATCGACTACTTGGCACACTGTTGAGTTCTCAAGGAACAGACGCGCATCTCCCCGGGATCTTGCGATCCCGAGCCAGAGGCTTGTGTGTTCTCCCCGCTCGCCGTGGCGATCCGGGGGCTTCCGTACTCTACCCGATCTTCCCGGCCTCCGGAACCACCCTTGCGAGCTTCTCCGTGGCCCGGCTTCCCAGGCAGCCGTCTCGTCCAGGGCGCACGAAGCGCCGCTCGAAGAGTCGGGGTTGGCCGCCTGCGGGACCGACCACCTGCTGCGGATCCTCGCGGATCCGGACTCGGTGTCCGTTCCTCCCTGCCGGGCGACCTGTGGAACATTACGCGGACGTTGCGGCGCTCGGCAAATCGCGGTCGCGTGACCCCCGTCACCACGCGCTGGCAGACCGTTGACCTGCGGAAACGCACCGCCCTCCGGTGGCCGGGCGCCTGCGGAGGGCGGCGGCGGTCCCGCACGCGGGCGTCAGGCCCCCGCGTCGATTACCGCGAGGGTGCGCTTGCCGCGCCGGAGCACAGCCCAGCGACCGTGCAGGAGGTCGTCCGGCGCGAGCACCGCGGCCTCGTCGGGCACGCGGACGTTGTTGACCGACGCCCCTCCCTCGGCCACCGCGCGCCGCGCCTCGGACTTGCTCTTCACCACGCCCGTCGCGGCGAGCAGGTCGACGACGAGGTCGCCGGCCCGTCCGGGTGCGGTCGGCAGCTCGGCGACCGCCGCTCCCAGGGTCGCGGCGTCGAGGTCCGCGAGCGAGCCGCGGCCGAACAGCGCCTGCGACGCAGCGACCACCGCGTCGGCGGCCGCCGTGCCGTGCACCAGCGCCGTCACGTCGTAGGCCAGGGCCCGCTGCGCCTCGCGGGCCGCCGGCCGCGCCGCGACCGCCTCGGCGAGCTCGTCGATCTGCTCGCGCGTGCGGAAGGTGAAGACCTTGAGGTAGCCGACCACGTCGGCGTCGTCCGCGTTCAGCCAGAACTGGAAGAAGGCGTAGGGCGTCGTCATCTCCGGGTCCAGCCAGACCGTGCCGGACTCGGTCTTGCCGAACTTGGTGCCGTCCGCCTTGGTGATCAGCGGCGTGGTGAGCGCGTGCACCGCCGTGCTCTCGACCTTCCGCACCAGCTCCACCCCGGACAGCAGGTTGCCCCACTGGTCGGAGCCGCCCGTCTGCAGGGTCACGCCGTGCCGGCGGTGCAGCTCGAGGAAGTCCATGCCCTGCAGGATCTGGTAGCTGAACTCGGTGAACGAGATGCCCTGCTCGCTGTGCAGCCGCCGGGCGACGGTGTCCTTGGCGAGCATGGTCCCGAGCCGGTAGTGCTTGCCCACGTCGCGCAGGAAGTCGATCGCCGACAGCGGCGCCGTCCAGTCGAGGTTGTTGACCAGGGTGGCGGGGTTGTCGCCGTCGAACCGCAGCAGCGGCGCGATCTGGGCGCGGATCCGCTCGACCCAGCCGGCGACGACGTCGCGGGAGTTGAGGGTGCGCTCGCCCGTCATCTTGGGGTCGCCGATCAGACCGGTGGCCCCGCCGACGAGGGCGATCGGGCGGTGCCCGGCGTCCTGCAGCCGGCGCACCGTGAGGATCTGGACCAGGTTGCCGATGTGGAGGCTCGGCGCGGTGGGGTCGAACCCGCAGTAGAGGGTCACCGGCCCCGCGGACAGCGCCGCGCGCAGGGCGTCGGCGTCGGTGGAGGTCGCGATGAGCCCGCGCCAGGCGAGCTCGTCGAGGATGTGGGTCACGTCGTTCTCCGGTCGTGGTCGTCGCTGGGCGACGGGGGTCGGCGAGCTCAGGCTCGTTCAGGCTCGTTCACGTGGGTGCGGACCGGTCCGGTGGTCGGACGGCACGCGCGGGCGGTCGGTGGCCGACGTCGTCGCCCCGTCACGGGGCGTCTTCCGACGCCGGCTGGCGATAGCCCGCACCCGCGGAGGCTCCGGACGGGTGCCCGGCCCCTCGCGACGAGCGGTACGCCGGCCGGTACGCCGACACGGTGCGCTCGTCGGTCAGCCAGTAGCGCCACGGATGACGCCCCGCGTCGCCGCCCGCACCGGACACGCCCACCCGGGGCCCGCTCGCGTGGGTGGAGATCGTCGCGCCCTCGTGACGGTGCACGACGACCGCGCCCCCGGCCTCCGTGACGTCGGCGCCGTTGGCGCCGAGATCCAGGCCGAGGCACACGGCGAGCCGCGCGGGACCGCGCGCGAGCTGGCGGTGCGAGTCCACGACGCCCACGCTCTCCCGGCGGTGCCAGGCGAGGTCGCTGCCCTCGACCACCTCGCCGGCGCGCAGCAGGACGGCCGACGGCGACCCCGTCGGCTCGGTCACCACGTTGACGCAGTGGTGCAGCCCGAGGTGGCGGTAGACGTACAGCCGGCCGGGCTCGGCGAACATGACGGCGTTGCGCGCCGTCCGACCGCGGAAGGCGTGCGAGCCGGGGTCGTCGGCGCCGCCGTACGCCTCGACCTCGGTGACGCGGACGGTCACGTCACCGTCGGCGGACCGGGAGGTGACGTAGGCGCCGAGCAGGTCACGCGCGACGGCGTGCACGTCGCGGGCGTACCAGACGCGCGCCGGCACCGACACGAAGCGCCGCGGGTCGGCGGCGTCCGGTGTCCGGGGCACCTCGCGGGGCGGGCCGGACACCGGACCGGCGCCGGGCTCGTCGCGCTCCACCACCGAGCCCCCCGCGCGCACGGGCGCCGGGGCAGTCGGGTCGGGTGCGTCGGTCACGGGGTCATCCTGCCAAACCCGTCCACCCGGACATCGGCGCGTCCGCGGGTTCCCTCGCGCGCGAAGTGCGCGGCCTCGTCGGACATCCAGCGCACCCAGTGCGCACGGGCGGCCTGCCCGTCGCGCGCGAGCCCGCGCTCGAGCCGGACGTCGGGCGGCGCCTCCACCCACATGCGGAGCACCGCGAGCGGGTCGGCGGCGCGCTGGGCCGAGCCGCAGCCCTCGAGGACCAGCAGGTCGGGGACCGGGACGTCCACCCAGTCGGCGAACCTCCCCCGCTCCCAGTCGTACCGCTGGAAGCGGCCGGGCCGGCCCCGTCGCAGCGGCTCGAGCACCTGGGCGGACAGCCGCGGCCACAGCGAGCCGTCCAGCCCGTCCCAGCCCTCGTAGAGGTCGTCCAGGTGCACGACGAGGGAGCGCGTGCCGCCACGGGCCGCGCGCTCGGCCACGCCCGCGGCGGTCGTCGTCTTGCCCGATCCCGCGGGGCCGTCCACGCAGACCAGCCGCACGGGGCCGAGGCGGGGGGACGCCGCGAGGGCGCGCTCGACGATCGTCGCGAGCGCGCCCTCGTCGGGCGTCCGGGTCGGTGCCACCGACGGGCGGTCAGGAGGCCCAGGCGCGCAGCTCGCCGGCCCGGTCCCGGGCGCGGCCGAGCTGCTCCGCGACCCGCACCGGAGCGGTGCCGCCGTGCGCCGAGCGCGAGGCGAGCGACCCCTCGACCGACAGCACCGCGCGGACCGCGGGGGTGAGGTGCGGCGAGATCGCGGCGAGCTCGTCGTCGGTGAGCTCCCAGAGCTCGATCGCCGGCTCGTGCGCCTCGCACGCCCGGACGCACTCCCCCGCGACTTCGTGCGCGACCCGGAACGGCACGCCCTCACGGACCAGCCACTCGGCGACGTCGGTCGCGAGCGAGAAGCCCTGCGGGGCGAGCGCCGCGAGCCGGTCGGTGTCGAACGTGAGAGTCGCGACCATGCCCGCGAAGGCCGGGAGCAGGACCGTCAGCTGGTCGACCTGGTCGAACACCGGCTCCTTGTCCTCCTGCAGGTCACGGTTGTACGCGAGCGGCAGGCCCTTGAGCGTCGTGAGCAGGCCGGTGAGGTCACCGACCAGGCGACCCGCCTTGCCGCGCGCGAGCTCGGCCACGTCCGGGTTCTTCTTCTGCGGCATGATGCTCGACCCGGTGGAGAACGAGTCGTGCAGCCGCACGAAGCCGAACTCCTTGGTCGCCCAGAGGATGACCTCCTCCGCCAGCCGGGAGACGTCCACCGCGAGCATCGCCGCGACGAACGCGAACTCGGCCACCACGTCACGCGACGCCGTGCCGTCGATCGAGTTCTCCACGGGTGCGTCGAAGCCCAGCTCCGCCGCGACCGCCGCGGGGTCGAGCCCCAGCGACGAGCCGGCGAGGGCGCCCGAGCCGTACGGCGAGACCGCCGCGCGACGGTCCCAGTCCACGAACCGCTCGACGTCGCGCAGCAGCGGCCACGCGTGCGCGAGCAGGCTGTGCGCGAGCAGGACCGGCTGCGCGTGCTGCAGGTGCGTGCGTCCCGGCATGGGCGCCGCACCCGCCGCGTCGGCCTGGGCGACGAGGGCGTCGACGACGTCCAGCGCCAGCCCGGCGATCGCGCGCGCCTCCCGCCGCAGGTACATGCGCACCAGGGTCGCGATCTGGTCGTTGCGCGAGCGGCCCGCGCGCAGCTTGCCGCCCAGGTCCACGCCCGCACGCTCGATCAGGCCGCGCTCGAGGGCCGTGTGCACGTCCTCGTCGTCCGGCGACGGCCCGAACGCGCCCGACGCGACGTCCGCGCGGAGCCGCTCGAGCGCGTCGACCATGCCCCGCTCCTCCTCGTCGGACAGGAGGCCGGCCGCGTGCAGGACGTGCGCGTGCGCGACCGAGCCCGAGATGTCGACGTCCGCGAGGCGCCAGTCGAAGTGCGTCGAGCGCGACAGGTCCGCCAGCGCGGCGGCCGGTCCGCTGGCGAACCGGCCGCCCCACAGGGCGAGCGGGGCGGCCGCGGACGACTCGTCAGGCATCGATGCCGCCCTGCGAGCCGAGGTCCTCGGCGTTGCCGAACCGCACGTCGCGCGCCGCCGCGAGCTTGCTCGACAGCCCGTAGATCTCGATGAAGCCCTTGGCCGCGGCCTGGTCGAACGTGTCACCCGTGTCGTACGTCGCGAGGTTGAAGTCGTAGAGCGAGGCGTCCGACCGGCGGCCGCTCACGACGGCCCGGCCGCCGTGCAGGACCAGGCGGACGTCGCCCGAGACGTAGCGCTGGGTGTCCGCGATGAACGTGTCGAGCGAGCGCTTGAGCGGCGAGAACCACTGGCCGTCGTAGACCAGCTCGGTCCAGCGCTGCTCGACCTGGCGCTTGAACCGCGCCTGCTCGCGCTCGACGGTCACGTTCTCGAGCTCCTGGTGCGCGGCGATCAGCGCGATCGCGCCCGGTGCCTCGTAGACCTCGCGGCTCTTGATGCCGACCAGGCGGTCCTCGACGATGTCGATGCGCCCGACGCCCTGCGCGCCGGCCCGGCGGTTCATCTCCTGGATCGCCTGCAGCGGCGTGACGGGCACGCCGTCGAGCGCGACCGGGACGCCCGCCTCGAACGTGATGACGACCTCGTCGGCGACCGGCGGGAACGTCGGGTCGTCGGTGTAGGTGTAGACGTCCTTGGTGGGGCCGTTCCAGATGTCCTCGAGGAAGCCCGTCTCCACCGCGCGGCCCCACACGTTCTGGTCGATCGAGAACGGGTTGTGCTTCGTGGTCGCGATCGGCAGCTTGTTGCGCTCGGCGAACTCGATGGCCTTGTCGCGGGTCAGCGCGAGGTCGCGGACCGGCGCCAGGCAGGTCAGGTCGGGGGCGAGGGACGTGATGCCGACCTCGAAGCGGACCTGGTCGTTGCCCTTGCCCGTGCAGCCGTGCGCGACGGTCGTCGCGCCGAACTGGCGCGCCGCGCGCACCAGGTGCTTGACGATCACCGGGCGGGACAGCGCCGAGACCAGCGGGTACCGGTCGAGGTACAGGCCGTTGGCCTGCAGCGCCGGCATGCAGTACTCCTGGGCGAACTCGTCGCGCGCGTCCGCGACGTAGGCCTCCACGGCGCCGCAGTCGAGCGCGCGCTGGCGGATGACGTCGAGGTCCTCTCCGCCCTGGCCGACGTCGACGGCCACGGCGATCACCTCGGCGCCGGTGGCCTCGGCGATCCAGCCGATGCCGACGGAGGTGTCCAGGCCGCCGGAGTACGCGAGGACGACGCGCTCAGTCATGGTGCTCTTCCTTCAGGTTCGTTCGGGAGGGGATGCTCTCGAGGGGGTGGTGCTTGGTCGGTTCGGTGCCGCGCACGTCCGAGGCCAGGGCCAGGAAGCGCGCGGCGAGCGCGGACCCGTCGGGGTCGCGCGACACGACGAGGATCGTGTCGTCGCCCGCGATCGTGCCCAGCGCCGCCGGGAGGACGGAGTGGTCGATCGCGGACGCGAGGAACTGCGCCGCGCCCGGCGGGGTCCGCAGCACGACGAGGTTGCCCGACGACTCCGCGGTCAGCAGGAGCTCGCCGCACAGCCGAGCGAGCCGGGCCGCGAGGAGCTCGGCCGTGTCCGCGTCGGCGGGCACCGGCATCGTGCGCACCGCACCCTCGGCGGGGATCGCGTACGCGAGCGCACCGGACGCGGTGCGCACCTTGACCGCGCGCAGCTCGACGAGGTCGCGCGACAGCGTCGCCTGCGTCACGCTCACGCCCTCGTCCGCCAGGAGCTCGGCGAGCTGCTGCTGGGAGTGCACCGTGCCGCGCGACAGGAGGGCTGTCACCAGCGCCTGCCGCGCGACCTTGGTCTGCGGCACCGTCGTCGGGCTCACGACGCTCACGCCTGGGCCCCGAGCAGGAACGTCAGGAGGGCCTTCTGCGCGTGGAGGCGGAACTCGGCCTCGTCCCAGACCACCGACTGCGGCCCGTCGAGCACGTCCGCGGTGATCTCCTTGCCGCGGTAGGCCGGCAGGCAGTGGAGCACCTGGGCACCGGGTGCGGCCAGGGCCAGGGCGGCCGCGTCGAGACGGAACGGCACGAACGGCGTCTCGCGCTCGGCGGCCTGGCCCTCCTGGCCCATCGACACCCACGTGTCGGTGGCCACGACGTCGGCGCCCGCCACGGCCTCGTCGCGCGACGCGACGACCGTGACCGAGCCGCCCGTCGACGCCGCGACGCGCTGCGCGTCCGCCACGACCGCCTCGTCGGGCCAGTACCCCTCGGGCGCGCCGACGCGGACGTGCATCCCGGCCGTCGCGCCGCCCAGGAGGTACGAGTGCGCCATGTTGTTGGCGCCGTCGCCGACGAAGGCGAGCGTCAGCCCGGCGAGCGCGTCGACACCGCCGCGGTGGCGGGCGACCGTCGCCAGGTCCGCGAGGATCTGGCACGGGTGGAACTCGTCGGTCAGCGCGTTGACGACCGGGACGCCCGCGTGCGCGGCGAGCTCCTCGATGCGCGTCTGCGCGCCCGTGCGCCACACCACCGCGGCGACCTGGCGGCCCAACACGCGCGCGGTGTCCGCGATGGACTCGCGCGTCCCGATCTGCGCCAGGTTGCCGTCGACGACGAGGGGGAAGCCGCCCAGCTCCGCGACACCGGTGCAGAACGAGACCTGCGTCCGCAGCGTCGGCTTGTCGAAGATGATCGCGACCGCGCGCGGACCGGCCAGGGGCGTGCGGACCTGGCGGTCCTCCTGGAAGGCGAGGGCGAGCTCGAGCACGGCCTTCTGGTCGGCGGGGCTGAGGTCGTCATCCCGGAGGAAGTGACGCGTCACGCGAGGCTCCCGTCGTCGAGGCCGCGGAGGGCACTGTCGTCATCCCGGAGGAAGTGGCGCGTCATGCCGCCACCTCGGCGGGGTCGAGCTCGGCCAGGAAGTCGACGAACGTCCCCGCCTGCTCGTCGGTCAGGACGAACGGCGGCGCGAGGCGGATGCTCGTCGGGTTGACGGGGTTGACGATGAACCCGGCCGCGAGCGCGCGCGACGCGACCGCCGGCGCGACGGGTGCGGACAGCCCGATGCCGATCAGCAGCCCCTCGCCCCGGACCGCCTCGACCAGCGGGGTGTCCAGGTCCAGGATCCGCCGGCGCAGCCGCGCACCCAGGCCGGTGACGTGCTCCAGCAGACCGTCGCGCTCGATCACGCCGATGGTCGCGAGCCCGGCAGCCGACGCGACCGGGTTGCCGCCGAACGTCGAGCCGTGCTGCCCCCGTCCCAGCAGCGACGCCGTCGAGTCGCCGAACGCCAGGAGCGCACCGACCGGGAAGCCACCGCCGAGGCCCTTGGCGACCGTGACCGCGTCCGGGACGACGCCGCCGCCGATGTGCGGCAGCTGGTGCGCGAACCAGGAGCCGGTGCGGCCCATGCCGGTCTGCACCTCGTCCAGCACCAGGAGCGTCCCGTGGCGCGCGGTCAGCCGCCGCGCCTCGGCCAGGTAGCCGGGCGGCAGCGGGAGCACGCCCGCCTCGCCCTGCAGCGGCTCGACGAAGAGCGCCGCGACGTCACCGGGCGCGAGCGCTGCCTCGAGCGCCGCGACGTCGCCGAAGGGGACCCACTCCACCCCGCCGGGCAGCGGCTCGAACGGCTCGCGGTAGGCGGCCTTGTGGGTGAGGGCGAGCGCGCCCATGGTCCGGCCGTGGAACGCGCCCTCGAGCGCCAGGATCCGCGGGCGGCCCGTGCGACGCGCGAGCTTGAACGCCGCCTCGTTCGCCTCGGTCCCGGAGTTGGTGAGGAACACGCGCGAGCCGTCGGGCGCCTGCGCCAGCTGCAGCAGGCGCTCGGCGAAGGCGATCTGCGTCGGCGAGCCGAAGAAGTTCGACACGTGCCCGAGCGTCCCGAGCTGCGCGCTGATCGCGGCCGTCAGCGTCGGGTGCCCGTGCCCCAGGCTGTTGACCGCGATGCCACCGAGCAGGTCCAGGTAGCGGTTGCCGTCGGCGTCCCACACGTAGGGGCCTTCGCCCCGGACCAGCACGCGCTGGGGCGGGCCGAACGTGTCCATGACCGCGTGCGTGTACCGGTCGGTCCACTGCGCGACCGAGCCGTCCGCCGCGGCGGTGGGCAGGCCGTCGACGGTCGAGGCCGCCGCGCGCAGCGCGCGGCGCGTGGTCGGCCCGGGCTCGCTCGTCGGGCTGGACGGCGGGCTCGTCGTCTCGCTCATGCGGACACCTCCGGGTGGACGACCGGGACCGGCGCGGTGAACGGCGCGTCCGCGGGCTCTTCGTCGGGCAGGACCATGGTGCCGATGCCGTCCGAGGTGAAGACCTCGACCAGGATCGAGTGCGGCGCGCGACCGTCGATGACGTGCGCCCGCCCGACGCCGCCCTCGACCGCGCGCCAGCAGGCCTCCATCTTGGGCCGCATCCCGGCGTCGAGCGTCGGCAGGACGTCCGCGAGCTGGGACGCGCGCAGGCGGCGCACCAGCGACGAGCGGTCCGGCCAGCTCAGGTAGAGCCCCTCGACGTCGGTGAGCACGATCAGCTTGCGCGCGCCGAGCGCCACGGCGAGCGCGGCCGCGGCGGTGTCCGCGTTGACGTTGAGCACCTGCGTCGGGTCGTCGATGTCCGGCGCGACCGTGCTGACCACGGGGATGCGCCCCGCGTCGAGCAGGTCCTGCACCGCGCCCGGGTTGACCTTCACGACGTCCCCGACGAGGCCGACGTCCACCGGCTCGCCGTCGACGACCGCGGTGCGGCGGCGGGCCTGGAGCAGGCCGCCGTCCTCGCCGGACAGGCCGACCGCGTGCGGGCCGTGCGCGTTCAGCAGGCCGACGAGCTCGCGCGAGACCTGGCCGGTCAGCACCATCCGGACGACGTCCATGGCCTCGGGCGTCGTGACGCGCAGCCCGCCGCGGAACTCCGACTCGATGCCGAGGCGGTCGAGCATCGCGTTGATCTGCGGGCCGCCGCCGTGCACGACGACGGGGCGCAGCCCCACCTGGTGCAGGAAGACCATGTCCTGCGCGAACGCCCGCTTGAGCTCGTCGTCGACCATCGCGTTGCCGCCGTACTTGACGACGACGAGCGCGCCGGTGAACTTCTGCAGCCACGGCAGCGCCTGGATCAGCACCTCGGCCTTCTGGTCCGGGCGCAGGTCCGTGCGGGTGTCGAAGTGGAAGTCGTCGGGCGTGGGCTGGTTCACGTCGAGTACTCGCTGTTCTCCGTGACGTACGCGTGGGTCAGGTCGTTGGTCCAGAGCGTCACGACCTCGTCGCCCGCGTGGAGGTCCACCAGGACGTGCACCTCCCGCTGGCCCGCGAGGCGGACGTCGGTCCGGGGCGCGTGCGCGCCGCCGGCACGGCAGATCATCACGCCGTTGATCGAGACGTCGAGCTCGGCCGGGTCGAACGCCGCGACCTCCTCCGGCACGGTGCCGACCGAGGCGAGGATGCGGCCCCAGTTGGGGTCGTTGCCGTAGATCGCGGCCTTGAAGAGGTTCGACCGCGAGACCGCGCGGGCCACCGCGAGGGCGGCGTCCTGCGTCTGCGCGCCCGCGACCGTGATCGCGATGTCGTGCGTCGCGCCCTCCGCGTCGGCGACGAGCTGGCGCGCGAGCTGGGCGGCGACGGCCGTGACCGCCGCGGCGAACGCGGCCGGGTCCGGCGCGACGCCCGAGGCACCCGAGGCCAGGAGCACGACCGTGTCGGAGGTGGACATGCACCCGTCGGAGTCGACGCGGTCGAAGGTCTGCCGCGTCGCGGTGCGCAGCGCGGCGTCCGCGGTCGCGGCGTCGACCACCGCGTCCGTCGTGATGACGCAGAGCATCGTCGCCAGCCCGGGAGCGAGCATGCCCGCGCCCTTGGCCATGCCGCCCACGTGCCACACGCCGTCGTCGCCCGGGACCGTCATGTCGGCGGTCTTCGCGACGGTGTCGGTCGTCATGATCGCCGTCGCCGCGGCCGGCCCGCCCGTGGTGGACAGCGCGTCGCGCGCAGGCTCGACGCCGGCGAGCAGCGTCTCGATCGGGAGGCGCTCGCCGATCAGGCCCGTCGAGCACACGACGACGTCCCCCGGGGAGACGCCGAGCGCCGCCCCGACGGTCTCGGCGGTGCGGTGGACGTCCAGGAAGCCCTCGGGACCGGTGCACACGTTCGCGCCGCCCGAGTTCAGGACGACCGCGCTCACGACGCCGTCCGCGACGGCCTGCCGCGACCAGGTGACCGGGTGCCCGACGACGCGGTTGGTGGTGAAGACGGCGGCGCCGACCTGCAGCGGGCCGTCGTTGACGACGAGCGCGAGGTCCGGCCGGCCGGACGCCTTGAGCCCCGCCGTCACGCCGCTCGCGCGGAAGCCCTCGGGGGCGGTGACGCCGGGTGAGCGCTGGTCGGCGCCCTCGAGCGTGATGGTCGTCGTCATGGCGCCACTCCGTCCACGGGGAGGCCGAGCGTCTCGGGGAGCCCGAGCGCGAGGTTGAGGGACTGCAGGGCGCCACCGGCGGTGCCCTTGACGAGGTTGTCGATCGCGGTGACGGTCACGACGCGGCCCGCACGCGCGTCGACGGCCACCTGCACCAGCGCCGTGTTGGCGCCGAGGGTCGCCGCCGTCGTCGGCCACTGGCCCGGGGGCAGCAGGTGCACGAACGGCTCGTCGGCGTACGCGGACTCCCAGGCCGCGCGCACCGCCGACGGGTCCGTGCCCGGCGCGAGCCGCGCGGTCGCCGTCGCGAGGATCCCCCGCGCCATCGGGACGAGGGTCGGTGTGAAGGAGATCGTCACCTCCGGCGCGCCGGCGGCGCGCAGGTTCTGCGCGATCTCGGGGATGTGCCGGTGCGTGCCGCCCACCGCGTAGGGCTGGGCCGATCCCAGGCCCTCCGACGCGAGCAGGTGCGGCTTGAGGCTCTTGCCCGCGCCCGAGTAGCCGTTGGCCAGCACCGCGACGAGGTCGGTGGGCTCGAGGACGCCCGCGGCGACGCCGGGCTGCAGGCCGAGCGTGACCGCGGTGACGTTGCAGCCGGGCACGGCGATCCGGGTCGCACCGGCGAGCGCCTGGCGCTGCGCGACGGCGGCGGGCTCCCCCGCGTGCAGCAGCTCGGGCAGGCCGTAGGGCCACGTCCCGGCGTGCTCGCTGCCGTAGTAGGTCTGCCAGTCCCCCGCGTCGACGAGCCGGTGGTCGGCGCCCAGGTCGACCACCACGGTCCGCGGGTCGCGGGCAGCGAGCTCCGCGGCGACCGCGCCGCTCGCCCCGTGCGGCAGCGCGAGGACGACGACGTCGTGGCCGGCGAGCTCGTCCACGGTCGTCGGTGCCAGCACCCGGTCCGCGAGCCCGCGCAGGTGCGGCTGGTGCTCGCCGAGCACCGACCCCGCGGTGGAGTGGGCCGTGACGGTCTCGATGCGGGCCTCGGGGTGCTGCAGGAGCAGGCGGAGGGTCTCCCCGCCCGCGTACCCGCTGGCGCCGGCGACGGCCACGGTGAACGACATGCGCATGAACATACACTCCGACGCGAAGTGATGCACATACGGGTGACTCGAACACACGGCTGGAACACACCGACGCGTCCCACGGTTGCACCCCGTCGTGCGCACCGTCGTCGCGACCGCAGCCGGGGGACCCGAGGTCCTCGCCCTCGTCGACCGTCCCGAGCCGCGGCCCGGCGCCGACGAGGTCCTGGTCCGCGTCGCCGCCGCTGGCGTCAACTTCATCGACACCTACCGCCGCTCGGGCACCTACCCGGTCCCCTACCCGCACGCGCTGGGGTCCGAGGGTGCCGGCGTGGTCGAGGCCGTGGGGTCCGACGTCACGCTCGTCGCACCCGGCGACCGTGTCGCGTGGTCCGAGGCGCCCGGCTCGTACGCCGACCTCGTCGTGGTCCGCGAACGGCACGTGCTGGTGGTCCCGGACGGCGTGACCGACCACGTCGCGGCGGCCCTCCCGCTGCAGGGCCTGACCGCGCACTACCTCGTCACCGCGTCCCACCGCGTGGCGCCCGGCGAGACGGTGCTGGTGCACGCGGCCGCCGGCGGCGTCGGCCTGCTGCTCACGCAGCTCGCCGTCGCGCGCGGCGCCCGGGTGATCGCGACCGTCGGCGCGGCGGACAAGGAGCGGCTCGCCCGCGCCGCCGGAGCGGACGAGGTCGTCCGGTACGACGAGCTCGACGACCTGACCGCCGACCTGCCCGCGCTCGTGCGCTCGCTGACGGACGGCCGCGGCGTCGCGGCCGTGTACGACGGCGTCGGCCGGTCCACGTTCGAGGCGTCGCTCGCCTCGCTCGCGCGGCGCGGCACGCTCGTGCTGTTCGGCGCCGCGTCCGGGCCCGTCCCGCCGGTCGACCCGCAGCGGCTCAACGCCGCGGGCTCCGTGTTCCTCACCCGGCCCACGCTCGGCGACCACGTCGCGACGCGGTCCGAGCTCGAGTGGCGCGCAGCCGAGCTGTTCGGCGCCGTCACGGACGGCTCGCTCGACGTGCGCGTCGGCGCCACGTTCCCCCTGGCCTCCGCGGCCGACGCCCACCGCGCCCTGGAGTCGCGGTCCACCACCGGAAAGGTCCTCCTGCTGCCATGAGCACTGCCCCCGCCCCCGTGACGACGACCGCGCCCGCCCGCGCGCTGACCGTCGAGGTCTGGTCCGACATCGCGTGCCCCTGGTGCTTCATCGGCAAGCGCCGGTTCGCCACCGCCCTCGCGTCGTTCCCCCAGCGGGAGCACGTCGACGTCGTCTGGCGGTCCTACCAGCTGTCCCCCGACACGCCGCGCGGCCCCGGCCGCCCGGAGGCCCAGGCCCTCGCGGAGATGAAGGGCATCCCGCTCGACGCGGTGCAGCAGATGTTCGCGCAGGTCACCGCGGTCGCCGCGGGCGAGGGTCTGGCCTACGACTTCGACACCGTCCTCGCGTTCAACTCCTACGACGCCCACCGTCTGGTGCACCTGGCACGCGAGACGGGCGGCGCCGAGCTCGCCGAGCGCCTGCTCGAGGCGCTGTTCTCCGCGCACTTCGAGCGTGGCGCCGACCTCGGGGTCGCCGACGGTCTCGTCGCGGTCGCCCGCGAGGCCGGCCTCGGCGAGGCCGGGCTCGACGACGAGGCGGTCGCGGCCTTCCTCGCGGGCGACGAGCAGGCGGGTGCGGTCGACCAGGACGTCGCCGAGGCACGCGCGCTCGGCGTGACCGGGGTGCCGTTCTTCGTCGTGGACCGGCGCTACGCCGTCTCGGGCGCCCAGCCCGCCGAGGTCTTCACCCAGCTGCTCGAGACGGGCTGGCGGGAGGCCAACCCGCTGCAGACGCTGGCGGGCGACCCCTCCGCGCAGGCGTGCGCGGACGACAGCTGCGCGGTCTGACCGCACAGCGCTGAGCCTCCCGGGCGCCGGCGACCCTCGTCGTCCCACGGTGCGCGGCACCCGCGACCTCGTCCCCTACGCTGCCCCCAGCGGATCCACGGCGTCGTGGCACTGACACCCGTCGGCGTGGCCGCACCGCACCGCGACGCGCCCCGGGAGGCACACCCATGACGACATCCCCCGACGTCCGCCAGCTCCGCACCGACCCGGTCGGCACCGTCGTGCCGTCGGCGGTGCCGACGCACTGGTACAACCTGGCCGCCGACCTGCCCGAGCCCGCGCCGCCGGCCCTGCACCCGGGCACGCGCGAGCCGCTCGGTCCGCAGGACCTCGCGCCGCTGTTCCCCATGGCGCTCATCGCGCAGGAGGTCAGCACCGAGCGGTACGTCGAGATCCCGCAGACCGTGCGGGAGATCTACGCCCTGTGGCGGCCGTCGCCGCTGGTCCGCGCGCTGCGCCTCGAGCGCGCGCTCGGGACGCCCGCGAAGATCTACTACAAGTACGAGGGCGTCTCGCCGGCCGGGTCGCACAAGCCCAACACCGCGGTCGCGCAGGCGTACTACAACGCGATCGAGGGCACGACGAAGCTGACCACCGAGACCGGCGCCGGGCAGTGGGGCGCGTCGCTGACCTTCGCGTGCTCGCTCCTCGGGCTCCAGTGCGAGGTGTGGCAGGTCCGGGCGTCGTACGACGCCAAGCCGTACCGGCGGATGCAGATGGAGACCTACGGCGGCGTGTGCCACCCCTCGCCGTCGGACCTGACCGCGGCCGGCCGCGCGATGCTCGAGGCCGACCCGACGACGACCGGGTCGCTGGGCATGGCGATCTCCGAGGCGGTCGAGGTCGCCGCGCAGGACCCCGACGCGCACTACGCGCTCGGGTCGGTGCTCAACCACGTCCTGCTGCACCAGAGCGTCATCGGGGTCGAGGCGCTCGCGCAGCTCGACGAGATCGGGGAGCAGGCGGACGTCGTGTTCGGCTGCGCCGGCGGCGGCTCGAACCTCGCGGGCCTGAGCTTCCCGTTCATCGGGCGCAACCTGCGGGACGGCACCGCCACGCGCGTGGTCGCGTGCGAGCCCGCGGCGTGCCCGTCGCTCACCCAGGGCGAGTACCGGTACGACTTCGGCGACGTCGCGGGGCTGACGCCGCTGCTCAAGATGCACACGCTCGGCAAGGACTTCGTGCCGCCGCCCATCCACGCCGGCGGCCTGCGCTACCACGGCATGGCGCCGATGGTGTCGCACGCGCTGAACCTCGGGCTGCTCGAGGCGGTCGCGGTCGAGCAGGAGACCGCGTTCGCGGCGGGCATCGAGTTCGCCCGGGCCGAGGGCATCATCCCCGCGCCGGAGTCCACGCACGCGGTCGCCGGTGCGATCGCGCACGCGCGGGCGGCGACGACCGACGAGACGATCGTCATCGGCCTGTCCGGCAACGGCGTGCTGGACCTGCCCGCGTACCACGCCTTCCTCTGAGCACGTCCGTCCCGGTCCCGCCCGATGCGACGAGCGGCGCGGGGCGGGCGGGAGACGACGGGACGACGAGGGGCCCCGCACCGGACGGTGCGGGGCCCCTCGTCGTGCGTGCGCGTGCCGTCAGGTCACCGCACGGTGAGCCGCCGGGACGCCGAGGCGGCCGTGTACCCCGCGTCGCCCCCGTAGGTCGCCTGCACGGTCACGGTGCTCGTCACCCGGGGCAGGGTGAAGGTCACCGCCCCGTCCTTCAGGGTCCCGACGAGCCGCGTTCCGCCCGCGGTCAGCGTGACCTTGCCGGTCGGCTCCGGCGCGCCAGGCTGGCCCGCCACCGCGACCGTCACCTCGGGGCGGCTCCCCTTCTTCACCGACCAGCGCGCGGTCGTGAGCGACACCTTCGACCTCGCCTTGACCACGGTGAGCGTCGCCGTGCCCGAGGACCCCGCGACCTGCGACGAGCCCGTGAAGGTCGCCGTCAAGGTGTGCTCGCCCGCGGCGAGCGTGCGGGGCAGGGCGATCGTCGCGCGCGCGGCCTTCCCGCTCCCGACGAGCGTGCCGGTCGCCACGAGCCGGCCGTCCGCACGGAGCTGCACGGTGCCCGACGGCGTCGCGCTCGCGCCGGTCACGACCACCCGGGCCGTGACCGCCGCGCCGTACCGGACCGTCCCGGGGGTGAGCGTCACGGACGTCGTCGACGACGAGCGCGCGATCGTCGTCGTGAGAGTCCCCGTCGACGCGCCCCACTGGCCGAGGGTCGGCTGGAAGACCGCCCGCAGCTGGTGGGTGCCTGCCGAGAGCTGGACGCTCGTCGTCGCCGTGCCGAACCGGACCGGGACCGTGTCGAGCCACAGCGCGCCGTCGAGGAACGTGACCGTGCCCGCGACGCCCGCGGTGTCGATCCGGGCCGTGAGCACCTGCGTGCTGCCGACGACGCGCTCTCCCATCAGGGTGAGCGTGGTCGTCGTCGGCATCGTGGCCTTGACGGTCAGCGGGATGCGCACGGCCGTGCCGCTGGGTGCGGCGACGAGCGTGAGCTCGTGCTCGCCCGGCGTGACGTCGCCGGGGACGACGACCGCCACGGTGGCCGCGCCGTCGGTGACGGTGGCGCCGCCGATGGACTCGCCGTCCAGCCGGATGTCGAGCGACGTGTTCCGCGGCGAGCCAAGGCTCGTCAGGTCGAGCCGGCTGACGTCGAACGTGACGGCGTCGCCCGCGAAGACCTCCGACGGCTGGTCGGTGACCGCCACCGCGTGCCGGGCGAAGTCCGGCGCGAGGTCGTCGTGCGACTGCAGGTAGGCGATCCACGCGTCGCGGTCGATCAGACCCGAGTCGCGGGCGTCGGCACCCTCCGTGAACACCCGGAAGTTGTCACCGCCGGTCGCCAGGAAGGAGAACGTGCCGATCCGGTACTCGGCCTCCGGGTCGAGCGGCTCACCGTCGATCGTGACCGACGTGATGTGCTCGCCCTGACCGGCGGCCGGGTCGTAGGTGTAGGACACGTTGTCCGAGAGGCCGAGCTGCAGGTACGGCCGCGACGGCACGGTGCCGTCGGGGTTGGTCTGCCACTGCTGCTCGAGCATCGTGACCACCTGGTCACCCGTGAGCGTGGTGGTCCACAGGTTGTTCACGAACGGCAGCACCGCGTTGGCCTCCGCGTAGGTGACCACACCGTCCTGGGTCTCCGCGCCGCTGCGCGCGTAGAGCAGCTCGCCGCGCAGACCACCGGGGTTCACCACGCCGATGTCCGCACCACCGCGAGCCTCGTCCGCCAGCGTCTCCCGCAGCGAGTTCGCCACCAGGTTCCCCAGCGTCGACTCGCTCGCCCGGTCGTCACGCCCCGTCGTCGTGCCCGGAGCCGACCCCACGTACTTCCCGTCGACGTACGACCCACCGGTGAACGCGGTCGTGATGTCCGCCGTGACCGACCCGACCGGCTGGCCACCGACCTCCGCCGCGTACGCGAGCGCCTCGTCGACGATCGACTTGACCTCGGCGACGCGCTCGAACTGCGCGACCAGGTCGGCATCGGCGGTCGTCGTGCGGGCGACGTTGGTCTCAGTGTGCGCGACGACCTCGTCCGACGCCACGTCGTACGTCAGGACGACCTTGCCGACGAACTCGCCGTACGAACCCGTCTGCAGGACGGGACGCGTGGCGCCGTCCTCGCCCGGGACCGGGGCCGACCACGCGTACTGCTTGTGGGTGTGCCCGGTGAAGATCGCGTCGACCGCGGCCGAGGTGTCCTCGACGATCGAGGCGAACGCACCGCCCGCGTCGATCTCCTCCTCCAGGGTCGCGCCGTCCGGCGTCCCCGCGCCCGCGCCCTCGTGGTACTCGGCCACGATCACGTCGGCCTCGCCGTTCGCCGCGTCACCGTCCGTGAGCTGCGCCGCGACCCGGTTCACCGCCTCGACCGGGTCACCGAACTCGAGGCCCTCGATGCCCGCGGGGGTCACCAGCGACGGCGTCTCCTGCGTGATCGCGCCGATGACGCCGACCGTCACGCCGTCCATGTCGAGCAGGGCGTACTCCGGCAGCACCGGGGTCGTCGTGCCCTCCTGGTACACGTTGGCACCGAGGTAGTCCCAGCCCGCGTTCTCGTCACCCTCGGCACCGATCACCCGGTCCCGCAGGTCCGCGAACCCCTTGTCGAACTCGTGGTTGCCCACCGCCGACGCCGACAGGTCCAACGCGTTCAGCACGTCGATCGTCGGCTGGTCGTCCTGCGTCGCCGACGCGAACAACGACGCCCCGATGTTGTCACCCGCCGACAAGAACGCCACCGGCCCCGTCGCCGCAGCCCGCTGCTGCTCCACCGTCCCCGCGAACCGCACCGTGTTCGCATCGATCCGACCGTGGAAGTCGTTGATGTTCAGGAACGTCAGGTCGACCTGACCCCCGTTCCCGGCCTCCACGACGAGCGGGACCGTGACCGTGGTTCCGCTCGGCTCCGCGACGAGGGTGAGCACGTGGCCGCCCGCGGACGTCTGCGCCGGCACCGTCACCGTGACGGTGGCCGCGCCGGACGTGACGGTGGCCGTCCCGATCGACGCGCCGTCGAGCCGGACGTCCAGCTCGGTGTTCGCCGGCGAGCCGAGGCTCGTCAGGTCGAGCTTGCTGACACCGAACGTGAGCTCCGCACCCGCCTCGACCGTGGCCGGCAGGTCCGTGACCGCGACCGCATGCCGGGCGAAGTCCGGCGTCAGCTCCGGGTTGGCCTGCAGGTAGGCGATCCAGGCGTCCCGGTCGACGAGACCCGAGTCTCGGGTGTCCTCGCCGTCGGTGAAGACGCGGAAGTTGTCACCGCCGGTCGCCAGGAAGGAGAACGTGCCGATCCGGTACTCGGCCTCCGGGTCGAGCGGCTCACCGTCGATCGTGACCGACGTGATGTGCTCGCCCTGACCGGCGGCCGGGTCGTAGGTGTAGGACACGTTGTCCGAGAGGCCGAGCTGCAGGTACGGCCGCGACGGCACGGTGCCGTCGGGGTTGGTCTGCCACTGCTGCTCGAGCATCGTGACCACCTGGTCACCCGTCAGCGTGGTGGTCCACAGGTTGTTCACGAACGGCAGCACCGCGTTGGCCTCCGCGTAGGTGACCACACCGTCCTGGGTCTCCGCGCCGCTGCGCGCGTAGAGCAGCTCGCCGCGCAGACCACCGGGGTTCACCACGCCGATGTCCGCACCACCGCGAGCCTCGTCCGCCAGCGTCTCCCGCAGCGAGTTCGCCACCAGGTTCCCCAGCGTCGACTCGCTCGCCCGGTCGTCACGCCCCGTCGTCGTGCCCGGAGCCGACCCCACGTACTTCCCGTCGACGTACGACCCACCGGTGAACGCCGTCGTGATGTCCGCCGTGACCGACCCGACCGGCTGGCCACCGACCTCCGCCGCGTACGCGAGCGCCTCGTCGACGATCGACTTCACCTCCGCGACGCGGGGGTAGGTCGCCACGAGCGACGTGTCGCTCGCCGTGGTCCGCGCGACGTTGGCCGCGCTGTGCGCCACGACCTCGTCGGCGGCGGGGTCGTACGTGAGCACGACCTTGCCGACGAACTCGCCATAGGAACCGGTCTGCAGGACCGGTCGGGTCGCCCCCTCGACACCCGGCACCGGCGCGTCCCACGCGTACTGCTTGTGGGTGTGGCCGGTGAAGATCACGTCGACCGCGGCCGAGGTGTCCTCGACGATCGAGGCGAACGCACCGCCCGCGTCGATCTCCTCCTGCAGGGTCGCGCCGTCCGGCGTCCCCGCGCCCGCGCCCTCGTGGTACTCGGCCACGATCACGTCGGCCTCGCCGTTCGCCGCGTCACCGTCCGTGAGCTGCGCCGCGACCCGGTTCACCGCCTCGACCGGGTCACCGAACTCGAGGCCCTCGATGCCCGCGGGGGTCACCAGCGACGGCGTCTCCTGCGTGATCGCGCCGATGACGCCGACCGTCACGCCGTCCATGTCGAGCAGGGCGTACTCCGGCAGCACCGGGGTCGTCGTGCCCTCCTGGTACACGTTGGCACCGAGGTAGTCCCAGCCCGCGTTCTCGTCACCCTCGGCACCGATCACCCGGTCCCGCAGGTCCGCGAACCCCTTGTCGAACTCGTGGTTGCCCACCGCCGACGCCGACAGGTCCAACGCGTTCAGCACGTCGATCGTCGGCTGGTCGTCCTGCGTCGCCGACGCGAACAACGACGCCCCGATGTTGTCACCCGCCGACAAGAACGCCACCGGCCCCGTCGCCGCAGCCCGCTGCTGCTCCACCGTCCCCGCGAACCGCACCGTGTTCGCATCGATCCGACCGTGGAAGTCGTTGATGTTCAGGAACGTCAGGTCGACGGTCTCCGGCGCGTCCCCGCCCGCCGCGAGCCCGACGACCACCGGGTCGTGGTCCGACGAGCGGTACGGGTCCGGCGCGTAGTAGAGCGCGCCGTGGTAGTTGTACCGGCTGTACTCGAGCGCGATCGACTCGGGCGAGTTGATCTCCCAGACGTCGGCTCCCGTGGCCCGGTCCAGTGCCGCCTCGTTGAGCAGCACGTGGTCGAGCGAGCCCGCGAGGCCGCTGAACGAGTACGAGTACTCCCCGGGCGCCAGCTCCTCGGTCGCGTCGGCGTAGCCGGCCGCGTAGAGCACCTGGAGCGGGTCCTCCTGGGTGTAGGAGTTGAAGTCGCCGACCAGCGCGACCGAGTCCACGCCGCCCTGGATGGTCGGCACCCAGTCCCGCAGCGCGGTCGCCTGCGCCACGCGCGACGCGTTCGACGCGCCCTGGCCGTCCTTGGCGTCCTCGTCGCCCGGAAGGGGTCCCGCGGAGCCCTTGGACTTGAAGTGGTTCACGACGACGAGCAGCGGCTCGCCCCCGGCGACGGGCTCGAACGCCTGCGCGATCGGCTCGCGCGCGTTGCCGAACGGCTCGCTGCCGGTCGACAGGGTGCCGAGGGCGCGCGACGGCCCGCGCCGCTCCACGGCGGCCGGCTGGTAGATGATCGCGTTGGTGATCACGTCCTGCTCACCGACCACGGGCAGCTCGCCCGAGGACGGCACGTAGGCCCAGCGGGTCTCCCCGGCGGCTGTGTTGAGCGCCCCGACGAGCGTCGCGAGCGCCTCGTCCGGCACGCCGTCCACCTTGAGCGAGTTCTCGATCTCGAGCAGGCCGACGACGTCGGCGTCGAGCGCGTTGATCGCGGCGACGATCTTGTCCTGCTGCCGCGCCAGGTCCTGGGCGTCCCACGCGCCGCGCTGGTTGCACCCCTCGTCGACGGTCACGCCGTCACCGGTGCGGTCCTTGTACGCGACGCAGCTCGCGGAGTCGGTGCCGAGCGTCGTGAAGTAGTTGAGCACGTTGAAGGACGCGACCGTGACGTCGCCGCCGACGGCCTCGGGAGCGGCCGTGCGGGTGTTCTCGAACGAGACCGGGCTCCCTGCCGTGCCCGAGACGGGGCCGGTGGGGTCGAGCTTCCACGTGTCGTTCAGGTAGGTCACGACGACGGGCTCGTCGAAGGTGACCGCCGCACCGACCCGCACCGGCTCGGTCAGCGAGACGTAGGACGGCTCGAGCGACTGGTTCGCCGTGCTCAGGAAGTTCGTGGTCGCCCCGTCGTCGAGCACCACGCCGCGTGCGGCGTTGTCGTCCTTGACCGCCTGGATCGCCGCGGTGTCCTGCGCGTCGGCGACCTCGGTCCACTGCAGCAGCGGCTGCGTGCCGGTCGCCAGCCCGACCTCGCCGTACAGGTTGGTCGAGTAGGTGTTGGACACGGTGAGGTCACCGGTGGGCAGGAAGAGCATCGACTCGATCGCCTCGCGCGCATCCGCCGTGGCCGGCCACGCGCCGGTGAGCGGCTCCACGGACCCGGTCTCGTCGAGCACCTCGAGGCCCGCGGCGCTCGTGACCGTCAGCTGCGTCTGGCCGAACCGCTCGCTGACCGCGCCCGTGACCTGCACGACGTCGCCGATCTCCACCGACGCCACGGTGCTGGGCGAGTACACGAACACGGCGTCGGACGCCGTCCGCTCCCCGAGCGCACCGCCGGTGCCGGCGGTCTGGATCGCGTAGCCGCCACGCCCGCCGGTCGGGTACGCCGCCGTGACCACGCCGGTGGTCGTGACCGTCGCCCCGACGAGGGGCGACTCGTCGCCCGTGCCCTGGATCTCCGCGATCGTGACCGGGTCCTCGGGGTCCA
The DNA here is from genome assembly GCF_018531375.1 of Cellulomonas fulva. Lineage (NCBI taxonomy): Bacteria > Bacillati > Actinomycetota > Actinomycetes > Micrococcales > Cellulomonadaceae > Cellulomonas > Cellulomonas fulva. Next base: position 652,889 of record NZ_JAHBOH010000002.1, on the reverse strand, counting down.
CGGGCTCCTCGGGCGCGACGAGCCCGCCGCCGAGCGGCGTCGGCGTGCCACCCGTGAAGTCCGCCGCGTTGTCGGCCGTGTGCGCGTGCGCCGTCCGCGCGACCGAGGTCGTGTTGCTCGCTCCCAGCGCGGGTCCGGTGCCGGCGTACGACGAGGCGGTCGCCCCGAACCCGACGAGGTCGACGACCGTCGCCGCGCTGTCGCACCCCGAGGCGCAGGTCAGCGGCGTCGTCGAGCTGACGAGAGCGACCTTGCCCGCGCCCGCGCCCATCGCGATGCCGCCGTCCACGTCGACCGTGATCGCGGCACCGGTGCTGCCGCTCGCGCCGCCGACCAGCACCGAGCCACCCGCGGCGATCGACCCGCTGAGCGGCGTGGTGTTGCTCCAGCTCGAGCCGGTCGCGGACGCGTACTGGACCGACCACCCGGCGAGCGAGACCGGCTCGCCGCCGGGGTTGTAGAGCTCCACGAAGTCCCGGTTGAACGGGGCGCCCGAGTTGCCGCCGCCCCCGTAGACCTCGTCGATGATGACGGGCGTCGTCGTCGAGACGCCGGCGGAGGCCGATGCTGCTGTCACCACCGATCCCGTGAGTGCCACGGCGAGGGCGGCGAGCCCTCCGGTGATCGATCTGGTGCCAGCGCGCACGGCGGGGCTCTCCTTCGTCGGGGAACACGCGTTCGGCCGCCGTGTCGGCGGCCGACGCTCACCCTCGCCCGGATGTCCGATTCGCCGCAACTACTGGCAAGTAACAATGCGGTGAACTCATCGGACGACCGATGTCGCGCGCGTGTCCGGCGGCCGCGATCCGCCCGTACCGGACAGCCCGACGACGCCGCCGACCTGGCACGACGTCCCCCGGCTCTCGACGAGCAGGGGCACGCGCACCAGGTCGGCGGCGGGCGGGACCGGCGTCAGGCCCGCAGCGTGGCGCCGAACCGCGCCGACGCCTCGGCGACCACGGCGTCGCGCACCGCAGCCGTCTCGGCGGCCGTCAGGGTGCGGTCGGCCGCACGCAGCCGCAGCGCGAACGCGAGCGAGCGGTGCCCCGCGGGCACCTGCTCACCGACGTACTCGTCGAACAGCCGCACGTCCTCGACCACGTCGCCGGCCGGGCTCGCGACCGCGCCCGCGCGCACCGCCGCGAGGACGTCGGCGGCCGGGACCTCGACGGGCACGACGAGCGCGACGTCCTCCTTCGCCGCGGGGAACGTCGAGATGCCGCGAGCCTGGAACGCGTCCCGCGGCGCGGCCGCGAGCAGGACGTCGAGGTCCAGCTCGAACGCGGCAGAGCGCGCGGGCAGGTCGTGCGCCGCGACGACGTTCGGGTGCAGCTCGCCCGCCCAGCCGACGACGAGGCCGTCCGCCGTCTCGAGGCGCGCGCAGCGGCCCGGGTGCCACGGCGCCCGGTCCGGGTCCGCGACGACGCGCAGCGGCGTCCCGACGACCAGAGCGGCCCGCTGCGCCGCGGCGATCGCGTCACCGTGGTCGGCGCGACGGCCCGCACCCCACAGCCCGGCGGGCTCGACCCGCCCGGCCAGGACGCCGGCCACGTGCCGCGGCTGCGGCGGCACCGCGGCGTCGATCGCCGCGAGCTCGTCGTCGGACGGCCGCACAGCACCCGGCAGCGTGGGCGCGGCGCCGGACCCCGCGACCGGGAGGGTGACGAGGCCCACCTCGTACACGCACACGTCCGCGGTGCCGCGTGCCACGTTGCGGCGCGCGGTGTCCAGCAGGGTCACGAGCAGGTTCGTCCGCAGGAGCGGCTGCGCGTCGGACAGCGGGTTGACCAGGCGCACGGCCCGGCGCCGCTCGTCGTCGGCGGGCAGCCCGAGCGTCTCGACCTGGTCCTCGCCCACGAACGGGTAGCTCAGCACCTCGACGAGGCCGGACTCCGCGAGGGAGTCCGCCACCGCGCGGCGGGCCCGCTGCTCCCAGGTGAGTCCCAGCCCGGCCGGCGCCGGCGGCACCACGGACGGGATCGAGTCGTAGCCGCGCAGGCGCGCGACCTCCTCGACCAGGTCCACCGGGACGGCCAGGTCGGGTCGCCAGCTCGGCGGCGTGACGAGCGCTCCGCCCTCGGGCAGGTCCTCGACCGTGCAGCCGATCTCGAGCAGCACCGAGCGCACCTCGTCGTGGGTGTACGGCACGCCGACCAGACGCCCGGGCAGGTCGAGGTCGAGGGTGATCGCGGCGGGCACGCTCGTCCGGTCCACGTCGGTCAGCGCGTCGTCCGCGGTGCCGCCGCCGTGCTCCGTCAGCAGCTCGACCACCCGCGCGACCGCGACACGGGCCAGGCGCGGGTCCACGCCACGCTCGAACCGCTTCGCCGCCTCGCTCGGCAGCTTGTGCCGACGTGCGCTGCGCGCGACCGTGACCGGGTCGAAGTGCGCGGCCTCGACGAGGACGTCCGTCGTCGTCGGACCGACCTCGGTGTCGCCGCCACCCATGACCGCCGCGAGACCGACCGGCCGCGAGCCGCGTCCGTCCGGGCTGTCCGCGATCAGGAGGTCCTGCGGGTCCAGCGCACGGACCTGGTCGTCCAGCGTCCGCAGACGCTCCCCCGCACGCGCACGCCGCACGACGATCGGCGCGTGCAGCGTCGCGAGGTCGTACGCGTGCAGCGGCTGGCCCAGGTCGAGCATGACGTAGTTCGTCACGTCGACCGCGAGCGAGATCGGGCGCATGCCGGCCTGCTGCAGACGACGCTGCAGCCACGCCGGCGACGGGTCGTTCGCGCGCACGCCGCGGACCACCTGGGCGACGAACCGGTCGGCACCCGGCACGCCGTGGATCGGCGCGTGGTCGTCGATCTCCACCGCGAAGCCCGCGGGGCGCACGTCGAGCGGCTCCGGCAGCGCCGGGTCGGTGAACGCGGCGCCCGTGGAGTGCGCGTACTCGCGCGCGACGCCCCGCATCGAGAAGCAGTAGCCCCGGTCCGGGGTCACGTTGATCTCGAGGACCTCCTCGCCGAGCCCGAGCAGCTCGCGGGCGTCGGCGCCGACCGGCGCGTCGATGCCGAGCTCGGACAGCACGATGATCCCGGCGTGGTCCTCGCCCAGCCCGAGCTCGCGCGCCGAGCAGATCATGCCGTCCGAGACGTGGCCGTACGTCTTGCGCGACGCGATCGGGAACGGTCCGGGCAGCACCGCGCCGGGCAGCGCGACGACGACGTGGTCGCCGACGTCGAAGTTGTGCGCACCGCACACGATGCCGCGAGGCGCACGGCTGCCGTCCTCGAGGACCTCGTTGTGGTCCGCGCCGACGTCCACACGGCACCAGTTGATGGTCTTGCCGTTCTTCTGCGGCTCGGGGGTGCGCTCGACGACGCGACCGACGACGAGCGGGCCGGTCACGGCGGCGGCGTGGACCGCCTCCTCCTCGAGCCCGACGCGGACGAGGTCCGCCGCGAGCTGCTCGGCCGTGAGGCCCGCCGGAAGCTCGACGTGCTCGCCGAGCCAGGACAGAGGGACGCGAGGCATCAGATCACCGCCTGGAACTGGGTGGAGAACCGCACGTCGCCCTCGACCATGTCGTGCATGAGGCCGATGCCGTGGCGGAGCATGAGGGTGCGCTCGATGCCCATGCCGAACGCGAAGCCGGAGTAGACGTCCGGGTCCACGCCGCACGCGCGCAGCACGTTGGGGTTGACCATCCCGCAGCCGCCCCACTCGATCCAGCCGGGGCCGCCCTTCTTCTGCGGGAACCACAGGTCCATCTCCGCGGACGGCTCCGTGAACGGGAAGTACGACGGCCGCAGGCGCGTCCGCGCGTCCGGGCCGAACATCGCCTTGGCGAAGTGGTCCAGCGTGCCCTTGAGGTGCGCCATGGTCAGGCCCTCGTCGATCGCGAGGCCCTCGACCTGGTGGAACACGGGCGTGTGCGTCGCGTCGAGCTCGTCGGTGCGGAACACCTTGCCCGGGCACGCGATGTAGACCGGCACGCCGCGCTCGAGCAGCGAGCGGGCCTGCACGGGGCTCGTGTGCGTGCGCAGCACCAGGTTCGACGGCTCGTCGGACCCGTCCGGGTGCGCCACGTAGAACGTGTCCTGCATCTGCCGCGCCGGGTGGTCGACGCCGAAGTTCAGCGCGTCGAAGTTGAACCACTCGGCCTCGAGCTCGGGACCCTCCGCGATCTGCCAGCCCATCGCGACGAACACGTCCGCGACGCGCTGCTGCAGCACCTCGAGCGGGTGGCGGGCGCCGCGCGGGTGGCGGTCGGCGGGGAGCGTCACGTCGACGGTCTCCTCGACGAGCACCCGCGCGTCGCGCTCGGCCTCGAGCGCCGTCTGGCGCGCGGCGACCGCGGCGTTGACGCGACCGCGCGCCTGGCCGACGAGCCGCCCCGCGACGCCCTTGTCGGCGGGGGCGAGCCCGCCGATCGCGCGGTTGGCGAGGGCGAGGGGGCTGCGGTCGCCGGTGTGCGCGAGGCGCACGGACTTCAGGGCGTCGAGGTCGGCGGCTGCGGCGACGTCGGCGAGGGCCGCGTCGACCGCGGCCGCGACGCCGGGCTCGTCGAGCGGGGACAGGCTGGGCAGCTCAGGGGTGACCGCGCCGTCGTCGGGCGCAGCGGGGTTCTCGGACATCCGAACCTTCCGGGGGTGGGCTCATCGACCGGCGACGCGCGGGACGCCGCCAGCCGTGGGCGGCGCGCGCGGCGCGCCGACCAGCGGGCAAGTCTAGGGCGCCCGTCCCGGGTCCAGGGTGGAGGTCCACCGCGGTCTGCCGTCCGGGGACGACGAGGGTGCGGGGATGCTCGCGTGCGCGTCAGCGCGGCCCGGGGACGGGCCGCGGAAATCGGCGACCAGCCGCCGCGCGTCGTGCGATCACCGGCCCAGCATGGCACGCCGCGTCGCCGCGGACCCAGCCGATTCCCGGCCGGCCACGGCTCGGGTCACCGGCGGTCACCGGTCCGACCCGGCGGCTCAGCCGCCCAAGGGAAGCCGGTCGACCGTCCGGTACAGCGGCCCGCCGCCGCGCCCCGCGCCCGGGACCGACTCGACCAGGCGCACCTCGGCCACGGTCCACTGCGGTCCCCGGTACACCGCGAGCGCGCGCACCAGCCCCGCGACGGGGTCGTCCGGCGCGGCCTCGCGCACCGAGTCCCGCGGGCGCGACGACCGCCGACGCGGCGGACCGCTGCCGGGTCGTGCCCGCCCGACCGTGAGGTGGGGCCGGTCCCGCGCGCGCCCGTCGTCGTGCGCCCCCAGCTCGAGGCCGACCTCCCGGCATGCGCGTGTGACGGACGCGTGCTCGTCGAGACCGCCGCCCGCCCCGACCCAGAGCGTGCGGTGCGAGAACACGCCGGCCCCGCGCAGCGCCAGCGGGTACGGCCGCAGGTCCGCGCACGCCTCCCCCAGCGCCTCGCCGAGCGCGGGCACCAGTGCGTCGGGGAGGTCGCCGTAGAAGGCGGTGGTCAGGTGCCAGGTCTCGCGCGCGGACCAGCGCACGTCCGACGAGCGACCCGCCGGGCCGCCGCGCGCGGTCGCGAGGGCGAGGTCCAGGTGGTCGAGCACCTCCTCGGGCGGCCACACGGCCGCGAAGGTCCTCACGCTCCCCCGTCGGCACGGACCCGCTGCGCCGGGACGCGCTGCGCCCGCGCGCTCGCGTACAGGCACACGGTCGCGGCCGTCGCGAGGTTGAGCGACTCCGCGCGGCCGTGCAGCGGCACGCGCACCACCGCGTCCGCGAGCGCGCGGTCCTCGTCCGGCAGCCCCCACGCCTCGTTGCCGAACAGCCACGCCGTGGGCGCGGCGAGGTCGGGGACGCCCGCGGGGGCCCGGCCCGCGACGTCGAGCAGGTCGTCGATGTCGTGCTCGCCCGTGCCGTCGGCCGCGAGGACCGTCAGACCCGCGGCGCGCAGCCGCTCGACCGCCGCGCGCGGCTCGACGTCGTACGCGACCGGCACGTGGAACAGCGAGCCGGCGGTCGAGCGCACCGCCTTGGGGTTGTGCACGTCGACGCTCGCCGTGGTCAGCACCACCCCGCCCGCGCCCGCGGCGTCGGCGGCCCGGATCACCGTCCCCGCGTTGCCCGGGTCACGGACCCGGGCGAGGACGGCGACGAGCCGCGGCCCGCCCTCGAGCACGTGGCCCAGGTCCGGGTCGAGCAGGTCCGCGACCGCCACGACCCCCTGCCCGTCGGCGCTCATCGCCGCGAGCACCTCGTCGTCGCCGATCGTCGTGCGGATCCCGCGCGCCGCGGCCGCGGCCACGATCTCGTCGTACCGGTGCGCCCCCGCACGCGTGAGGTACAGGTCCCGCACCCGTGCGCGCGAGCCGGCGACGGCCTCGCGCACCGCCTGCGGCCCCTCGACGAGGAACCGTCGTTGCCGCTCGCGCACCGATCGTCCGGCCAGCGCGCGCACCGCCTTGACCCGGTCGCTCCGCGGGTTGGTGAGCAGGTCGTGTCCGTCCACGCCCCCATCATCGCGGGTCCGCTGCGGCAGCTCCGCCGAGCAGCGCACGCGGAGGGACCGGCAGGCGGGTGAGGACCGAGCGGGATGGGCGGCGGGGACGGCGAAGCCCCCGGCGCCGCGGGGGGCGGCGACGGGGGCTTCGACGGTCGGGCTACGCCCGGATGACGCTGGAGGTCACGCCGCCTTGGGGGCGTTGACGTCGGCGGGAAGGGCGTCCTTGGCCGCCTTCACGAGCGTGTTGAATGCCGCGACGTCGTTGACCGCGAGGTCCGCGAGGACGCGACGGTCCACCTCGATGCCCGCGAGCTTGAGGCCCTGGATGAGGCGGTTGTAGGTCATGCCCTCCGCGCGGGCCGCAGCGTTGATGCGCTGGATCCACAGCTTGCGGAAGTCGCTCTTGCGGGCCTTGCGGTCGCGGTACGAGTAGACGAGGGAGTGGGTGACCTGCTCCTTCGCCTTCCGGTACAGGCGCGAGCGCTGGCCGCGGTAACCGCTGGCCCGCTCGAGGGTCGAACGACGCTTCTTCTGGGCGTTGACCGCCCGCTTCACGCGTGCCACGTGATGCTCCTTGCTGGTCTAGGGCCGGCGTGGACCCCGGGTGCCGAGGCACCCGGTCGGTTCACTTGCCGAGCAGCTTCTTGATCTTCGGGGTGTCGGCGGCGGAGACGACCACGTCGCCGGCGATGCGGCGCGTGCGACGGCTCGACTTGTGCTCCAGCAGGTGTCGACCGTTGGCCTGCTCACGCATGACCTTGCCGGTTCCCGTCACGCGGAAGCGCTTCTTGGCACCGGAGTGCGTCTTGTTCTTCGGCATGGCTGCCGTGTCTCCTTGTCGTTCGCATCGCACGGGTTCGTGCGACTCGTTCTGAGGCCGGTCCGTGGGGACGGACCGGCGGTCGGTCGGTCAGTCCGACGAGCGGGGTGCGCTCGGCCGGGGCTTGGGTGCCGGTCGCGGTGCCGCCGGCTTGGCGGCCGCGGTCGGCTTGGGCGTCGCGCTCGGCTTCGGCGCGGCAGCCGGCTTCGGTGCGGCAGCCGGCTTCGGTGCGGCGGCGGGCTTCGTCGCCGCCGCGGGGCGGGGCGCCGAGGTGGGCCGGGGAGCGGCAGCCGGACGGGCCGACGCGGTGCGCGCCGCGGGACGCGGTGCGGGCGCCTCGACGGCAGGGGCCTCAGCAGCGGGAGCCTCGGCAGCCGGAGCCTCGGCAACAGGAGCCTCAGCAGCCGGAGCCTCGGCAACAGGAGCCTCAGCAACAGGAGCCTCAGCAGCCGGCGCCTCCGTCACGGGGGCCTCGGCAGCCGGGGCCTCGACCACGGTGGCCGGCGCCTCGACTGCAGGGGCCTCGACGTCGTCCTCGGCGGCCGGAGCCGTCGCGGCCTTGGTCGCGTTCGCCTCACGCGCGGCGGCGGCCTGCGCCTGGCGGCGCTGCTCCTGCCGCTGCTCGGCCTTCTTCTTGTGCGGGCCGAGCACCATGATCATGTTGCGCCCGTCCTGCTTGGGCATGCTCTCGATGAAGCCCAGCTCCGCGACGTCGGCAGCGAGGCGCTGGAGCAGGCGCACACCCATCTCCGGGCGCGACTGCTCGCGGCCACGGAACATGATCATGACCTTGACCTTGTCGCCGGCCGCGAGGAACCGCTCGACGTGACCCTTCTTGGTCCCGTAGTCGTGCGGGTCGATCTTGAGCCGGAACCGGATCTCCTTGAGGACCGTGTTGGCCTGGTTGCGCCGGGCCTCACGCGCCTTCATGTCGGCCTCGTACTTGTACTTGCCGTAGTCCATGATCTTGACCACGGGCGGGCGCGCGTCGGGGGCGACCTCGACCAGGTCGAGGTCGGCGTCCTGGGCCAGGCGCAATGCGTCTTCCACGCGGACGATGCCGACCTGCTCGCCGGCAGGGCCGACCAGGCGGACCTCGGCGACGCGGATCCGATCGTTGATGCGGGGCTCGCTGATGGGTGCTCCTCCAGGTTCGTCGTGAGCGACCACCAGGAACGAAGAAGGCCTCCGTCCTGAGCACAGGAGGAGGCCTCGTCACAACCCGACGCGCAGCACGCACCGCGCACCCCCGACGACACGCCGGGTGTGCGGACGGCATGCCACCCGCGGACCGAGAACCCGGTCCCAGTCACCGGCCGTGGCCGGTTGTCGGGACCCAGGTGGGAGAGGACTCCACTTGTGCACCTGCGCCGACCGCCGCGCGAGCGGACGGATGGCACAGGTCAGTCAGCGGACAAGGCTACCAGACGCGCCGGAGAGCCCCGGAACGCTCTCCGACGCGACGCCGCCAGCCACCCAAACTTGAACCATTCCAGAATTCATGGTTCGGTCGGCCCATGGACGACCCCGACCTCCTGCGCAGCCGCGGCCTGCGCGTCACCGCACCGCGCCTCGCCGTGCTCCAGGCGCTCACCGACTCGCCCCACGCGGGTGCCGACGACGTTCTGCGCGGCGTGCGCACGCGCATGCCGTCCGTCTCCGTCCAGGCGATCTACGACGTGCTGGCCGCCCTCACCCAGGTCGGGATCCTGCGACGCATCGAGCCCGCCGGCCACCCTGCCCGGTACGAGCGCCGGGTCGGCGACAACCACCACCACGTGGTCTGCCGGGGCTGCGGGGCGGTCCAGGACGTCGACTGCACGGTCGGCCACGCGCCCTGCCTGACGCCGAGCTCGACCTCGGGCTTCGCGGTCGAGACCGCCGAGGTCACGTTCTGGGGCCTGTGCCCCGACTGCCAGGCGCAGGACGTCGAGCAGGGAGTCGAGCAGGAACCGGCCACGGCGGCGGGCTGACCGCAGCCCTCGCGGGGCACCGGGCACGCCACCGTCGCGCCACCGGCGCGCGGACGCCCTCGTCGTCCGGGCCTGCGCACGGTGCGAGGATGGGCGCCATGACCGACGAGCGTGAGCAGCCCCTCGACGAGCCGACCGCTGACGGCGGCACCCCCCAGCCGATGGACGCCACGCCCGCCACCCGGGACATCGCGGAGGTCGCGGCGGTCGAGGTGATCGTCACCGCCGCGGTGCACCTGATGAGTGCGGCGGCCGTCAAGTGCGGCCTCGCCGAGGACGGCCCGCAGGGGTCGGGTGCGCAGTACCTGGACCTCGACGAGGCCCGCAAGCTGATCACCGCGCTCGCCGCGCTCGTGACCGCGTCCGCGCCGGACATCGGCAACCAGCACGCACGCTCGCTGCGCGACGGCCTGCGGTCGCTGCAGCTCGCGTTCCACGAGGCGTCGCCGTACCCCGACGCGCCGGGCGAGGGCCCCGGCGAGAAGTTCACGGGTCCGGTCCGCTGAGGGCGGCCCGGACCTCCCGACGCCTCGGCGGCCCTCGTCGCCACCTGGTCCGGCCGAGGCCGACGTGATCCTGCGCACACCGCGCGTCGTCGCCCGCCTATCCTGAGGCCGTGCCGCTCGAGGACACCCGAGCCGACGGGACCGACCGCCGGGGTACCCCCGGCTGGGTGGCGCGCCCGCAGGACGGCGTCCCGGCGCCGGTCCCTCCCCCGGTCCCCCGCCCGCCCGTCGTCGCGGGGTCGACGACGGGCGCGACGACCGCTCCGACGACTGCTCCGACGACTGCTCCGACGACTCCTGCGGCGACTTCTGCGGCGAGCGCTCTGCCGGACGGCGTCCCCGGGGTCGGCGAGCACCGGGTCGACGATCAGGGGGTCGACGATCAGCGGATCGGCGAGCAGAGTGCCGACGATCAGGGGGTCGACGAGCGGGTCGGTCCACCCACGGTCGACGCGCCGGGGGTCGGCGCGCCGACGGGCGGTCGGCAGGTGGCGCCCGCGCGCCGGCGGTCACGTGCGGCACGGGTGCTCGCCGTCGCCCTCGTCGTCGTCCTGCTGGCGGCGGGCGCGCTCGTGGCCTACCTCTGGCGCACCACCGACGCGTGGCGGGCGTCGAGCGCCGACTGGGAGGAGCTCGCGCGGGACTCGTCGTCCCGGCTCGCGACGACGCGGGCGGACCTGGCCACCGCCCAGGACCAGCTGACCGAGACCACGGAGCAGCTCACGGTCGCGCAGGACCGGATCACGGAGCTCGCGGACGAGAAGGCGCAGCTCGGTGACGACTCCGCGGCGCAGCAGCAGCTCGCCGACTACCAGGCGCGCGTCTCGCAGGCGGCCGGGCAGGTGGCGACCGCGCTCGCGACGTGCATCGACGGGCAGCAGCAGCTCATCGGCTACATGGAGGCCGCCGACGAGTACGACCCCGACGAGCTCGAGCGCTTCCGGCAGGACGTCGACGACCTCTGCGCGCAGGCGACGGACGCCAACAGCCAGCTGCAGACCGAGCTCGAGCAGTGACCAAGGTGACCGAGGTGACCGAGGTGACGCGAGCGACCGCGCTCACGGCAGCGACCGCACTCGCCGCAGCGACCGCCGCGGAACCCGCCGCCGCACGCCCGCGCTCGGCGCGGCGGGCCACGCGCGCGCTCGTCGGGCTCGCCGGGCTCGTCGGGCTCGTCGGGTGCCTCGCCGGGTGCGGCGTGCTGCCGCCCCTGCCGGAGGCCGTCCCGACGTCGCTCGAGGCGACCCCGAGCATGTCCGCCGCCGCAGGCACCGACGCGACGCCCGCGGCGGTCGGGACCCTGTCCCCCGACGGCTTCGACGCCGCGCAGCGGATGGCGGTGCGCATCCGCAACGTGGGGTGCGGGTCGCTGTCCACGGGCTCGGGCTTCGCGATCGACGACCACACCCTGGTCACCAACCGCCACGTGGTCGCGGACTCCGCGTCGCTCGAGATCAGCACCTACGACGGCCGGGACGTGCAGGCCCAGGCGGCCTCGACGACGCCGATCGCCGACCTCGCCCTCGTCCGCACCGTCGACCCGCTGCCCGCCGCCGCCGGGCTGGCCCCGACGGACCCGCAGCGCGGGGCGTCGGTGACGGTCGCGGGGTACCCGCTCGGCAGCCGGCTCACGTTGACGCGCGGCAACGTGATCGGCGCGACCACGGACCCGCTGCACGACAACCTCGGCGAGGTCCTGGTGACCGACGCGGTCGTCGAGCCGGGTTCGTCGGGCTCGGCCGTGCTGGACGCCCAGGGGCGCGTGGTGGGCGTCGTGTACGCCAAGGGCGAGGACGGGACGAGCTTCGTGGTGCCGGTCAGCACGTTGCGCGCCATGCTGGACGACGAGGCGGAGGTGACGCCCGCTCCCACCTGCACGCAGTGATCCTCGGCAGTCCCGTCGGCGCTCACGGGCGCCGGCGCATCCCGCACGTCCGGTCCCACCAGGAGGCTCCCATGGCATCCGTCCCTCGATTCGACGCCGACCGGCTCGCCACGGCCGCGAACGAGATCTTCACCGTCCGCCGCGTGTTCGGCGAGGCCTACGAGCGCGACGGCGTGACCGTGGTCCCCGTCGCCAAGGTCTGGGCCGCGACCGGCATGGGGCAGGGCGACGGCGAGGGCGGCGGCGAGATGCCGCACGGCGCCCACGTGCGCGGGTGGTGGCGCGACGCCCGGCGGACCTGGCGTCCGGTCGACGAGGAGGGTGGGTCCGAGGAGGGCACGTCCGGCTCGTCCGCCGACGAGGACGAGCCGTCGCTCGGCGCCCCCGGCGGCTACGGGGGCGGTCACGGCGGTGGCGGCGGCTACGGCGTGCGGGTCAAGCCCGTCGGCGTGTACGTCCTCGACGCTGGCGGCGTGCACTGGCGCCCCGCGGTCGACCTCAACCGCGTCGTGCTCGGCGGGCAGGTGGTCGCGGCGACCGCGATCACGGCCCTCGCCGGTGCGCTGGCGGTCAAGGCGGTCGCCACGGCGGTCTCCACGGCCGTCCAGGCCATCGCCGACCGCTGACCGCGTCAGGGGAGCTCTTCGTCAGGGCGCGCGGCGCAGCCGGAGCTCGAGGGAGTCGACCCGCTCGGCGACCACCTCGTCGGCGGCCAGCGCGGCGTTGACGGCCGCGACCACGGCCTGCAGCGCGGCCTGGTCGAGGCCGTCGACCAGCGTCACGACGACCGCCACCTCGGCGCGCTCACCCGGCACCGCCTCGACGCCGACCACCGCCCCCGCGGGTGCGAGCGCGCGCTCCACCGCCCGGGCCACGGCGGGGTCGACCGCACCGGAACGGACCGCGGGGTGCCACTCCTGCTGCTGGGCGAGCGCCCACACGGCCGTGCGCGGGAGCAGCGCGGTCACCGGGCCGCCCGGGTCCACGACGACGACCTCCCAGCCCTCCTGCACCGCCGAGAGCGCGGCCCGCGCCATGTCCGAGGGCACGGGACGCGCGTCGTGACGCCATGCCGTCATGCTCGCCATCGACGTGAAGACGGGCAGCGCGGTGCGGCCGTCCGGCGCCCGCAGCGCGACGATCCCGGCCGACGCCTCCTTGTCGACCGTGTGCTCGTGCCCGTCGTGGACGACCGTGTCCGCGACCTCGAGCTCGGCGAGCACGGGCACCAGCACGCGCGTGCCCGCGAGCGCCGCGACCACGCCCGTCAGGTCCCCCGTGCCGGCGCCGAGCGCCGCGAGGGCCGAGGCGACCGCGGGGTCGACGCTGCCGTCGTCGCCCGCGAACGGCGACGTCGGCGGCAGCTCGCGGCCCGCCACGGTCAGCGGCCGGTCGGCTCGTCGCCGCGAGGCGCGGGCCGGCCCGCGACGTCGAGCGCCTCCGGCAGCGTGAACGCGCCCGCGTAGAGCGCCTTGCCGACGATCGCGCCCTCGACACCGACCTCGACGAGCGTCCGGAGGACCTTCAGGTCGTCGAGGCTCGAGATGCCGCCCGACGCCACGACCGGCGCCTGCGTGCGGGCGCACACGTCGCGCAGCAGCTGCACGTTCGGGCCGCGCAGCGTGCCGTCCTTGGTCACGTCGGTCACGACGTACCGCGCGCAGCCGGCGTCCTCGAGCCGCGCGAGCACCTCCCAGAGGTCGCCGCCCTCCTGCGTCCAGCCGCGCGCCGCCAGCGTGGTGCCGCGCACGTCCAGGCCGACCGCGACCTGCTCGCGGTGGGAGGCGATGACCCGCGCGGTCCACTCCGGGTCCTCGAGCGCGGCCGTGCCCAGGTTGACGCGCGTGGCGCCCGTCGCGAGCGCACGCTCGAGCGACTCGTCGTCGCGGATGCCGCCCGAGAGCTCGACCTTGACCCCCTTGCCGGACAGCTCGGCCGTGACCTCGGCCAGGAGCGGGGCGTTGCTGCCACGGCCGAAAGCGGCGTCCAGGTCGACCAGGTGGATCCACTCGGCACCGCCGGCGTGCCAGTCCAGCGCGGCGGACAGCGGGTCGCCGTAGGACGTCTCCGAGCCGGCCTCGCCCTGCACCAGGCGGACGGCCTGGCCGTCGGCGACGTCGACCGCGGGCAGCAGCTCGAGGCGGGGGTCGGTCATGCTTCTCGGTCCTCCAGGGATCGGGCGCGCCCGCCGGTCGGCGGGGTGAGTTCGGGCGGGGCGTTCGGGGAGCGGCGTCAGCGCAGCGAGCCGAGCCAGTTCGTCAGCAGCTGGGCTCCGGCGTCGCCGGACTTCTCGGGGTGGAACTGCGTCGCGGACAGCGGGCCGTTCTCCACCGCGGCGACGAACCGGTCGCCGTGCTCCGACCACGTGACGAGCGGCGGGGTGAGGCGCTCGGCCGGCGCGTCGGTGAGCGGGAACGACCGCGCGGCGTACGAGTGGACGAAGTAGAAGCGCTCGTCGGCGAGCCCGGAGAACAGCACCGAGCCCGCGGGCGCCTCGACGGTCGCCCACCCCATGTGCGGCACCACGTCGGCCTCGAGCTTGTCGACCACGCCCGGCCACTCGGCGAGGCCGTCCGTGCGCTTCCCGTGCTCGACCCCCTCGGCGAACATCACCTGCATGCCGACGCAGATGCCGAGGACGGGCCGGCCGCCCGCGAGGCGGCGGTCGACCACCTGGTCGCCGCCCACGCCGCGCAGCCCGGCCATGACCGCGGCGAACGCGCCCACCCCGGGGACGACGAGCCCGTCCGCCTCGCCGGCGGCGGACCTGTCGGCGGTGAGCTCGACCTCCGCACCCACGCGCTCGAGCGCGCGGACCGCGGAGCGCACGTTGCCGAAGCCGTAGTCGAGGACGACGACGCGAGGACGGGGCACGCGCCCAGGTTACCCGCGGACGCGCGGCCTCCCGGGTCGCGGGACCAGCACGCGAGACCAGCACGCGAGACCAGCACGCGAGACCAGCACGCGAGACCGGCACGCGTCCCCCGACGAGCGCGGCGGCGCGGCACCCGGGGGTGCCGCGCCGCCGGTCACTGCGGGCTCACGCGCACGTGAGGGCCAGGGACGTCGGTGCCGGGCCGCTGCCCACGAAGCCGAAGGTCGTCGACGCGCCCGCGCCGAGGCTGCCGTTGTAGCCCTCGTTCGCCACCACGAGGCTCGAGCCGGCGGACGACGAGCGGCCGTTCCACAGGCTCTGGACGCCGGCGCCCGACGGCAGCGTGCCGCGCACCGTCCAGCCGTTCACCGGTGCCGAGCCGGCCTTGACCGTGACGGTCGCCTGGAAGCCGCCCTGCCACGACCCCACCAGCGCGTAGGACGCGGTGCACGAGCCCGAGGGGTTCGTCGTCGGGTTCGTCGTCGGGTTCGTCGTCGGGTTGGTCGTCGGGTTGGTCGTCGGGTTCGTCGTCGGTGACGAGCCCGTCGTGACGGAGAAGTCCGTCACGGCCAGACCCGTCCCGCCCACCCACGGCTCGAACCCGGCCTGGATGCTCGTCAGGTACCACGCGTTGGAGCCGTACCCCCGGGCGACGACGTCGTCCCAGAACGTCTTGACGTTGAAGTCCAGCGAGCCGGTGCCCTGCGTGCGGACGTAGGAGATGACGTTCCAGCCGGTGTTGCCGAACCAGACGTCCCACGTCCCGCCCGCGAGCGAGACGGTCGCGACCCTGGAGCCGATCGGCTGGATCGGGCCCGCCTTGTTGAGCCAGACCATGAGCTCGGCACCGTCGTTCTGCGCCGTGGACGCGCTGGGGCGCGAGCGGTGGAACCAGATGTCGTAGGCGGCGTCGTAGGTGCCGCTGGCCGGGTAGGTCATCGAGACGCTCGTGCGCACCTGCGCGAAGCGCGGGTCGCTCGCCTGCAGCCCGTTGGGGCCGATGACGTCGTTGCTGGTGCACGTGCCGTAGTGGCAGCCCAGGAAGACCGACGGGTAGGACTTCGGGGCACCGCTCGTCGAGGTCGAGCCGTCGGCGCGCGTGACCCGGAACCCGCGGTCGGTGACGGAGATGCACTGGGGCTCGCTGATCCCCCAGCGGTTGTTCTGGACCACGTACCGGCCGCCGGCGATCGCCTGGCTCCCGTACTGGTCGCAGATCTCGGTGTCCGCCGCGGCGGACTGGGCGGTGGCGATGGCGGACAGGCCGAGCAGCGCGCTCAGCGCGAGCGACAGGGCCAGGAGTCGTGGACGGCGACCCATGGTGGCTCCTTCCGGTCGACGCCCGTGCCCTCGTCGGCGCGGGCGGGCTCGATGGTCGAGCGACCGCGATGCAACCACCGCTCGCCCTGCACCCGCCCCGCGAGAAACGATTAGCCCCGCAGGACCGGTCAGCGCTTGCGGCCGCGCGCGAGGGCGCGCATCGCCTTCCACCGGGACATGCCGACGCTCGTGACCACGCCGGGCACCGCGGACGGCTCCGTCGACCCGAGCAGCAGGTCCTCGAGCACCCCCGGCGCGTCGGAGAGCACCAGGCCGGGCGGCAGGTCGTCGTCGTGCCGGCCGCCCACCCACCGGGCCGCGGAGATCTGACCCTCACGACGGGTCAGCAGCACCACCGGGAGCTGGCGGAGCAGCTGGGAGATCGCGCCCGCGCCCGCGAGCGCCGCGGCCGGGTCCCGCAGCACGGCGACCGCGCCCACATCGGTGGGGACCGCGTCGACCGCGACGTTCGCGAGGGCGCACGCGGCCGCGAGCGGCTCGGGGGCGGCCACCTGCGTGACCACGAGCGCCACGCTCGGGTCCTCCTGTGCTGCGTCGAGCAGGCCGGACAGGTCGTCGGGCACGACGACGTCGAGCTCGTCGTCCGGCACGTCCGCAGGCAGGTCGTCCGGCCGGTCGTCGGGCCCCGCTCCGGGCGCCGCGTCCGACGCGGGCTGCTCGCTCGGCTCGTCGGACCCGGCGTCTCGCGGCGCGTCGGGGCCGGTCACAGCGCGCCCTTCGTCGACGGGATCCCCTCGACCCGCGGGTCCCGCTGCACGGCGAACCGCAGGGCGCGGGCCAGCGCCTTGAACTGCGCCTCGACGATGTGGTGCGGGTCGCGGCCCGCGAGCACGCGGACGTGGACCGAGAACGCGGCGTGGTGGGCGATCGACTCCAGGACGTGCCGCGTCAGCGAGCCCGTGAAGTGGCCGCCGATCAGGTGGTACTCCTGCCCGGGAGGCTCCCCCGTGTGCACCAGGTACGGCCGGCCGGAGACGTCGACCACGGCCTGCGCGAGGGCCTCGTCGAGCGGGACGGTCGCGTCGCCGAACCGGGAGATGCCGCGCTTGTCGCCCAGGGCCTCCCGCAGGGCCTCGCCCAGGCAGATCGCCACGTCCTCGACGGTGTGGTGCGCGTCGATGTGGGTGTCGCCGGTCGCCTTCACCGTGAGGTCGATCAGCGAGTGCTTGCCGAGGGCCGTGAGCATGTGGTCGTAGAACGGCACGGTCGTCGAGATGTCGGTCGTCCCCGTGCCGTCGAGGTCGACCTCGACGACGACGCTCGACTCGCTC
Source organism: Cellulomonas fulva (assembly GCF_018531375.1). Classification (NCBI taxonomy): domain Bacteria; kingdom Bacillati; phylum Actinomycetota; class Actinomycetes; order Micrococcales; family Cellulomonadaceae; genus Cellulomonas; species Cellulomonas fulva. Next base: position 635,809 of record NZ_JAHBOH010000002.1, on the reverse strand, counting down.
GTCGTGCGCTCGATGCGCGCGGTCCGCGCCGACTTCGCTGGGCTCACAGTCCCGCCACCTCCACCAGGGCGTCCTGGAACGCCCGCGTCTCCTGCGGCGTGCCGACCGACACCCGCAGCCATCCTGGCGGGCCCACCTCGCGGATGAGCACGCCACGGTCGAGCAGACCCTGCCACACCGCGTGCCGGTCGGAGAACATCCCGAAGAGCACGAAGTTCGCGTCGGAGTCCGCGACGGTCAGGCCGCGCTCCCGCAGCCAGACGACGAGCGCGTCCCGCTCGTCGCGCAGCGAGCCGACCTGCGCCATGAGCTCGGCGCTGTGGGCGAGCGCGGCGCGGGCGACCGCCTGCGTGACCGCCGACAGGTGGTACGGCAGCCGCACGACGCGCAGCGCGTCGACGAGCTCGCGCGACGCCGCGAGGTAGCCGACGCGCGCACCGGCGAGACCGAACGCCTTGGACATCGTGCGGCTCACCGCCAGGTGCGGGTGGTCCGCGAGCAGCTCGAGCGCGCTCGGGACGCCCCGCCGGCGGAACTCGCCGTACGCCTCGTCGACCACGACGACGCACCCGCCGGGCACCTCGGCGGCCGCGGCGAGCACGACCTCCACGGTCGCGGCGGGCAGCGCCGTGCCCGTCGGGTTGTTGGGGCTCGCGAGCAGCACGACGGACGGCTGGTGCTCGGCGACCGCGGCGCGGGCCGCGGCCGGGTCGAGGCTGAAGTCCTCCTCGCGGCGTCCCGCGACCCATGCCGTGCTCGTGTCCCGGGCGTACTCCGGGTACATCGAGTACGTCGGGGCGAACGACAGCGCGGTGCGGCCCGGACCCCCGAAGGCCTGGAGCAGGTGCAGCATGACCTCGTTCGAGCCGTTGGCGGCCCAGACCTGGCTCACGTCCAGGGCGACTCCCGACTCGGCGGCGAGGTACGCCGCCAGGTCAGCGCGCAGGGCCTCGAAGTCGCGGTCCGGATAGCGGTTCAGCCCGTGCGCCGCGTCGGCCACCGCCGCCGCGATGTCCGCGACGACCTGCGGCGAGGGCGCGTACGGGTTCTCGTTGACGTTGAGCAGGTGCGGCACGTCGAGCTGCGGCGCCCCGTAGGGCTCGAGCCCGACGAGCTCCGGCCGCAGCGGCAGCGCGGGACGGGAGAGGTCGGCGGTCACGGTGCCGAGTCTAGGGACGTGCCGTCCCGGGCTCGCTCACCGGTCCACGGCCGACGCGGAGGCCGCGAGGCGGGCCAGGCCCTCGTCCAGGCTCACGCGCGGCTCCCAGCCCAGCGCCTCGCGCGTGCGGCGCTGGTCGAACCAGTGGGCGGTCGACAGCTGCTCGGCGACGAAGCGTGTCAGCGGGGGCTCGCCCGGCAGCGGCAGGCGCGCCCAGGCCGCGTCGAGGCCCGCGCCCGCGGCACGCGCGAGCGCCGCCGGGACGTGGCGGCGGGGCACCGGGACGCCGCTCGCCGCGCAGATGGCGGCGATCAGCTCGCCCACGGGACGCGGCTCGCCGTTGGTGACGACGTAGGCCTGCCCGTACGACGCCTCGGGCGCGACGAGCGCGGCGACCAGGGCGTCGACCGCGTTGTCCACGTACGTCGTGTCGATCAGCGGCGCACCCGTGCCGAGCACGGGCAGCCGGCCGGCGCGAGCACGCTCGACGACGCGTCCGACGAGCTGGGTGTCCCCCGGTCCCCACACCACGTGCGGCCGCACCGCGACCACGCGGAAGCCCGGCTGGTCGGCCGCGAGCGCGAGCCGCTCGGCCGCCGCCTTGGTCCGCGCGTAGGGGCCGCGCGCGGACCCGGGCTCGGCAGGCCCGGCACCGGCGCCCACGAGCGAGTCCCCCGTGTGCGCCACCGAGGGAGAGGAGACGAGCACCGTCCGGGTGACGCCCGCGGTCCGGGCCGCGTCGAGCACCGTGCGGGTGCCGTCGACGTTCACCGCGACGTACTCCGCCTCCGGTCCGACGATGTCCACCTTCGCCGCGAGGTGCACCAGCGCGGCGACGCCGTCCACCGCGCGGGCGACCGTCTCGGGATCGGTCACCGAGCCGCGCACGTCGAGCGCGCCCTCCACGCCGGACGCGCGGCGCTGCAGGGTGCGCACCGTCCAGCCGTCGTCGACGAGGCGCTGCGCGACCGCCCGTCCCAGCATGCCGCTCGCCCCCGTGACGAGCACCGTCCCCCCGCTCGTCCGCGCCGCCGCGTGCGCGCCCCCGGCGTTCACCGGCGCCCGCGCTTGCCGGCCAGCACGTCCGTGGCCCAGGCCGCGAGCTCCGTGCGGTCGATCTTGGAGTTGTGGCGCAGGTCCGTGGGCAGGCTCGGCACGACGAGCACGGCGGCGACCCGCAGGCCGCGCGGCTCCAGCGCGCCCCGGACCCGGGCCGCCAGGTCCGGCTCGGCGAGCACCGCCGTGGCGCCGCCGCCGTCAGGCTCGACCACGACGACGAGCTGCTGCGTGCCGCGCGGTCCCACGCCGACGACCGCCGAGCGCGCGACCCCCGCGAGGGCGTCGACGGCGCGCTCCGGGGCCACGGGCGTCACGACGCCGGAGTCCGTGACGACGACGTGCGCGAGCCGACCCTCGACCCACAGCCGGCCCTGGTCGTCGAGCCGCCCCACGTCGCCCGTGCGGTGCCAGCCCGCGTCCCGCGCGGAGTCCGCCTGCGTGAACCAGAGCCGGTCGTACCGCGCCTTGAGGTGCGGGCCGGCGACCAAGACCTCGCCGAGCACGCCGGGCGTCACGTCGGGCGACCCGCTCGCGACGCCCTCGTCGTCCAGCGCGCTGACCGCGACGCGCGCCCCCGCGACCGGCCGGCCGACGCACACGCCGGGTCCGTCCCCCGCCGCGAGGATCTGCGTGAGCTCGATGTCGGTCACGGGCAGCATCTCGGTCATGCCGTAGGGCGTGCGCAGGCTCGCGGCCGGCATGAGCTCCCGCACCGCCAGGAGCAGCTCCGCGGGCACGGGTGCCCCCGCGGACAGCAGCGTGCCGACGCGGGCGAGCGCGGCGCGGTCCTCGTCGGACGCCTCGTGCTGCGTGCCCAGGACGCCGACGAGCGCCGCGGGCGAGGCGAACACGACGACGCCGGCGGGGTCGGCGTCCGGACGGCTCGCCGGACCGCCGGCGGGCTGCAGGGAGCGCACCGCCGCCGCGAGCGCGGTCGCCGTGAGCGTCCGTGGCGCGGTGACGTCCATGTCCGGGCTCACGCTCGTGGCGCCCAGGGCCGGTCCCAGCAGCGCGAACGGCGCGAACGCGGCGACGAACGGGCGCGACGGGGAGATCGCGTAGGTCGCCGCGACCGCGTCGCGCATGCCCGCCAGCCCGCGGTGGGTGTACACGACGCCCTTGGCGGGCCCGGTCGAGCCGGACGTGAACAGCACGGCGGCCTCGTCATCGGGTGCGGGCCACGGCAGGTCGACGTCGCCGTCCTCGGGGCCGTCGGCGCGCGGTCCGGCAGCCGCGGCGCCGAGCTCGGCCAGCTCGGCCAGCGTCGCGCGCACGCCGAGCGCCCGCGCCACCCGGCGGTGGACGGGACCGGCGGCGACGAGGGTCGGCGCCCAGCGCAGCGTCCGTGCGGCGACCAGGGCGCGCTCGACCCCGATCACGGCCACGGGCTCCGCCGCCGTCACGGCCCGCGAGAGCGCCCGCAGCCCGAGGCCCGCGTCGGCGACCACGACGACGGCACCGATCCGCAGGCACGCGTAGAGCACCGCGGTGAGGTCCGCCCCGGGCGGGACGAGCACCGCCACGCGGTCGCCGCGGCCGATCCCGATCGCCACCAGCCCGCGGGCGACCTGCTCGGTGCGTCGGGCGAGCGCGCGCCACGACACGGTGCGCGCGCCGGCGGCCCGCAGCTCGACGAGCGCGGGACCGTCGTCGGCGGCGCGCTCGACCAGCGTCGCGCCGAGGAGGCGCACGGTCTCGTCGTCCCCCGCCCGGACGGGCGCGGGCGCGTCCCCGGACGGCGCGTCCTCGGACGGTGCGTCCTCCCCGGTCGCCACCCGGGTGTCGAGCCACCGCAGCACGCCGTCCGCGACGTCCTCGTCCTCCGCGACCAGGTGCCCCGCGGCGGGGTACCGGTGCACGTCGGCGTGGGGCAGGCGGTCGCGCAGGTCCCGCAGGAAGCGGTCGGAGAACACGGGGTCCCGCGCGCCCCACGCGAGGAGCGCAGGCACGTCGAGCTCGCGGACGCCCGCCGCGATGCGGTCCAGCTCCGGCCTGCTGGGGTGCTCGGCGGTCGCCGGGATGTCCGCGACGAAGTCGCCCACGGCCTCGCGGCGCGCGGCGCCGCGGTACGGCGCGCGGAACGCGTCGCGGACGGGGCCCGGCAGGCGCGGGTGCGCGAGCGCGAGCGTGGTGTCGAGGAAGGCCGTCGTCGTGACCGTGGCCGCTCGCCGCACGCCGGGCACCATCGCGGGCCGCAGCGCCGCGGGCGCCCGCTCGTCGAGCGGCTGGTGGACCGCCGTGTTGAGCAGCACCACGCCGGCGAGGAGGTCGGGGTGGTCGACGGCCCAGCCCAGGCTGATGGACCCGCCCCAGTCGTGCCCCGCGGTCACCACCGGGCCGGTGAGGCCGAGCGCGTCGGTGAGCTCGCCCAGCTCCCGCACCCGGTCGGCCAGCAGGTGCACCCGACCGGTGCGCTCGGAGAAGCCCATGCCGAGCTGGTCGACGGCCACGACGCGCCAGGGCCGCGGTGCCCGCGCACCCGCCGCGACGAACGAGCGCCACAGGTAGGACCACGTCGGGTTGCCGTGGACGCACAGCAGCGTGCCCACGGGCTCCGCGGTGAGCGTGGAGGCGTTGTCGAGCAGGTGCCAGGTGCCCGAGGCGGTCGTCACGAGGCGCGACCACGCAGGGTCGAGGCCCGGCAGCCCGCTCGGCGCGAGCGTGGCCACCGTGTCCGGGGCGTTCACCAGACGATCTCCGTCATCGCCGTGTTCAGCCCGGAGCCCACGCCCATGCAGACCACCCGGTCCCCGACGCTCAGGGAGTCGGCCTCCGCGGCCAGTGTCATCGGCAGCGAGGCCGGGCCGACGTTGCCCCAGTGCGGGAACGTCGTCGGCACGCGCCGCCGGTCGAGTCCCAGCGCGTCGACGATCGACGTGGTGTGCACGCTCGAGACCTGGTGCGTGATGAACCGGTCCGCCGCGCTCCAGCCCCAGCGCGGCTCGGCCTCGTTCCACGCCTCGACGACGAGGTCCAGCCCGCCGTCGAGCAGCCCCTGCGGGTCCGTGGACATGCCGTCCGGCCCGCCGACGCAGAGCGTGTGGTGCTGCGTCGCGGCGCGGGAGACCCCGCCGAGCACGCGGTGCGCGCCCGGGTGCAGGCTCGCGGGGCCCAGCACCGCGGCCGCCGCACCGGCGCCGAGCGTCAGGGTCGCGAACTCGCGCAGGAAGTCCTCGCGCGTCGAGTCGCCCTGGGAGATCCGCCGGATGGTGGCCTCCTGCGTCGGACGGGGGTCCTCGCCGTCGACGATCACGGCGTAGCGGATCTGCCCGGCGTCGATGAGCTGCGCCGCGAGCGTGAGCCCGTTGACGAAGCCCAGGCAGGCGTTGGTGATGTCGAAGTTCAGCGCGCTCGTCGGCAGCGCGAGCCCGTCGTGGATCCGGGAGGCGACCGAGGGCTCGAGGTGCGTGCGGGTCACGGAGGTGTTGATGAGCAGCCCGACCTCGCCGGGGTTCACCCCGGACTCCGCCAGCGCCTTGGCGGCGGCCTGCGTCGCGGCGTCGTCGAACGCGGTCCCCTCGTCCCACCACCGGCGCTCGGTGACCCCCGCGACCCGCCGGAGCAGGCCCTTCGGCAGCCGCAGCCGCCTCAGGGTGGCGGCGAGCTGCTCGTCGAACCGCTGCGACGGCACCACGACGGGCGCCTCCACGGCCGTCACCGCCAGCAGGGCGACGTCGCGGTGCTCGAACGTCGCGTTCCCGGTGCTCTCCCCGGTCGCACTGCCGGTCGCTGTGCTGGTCGGGCTGCCGGTCGCTGCGCTGCTCACTGCCTGCTCACTGTCTGCGGCCTCTTCCTTCGCGCTCCACGCGCGCGGCTCGTCGTGCCCTACTGTGCTCCCCCGACGATGACGCAGGCCACCGCCCGGCGCCATCAGAAGCGTGCGCGCACGGCGTCGCCGTGCGCCGGGAGACCCTCCGCGTCCGCGAGCGCGACGATCCGGCCCGCCACCGTCGCGAGGGCGTCGGCGTCGTACTCGATCACCTGCACCGCCCGCAGGAACGAGTGCACGCCCAGGCCGCTCGTGAAGTGCGCGCAGCCGCCCGTCGGCAGCACGTGGTTCGAGCCGGCCATGTAGTCGCCCAGCGAGACGGGCGAGTACGGGCCGACGAAGACCGCGCCGGCGCTCGTCACCCGCTCGGCGACCCGCGCCGCGTCGGCGGTCTGGATCTCGAGGTGCTCGGCGCCGTAGGCGTTGACGACCTCGAGGCCCGCCTCGACGTCGTCGACGAGCACGATCGCCGACTGCGTCCCGCCCAGCGACGTCGTCACGCGGGTGCGGTGGAACGTCGTGTCGACGAGGTCGACGAGCTTGGACTCGACCGCGCCCGCGAGCTCGACGCTCGGCGTCACCAGCACCGACGCCGCGAGCGGGTCGTGCTCCGCCTGGCTGATCAGGTCCGCCGCGACGTGCACGGGGTTCGCGCCGCCGTCCGCGAGGATCGCGATCTCGGTCGGGCCGGCCTCCGCGTCGATCCCGACGACGCCGCGCACCAGTCGCTTGGCGGCGGCGACGTAGACGTTGCCCGGACCGGTCACGACGTCCACGGGCTCGCACAGCGTCGCCCCGTCCTCGTCGGTCTCGCCCGCCGCGCCGTACGCGAACATCCCGACGGCCTGCGCGCCGCCCACGGCGTACACCTCGTCGACCCCGAGGAGCGCGCACGTCGCCATGACGACCGCGTCGGGCAGGCCGTCGCGGTCCTTCTGGGGCGGGCTCGCGACGGCGAGCGCACCCACGCCGGCCTCCTGCGCGGCCACGACGTTCATCACGACCGACGACGGGTAGACCGCGAGCCCACCGGGGACGTACAGGCCGACCCGGCGGACCGGGATCCAGCGCTGGCGCACCTGCGCTCCGGGAGCCACCTCGACCGTGAAGTCGGCGGGCCGCTGCGCGGCGTGCACCCGGCGGACGCGCGCGATCGTCTCCTCGAGCGCCGCGCGGACGTCCGGGTCGAGGTCCGCCACCGCCCGGCTCAGGGTCTCGCCCGGCACCCGCAGTGCCGCCGGCCGCACACCGTCGAACCGCTCGGCCAGGTCCCGCAGGGCCGCCGCACCGCGCGCACGCACGTCCTCGATGATCGGGGCGACCGTCGCGCCCGCGTGCTCCACGTCGACCTCCGCGCGCGGCAGCTCCTCGAGGAGCTCACGGCGGGACAGCGTGCGACCACGCAGGTCGATGCGGGAGATCATGGGCCGAGTCTAGGTCGCCCGCGCTCGACCGCCCGCGGGCGTTCCCGCCATGCGGGCAGCGTCCGGGCAGCTCCCAGGCAGGTCGCAGCAGTTCCGCGGGGGGAACCCGGGCACGGCGGCCGGGCCCGCGGCGGTGCCGGCAGTCCGGGCGCGGCAGACTGTGCGCATGCCGTCGCCCCAGAACCCGCCTCCCGCACCCGAGGTCCCCATCCGCGACGAGGTCATCCGGCTGGGCCAGTTCCTCAAGCTCGCCGGCCTCGCCGAGTCCGGCGCGGACGCGCGCGCTCTCGTCGAGGACGGCGCCGTCACGGTCAACGACGAGCCGGAGACGCGCCGGGGCCGTCAGCTCGTGCGCGGCGACCGGGTGTCGGTCTCGCTCCCGGGGGGCGTCGAGTCGGCCGTCGTGGCCTGACGTCCCGGCCTGGGTCACGGCAGCGGGTATGCGTCCTGCACCGCGGCGTACAGCACGTCCCAGGGCCGGATCGCGCGGCCCGCCACATGGTCGTCGAGCTGGTCCAGGCACGCGTGCCAGCCGCCGCCGTACCCGCGCGCGGCCTCGTCCGCGAGGCCGGTGTGCACCAGCTCCAGCACGCTGAGCGCGCCGTCGGGCCGGACCCGCACCTCCACGCGCGTCTCGCGCTCACTCGGGAACACCCACGTGACGACGAGCCGGTGCGGTGGCTCGCACTCGAGGACCTCGCCCCGCGCGTTCTGGTCGGAGTCCGCGACGTCGTCGCCCATCCGCAGCTCGTACCGCCCGCCCACGCGCAGGTCGCCGTACAGCGGACCCAGCCAGCGGCGCACGCGCTCCGGCTCGGTCACGGCCGCCCAGAGGTCCTCCGCGGTCGTCGGGTAGCTGCGGCGGAACACGACGCGCACGCCGTCGGCGTCGCGCGTCAGCAGCCCGTGCAGGTCGGTGCCGGTCATGTCGTCTCCCTCGTCGTGCGGGCGTCGTCCGTGACGTCCCGTCGTCCCCGCGCCACCTCGGTGCCCAGTGCGTCCAGCGCCTGGCCCCACCGCGCCCGGACGTCGTGCACCCAGCCGTCGACGGCGTCGAGCGCACCCGGGACCACGGTGTAGAGCCGGACCGGGCCGCGCGCCTCGCTGGCCACCAGCCCCGCCTCGCGCAGGATCCGCAGGTGGCGGGAGGTGGCCGGCTGACTGATGCCGAACTCGTCGCCGACCGCGCGCGCGAGCTCGCCCGCGGGCCGTCCCCCGGCGGCCACCAGCTCGACGAGCCGGCGCCGGACGGGATCGCCGAGAGCGTCCATCACGTGGGAGGTCACCGCCACCACGTTTCCACCCGTCGTTATATAACGCAAGTGTGAAATGTCAGCCGGCCAGGCAGCTCGGTCCCAGGAGGGCCTTGAGGTCGCCGAACAGCGACGGGTTGCGGGTCACGCGGAGGGCGTCGTCGAGCCGCATCACCGTCGCGCGGCCGGGCTGGACCAGGCGCAGGTGCACCTCCGTGGTGCCCGGGTGGGTGGAGAGCACCTCCTTCAGCCGCTCGACGACGGGTGTCGTGCACCGCGCCACGGGCAGCGTGACGACCACGGGTGAGTCCGCCGTGACGTTCACGTCCGGCAGGGTCACCTCCATGGCCTGCAGCTGCATCGTCTCGTCACGACGACGCACCCGGCCCTTCACCACGACGACCGCGTCCTCGGCGAGGACGGTCGAGTACGCGACGTACGTCTCGCCGAAGAACAGGATCTCGACCGAGCCCTCCATGTCCTCGAGCGTCACGGACGCCCAGGCGTTGCCCTGCTTCGACATCTTGCGCTGCAGGCCGGTCACCAGGCCGGCCACGACCACCGTCGAGCCGTCGGGGCGCTGCTCGTCGGCGTTCAGCGTGGCGATCGACACGTCCGCCGCCGCCGAGAGCACGTGCTCGAGCCCGGAGAGCGGGTGGTCGGAGACGTACAGGCCGAGCATCTCCCGCTCGAACGCGAGCCGCTGCTTCTTGTCCCAGTCCGGCAGGTCGGGGATCGTGATCGCGAAGCCCGGGTCGTCGTCGCCGCCGAACACGTCGGCGAACAGGTCGAACTGCCCCTCGGCCTCCTTGCGCTTGACGCCGATCACGGCGTCCACCGCCTGCTCGTGCACCAGGAGCAGCGCCTTGCGCGGGTGGCCGAGCGAGTCGAACGCACCCGCCTTGATGAGCGACTCGATCGTGCGCTTGTTGCACACGACCGCGGGGACCTTGTCCAGGAAGTCCGTGAACGAGGTGAAGTCGCCCTTCTCCTCCCGCGTCCGCACGATCGCGTCGACGACGTTCGCGCCCACGTTGCGCACGGCCGTGAGGCCGAACCGGATGTCGACGCCCACCGCCGTGAAGTTCGCCGACGACGAGTTCACGTCCGGCGGGAGCACCGTGATGCCCATGCGCCGGCACTCGCCGAGGTACAGCGCGGACTTGTCCTTGTCGTCGCGCACGCTCGTGAGCAGCGCGGCCATGTACTCGCCCGGGTAGTGCGCCTTGAGGTACGCGGTCCAGTACGAGACCAGGCCGTACGCGGCCGTGTGCGCCTTGTTGAACGCGTAGTCGGCGAACGACTCGAGCACGTTCCACAGCGCGAGCTGCGCGTCCTTCGAGAAGCCGCGCTCGGTCATGCCGCCGAAGAAGTCCGCCTGCTGCTTGTCGAGCTCGGACTTCTTCTTCTTGCCCATCGCACGGCGCAGCACGTCGGCCTGGCCCAGCGTGAAGCCCGCCACCTTCTGCGCGGTGGCCATGACCTGCTCCTGGTACACGATCAGGCCGTACGTCGTGTCCAGGATGTCCGCGAGCGGCTCGGCCAGCTCCGGGTGGATCGGCGTGATCTCCTGCTGGCCGTTCTTGCGCAGCGCGTAGTTGGTGTGCGAGTTCACGCCCATCGGTCCGGGCCGGTACAGCGCGAGCACGGCGGAGATGTCCTCGAAGTTGTCCGGCTTCATGAGCCGCAGCAGGGAGCGCATCGGTCCGCCGTCGAGCTGGAACACGCCGAGCGTGTCACCGCGGGACAGCAGCTGGTAGCTCGCCACGTCGTCGAGCTCGAGGTCCTCCAGGACCAGCGGGTCCTTGCCGTTCATGACGATGTTCTCGAGCGCGTCGTCGAGGATCGTCAGGTTCCGCAGCCCCAGGAAGTCCATCTTGATCAGGCCGAGGCCCTCGGACGTCGGGTAGTCGAACTGCGTGATGACCGCGCCGTCCTGCGGCCGGCGCATGATCGGGATGATGTCGATCAGCGGCTCGCTCGACATGATGACGCCCGCCGCGTGCACGCCCCACTGCCGCTTCAGGCCCTCGATGCCCTTGGCCAGCTCGACGACGCGCTGGGCGTCCGGGTCCGCCGCGTGGACCTGACGGAACTCCTCCGCCTCGTGGTAGCGCTTGTCCTGCGGGTCGAAGATGCCCGTCAGGGAGATGTCCTTGCCCATGATCGCGGGCGGCATCGCCTTGGTGAGCTTCTCCCCCATCGCGAACGGGAAGCCCAGCAGGCGCGAGGAGTCCTTCAGCGCCTGCTTGGCCTTGATGGTGCCGTAGGTGACGATCTGCGCGACGCGGTCCTCGCCGTACTTCTCGGTCACGTACCGGATCACCTCGCCGCGACGACGCTCGTCGAAGTCGACGTCGAAGTCGGGCATCGAGACACGGTCCGGGTTGAGGAACCGCTCGAAGATCAGGCCGTGCCGCAGCGGGTCGAGGTCCGTGATGCGCATCGCGTACGCCGCCATGGAGCCCGCGCCGGAGCCACGGCCCGGGCCCACCCGGATGCCGTTGTCCTTGGCCCAGTTGATGAAGTCGGCGACCACCAGGAAGTAGCCCGGGAAGCCCATCTGCGTGATGACGCCGGTCTCGTAGTCCGCCTGCCGCCGCACGTCGTCCGGGATCCCGGCCGGGTAGCGCTCGCGCAGCCCCTTCTCGACCTCCTTGACGAACCAGCTCGTCTCGTCCTCGCCGGGCGGGCACGGGTAGTTCGGCATGTAGTTGGCGTGGGTGTTGAACGACACCTCGCACTGCTCGGCGATCCGCAGCGTGTTGTCGCACGCCTCCGGCAGCTCGGCCCAGATCCGGCGCATCTCCTGCGCCGACTTCACGTAGTAGCCCGAGCCCTCGAACGCGAACCGGTTGCCGCCCTGCTCGTAGGTGGGCTCGGTGAGCGCCGACCCGGAGTTGATCGCGAGCAGCGCCTCCTGCGACGACGCGTCCTCCTGGGTCACGTAGTGCAGGTCGTTGGTCGCGACGACGGGGGCGCCGATGGTCTCCGCGAGGCGCAGGAGGTCCTTGAGCACCCGGGTCTCGATGTCCAGCCCGTGGTCCATGAGCTCGACGTAGTAGTAGTCCTTGCCGAACAGGTCCTGCAGCTCGCCGGCGACGCGCACCGCCTCGTCCCACTGGCCCAGCCGCAACCGCGTCTGCACCTCGCCCGAGGGGCAGCCGGTGGTCGCGATCAGGCCCTTGCCGTACGTCTCGAGGAGGTCGCGGTCCATGCGCGGCCACTTGCCCATCTGGCCCTCGAGCGAGGCGAGCGAGCTCGCCCGGAAGAGGTTCATCAGACCCTCGTTGTTCCGCGCCAGCAGCGTCATGTGCGTGTAGGAGCCGCGGGCCGAGACGTCGTCGGACTCCTGGCCCTGCTGGCCGAACCGCACACGGGTCTGGTCGAACCGGCTGGTGCCCGGCGTGACGTACGCCTCGACGCCGATGATGGGCTTGATCCCGGCCGCCGTGGCCTTGGACCAGAAGTCGAACGCGCCGAACAGGTAGCCGTGGTCCGTCGTCGCGATCGCCGTCTGACCCTGCCGCTGCACCTCGGCGAACAGGTCCGGCAGCCGTGCCGCACCGTCCAGCATCGAGTACTCGGTGTGCACGTGGAGGTGGACGAACGACGAGTCCTGCACTGCTGCTCCGGCTGTCACGGGGCGAGTCTAGGTCGCGCCGGGGACATCCCCCGCGACCCCGGCGACGCGTCAGCGGTAGCCGGCGGACACGACGTCGAGCGCGTGCTGCAGGTCCTGCGGGTACGCGCTCGTCACCTCGAGCCACTGCCCCGTGCCGGGGTGCTCGAAGCCCAGGCGCACGGCGTGCAGCCACTGCCGCGTCAACCCGACGCGCTTGGCGAGCGCGGGGTCCGCGCCGTACGTGAGGTCCCCCACGCAGGGGTGCCGCAGCGCGGAGAAGTGCACGCGGATCTGGTGGGTGCGCCCGGTCTCGAGGTGCACCTCGACCAGCGACGCCGCCGGGAACGCCTCGAGCAGCTCGTAGTGCGTGACCGACGGCTTGCCGTCGGCGACCACGGCGAACTTCCAGTCCGACGAGGGGTGGCGGCCGATCGGTGCGTCGATCGTGCCCGTCGTCGGCTCCGGGTGCCCCTGCACCAGCGCGTGGTAGACCTTGTCGACCGTCCGCTCCTTGAAGGCGCGCTTGAGCACCGTGTAGGCGTGCTCGCTCTTGGCGACGACCATGAGGCCGCTGGTGCCGACGTCGAGCCGGTGCACCACGCCCTGGCGCTCCGCCGAGCCCGACGTCGAGATCCGGTAGCCCGCGGCGGCGAGCGCACCCACCACGGTGGGGCCCGTCCAGCCCGGCGACGGGTGGGCAGCCACCCCGACGGGCTTGTCCACCACGACCACGTCGTCGTCGTCGTGCACGATGCCCATGCCGGGCACCGGCTCCGGCACGACCTCGGTGGCGGCCGGACGCGCGTCTGGGATCTCCACCTCGAGCCACGCGCCGCCGACGAGCCGGTCCGACTTGCCGACCACACGTCCGTCCACGCTCACGCCGCCCGCCTCGGCGATCTCGGCCGCGCGCGTCCGCGACAGCCCGAGCAGCCGCGAGAGCCCGGCGTCCACGCGGTCTCCCGCGAGTCCGTCCGGCACCGGCAGGCTGCGCCGCTCAGGCACCGGCCGGCCCGTCCGCGCGCCGGGCGGGCACCGCGGTGCCGTCGGCGTCGTCGTCCGCGGTCTCATCGGCGGTCTCGTCCGCAGGGTCGTCGCCGACACCCTCGTCGTGCGCCTCGTCGTGCGTCTCGCGGGTGCCGTCGACGCCCACGCCGCGGGCGACGGCGATCACGATCAGCCCCGCTGCGACGACGATCGCGATGTCCGCGACGTTCCCGACGAACCAGTCGGCGTAGGCGATGAAGTCGATGACGTGACCGCGGGCGAACCCGGGCTCGCGGAACAGCCGGTCCATGAGGTTGCCAAGGGCGCCGCCGAGCAGCAGCCCGAGCGCGAGCGCCCAGAGCGTCGAGCCGAGGCGGCGGGCGATGCGCACCACGACGACCACGACGCCGATGGCCACCAACGTCAGGACCCAGGTCATGCCGGTCGCGATGGACAGCGCGGCGCCCGGGTTGAACACGAGCTGCAGCCCCAGCCAGTCGCCCAGGACCTCCTGCCGGGTCGCGTCGAGGGACCGCAGCGCCCACGCCTTGCTCAGCTGGTCCGCGACCAGCACCACGAGGGTGACCGCGACGAGCAGCAGGACCAGCCCCCGCCGCCGCGGGGCGCGCGTGGCGACGTTCGAGTCCTCGACGTCCGGCTGGCCGTCAGCGGCGACGTCGAGCGGTGCCGTGCCGGCCGCGACGTCCGTGGGCCTGTGCGTGCCCAGGGCCCCGCCCGCGGGCTCGTCCGACGGCGCGCCGGAGGACTCGTTCGGCGGCTCGGTCAGGGCAGGCTCGTCGGACCTGTCGGGCGTGGTGGGCACCGCAGGAGTCTACGGGTGCGTCAGCGACGCTCCTCGCGCTGCTTGCACTCGACGCACAGCGTCGCGCGCGGGAACGCCTGGAGACGCGCCTTGCCGATCGCCTGGCCACACGCCTCGCAGGCCGCGAACGTGCCGGCGCTGATGCGGGCGAGCGCGTGCTGCGTCTGACCGAGCATGTCGCGCGTGTTGTTGACCAGCGTGAGCTCCTGCTCACGCTCGAGCGCGGACGAGCCGGAGTCCGCCTGGTCGTCCCCGGCGCCGTCGCCGGAGTTGCGCAGGAGGTCGGAGAGCTCCGCGTCCGCGCTGGCGAGCTCGCCCGTGAGGCGGTCGATGTCGGCGACGAGCTCGTCGGCCACGGCGCGCACCTCGCGCCCCGTCCAGGGCTCCTCACCGTCGCGGACCGGGAAGAGCTTCGCGAGGCGCGCGAGCTCCTTCGAGTCCGGAGTCACTGCGATCGTCGTGCTGAGCGAGTCGTTGGCCACGGCCGAGCCCCCTGTCTGTGAGGTGACGAGAATGTAGACGGGTGTCCGCCCGTGCACAACACGACACGCCGGACGCTGCCGGCGTGTCGTGGTGCTGACCTGCCCGGACGTCGCCGCGGTACCCCGCCGTGGCGATGCCCGGTGAGGAGGACGGCCGACCCGCGGCCGCCCTCCCGACGGACTGCTAGATGGTGTGGCCGTCGCCGACCGGCTGCGCCTGCGCGGACCGCGGCGGCAGCGCGCTGCCGCGGTTGTCCAGGTCGCCCAGGAGGTTCTCGAGGTAGCTCTTGAGGCGCGTGCGGTAGTCCCGCTCGAACACGCGGAGCTCGTCGATCTTGCGCTCGAGGAGCGAGCGCTCCTGCTCGAGCTGGCCCAGCGTGCGCTGCGACGTCTCCTCGGCCTCGCGGACGATGCGGGTCGCCTGGCCCTTGGCCTCCGAGACGAGGCGCTCCGACTCCTCCTGGCCGCTGCGGACGTAGTCGTCGTGCAGCTTCTGCGCCAGCTGGAGCATGCCCGTGGCCGACTCCGGCTCGTTGGTGCGGCCCGAGGTCACCGGCGCGCTCACCTGCGGCGCGGGCGCGGGCGCCGCGACGACGGGGGCCGGCGCGGGAGCGGGCTCGGGCGTGGGCTCCGGCTTGGGCGCGGGAGCCGGCGCGGCGACGGACTGCTGCGCGCCGGCACGGCTCAGCTCGGCGATACGACGCTCGGCGGCGGCCAGCTTGGTCTTGAGGTCCTCGTTCTCGCCCTGGAGGTCACGCAGGGTGTTGACGACCTCGTCCAGGAAGTCGTCGACCTCGTCCTGGTCGTAGCCCTCACGGAACTTGGTCGCCTGGAACTTCTTGTTCAGGACGTCATCTGCAGTGAGCAGTGCCATCGTCGTCACCTCTGTCGGTAGAGCGGGGTAGGTCGAGCTGGCGGAACCGGTGGTGCGAGGCAGTCACCCGACCACCTCGACTCACCGTAGCGGACAACGAGCCCGCGACGCGGCTCCGAGGAGGGCGGCGCCTACAGACGGGCCGCGATGCTGGGCAGCACCGACAGCAGCACGCTGCACAGCAGGAACAGCACCAGGAACGCGAGGTCGAGCCGGATGCTGCCGATCGTGAGCGGCGGCAGGATCCGGCGCAGCGCCTTGAGCGGCGGGTCGGTCACCGAGTAGGTGCTCTCCGCCACCACGAGGGCGATCCCCCGCGGGCGCCACTCACGCGCGAAGAACATGACCCAGTCGAGGACCAGGCGCACGAGCAGGAACAGGAAGAAGACGAAGACGACGAACGTCGCCAGCTGCAGCAGGACGCGCACGCGTCAGCTCTGGTTGTAGAACCCGGCGCGGCTGGGCGCACCCAGCGGGGGCTCTCCCGAGACCTCGACGTGGGCCGGCGACAGCAGGAAGACCTTGTTGGTCACCCGCTCGATGGCGCCGTGCAGGCCGAAGATCAGGCCGGCCGAGAAGTCGACCAGCCGCTTGGCGTCCGCGTCGTCCATGTCCGTCAGGTTCATGATCACCGGCGTGCCCTCGCGGAACGCCTCACCGATCTTGCGCGCGTCGTTGTACGAGCGCGGGTGGATCGTCGTGATGCGGCGCAGGTCCTGCGCGGCGGGCTGCTCGACGGCGCTCACGCGGGTCGGCCGGAAGGGCGTCACCTGGGCCTCGTGCTGCTCCTCGGCATCCATCGGCATGTCGACCCCCTCGTCGTCCAGGTACTCCCCGTGCTCCGGGTGCGTGGCGTGGTCGTCGGCCAGGCCGAGGTACAGCATCGTCTTGCGCAGCGCTCCGGCCATGGCCCCCGCTCCTCCCCCGGACGTCGTCCGGACCTTGCTCGTCTGACCTGCTCGTCTGACCTGCTCGTCGGACCCGCTCCTGCGTGCCGGTCGGCGTGCGCCTCGCGGTCCGAAGGTCCGTCCGCTGGTCACGCTAGCAACGCGCGCGGGACGCCTCAGGTCGCGACACGCCGCGCGAGGGGACGGATCACACCTGCCGCGCGTCCCGTCCGACCGTCGCGCCGGAACGAGAACAGGTCGGCGTCCGCCCACGTGTCCCGCCGCGACCGCAGCACCTCGCCCACGCCGCAGCGCAGCAGCACCGCCTCGGCCCCGCGCGGCAGGTCGAGCGCCGGCGTGCCCGCGCGCGTCGTGGCGCGCGCCTCCGGGACCAGCACCGCGACCTCGTCGCGCATCGCCTCCGGGACCTCGTACGACGAGCCCGCGATGGCCGGCCCGACGGCGGCCCGGACCCGCTCGGGGCGGGCGCCCAGGGCGACCATCGCCTCGACCACGGACGGCAGGACGCCGTCCACGAGGCCGCGTCGGCCCGCGTGCGCCGCGCCCACGACGCCGGCGTCGTCGTCCGCCAGCAGGACCGGGACGCAGTCGGCCACGAGCACGGCGAGCGCGACGCCCGGGTCCGCCGTGACGAGCGCGTCGCCCGCGCCGACGGCACGCAGCGCGTCGGCCGGGACCGCGGACGGCGTCGCGACGACGAGCGTCGTCGCTCCGTGCACCTGGTCCGCGAACGCGACCGGGCACCCGGCCCACGCCGCGAGGCGCGCCCGGTTCTCGCGGACCGCGGCCTCGTCGTCGCCGACGTGGGCACCCAGGTCGAGCGCGTCGTACGGCGGCCGGCTGACACCGCCCCGCCGGTCGGTGAAGCCGGCCCGCACGCCCGGCCCCAGGTCGACCTCGTCGAGCGTGAGCCCGCCGGGGCGCCGGTCGGTCGACCGGCGCGCCGACGGGCCGTCGCTCACTTGAGGAAGTCGGGGACGTCGAGGTCGTCGCGCTCGCGCCGCGGCTCGTCCTCCGAGAAGATCCGCGGCACCTCGAGCGACGTGGTCGACGGTGCGGGCTCGGCCTCCGTGGAGAGGAACGCCGGCACCTCCTGGGGCGACGAGGTCGGGAGCGGCTGACCACCGGGGACGGCGACCGGGCGGTCGGCCGCCGCGAAGGCGGGCACCTCCTGCGGGGCGTCCGTGCGCGGCGCGGGGACGGACGGCACCTGACGCACCTGACCCGGGCCGTGGCCGGTCGTGTGCGCGCCCTGCGCCGCCTGGCCGGCCCCCTGACCGCCCTGCTGACCGCTGACCTGGCCGAGCGCCCGGGCGTCACGACGCACCTGCGGCGACCCGCCGTCGAACCCGGCCGCGATCACGGTCACCCGGACCTCGTCGCCCAGCGCGTCGTCGATGACCGCACCGAAGATGATGTTGGCCTCCGGGTGCGCGGCCTCCTGCACCAGACGCGCGGCCTCGTTGATCTCGAACAGGCCGAGGTCGGAACCACCCTGGATGGACAGCAGCACGCCGTGCGCGCCGTCGATGCTGGCCTCGAGCAGCGGCGAGCTGATCGCCATCTCCGCGGCCTGCACCGCGCGGTCGTCGCCGCGCGCGTAGCCGATGCCCATGAGCGCGGACCCGGCACCCTGCATGACCGACTTCACGTCCGCGAAGTCGAGGTTGATGAGCCCCGGCGTCGTGATCAGGTCCGTGATGCCCTGGACACCGGAGAGCAGCACCTGGTCCGCGGAGTGGAAGGCGTCGAGCACCGAGACCGAGCGGTCGGAGATCTGCAGCAGGCGGTCGTTCGGGATGACGATGAGCGTGTCGACCTCGGCCCGCAGGGCGTCGATGCCGGCGTCCGCCTGGACCGAGCGGCGCCGGCCCTCGAAGGTGAACGGACGGGTCACGACACCGATCGTGAGCGCACCGAGCGACCGCGCGATCCGGGCCACGACCGGCGCACCGCCCGTGCCGGTGCCGCCGCCCTCGCCCGCCGTGACGAAGACCATGTCCGCGCCGCGCAGGACGTCCTCGATCTCCTCGGCATGGTCCTCGGCCGCCTTCTTGCCGACCTCGGGGTCCGCGCCCGCGCCGAGGCCGCGCGTGAGCTCGCGGCCGACGTCGAGCTTGACGTCGGCGTCGGACATGAGCAGGGCCTGGGCGTCGGTGTTGACGGCGATGAACTCGACACCCTTGAGGCCGACCTCGATCATGCGGTTCACGGCGTTGACGCCGCCACCGCCGATGCCGACGACCTTGATGACCGCCAGATAGTTCTGCGGAGCTGCCACGGTGGGTGCCTCTCGTTCAGTGCGGCTGGTGCTGCTGTGGTGGGCTGCCTGCATTCGCGACACGCGGCGTGCGGAGCAACCTTCACCCTCTACTTGAGGGTTATAGTTATGTCAGATGTCCTGTCACGGCGTGACGCTAGGTCGCGCCCCGGCGCCGATCAACGACCGCGCGCGCGTGTCGCGTCACGGGTTCGGCCGGCCGTCTCCCGCGTGCGTCGAACCACCCGGCGCGGCCCTCGGCGACCGGGCTCACGCACCCGCACCGCTCACTGGCCACTCACTGGCCGCTCACTGGGTGATCGGCATGCGCGGCGCGGAGACGTCGATCACGTCCGCCTTCTTGCCCGCGTTCGTGGCCAGCAGCGTCGTCAGCACCGCGACCTTGAGTGGCGTCTCCGCCGCGCTCCCCCAGTCGACCCGCGCGGCACCGCGCAGTTGCATCGAGACCGTGTCCTGGGTCCGCGCGGAGACCGAGCCGACGTCCGCCAGCAGCTCGGCTGGGAGCTGCTCGATGACCGAGAGCACCGCCCGGAGCGTGCGCTTGTCGCCGACCGGGACGTCCACCACCGGCAGCGCGGCCGGCGCCTTGCCGACGTGCCCCACCTGGACGCCGTCCTGGTCCAGCAGCGAGTACCCGGCGCGCCCCTGCGCGGGCACGGCCGCGACGGGCTCGCGCGAGACGAGCGTCACCGTCAGGCCGTGCGGCCAGCTCCGCGTCACGGTCGCCTCACGCACGCCGGGCACGTCGAGCACGTCGGCCTGCAGGCCGCCCGTGTCGAGCCGTGGCAGCGGCGTGCCGCCGAGCTCGTCGACGACCGCGCGCACCTGGTCGACCGCGACCACCGTGCCCGCCCCGCGCACCTCGACGGTGGCGGCGTGCAGCGCGAGGACGGGCGAGAAGAACAGCAGGTACACCAGCCCGATCGCCACGGCCGCCGCGACCGCGAGCGAGACGACCTGGCGGCGGGCGATCGAGCGGCGCAGGCGCGCACGCTCGGCGAACCGGGCGGCGGACGTCGGCGAGACGACGGGCGGCGTACGGATCGCGACCCCGACGGCAGCCGTCGGCGCGGTGCCCGGGCCGACGACCTGGCGCGGCGGCGGCGGGACGTCCGTGCGCTGCGAGGGCGTCGGCACGTCGGCGCGCGGGGCCGAGGACGCCGTCCGCGGCGGCGCCGGAGGTGGCGAGGCGACCGCGGGCGACCGGGTGCCCGACGCGCCCGATCCGTTCGGCCGGCGCGGCGCGGACGCACCGGCGGGCACCGAGCGGGGTGACGGGCCGGATGCCGACCGGGTGCCCGGCGGGCGGGGCGGGCGCGTCGGGCTCACGGCCGGCCGCCGAGCGCCGCGAGCACCACGTCGGCCAGCAGCGTGACGTCGCCCGCGCCGACCGTCAGCAGCAGGTCACCGGGGCGCGCGGCGGCGGCGACCGCGAGCGCCGCCTCGTGCCGGTCGGCCACGTACGTCGCGCGTCCGCTCGTCGGGACCTGCTCGACCACGGTCGCGCCGGAGACGGTCGGGTCGGGGTCCTCGCGCGCGGCGTAGACGTCGGTCACGACGACGACGTCGGCCAGGTCCAGCGCGGCGCCGAACTCGGCGGCGAAGGTCCGCGTGCGCGAGTACAGGTGCGGCTGGAAGAGCACGAGGACGCGCCCCTCGCCCGCCACCGAGCGGGCGGCCCGGAGCAGCGCCGTGACCTCGGTCGGGTGGTGCGCGTAGTCGTCGACCACGCGCACGCCGCCCGCGGTGCCCCGGTCCTCGAAGCGCCGGCCCGTCCCCCGGAACTGCGCCAGCCCCGCGGCGGCGGCGGTCCCGGCCACACCGAGCGCGGCACAGGCGGCCCAGGCCCCGGCGGCGTTCAGGGCCACGTGCTCGCCCGGCATCGACAGCGTGATGGTCGCGGCGGCGTCGCCGGACCCGACCTCGAAGGTCCAGCCCGCGGCGGTCCGGGCCAGCTCGCCGACGCGGACGTCGGCGTCCTCGGCGCGGCCGTAGGTGACCACCGCGACGCCGCGGTCGGCGAGGTCGGTCCGCACACGCGCGACCAGCGCTCGGGCGCCCTCGTCGTCGGCGCACGCCACGAGCGTCCCGCCGTCGCGCACCCGCTCGGCGAACGCGACGAACGCCCCCTCGAAGGCCTCGCGCGACCCGTAGTGGTCCAGGTGGTCCGGCTCCACGTTCGTGACGAGGGCGACCAGCGGGCGGTAGGCGAGGAACGAGCCGTCGGACTCGTCGGCCTCCGCGACGAACGCGGCGCCGGAGCCGTCGCGTGCGCCACCGAGCGCACCGTCGGCCGTCAGGACGGTCCCGCCGATGGCGAACGACGGGTCCGCGCCCGCGGCGGCCAGCGCCGTCGCAACCATCGCGGACGTGGTCGTCTTCCCGTGCGCGCCAGCGACCGCGACCGCGTCCCGGTCCGCCATGAGCGCGGCGAGCGCCTCGCTGCGGTGCAGCACGCGGGTGCCGGCCGCGCGCGCGGCGCTCAGCTCCGGGTTGCTCTCCCGCACGGCGGAGGAGACGACGAGCGTGTCGACGCCGGTGACCAGCGCGGCGTCGTGGCCGACGGTCACGGCGACGCCCGCGGCGCGCAGGGCCGGCAGCGCGGGCCCGTCGGCCGCGTCGGAGCCGGACACGCGCAGCCCGCGCGCCGCCAGCAGCAGCGCGATCGCGGACATGCCGGCCCCGCCCACCCCGACGAGGTGCACGCGGCCCAGGTCGGCCACCACGAGCTGGTCCCCGGCCGTGGCGACCGACGTGCCGACCGACGCGCCGACCGATGCGCCGACGGACCGTGCCGCCGCGGCCGGTGCCGCCGCGTCAGCACGCGTCGGTCCGCCGGCCGGGCGCAGCGCGTCGACCAGGTCCGCGACCCGGCCGGAGGCGTCGGGGAACCCCGCACCCGCGGCCGCCGCGCCCATCCGCGCCCGCTCGTCGGCCGCGCGGCTGCCGACCAGCAGCGGCA
This sequence comes from Cellulomonas fulva, assembly GCF_018531375.1. Taxonomy (NCBI): domain Bacteria; kingdom Bacillati; phylum Actinomycetota; class Actinomycetes; order Micrococcales; family Cellulomonadaceae; genus Cellulomonas; species Cellulomonas fulva. Next base: position 614,203 of record NZ_JAHBOH010000002.1, on the reverse strand, counting down.
CGACGTGCCGGACCACCCACGCGGGGTCCAGCGCGGCGTCGTCGACCAGCAGCGCCCCGCCGGCGGCGACCACGCCCGCGGCGTTGCGCCGCTGCTCGCCGTTGCCCACCGGGAGCGGCACGTAGACGGCCGGCAGGCCGAGCGCGGCCACCTCGCACACCGTGCCTGCACCGGCCCGGCCCACGACCAGGTCGGCGCACGCGAGCGCGAGGTGCATGTCGTCGAGGTACTCGCGCACGTGGTACCGCTCGATGACCTGCTCGGGCAGACCCAGCTCTCCGAGCACGGCGTGCACGGGCGCGGACTTGTCCCGGCCCGTGAGGTGCAGCACCTGGACGCCGGCGCCCAGCAGCTCGCCCGCCGCCCCCGCGACGGCGGCGTTCACGCTCGCGGCGCCCAGCGACCCGCCCGTCACCACGAGCGTCGGCAGGTCCGGGTCGAGCCCGAGCTCCGCGGCAGCGGCGCGCCGCGCGGCCGCGGCGTCCACCGCGCGCGCCGCGACCAGGTCCGCCACCGGGCGACGCAGGGGCAGGCCGGTCACCCGCGCCCCGCGCAGCTCCGTGCCGGGGAAGGTCACGGCCACCGCCTGCGCCCACCGCGCCCCCAGCCGGTTCGCCAGCCCGGGCCGGGCGTTCTGCTCGTGCACGACGATCGGCACGCCGCGCCGCCGCGCGGCCAGGTACGCGGGCGTGGCGACGTAGCCACCGAATCCCACCACGACCTGCGCGCCGGACTCGTCGATCGCGCGTCCCGCCGCGGCCACGGCGGCACGGAGCCGGCCCGGGAGCCGCAGCAGGTCGAGCGAGGGTCGTCGCGGCAGCGGCACGCGCGGGACGATCGCGAGCGGGTAGCCGTGGGCCGGGACGAGCCGGGCCTCGAGCCCCTCGGCCGTGCCCAGCACCGTGACCTGCGCCGCGGGGTGGCGGCGCACGATCTCGTCGGCGACCGCGAGCAGCGGGTTGACGTGCCCTGCCGTCCCGCCGCCGGCCAGCAGGACCGACACCTCCGCCGGTGTCGAGCCGTCAGCCACGCGTGCTCCCTCGGGTCGATGGGGTCCTCGACGAGCCGCGGGCCGACGAGGGCCGCGCGACCCGGCTCACGCCGACGACGGCGAGCGAGCGGCGCACCACGCCGGGCCGGGCCGCGAGCGCCTCGGCGGCGCCCGGCTCGTCGCGGGCGAACGCGATCACCACGCCCAGCGCCGCGAGCGTCATGATGAGCGCGGAGCCGCCCGCGGACACGAGCGGCAGCGGCACGCCGATGACGGGCGCGAGGCCGATGACGACCGCGATGTTGACCAGCGCCTGGCCCGCGATCCAGGCCAGGATCCCGCCGGTCGCGATCTTGACGAACGGGTCCGGGTGCCGCCGGATCACCCGGATCATCGCGAAGGCGAGCAGGCCGAACAGGCCCAGGACGACGAGCGTCCCGACGAGCCCGAGCTCCTCGCCCAGGATCGCGAAGATGAAGTCGTTGTGGGCCGCCGGCAGGTAGGACCACTTCTCGCGGCTCTGCCCTAGGCCGAGGCCGCCGATCCCGCCGCTGGCCAGGCCCCAGCTGCCGTGGAGCGTCTGGTAGCAGGCCGCGGACGTGGAGCACTCGTCGCCGCCGAGCCAGGAGGTGATGCGCCCGATGCGGTTGGGGCTGAGCACCACCAGGACGGCGACCGCCCCGGCCGCCAGCATCCCCGCGACCGCGAACATGCGCAGCGGCACCCCGGCGACGAACATCGCCCCCGCGACGAGCACGAACAGCACCATCGCCGTGCCGAGGTCGTGCCCGAGCAGCACCGCCCCGATTGCGAGCCCGGCGACCGGCACGGCGGGGACGAACACGTGCTTCCACTGCTCGAGGTAGGGCTGCTTGCGGGCGAGCACCACGGCGAGCCACAGGGCGAGGGCGAGCTTGATCGTCTCCGACGGCTGGGCGGTGATGCCGCCCGGCAGGCAGACCCAGTTGGTGTTGCCGCCCGCGCCGCAGCCGAGGCCGACGAAGATGAGCGACTGGAAGACGACCGCGGCGCCGAGGACCGGCCAGGCGATCGCCTTGAAGAACCGCACCGGCAGGCGCGCCAGCCCGATCGCCACGGGGACGCCGATGAGGGCGAACTTCGCCTGGTCGAGGAAGACCGCGTACGCGTTCCCGCTCTCGTCGAGCGACTCCACGCTCGAGCTGGAGAGCACCATGACCAGCCCGACGACGAGCAGCAGCGCGGTGGCGCCGACCAGCACGTAGTAGCTCGTCACCACGCTGTTCCACTGGCCCAGCACCGACCGGCGCCCGTGCCGGTCCTCGGCCGCTCCCCCCGCCGCGGGGTCCAGCGCCGTCATCGTCGGACCTCCCGGCCGGCCGTCACGCGGGACCGCCCGGATCGCCTCCCGCGCGAGCACCCGGGAGCCGGCCCACGGCGGCGACGAACGCGTCGCCGCGCGCCGCGTAGGACGCGAACTGGTCCATCGAGGCGCACGCCGGCGCCAGCAGGACGGTCACGGGGCCCGGGCGCGCGCCGGCGTCGAGCGCGAGCGCGCGCGCGGCAGCGACAGCCGAGGTCATCACGTCCTCAGTCTCACCGGGCTCGATCTCGACGACGGGGACATCCGGGGCGTGTCGGGCGAGCGCGTCGCGCAGCGGCTCGCGGTCCGCGCCGATGAGGACGACGCCGCGCAGGCGGTCCCGCCGGCCCACGACGAGCTCGTCGAACCGCGCGCCCTTCGCGAGCCCGCCCGCGACCCACACCACCGAGCCCGGCTCGAACGACCCGAGCGACGCGGCCGCGGCGTGCGCGTTGGTGGCCTTGGAGTCGTCGACGTACGCGACGCCGTCGACGCGCGCGACCGTCTCGATGCGGTGCCGACCGGGTCCGTACGCCCGCAGGCCGTCGCGCACGTGCGCCGGGTCGACGCCGTGCGCGAGCGCGAGCGCGGCGGCCGCGAGCGCGTCCGCGACGACGTGCCGCGGCACGGTCCCGTCCGGCCCGGCGAGCGCGGAGAGGTCCTCGAGCGTGCCGAGCTCAGCGGCGTGGGTGTGCCGCAGCCGCGAGAAGCCGCGGTCGACGAGCACGTCCTCGACCAGCCCGACCTGCCCGACCCCGGGCGTGCCGGTGGTGAAGCCCACCGCGACGGCGCCGTCGACCACGTCCGCGTCGCGCACCATCTGCTCGGTGCGCGGGTCCGCGACGTTGTACACGCAGGCGCGCTGGGCGCGCTCGTAGATGCGGGCCTTGGCCGCGGCGTACGCGTCGAGCGAGCCGTGCCAGTCGAGGTGGTCGGGTGCGACGTTGAGCACGGCGGCCGCCTGCGCCGACATCGAGTGCGTGAGGTGCAGCTGGAAGCTCGAGAGCTCGACCGCCAGCACCTCGAGCGTGGGGTCGGTGGCCGCCAGCACGATCGGCGTCCCCACGTTGCCCACCGCGGCCGTCACGCGCCCGGCGGCGGTGAGCACCGACTCGAGCATGCCGACCGTGGTGGTCTTGCCGTTGGTCCCGGTCAGCGCGAGCCAGGGCGCGGGCTCGCCCGCCGGCCCCGCGACGCGCACGCGCCACGCCAGCTCGACCTCGCTCCACAGCGGCAGCCACCGCTCCGCGGCGGCGGCGAGCAGCGGGTGGTGCGGCGCGAGCCCGGGCGACGCGACGACGAGGTCCGCCCGCGCGAGGCCGTCGGCAGCGAGGTACTCGGCCGAGTGCACGCCCTCGTCGGAGGCGTCGTCGACGGGCACGACCCGCGCGCCGCGCGCGGCGAGCACCTCGAGCGCCGCGCGCCCGGACACGCCCATCCCGGCGACGACGACGCGCGCTCCGTCCAGGTCGAGCGGCCTCGTCGGATCCGTCCCGGCCACCTAGCCGGCCACCCACTCGGCGTAGAAGACGCCCACCCCCAGCGCGACGAACAGCCCCGCGATGATCCAGAACCGGATCACGATCGTCACCTCGCCCCAGCGGTTGTCGCCGAGCTCGAAGTGGTGGTGCAGCGGCGCCATCCGGAACACGCGTCTGCGGGTCAGCTTGAAGAAGCCGATCTGGATGACGTCGGACAGCACCTCGAGCACGAACAGGCCGCCGATGATGGCCGCGAGGATCTCGGTCCGGGTCAGGATGGAGAGCCCCGCGAGCGCGCCACCGAGCGCGAGCGAGCCCGTGTCGCCCATGAAGATCTTGGCGGGGCTGGCGTTCCACCACAGGAAGCCGAAGCACGCGCCGGTGATCGCCGCGGCGACCACGGCCAGCGCGAGCGGGTCGCGCGTCTCGTAGCAGCGCGGACCCGCCGAGGACAGGATCTGGCAGGACTGGTTGAACTGCCACACGCACACGACGACGTACGCGCCGAAGACGATGAGCGAGACGCCGGTCGCGAGCCCGTCCAGGCCGTCGGTCAGGTTCACCGCGTTCGACCACGCGGTGATGAGGAAGTTGGCCCAGATCACGAACAGGATCAGGCCGACCGTCGCGCCCGCGAACGCGAGGTCCAGGTTGGTGTCGCGGATGAAGGAGATGTTCGTGGAGGCCGGCGTCCGGAACTGCGCGTTCGGGAACTGCAGCGCCGCCACCGCGAACACCACGCCGACCAGGCCCTGCCCCACGATCTTCCAGCGCGCCTTGAGGCCCAGGCTGCGTTGCCGGCTGATCTTGATGAAGTCGTCGAGGAAGCCGACGAGCCCCAGGCCGGTCATGAGGAACAGCACCAGCACCGCGGAGACCGACGGCGTGGTGCCCGTGAGCAGGAGCGCCGCCGCCCAGCCGAGGAGCGTGGCGGCGAGGATCACGACGCCGCCCATGGTCGGCGTGCCGCGCTTGGTGAAGTGCGCGGTCGGGCCGTCCTGGCGGACGAACTGGCCGTACTGCTTGCGGACCAGGTAGCGGATGAACAGCGGCGTGCCCAGCAGCGCGACGAGCATCGCCACGCCGCCGGAGATCAGGACGGCCTTCACGGAGCGGTCACCCCGCCGTCGGCGGCCGGCGCCCCGGGGGCGTCGGTCAGCAGGTCGCCCAGCCGCCACAGGCCGGAGCCGTACGACGACTTCACGAGCACGACGTCGCCCGCGCGCAGCTCCTCGGCGAGGAAGGCGGCCGCCGCGTCGACGTCGTCCGCGAGCACGACCTCGTCGCCCCAGCTGCCCTCGTGGTTCGCGCCGTCGCGGATCGCGCGCGCGCCCTCGCCGACCACGACGGTGAGGCCGACGTTCAGCCGCACGACGAGCCGGCCGATCGCGTCGTGCGCCTCGCGCGAGCCCTCGCCGAGCTCGAGCATCTCGCCCAGCACGGCGATCGAGCGGCGGTCGCGGCCCGCGAGGACCGCGAGGGCCTTGAGCGCGGCGCGCATCGAGTCGGGGTTGGCGTTGTAGGAGTCGTCGACCACCGTGACGCCGTCGGGACGGTCGACGACGTGCATCCGGTGCGGCGACAGCGCGTCCGCGCCCGTCAGGCCGGTCGCGACCTCGTCGAGCGTGAGGCCCACCGCGAGCGCCGCCGCGGCGGCCGCGAGCGCGTTGTGCACGTGGTGCTCGCCGACGAGCCGCAGCTCCACCCGGGCGGAGGCCTCGTCGGCCGTGCCCTCGCCGACCAGCAGCGTGAACCGGGCACGACCGGCCCGGTCGAGCTCGACGTCGGTCGCGCGCACGCCGGCGCCGCGCGCCGCGCCGAACGTGACCACGTCACCCGGGGCGAGCGCGGCCATCGCGATCACGCGCTGGTCGTCGGCGTTGAGCACCGCGACGCCGTCGGGCAGCAGGCCCTGGACGATCTCGGACTTCGCGGTCGCCACCGCGTCGATGCCGCCGCCGAACCCGCCGAGGTGCGCCTGGCCGACGACGAGCACCACCGCCACGTCCGGCGGCGCGATGCGGGTGAGGTAGGTGAGGTGACCCGGGCCGGACGCGCCCATCTCGAGCACGAGGAACCGCGTGGACTCGTCCGCGCGCAGCACCGTGAGCGGCAGGCCGATCTCGTTGTTGAAGGACCGCACGGGGGCGATCGTCGGGCCGACCGCGCCGCAGAGCTGCGCGAGCAGGTCCTTCGTCGTGGTCTTGCCGACCGAGCCCGTCACGCCGACGACGCGCAGGCCGCTGCCCCCGGGCGCGACCGCGGCGAGCCGCAGCCGGGCCAGCACCTCGCGGGCGAGCTCGCCGAGGGCGACCTCGACGTCCGGCACGACGACGCACGGCAGCGCCGCACCGTCCGGTCCGACGAGCGGGCGCGCGGCGAGCACCGCGGCCGCACCGGCCGCGACGGCGGTCGCGGCGAAGTCGTGCCCGTCGACGTGCTCGCCCGGGAGCGCGACGAACAGCCCGCCGGGCTCGACGTCGCGCGAGTCGGTCACCACGGCGCCCGCGACGAGCGCGTGCGCGGCGACGCCGTGCAGCGCCCCGCCCGTGGCCTCCGCGATCTCGGTGGCGGACAGCGCGATCACTCGTCGCCCCCGTCACCCGGGCGCGACGCCCGCCCCGCGCCGTCGGGCGTCGGGTCGGGCAGTCGGCCGGGGAGCCTGTCGGGCGCTGCGTCGGCGGGCGCTGCGTCGGCGAGCCCCTCGGCCTGCGCGGCCAGCAGCACGTCACGGTCGTTGTACCGGTGGAACACTCCGGCGATCTCCTGAGTCGGTTCGTGGCCCTTGCCCGTCACGATGACGGTGTCCCCCTCGCCCGCCAGGGCGACGCCGTGCCGCACCGCCTGGGCGCGCGGCTCGACCTCGTGGACGTCGGTCAGGCCGGGCCGGACCTCCCGCACGCCGTCCAGGATGGCGGCGCGGATGCTGCTCGGCTCCTCCGAGCGCGGGTTCTCGTCGGTGACGACGACCACGTCGGCCAGCCGCGCGGCGATCTGCCCCATGATCGGGCGCTTGCCGCGGTCGCGGTCCCCGTCCGAGCCGAGCACGATCACGAGCCGGCCGGGCGTGATGGGCCGCACGGCCCCGAGCGCCAGGACCAGCGCGTCGGGCGTGTGGGCGTAGTCGACGATCCCCAGCGGCCGGCCGGGGGCACGCTCGATCACGCGCTCCATCCGGCCGGGGATCGCGTGGGCGGTGCCGACCGCGGCGATCGCGACGTCCAGCGCCACCCCGGCCGCGTGGGCCAGCACGATCGCCAGCGCCGCGTTGGAGACGTTGACGAGCCCGGGCAGGGGGCTCGAGGCGACGTGCTCGCGTCCGTCGGGACCGCGCAGCGTGAAGGAGGAGCCGACCCCGTCCAGGCCCACGTCCGCCGTGACGACCGCCCAGTCGGCGTCCGCCGCGGCCGGGTCGTCGACGTGCGTGGCGACCGACTCCACCGGGATCTGGGCCTGCGCGGCGAGCCGGCGGCCCCACTCGTCGTCGACCACCACGACCCCGCGACGCGCCTGGCCCGGAGCGAACAGGCGCGCCTTGTCCCGGAAGTAGCCCTCCATGTCCCCGTGGAAGTCGAGGTGGTCGCGCTGCAGGTTGGTGAAGCCGACGACGTCGAACACGGTGCCCGCGACGCGGTGCAGCGCCAGCGCGTGCGAGGAGACCTCCATCGCGACGGCCGTCGCGCCGCGCTCCAGCGCCAGCGCCAGCACGTTCTGGAGCACCGGTGCCTCCACGGTGGTCCGCGGGGACTCGATCGCGTCCGCGCCGATCCGGAGCTCGACCGTGCCGAGCACCGCGGTGGTCGCGTGCGCGGCCCGCAGCGCGGCGTCGACGAAGTACGTGGTGGTGGTCTTGCCGTTGGTGCCGGTCACGCCCACCGTGCGCAGGCGCCGTGCCGGGTGGTCCAGCACGTGCGCGGCGAGGAGGCCGGCGACCGCCCGGGGCTCGTCCGTGAGCAGCACCGGCACGCGCCCGGCCAGGTCGCCCAGGACGTCGCGGCCCGCCGCGTCGGTCACCACGGCCACGGCGCCGGCCTCGACGGCCGCCCGCGCGTGCGCCGCCCCGTGCGTGCGCGCACCGGGGACGGCGACGAACAGCTCGCCCGGCAGCACGTCGTCGGAGGCGACGCTGACGCCCTGCACCACGGTGCTCGCGGGGTCGACGCCCACGCTGACCAGGGAGAACACGTCGACCAGGTCGCTGAGCCGACAGTCGGCGGGACGCGCGGGTCGCATCCGGGCCGTCGAGGTCATGGGGAGGAATCTACCGCCCAGGGCACCCCGCGCCCGTCCGTGCGGCGCGCCGTCAGCGCCGTCGGGGCCCGGTGCGACGATCGTCACAGCCGCACCTCCGCCGACCCGCGCGGTGCCCGACTCGTCCAGCGACCTCCGGTTCACCACTCGGTCGGGAAGAGCGTCGGCTTGGTGCCCGAGGGAGCGACGCCGAGCTCGCTGAGCGTGTAGGCGGCCACCTCCTTGAACACGGGCGCGGCCACGGTGCCGCCGTAGATCGAGGTCTTCGGCTCGTGCAGGAACACGCTGACCGCGATCTGCGGGTCGTCCGCGGGCACGACGCCGATGAACGACGCCGTGATGCCCTGCTTGCCGTGGAGCCAGTTCTGCGCGGTGCCCGTCTTGCCGGCCACGCGGTAGCCGGGGATCGACGCGTTGGCGCCCGTGCCGTCGTCGACCACGCTCTCCATCATCGACAGGACGGTGTCCGCGGTCTCCTGCGAGACGATGCGCGTGCGCGGGGCGGGGTCCGCCTCGGTGTACTCGCCGTCGGGGTCCGTCCAGCCCGCGATGACGTGCGGCTCGACGCGCACGCCGTCGTTCGCGATCGTCGCGAACACCTGCGTGGCCTGCAGCGCGGTCACCGCGACGCCCTGGCCGAACAGGACGTTCCACTTGGTGCGGCCGTCCCAGTCCTCCCAGTCGTGCAGGATGCCGCGCGACTCCCCCGGCAGCTCGACCCCGGTGGTCGAGCCGAAGCCGAACCGGGTGAGCCACTGGTAGCGCTTCTCCTCCGAGAGGCCTGCGCCCACCTGCACCGTGCCGGTGTTGGAGGACTCGGCGAGCACGCCCGTCGTGGTCAGGTGCAGCGTGCCGTGCTCGTGGGAGTCGTGGATCTGCTGGCCGTTGTCGGTCGTGAACACGTACGGCACCGTCCACCGGTCCGTCGGCCCGACGAGCCCCTCCTCGATGACCGCGGCCATCGTGATGACCTTGCCCGTGGAGCCCGGCTCGAAGACGTTCGACACCGACGCGGCCAGCGAGCCCTCCTCGGCGTCGCCCGGGTTGTTCGGGTCGGTCGAGCCCGAGTCGGCGAGCGCGAGGATCTCGCCCGTGCGCACGTTCGTCACCACGACGGTGCCGCCGTCGGACTTGGTTGCGGCGACCTGGGCGTCGAGCAGGCTCTGGGCCTTCCACTGGATGTCGGCGTCGAGCGTCAGCCGCACCGAGTCACCCGTGCGCGCGGGTGTGCCCTCCGAGAGCCCGCCCGGGACGGCCTGGCCCTTGGCCCCGCGCTCGTAGGTCTCGACGCCCGGCGTGCCCTTGAGCTGGTCGTCCAGCGACGCCTCGAGTCCCGCGAGCCCCTGGCCGTTCGAGTTCGTGTACCCGATGACGTTGCCCGCGAGGTTGCCGTTCGGGTAGGTGCGGGCCGCGGCCTTGTCGACGTTGATCCCGGGCAGCCGGAGCGCGAAGATCTCGCGCGCGACCTCGGGCAGCACGCCCTTGAGGAGGTAGACGAACTGCCGCTCGCCGACCAGGCGCCCGCCGAGCTCGGCGACGTCCTCGTCCAGCAGAGGGGCGAGCCGCTTCGCGACGCCCAGCGCACCGTCCGGGTCCGCCTCCGTGCCGTCGCCCCGGTAGGAGCCGACGAGCAGCTGGTTCACCGAGACGTCGTAGCGCTCGACCGACGTGGCCAGCGCGACGCCGTCCCGGTCGGTGATCTGACCGCGGGTCCCGATGAGGCTGTAGCTCGTCAGGCGCTTCTCGCGCGCCTCCTGCGCGACCGACGGACCGCGCACGACCTGCACGTACACGAGCCGGCCGGCGAACAGCGCGAGCACCACGACCAGGGCGACCGTGAGGAAGAGCATGCGCCGGCGCTCCCCCGCGCGCGCCGTGCGCGGACCGCGCCACCCGCCCCGGGGCGGACCGGCCGGCGAGGTCGGCCCGCCCCGGGAGGGGCGGTGCTTCGGGTCGCTGGGCGCACCCTCGACGACGCGCGGCTCGCGCGCGGGTCGCGGGGTCGTCGTGGTCACGGACCCACTGTGCCCCGGCGACCCGTGTCTGCCCGGACGGACGCGCGGCGGGTCGACGAGATCCGTCATCGACCGTCGGAGGCGGCGGGCGCGCCCTGCACCTTGCCGTCGGACAGGCGGATCCAGCCGGTGCCCTCCGAGGGCACCATGCCGAGCTCGCCCGCGGACCTCGCGAGCTCCGCCGGCGACGACTTCTGGTCCAGCTGCGCGACCAGGTCCTTCGCGTCCTGGTCGAGGCGGCCGAGCTCGTTCGACAGGTCGTACCGCTCGTACGCGTTCGACGCCATCTGCGTGTTGAGCAGCAGCGCGGACAGCAGCGCACCAGCGAGCACCGCCATGCAGACGAGGACGAACGGGACCCGGGTGCGCGCGTGCGCGGGGGCCCGGACCACCCGCAGCCGCGACGGGGACGGTGACGGTGACGGCGCCGTCGCGCGGGACGGACGGCCGGGTGCGGGCAGTGCGGCGTGAGCCCGTGCAGCGATGGCGCTCATGCGGCCCTCCGGGTGGTGCGCAGGTGGTCAGGGGTGGGACGCAGCCGCTCGGCGGCGCGCAGGCGGACGGACTGGGAACGGGGGTTGCGGGCGAGCTCGGCGGCGTCGGCCTCCTCGGCCCCGCGGGTCACCAGCCGCAGGTACGGCTGGTGGGTCTCCGGGACGACCGGCAGGTCGGGCGGGGCGCTGACGCTCGCGCCCTGCGCGAACGCCTGCTTGACCATGCGGTCCTCGAGCGACTGGTAGGCCTCGACGACGATGCGGCCGCCGACGGCCAGGGCCTCGATCGCCTCCGGGAGCGCGTTCTCCAGCGCCTCGAGCTCCCGGTTGACCTCGATCCGCAGCGCCTGGAACGTGCGCTTGGCGGGGTGCCCTCCGGTCTGGCGCGCCGCCGCGGGGATGCTGCGGCGGACCAGGTCGACGAGCTCCCCCGTGCGGCTGAGCGGGCTCGTCGCCCGCTCCCGGACGATCGCGCGGGCGATCCGCGGGGCGAACCGCTCCTCGCCGTAGGTCCGGAGCACGCGCGCGAGCTCGCGCTCGTCGTACGTCGCGAGGACGTCCGCCGCCGTGGGACCGGACGTCGTGTCCATGCGCATGTCGAGCGGCGCGTCCTTGGCGTAGGAGAACCCGCGCTCGACCTCGTCGAGCTGCAGGCTCGAGACGCCCAGGTCCATGAGCACGCCCTGCGCCGCCGGGACGCCGAGCTCGGCCAGCACGTCGCGGATCTCGTCGTACACGGCGTGCACGCCCGTGAACCGGTCGCCGAACGGCGCCAGCCGCTCGCCCGCCAGCTCCAGCGCCTGCGTGTCGCGGTCGAGGCCGATGACGCGGACCGCCGGGAAGCGGCGCAGGACGGCCTCGGTGTGGCCGCCCATGCCGAGCGTGCAGTCCACCATCACGGCGCCGTCGGCGGACAGCGCGGGGGCGAGGAGCTCGAGGCAACGGTCGAGCAGCACCGGCACGTGCCGGTCGGCCGCGCCGGGTGCCGCCGGTGCCCCCTCGGGGACCTGCGACGCGTCGCGCTCCGTCATCCTGCTCACCCCCTTCCCGCCGTGCTCTCCGCCGCGCCGTCGTGCTCCTGAGCGGTCCTGCCGTGCTGTCCTGCCGTGCTGTCCTGCCGTGCCGTCCTGCTGAGCGGTTCTGCTGTGCTGTCCTGCTGAGCTGCCGTGCTGAGCTGCCGGCTGCGTCTCCTGCTGTGCTTCCTCGTGGCTGGTGGTCGGGCAGCCCCTCCGCCGTCCGACCAGATCCCCCACCGGCCCTCTGCCGCGGGGAAGTGCGGCAGAGCGGTCGGGAGGAGGTCTCGTCGGGCGGGAGCCGAGCGGCGCGTCACCAGCGGCCCTGCGGGAAGACCTCCTCCGTCGCGTCGGCGTAGCCGGACTCCTGCTCGGCCAGGTAGGTCTCCCAGGCGGCCAGGTCCCAGATCTCGACGCGCGTGCCGGCGCCGATCACGGCGACGTCGCGGTCGAGCCCGGCGTACTGCCGCAGCACGGGCGGGATCGAGATCCGCCCCTGCTTGTCCGGCAGCTCGTCGCTGGCACCCGAGAGGAAGACGCGCAGGTAGTCACGCGCCTGCTTGCTGGTGACGGGCGCCTGGCGGAGCTGGTCGTGGTAGCGACGGAACTCCTCCAGCGGCAGCAGGAAGAGGCAGCGCTCCTGGCCGCGCGTCATGACCAGGCCCTGGGCGAGCTGGGGGCGGAACTTGGCCGGGAGGATGAGCCGGCCCTTGTCGTCCAGGCGCGGGGTGTAGGTGCCGAGGAAGGGCAGGCCGGAGCCGAGGACGCCCATGGACTCATGCGACACCGCCCCTCCCTCCCGCTGCTCGGACCCGTGGCCGGCGGCGTCACCGCTGCACCTCTGCGCTGCGCGGTTCCGCGGCCGGCCCGTGGTTGGCCGTGGCGGGCGGCTCGTCGGACCTCGCAGCCCGCTCCCCGCCTCACCACGTGCCTCCACGGTACTCCACTTCCCTCCACCGAGCCCGGTGAGAATGCTGGTTTTCACCCGATCGGCACGCGTCTTCGCAGGTCAGCGCCCGTGGGGAGAAGTGGAGGAGATCGCGTTCCGCGCGGCGCAGCCGGGCCCCGCCTGCCGCAGGGGCTGGCGGCGGTCCTCCCGGTGCGACCGGGGCGGATCCGCATGATCACGCGGCACGCGGGCGTCAGCGCTCGGCGCGGGCCGCTCCCGGGGCCCGGGCGGCGCGCCGTGGTGGAGCGAAGTGGAGGACCTCGGGGCCGGCCGGGGCGGACGGGTGATCTCTCGCCGCCCAGCGCCCCGTCCGCCGCGAGCGCGCCCCGGACGTGCAGGACGGGCCGTAGGCTCGTCCCAGACCGCCGAAGGAGTCGCTCATGCAGCAGGCCGTACCCACGCGTGACGAGATCGAGCAGCTCGTCGCCGTGACCGACCGGATGCGTGCCGGGATCGAGCACGTCGTCACCGGCCGGACCGAGCTCGTCCGCACCACGCTCGCCGTCCTGCTCGCGGAGGGGCACCTGCTCCTCGAGGACGTCCCCGGCGTCGGGAAGACGACGCTGGCGAAGGCGCTCGCGCGCACCATCGACTGCAGCGTCGGGCGCGTCCAGTTCACCCCGGACCTGCTCCCGAGCGACCTGACGGGCGTCAACATCTACCGCGCCCAGACCAACGAGTTCGAGTTCCGGCCCGGCCCGGTCTTCGCGCACGTGGTGATCGGCGACGAGATCAACCGCGCCTCCCCCAAGACGCAGTCCGCGCTGCTCGAGTGCATGCAGGAGGCGCAGGCCACGATCGACGGCCGCACCTACCGCCTGCCCCGCCCCTTCCTCGTCGTCGCGACGCAGAACCCCGTCGAGATGGAGGGCACCTACCCGCTGCCCGAGGCCCAGCGCGACCGCTTCATGGCTCGCCTGACGGTGGGCTACCCGAGCGTCGAGTCCGAGCTCGACATGCTGGACCTGCAGGAGACCGCCGACCCGCTCGCCGAGCTGCGCGCGGTGACCGACGCCGCGCAGGTGGGGGCCATGATCGACGTCACCCGGCGCCTCTTCGCCTCGCCCGCGGTCAAGCGGTACGTCGTCGACCTGGTCGGCGCCACGCGCGCCGAGAGCGGCCTGCGGCTGGGCGCGTCGCCGCGCGCCGCGATCCAGCTCCTGCGCGCGGCGAAGGGTCTCGCCGCGCTCGACGGCCGTGACCACGTGCTGCCGGACGACGTCCAGAAGCTCGCGCCGGCCGTCCTGGCGCACCGGCTCCTGCCGAGCACCGAGTCCCGGCTCTCGGGCCGGTCGACCGAGTCGATCGTCGCGGACCTGGTCGCCGCGGTGCCCGTCCCGGCCACGGCCGGTGCGGTCCGCGAGCGGCGAGCCTTCGGCTGATGCGCCTACGACCGACGCTGCGCGGCTGGGCCCTGGCGGCGGTCGGCCTGGCGATCGTCCTCCTCGCCGTCGCGATGGGCTCGGTCGACCTGGCACGCCTCGGCGCGGTCGGGCTGCTTGTCGTCGGCGCCAGCGCCGGCGTGGTCGCCTGGATCGACACCGGTCACCACCGCCGGCCGCTGGCCGTGCACCGCGCGGTCGTCCCCAACCCCGTGCACGCGGGCGAGCGCGTCGCCGTGGAGGTCCGCATCACGTCGGCCGACCCCGCCACGCGCGCGCGGCTGGCCGGCCTCCGGTTCGCCGAGCAGGCCGCCACCGAGCTCTCGGCCGGCCGGCCGCTGCGGGCGCGGGTCCAGCGCTCCCCCGGGCTCGTCGTCGTGTCCTACGGCGTCCAGACGGCGCGACGAGGGCGCTGGCCGCTCGGACCGCTCGTCGTGACCCGCAACGACCTGTTCGGCACCGTCGCCAGCACGTCGACGCTCGGCGAGCAGGCCGAGGTCACGGTGTGGCCCGCCGTCACCGCGCTGCCGGCGCCGAGCGACGTCCTGGTCGGCGAGCCCGACCGCGTCGCGATCGGTGCGCGCTCGCCGTCCACCGACGACTCGTCGCTGCGCGACTACCGCGAGGGCGACGACCTGCGCCGCGTGCACTGGCGCAGCAGCGCGCGGCGCGGCGAGCTCGTCGTGCGGTCCGACGAGCGCGCCGGGATGCGGCCGGTCTCGGTGCTGCTGGACCTGCCGACCCGGCCCGCGCACGTCGAGTGGTCGATCTCGCTCGCGGCCTCGGTCGCCCTCGCGATGCTGGACGCGGGACACCCCGTCCGGCTCCTCGACGGCACCCGCGCCCACACCGGCGTGACCGGCGTGCCGTTCCTCCACACGCGGCACGACGGCGCGCGCGCCGCCCTCCTCGACCAGACGGTCGACCTCGAGGCCACGCGGGTCTCGTCGGAGGCGCAGTCGCGGCTCGTCGCCAGCGCGCACCTCCTCGAGAGCACGGAGGCCGGCGGCGAGATCGTGCTGGGAGTGCTCGGCCCGCTCGGCGCCGGCGCACGCGCCGCCCTCGCGCACGTCGCGGACACCGCCCAGGGCTGGGCGATGGTGCGGACCGACCCGCAGCACGCCGCGGACCAGCGCGACGCGGAGCACACCGTCGACGCGCTGCGCCGCGCGGGCTGGCGCGCGTGCCTGGTCACGCCCGGCGAGCCCGCGATCACGTGCTGGATGCGACTGCTCGGGAGCGCCCGGTGAACGTCCTGCACACCGTCCCGCCCCGCGGCTGGCGCGCGGTCGCCGCGACGGGCCTGTGCTGGTTCGCCACCGTGACGTCGCTGCACGCGCTCACCAACCTGGTGGGGGCGACCCCGTGGCGGAGCCCGATCGTGCTCCTGCTGCTCGTCGTCGCCGCCGTGGTCGTCGTCGTGCGGGCCGTGACGCGGTCGGTGCGGCTGCCCAGCGTCGTCGGGCTCGTCGTGGCGGGCGTCGCGGTCCTGCTCCGCTACGGCGGGCCGCCCGGACGGCTCCAGCTGGTCCCCGACACCGCGTCCTGGGACCGCACCGTCGCGCTCTGGGGCGAGGGCCTGCGGCTGGTCGACGAGTCCACCGTCCCCGTGGACGTCACCCGGCCGCTCGAGCTGATGATCGCCGTCGGCGCGATCGCGGTGCTGCTCGCCGCCGACCTGCTGGCGGTCGCGCTCGGCATGGCGGCCTGGTCCGGCCTCGCGTTCGCCGCGATGTGGACGCCGACGATCGCGCTCGGCTTCCCGGCGCGCGGGTCCGCGCTGTTCTGGACCGGCCTGGCCTACCTGCTGCTGCTCGCGCTGAGCGTCGTCCCCCAGCCGGCGCGCGACGACGGGGCGCGCCGGGTCGGGCTCGCCTCCGGAGCGGCGGTCGGCATCCTCGCCGTCGCGCTGCTCGCCGGTCCGCCGCTCGCCGCGCTCCCTGGCTGGTCGTCGTGGGGCCTGCCGAACCTGGGCTCGGGCGCCGCGGGCCCGGTCGACCTCTCGTCGGACCTCGACGTGCGGCAGAGCCTCGGGACGCGGTCCAGCCAGGTCGCGCTGCGCTACACGGTCCGGCCGCCGGGCTCCGACGAGGCCGGCGCGGACGGGTCCGCCGCGCCGAGCCCGTCGGCCGCGTCGACGGCGCCCCCCGTCAACGCGAACTCGATCGGGCCCCTGCGCGCGTTCACCCTCATGTCCTTCGACGGCCGCTCCTGGCACGCGGACGAGCCGACCGACGACGGCCTCCCGGTCGACGACGGTCTCCTGGCCGCCGACCCCGCCCTGCGCGGGACCGCCCCCGACCCCCGGCGCGGGACGCTCGCCCAGGTGGACATGGAGGTCGGCGTCCTCGAGGACCGTCAGCTGCCGATCTCGACGTTCCCGCGCACGCTGCAGCTCGACGGGCCCTGGCGCTGGGACGTCGACCGCGACACCGTGGACGGCGCCGACCCCACGACCGAGGGGATGCGCTGGCGGAGCATCGTCGAGATCCCCGACCTGACCGGCGACGACCTCGAGGGCGTCGGCATCGGCGAGGTCGGCGACCCCCGGGCGACCGAGGTGCCCCCCACCGCCCACGCGGCGGACATCGCGGCGCTCGCACGCGAGGTCACCCAGGACGCGACGACGCCGTACGAGCAGGCCATGGCGCTCCAGACCTACCTGCGCTCCGCCGTGAACTTCACCTACGACACCCGGATCGACCCCGCGCAGTCGCCCGACGCCGTCTGGGACTTCCTGCAGTCCCGCAAGGGCTACTGCGTGCAGTTCGCGACCGCCATGACCGTGATGGCGCGCTCGCTGGGGATCCCCGCGCGCGTCGGGGTCGGCTTCCTGCCGGGGACCGCCGACGACGGCTCCTACGTGATCACCGGCCAGCAGTCCCACGCCTGGCCGGAGCTGGCGTTCGACGGCTACGGCTGGGTCCGCTTCGAGCCCACCCCCGCCGTCCAGACCGGCGCGCCGCCGATCTGGAGCGATCCGTACGCCGACACCATCGGCTCCGGCCCCACCGAGCCGGCGATCCCCACCGCGGCTCCGGGTCCCGTGAGCACCGCGACCGTCGCCCCGGGCGTGTCCGCCCCGGTCGACACCGAGAGCGACGTCCCGTGGGTCCCCGCTGCGGCCACCGTGCTCCTGGTGCTCGCCGCCGGGACGGGCGGCGTCCTGCTGCTGACGCGCCGGCGCTCCCGCGTGCTGGCCGAGCTCACGCCCGAGCAGGCCTGGAGCCGGCTGCGACGCGCGCTGGCGCGCTACGGGGTCCGGTGGGGCGCGTCCACGACCCCGCGCGCCGCGGTCCGGTCCGTCACGGCGCAGGTCGACGCCTGGTCGGTCGGCGCGCCGGCCGGCGACGGCGCGGGGCTCACCGAGTCGGCCACGCTCGCGCTGTCCCGGCTGGCTCTCGCGGTCGAGCAGGCCCGGTACGCACCGCACGCGGTGACGCCGGAACCCGGCCAGCTCGCGGGCTGGGTCGACGAGGTGACCGGCGGCGTGCGCGCCGCCCGCGGGAGCCGTGGCCGCCGCAGCTGGGGCCGTCGGAGCGACGGCCGTCGGAGCGATGGCCGCCGGAGCCCGGTCACCACGTCGTGACCGTCAGGACGACCTGACTGTCCGGACGACCTGGCCGTCCGGACGCCCTCGCTCGCCAGGAAGTCCTGACGTCTGATGCCGGCGCCGGCCCGAGTGATGCCAGTGCGGCCTCGACCGGTGCAGGCTCGACCGGTGCGGGCTCGACCGGTGCGGGCTGACCTCGGGAAGGCTTACAGACCGCCCTGGCCGCGGCGCTTGTCCCAGCGCTCCTCCATGCGGGCCATGAAGCCCTGCTTGGCGGCCTTGGGCGCGTGGCCGGAGCGGGGCTTGCGCACGGCACCCTCGTCCGTGACCACGCCCTGCGGTCCGGAGCCGGAGCGCCGCGGGTTGGCGAAGGCGTAGGCGACCGCAGCGAACATCACCACGAAGCCGACGACGCCCAGCACGGGCGCGCTGTAGGCCGCGCCGAAGACGAGCAGCAGGAGGCCGACGACCGCACCTGCGCCAGCGATGAGGTACCGGCCGAACGACCGGCGCCCGCGCTGGGTGAGCGTGTTCGCGAGCCGAGGGTCGTCGGAGGCCAGCTGGCGCTCCATCTGCTCGAGGACGCGCTGCTCGTACTCGGAGAGAGGCATCCCGACCCCCGATGGTCCGTGAGAAGTGCTGAACGGGATCAGGATAGATCCGCAACCTGGAAGGTGGTAGTCGAGCGGTCGGACACGGGCGCCGCGAGCGTCGTCGCGGGCGTGATCGCCGCGCCACCGAAGCGCTCGCGCACCTGGTCCATCGCGAGCTCCGCGTTCCTGCGCTCCTCGCGATCGGGCGACCGGCGCGCCGGCTCGGCGACTCCCGCGGCACCGCTGCCTGCGGCGACGTCCGCGAACAGGTCGTCGAAGGTCGGCTGCCGCACGGAGTCCGCGACCGACGACAGCCCCTCGACCCGGACGCCCACCAGCCGCACGGGAAGACCGCGCAGGTCGACGCCTGCGAGCAGGTCCCGTGACGTGAGGTAGATCTCGCGCCCGACGTCCGTCGGCGCCGTCAGCGACCGCGACCTGGTGAGGGTGCGGAAGTCCGACGTGCGGACCTTCACGCTGACGGTGCGCCCCACGAGCCCGCGCTGGCGCAGCCGCCGCGCGCACCGGTCCGCGAGCTCGAGCGCCTTCGCCTGCACGACGCCCAGGTCGTGCTCGTCCGCACCGAAGGTCTCCTCGGCACCGACGGACTTCTCCGCCCGCCCCGGCTGGACCGGGCGCGGGTCACGCCCCCACGCCAGGTCGTACAGGTGCGCGCCCGCCACCTTGCCCACGGCACGCTGGACGGTGCCGACGTCGCTGTCCGCGAGCTCGGCGACCGTCCTGATGCCCCAGCGGGCGAGCGAGGCCTCGGTCCGTTCGCCGACGCCCCACAGGGCGCCCACCGGCAGGGCGCGCAGGAAGTCGACCGTCGCCGCGCGCGGGATCAGCAGGACACCGTCCGGCTTCGCGTGCCCGGACGCCAGCTTGGCGACGAACTTGGTGGCGCCGATGCCGACGGAGCACGTGATGCCGTACCGGGACAGCACCTGCGCCCGGATGTGCGCCGCGATCGTCGTCGGTGGGCCGAGCCGGCGCCGGGCGCCCTGGACGTCGAGGAACGCCTCGTCGATGCTGACCTGCTCCACGAGCGCGGTGACGTCCGAGAGCACCTCCATCACGCCGACCGAGACCTCGTGGTACGCCTTGTGGTCGGGCGGCACCACGATCGCCTGCGGGCACGCCCGCAGCGCGGCCGCCATCGGCATCGCCGAGTGCACGCCGAACGCCCGCGCCTCGTACGTCGCGGCCAGGACCACGCCGCGCGCGGCACCCCCGACGATCACCGCCCGGCCCCGCAGCTGCGGCCGACGGGCGAGCTCGACGGAGGCGAAGAACGCGTCCATGTCGACGTGCAGGATCGAGCACCCGTCCTCGGTCCCGCCCCAGTCACGCCGGACGTGCTCCGCGCGCGGACCGCGACTCACGACGCACGCACCGCGAGCATGCGCGGAGCGGCGGACCGCGCCACGAAGGGCACCGGCTCCTCCGCAGCGACCAGCGCGTGCGCCGCGTCCACGAGGTCCTCCGCCAGGCACAGCGTGCGCTCGGCGCGCTCCTCGGTCACCCGGTCGAACCTGCCGGCGTCGACCGCGGAGCGCAGGGCGGCGCCGTCGGCGAAGAACGCGGCGAGGTCCGCGAGCTCCGGGGCCACCGCGTCCACCATGCCCCAGACCGTACGGGGCGCCCCACGACCGCCCGGGGCGCCGCGCCGCGCGACCACGGCGGCGGCGGCACGCAGCCCGGCGAGGTGCGCGTGGCTGAACCGCTCCCACGGCTCCGCCGAGTACTGGGCGGCCAGGAGCTCGGCGTCCGCGCGCGCCAGCAGCTCCTGCGGACGTCCTCCGCCACGCGCCGCCGTTCGCTGTGCACCCATCCCGACCACCTCCGTTCCCAGTATCGAACGCATGTTCGAACTCGTCAAGTGTCCGAGAAGCCTCCCGGACCACTGCTCTCGCGCGCTGGTCTTCCGCGGACGTCCGCCACGAGCTCTGCCACGTCCGCGGAAGAAACCGCCGGTGCGTAGAGTCGTGGGATGTCCGCGGCCCGACGACGTGAAGGCTCCCACCGACCACCGACACCCGGCTCCGCACGCGCGGCTGCCTCGCACCGCGGCGGGCCGGCGGCACTGCGAGCGGGCTGGCCCGACGGGCCGGTCGAGGTCCCGACGGGCACCGTCGAGGTCCGACCCGACCCCGACCACGCCTCCGGCGCCACGCTCCTGGTCAACGGCGTGCCGAGCTCGTACGTGGACCTCGAGGACTCCGGGGTCCTCGCGTTCGAGTACATGCAGCAGATGGCGCTCGTGATCGACGTCGTCCGCCCCGGGACGCCGCTCGACGTGGTGCACCTGGGCGCCGGCGGCTGCGCGCTCGCGCGCGCGCTCGACGCGACGCGCCCCGGCTCGAGGCAGCTCGCGGTGGAGCTCGACGCGCGGCTGCCCGAGCTCGCGCGCACCTGGTTCGGCCTCCCCCGGGCACCCGCCCTGCGGATCCGGGCGGGAGACGCGCGCGAGCAGCTCGAACGGCTCGCGGACGCGAGCGCGGACGTCGTCGTGCGCGACGTGTTCGCCGGCGACCGCACGCCTGCGCACCTGACGACCCTCGAGGTCGCGCAGCAGGCCGCCCGCGTCGTCCGGGCCGGGGGCGTGTACCTGGTGAACTGCGCGGACCGGCCGCCGCTCACGCTCGCGCGCAGCGAGATCGCGACGCTCCGCGAGGCGTTCGCGGACGTCGCCGTGATCGCCGAGCCCGCGCTCCTGCGCGGACGGGGCTACGGCAACGTCGTCGTGGCGGCCGCGCACGACGAGGACCTGCTCGGGGTCGCCGGGCTCGCGCGCGCCGTGCGCACGCTCCCGGCACCGGCGCGGCTGCTGCGCGGCGACGAGCTGCGCGCCTTTGTCGCAGGTGCGCCGGTGCTGCGGGACCCGCCGCCCGCGCCGGACGGCGGAGCTGCGGCGGACGCGCCGAGGGCCGCCCCGTGACCGGGACGGCCCTCGGACCACCGTCCGCGGCACGACGCCCCGGACGAGGAGAGATCAGAGCGGGCGGACGCTCTCGGCCTGCGGACCCTTCGCGCCCTGCGTGATCTCGAACTCGACGCGCTGACCCTCGTCGAGCGAGCGGTAGCCCTGCGAGTCGATCGCCGAGTAGTGGACGAAGACGTCGGCGCCGCCGCCGTCCTGGGCGATGAACCCGTAGCCCTTCTCAGCGTTGAACCACTTGACAGCACCCTGTGCCATGACTTGCTTCCTGTCATCCAACCGGTGACGGCCGCGGACCTGTTCACCACGGCCGTGCCGCAATGCCTCACGTCCTGCACCGGTGGACCGGCCTCGGGGCCGGCGGGACCTCGCACCGCAGCCCGGGGGCCGTGGTGGAGTGGTTCCGGTCAAGCGATCACGCCACTGCAACGAGCACGATCCTTGCACCAGGGATGTGGCCTGCGCCACGCCTCCGGGCTCCCCGTTCGCCGCGTTTTGACAACGATTGGGTAAAGGTCGACCGCAGGGGTCCGCCGGTCGGGTGACGGCTCAGGCCCCGTCGTCGCCCTGCTGCGCGAGGAAGCGCTCGAACTCGGCGCCCAGCTCGTCGGCGGTGGGCAGGTCGGCGCTCTGGGCCAGGAGGCTCGTGCGGCCGATGCTGCGGCTGAACGCGTCGTACTGCTCCTCGAGCGCGTGCACGAGCGTGCGCACCTCGTCGGACTCCGCGACCTGCCGCTCGATCTCCAGCGTCGCGTCGGTCGCGGCCTGCTCGAGCCCGTCCGTGCGCAGCTCGAGGCCCGTGGCGCGCTCGACGGCGCGCAGGCCGGCGATCGTCGCCTGCGGGTACGCGGACTGCGCGAGGTAGTGCGGCACGTGCACCGCGAAGCCGACCGCGTCGTGCCCCGCCTCCCCCAGCCGCAGCTCGAGCAGGGCGCCCGCGCTCGCCGGGACCTGGACCTTGCCGAACCAGGCGGGGTGCTCGGCCACCAGCTCCGGGCGCGTCGCGTGCGCCGTCACCGAGACGGGGCGGGTGTGCGGCAGCCCCATCGGGATCCCGTGCAGGCCGACGGTCAGCGGCACGTCGAACCGCTCGACGATCTGCCGCACCGCCGCCACGTACCGCTCCCACTGCACGTCCGGCTCGCTGCCGTGCAGCAGCAGGAACGGCACGCCGTCGGCGTCGCGCACCATGTCGACCACCAGCTCGGGCGCCTCGTACGACGTCCAGGTGGTGGCCTCGAACGTCATCGCCGGGCGCCGTGAGCGGTAGTCGACCAGCTGGTCGGCGTCGAACGTCGCCAGCCGCGTGGTCGTGAGCTCCTCGGCCAGGTGCTCCACCGCGAGCTGGCCGGTGCTGCCGGCGTCGACGAAGCCGCGCACCGCGTGCACGAGCACGGGGCCCGATCCCTGCGCCGCGGCGCGCGCGTCGACCTCGGCCGCCACGACCGGGTCCAGCTCGTAGATGTCCTTGGGGTCCAGCATGCTCGCGCGTGCTCCCTCGTCCGTCGTCGTCGTCCCCACCGGGAGGCCCGGTGCTCTGCCGGCTAGAACGTCCGCACGCCCCCGCGGATTCCCGGGTCAGCGCTGAGGCAGGCGCACGACCTCGACGAAGAACTCGTCGATCTGCCGGACCACGGTGATGAACGCGTCGAAGTCGACCGGCTTGGTGACGTACGCGTTGGCGTGCAGCGCGTAGCTGCGCACCACGTCCTCCTCGGCCTCCGACGTCGTGAGCACGACGACGGGGATCATCCGCAGCCGCTCGTCGGCCTTGAGCGCCTCGAGGACCTCGCGCCCGTCCATCCGCGGCAGGTTCAGGTCGAGCAGGACCAGGTCCGGCGTGCTCGCGTCCGCGTGCTCGCCCTCCTTGCGCAGGTACTGCAGCGCGCTCACCCCGTCGGCGACGACCGTGAGCGTGTTCCGCACCTTGTTGTGCTCGAACGCCTCGCGCGTCATCAGGACGTCGCCCGGGTCGTCCTCGACCAGCAGGACGTCGATGGTCTTGCGCGAACCCGTCATGCGTGTGCTCCGTCCCTCGCGCCCGCGGCGCTCGTGGGCCCGCCGGAGGCGGCGGGCTCGATGGTCGTGCTGGTGGTGCCGTCGGTGAGCGTAGCCGCAGCCGCGTCCTCGACGGGGTCGGGCAGCGTCCAGCAGATCCGGGTCCCCACGCCGTCGGTCGGCTGCTCGATCCAGATCCGGCCGCGGTGGAACTCGACGATCTTCTTGCACAGCGCCAGGCCGATGCCCGTGCCCTCGTAGAGGTCCTTGGCGTGCAGCCGCTGGAAGATCACGAACACGCGCTCGGCGTACTGCTCGTCGATGCCGATCCCGTCGTCCTCGCAGGCCAGCTCCCACGCCCCGGGCACGCGGCGCGCCGAGAGGTGGACGCGCGCGGGACGCTCCGGGTCGCGGAACTTCACGGCGTTCCCGACGAGGTTCTGGAACAGCTGGACGAGCAGGGGCTCCTCGCCGACGACCGTGGGCAGCTCGCCGTGCGTGACCGTGGCGCCCGCGTCCGCGATCGCCTCCTCGAGCTGCGACGTGGCGACGTCGAGCGCGGCGCCGAGGTCGACGTCGGTGAGCTCGCGGCCGACCCGGCCCACGCGGGAGAACCCGAGCAGGTCCTGGATCAGCCGCTGCATCCGCTTCGCGCCGTCCACGGCGAACGCGATGTACTGGTCCGCGCGCTCGTCGAGCTGGCCGCCGTACCGCTTCTGCAGGAGCTGCGTGAAGCTCGCGACCTTGCGCAGCGGCTCCTGCAGGTCGTGCGACGCGACGTAGGCGAACTGCTCGAGGTCGCGGTTGGACCGGCGCAGCTCCTCGGCCTGCTCGCCGAGTCGCGCGTGCGCGTCCTCGACCTCGCGACGGGCCGCCTCCACCGCGTGCACCTGCTCGACGAGCGTCGTGCGCATCCGCTCGACGTCGTGGGCGAGCGAGCGCACCTCGTCGGGTCCCTGCGCGAGGACCGGGTGCGCGAGGTCGCCCGACGCGACGCCGCGGACGTCCGCGCCGACCTGCTCGAGCGGCTCGACGACCCAACGACGCAGCGCGACCCACACCAGCACGCCGACCGTGACCATGACGACCGCCAGGACGCCGACGACGGTCGAGGCGGCGCGCGTCCACCGGGTGAGCTCGTGCGCCACGTCGTCACGCAGGACGCGCAACGCGTCGACGAACTCCGTGACCGCCGCGCGCAGCTCGTCGAACCGCTGCTTGCCCTCCTCGATCTGCGCCGGGTCGACCGAGTCGATGCCGTCCGCCTCGATCTGGGCGACCAGGGGCGCGGCGTACTCCTCGTACCACTCGCGCGCGAGAGCGTCGGCGCGCTCCGCCGTCGCGTCCACCGTCGGGTCCTGACGCACCTGCGCGACGTCCTGCGCGATGTCTTCGAACTCCGGTCCCTGCGCCACGGCCCGCTCGTACGGCTCGAGCGCGGCGGGGTCCCCGGTCAGCGCGTACCCGCGCAGGCTCGTCTCGGCGTCGACCAGCGTGACGTAGCCGGCGTCGGCCCGGGTGATGGCCTCGAACAGGTCCTGCGTGACGATGTCCTGGCGCTGCACCTGCTGCGCGTAGGCGACGCCCGCGAGCGCGACGAGCACGACGAGGAACGCCCCGGCGCCCACGAGGAGCTGGCGCAGCCGGTGGCGCAGCGACGTCCTCGAGCCCGCCCGCGGACGTCCGCCCTCGCGGCTGGCTGCCGCCGCGCTCACCCGCGCCACCCGACGACGACGACCGCCGCGTCGTCGACCAGGTCGCCGCCGTGCAGCGCGCGCACCCGGTCGATCACGCGTCCGACGAGGTCGGGCGCCTGCGCCGACCCGTCGTGGCCCGTCGGGCTCGAGCCCTCGGCGGTCAGCGCCTCGTCGACGACCGCGACCAGGCCGGGCTTGCCCAGCCGCTCGGTGCTCCCGGCGATGGTCGCCTCCATCAGTCCGTCGGTGTGCAGCAGCAGCCGCCAGGGCGCGTCGAGCTCCAGGTGCAGCGGCCGCCAGCCGCCGTCCACCGGGATGCCGAGCGCGCGGCCGCGGGCGGCGGAGGAGACGAGCGTGGTCGGCGGCCCGAGCAGGAACGGCACGGGGTGACCCGCCAGGTAGAGGTCGGCGTGCCGCCGGTCCGGCGCGACGGCGAGCATCGCGGCGGTCGTGAAGACCTCCGGACGGGCCCGCTCGGCCTCGAGCACGCGCTCGACGAGCCCGAGGATCTGGTCGGTCGGGATGCCGGCCAGCACGAGCGTGCGCCAGGCCGTGCGCAGCGTCGCGCCGAGCGCGGCCTCGTCGGGCCCGTGCCCGCACACGTCACCGACCAGCACCAGGACGCTGCCGTCGGGACGCTGCACCGCGTCGTAGAAGTCGCCACCGAGCACGCCGTCACGGCCCGCGCGGTAGCCGACCATGAGCTCGAGCGAGCGGTCCGCGACCGCGGGGCGCGGCAGGAGCGCCTGCTCGAGCCGCGTGGTCTCCTGCTCGCGGACGTTGCTGCGGTACAGCTGGCGGTCGGTCTCCTCGAGGCGCTTGCGCTGGATCGCGTAGCGCACGGACCGCGCCAGCCGCTCGCCGTCCACGTCGACCTTGAGCAGGTAGTCCTGGGCGCCCGCCGCGACCGCGGCGAGCCCGGCGTCGGCCTCGGACATGCCGGTGAGCACGACGACGGCGGGTGCGCCCGCGGCCAGCAGCCGGTCGAGCGCCGGGAGCCCGACGGCGTCCGGCAGGCCGAGGTCCAGCAGGACGCAGTCCACGTCGAGCAGGCCGACGGCCTCGTCGAGCGTGCGGGCGCGGACCAGGTCGGCGTCCAGCCCGGCGTCGGCCAGGTGCTCGGACACGAGCAGCCAGTCACCCTCGTCGTCCTCGACGACGAGCAGGCGCAGCGCCCCGGTCGCGGCGGGGTAGCCCGCGGGGCGCCTGGGGTCGACCTCGATCACGGCGATCCTCTCCTCGGGCACCCGAAGCGTACGGCCCCGCGCGGCCCTCCCGCAGGCAGACGCCCCGTCGCCCGGCACGACGGGGTCGCACCGGCGCGCCGCGACACGCCGCGTGCGTCGGCTCGTCGTGCAGGTGGAAGAATGGACGGCCGCTCGCGCTCGTCGTACCCGACCTGGCGTGAGCCGACGACCTGGTCCGACCGACCTGGCCCGACGACCAGCCCGACGACCAGACCGACGACCAGCCCGACGACCAGCCCGACGATTGCCCCACGACCGAGGAGGACGCGCGACGTGACGGCCGGCACGGACGACGAGATCGCACGCGAGCAGGCCCAGGTCGACGTCGTGTACGGCCGCCTCGACGACCTGCGCGGCCAGACCCGCGCGCGCCTCGCCGAGGTGCGGCGCCAGGGCCCGTCCGGCTCGCCCCAGAACCGCAGCGAGCGCGACGCGTTCGCGACCCTCTACGAGGACCGCCTCGCACAGCTCGAGGCCGTCGAGGAGCGCCTGGTCTTCGGCCGGCTCGACCTCGAAGACGACTCGCGGCGCTACGTCGGTCGCATCGGTCTGACCGACCCGGAGCAGACCCCGCTGCTCACCGACTGGCGGGCACCGGCGGCGCAGGCGTTCTACCGGGCGACGGCCGCGCACCCGGACGGCGTGCGCCGGCGCCGGCACGTGGTCACCCGCGGCCGCACCGTGACCGGTGTGGAGGACGAGGTGCTCGACCTCGAGCTCCTCGACGGCGACGGCGCCGAGCTGTCGGGGCTCTCGGGCGAGGGCGCGCTGCTCGCCGGCCTGCGCGCCGGCCGGACCGGCCGGATGGGCGACATCGTCGCGACCATCCAGGCCGAGCAGGACCGGATCATCCGCTCCGAGCTGGGGGGCGCGCTCGTCGTGCAGGGCGGGCCGGGCACGGGAAAGACCGCCGTGGCGCTGCACCGCGCCGCGTACCTGCTCTACGCGCACCGCCGCCTGCTCGAGCGCTCGGGCGTGCTGCTCGTCGGCCCGTCCCGCACCTTCCTGCGGTACATCGACCAGGTCCTGCCGTCCCTCGGCGAGACCGGCGTGGTCACGACGACGGTCGCGGACCTGGTCCCGGGCGTCGTCGCGGACGGGACCGAGCCCGACGAGGTCGCCGAGATCAAGGGTCGCGCGATCATGGCGCGCGTCGTGGAGCGCGCCGTGCGCGCACGGCAGCGGGTGCCCGCCGAGCCGGTCGAGGTGCGCATCGACGGCCGCAGGGTCGTGGTCCGGCCCGACGACGTCGCCCAGGCGATCGCCCGCGCGCGGCGCCTGCACCGCCCGCACAACCTCGCGCGGGTCGCGTTCGTCCGCGACATGCTCTCGCGCCTCGCGAACCAGTACGTGTCGCAGCTCGCGTTCGAGGTGCCGGCCGACGAGCGCGGCGAGATCGTCGAGGAGCTGCGCTCGACGCGGGAGGTGCGCATCGCGCTCAACCTCGCGTGGATGCCGATGAGCCCGCAGAAGCTCGTCGGCGACCTGTACTCACGACCGTGGCGCCTGGCCCAGGCGGCGCCCGAGCTGTCGGAGCGCGACCGCGCGCTGCTCGCGCGGCCCGCCGACGCGCCGTGGACGCCCGCGGACGTGCCGCTGCTCGACGAGGCCGCGGAGCTGCTCGGCGAGGACGACCAGGCGGACCGCGCGCAGGCCCGGGCCGCGGCCGACGCGCGGGCCCGCGAGGTGGCGTACGCGCGGCAGGTCCTCGAGCAGACCGGGGGCGGGGCGTTCGTCTCCGCGGAGCTGCTCGCCGACCGGTTCGCCGGCGGCGGTCCGGCCCTCACGACCGCCGAGCGCGCCGCCGCCGACCGACGGTGGACGTACGGGCACGTCGTGGTCGACGAGGCGCAGGAGCTCTCCGCCATGGCCTGGCGCATCCTGCTGCGACGCGTGCCGACGCGCTCGCTGACGATCGTGGGCGACGTCGCGCAGACCACGTCCCCCGCCGGTGCGCGCAGCTGGGCGCGGATGCTCGACCCCGTGCTCCGCGGCTCCTGGCGGCAGGCCGACCTGACCGTGAACTACCGCACGCCCGCCGCGGTCGCGGACGTGGCGGGCCGGGTCGCCGATGCGGCGGGCCTGCCTCGGTCGCCGCTCACGTCCGCGCGTGAGGTGCCGGACGCGCTCGTCGTGCGGCAGGTCCCCGGCGACGAGCTCGAGCGGCGCGCGGCGGCCGTCGCGGCCGACGCGCTCGAGGAGGTGCGCGACGCCTCCGGTGGCGGCCGCGTGGCTCTCCTGGCGGTGGCGGAGCGGCAGGAGTCGGTCCGCGCGGCCGCGGCGGACGCGGGTCTGCTCGCGCCCGACGGCGCGCCCGACCTCGACGCGCCCGTCGTCGTGCTGACGCCCCTGGCGGCCAAGGGCCTGGAGTTCGACGTCGTCGTGCTGGTCGAGCCCGCCGAGGTCCTGGCCCGCTCGGCCGGCGACCTGTACGTGGCGATGACCCGCCCCACGCGCACGCTCCACGTGCTGCACGCGGCACCGCTCCCGAGCGGCTGCTGAGCACACCTCACCGACCACCGGGACGGTGTCCGCAGGACGGACGCCCGCGCGCCCAGCACCCGGACAGGCGCACCATGTGCCCGTGCCCAAGGCCCTCTTGCTCGAGAACCTCCACCCGCAGGCCCGCGCGATCCTCGAGGCCGCGGGCTTCGATGTCACCACCCGCACCGGCGCGCTCGACGAGTCCGAGCTCGTCGAGTCCCTGGACGGTGTGCAGCTGCTCGGGATCCGGTCGAAGACCCAGGTCACGGCCGACGTCCTGGCTCAGGCGAAGGACCTCGTCGCGGTCGGCGCCTTCTGCATCGGCACCAACCAGATCGACCTGCGCGCCGCGGCCGACCTGGGCGTCGCCACGTTCAACGCGCCGTTCTCCAACACGCGCTCGGTCGTCGAGATCGCGATCGCGGACATCATCGCGCTCACGCGCCGGCTGACCGTGTTCGACAAGGAGATGCACTCCGGGGTCTGGAACAAGTCAGCCACCGGCGCGCACGAGGTGCGGGGTCGCACGCTCGGCATCATCGGCTACGGCAACATCGGCACCCAGCTGTCGGTGCTCGCCGAGAACCTCGGCATGTCCGTCGTCTTCTACGACGCGGCGGAGAAGCTCGCGCTCGGCAACGCGCGGCGGGCCGCCTCGCTCGACGAGCTGCTGAGCACGGCCGACATCGTCACGCTGCACGTGGACGGCCGTCCCGGCAACGCCGGGTTCTTCGGCGCACCGCAGATCGCCCGGATGAAGCCGGGTGCCATCCTGCTCAACCTGTCCCGCGGGTTCGTCGTCGACCCCGCCGCCGTCCGGGACGCGATCGTCTCCGGGCAGCTCTCGGGCGCCGCGATCGACGTGTTCCCGGTCGAGCCCAAGCGCAAGGGCGACCCGTTCGAGTCCGAGCTGCTCGGCCTCCCGAACGTGATCCTCACCCCGCACACCGGCGGCTCGACCGAGGAGGCCCAGGAGGCGATCGGGCAGTTCGTGGCCAACAAGGTGCGCGACTACCTGGCGACCGGCTCGACGACCCTCTCGGTCAACCTCCCGAACGTCGCCCTCGACCAGCCGCCGGGCGTGCACCGGCTCGCCTACCTCCACCGCAACGTCCCCGGCGTCCTCGCCAAGGTCAACGCGACCCTGGCCGAGCACGGCGTGAACATCGAGGGCCAGCTCCTCGCGACGCGCGGCGAGCTCGGCTACGTGGTCACCGACGCGGGCTCCACGGTGAGCGACGACGTGCTCGACGCCCTGCGCGCCCAGCCCGAGGCCGTGCGCCTGCGCCTGCTGTCCTGACCGCCTGCTGTCCTGACCGACTGCCGTCCTGACAGTTCGTCGTACCTGACGGACCCCGAGAACGGCACGAGGCCCGCCACCGCTGCTGCGGTGGCGGGCCTCGTCGTCGGTGTGCTGCCGCGCGTCAGGCCGAGCCGGACTTGCGCTGGAAGCGCCGCTGGACCGGTCCCGCCGTCTCGGAGCCGTGCACGGCTCCGGTGTTGGTCGAGCCGTCCGCGACCTTGTGGCCCGAGGCCTTCTTGCGCTCGAGCGCCTCGCGGAACTTGGCCTTCTGGTCCTCGCTCACGGCGGTCGTGTGGTCCTGGTCGTCCGTCATCGGCCGTCCCTCCTCCCGGTCTGGCGTGCGCCGTCGCCCTGCGTGCGGCGCGCGCGTCGTCTCACCCTGTCCGACGAGACGCGCGCGCGCCAGCCGATTGCGCCGGCGCGTCGGTCACACGTGCCGAACGGCACCCTGGGCGTCCGTGCCCGTCGTCGCGTCGCCGGTCGTCGCGTCGCCGGTCGTCGCGTCCCCGGTGGTGGCGTCGCCGGTCGTCGCCGGCAGGTGGGTGCGCCACCAGCGCAGCACGTGCTCGAACCGCGCGAGGCGGTGCGACGGCCGGCCGGACCGCGACAGCTCGTGGCCCTCGCCGGGGAAGAGCAGCAGCTCGGACGGGACGCCCCGGCGCTTGAGCTCGACGAACCAGCGCTGGCCCTGCTCCACGGGGCAGCGCCAGTCCTCCTCCGAGTGGATGACGAGCGTCGGCGTGCGCACCGCACCGACGTGCGCCATGGGCGACTGGGCCGCGACCACCTCCGGCTCGACCGCGGCGTCGCCCAGGTACTCGAGACCGAAGAACCACCCGATGTCGCTCGAGCCCACGAAGCTCACCGGGTCCAGGAAGCCGCGCTCGACGACGGCCGCCGTGAACCGCTCCGTGCGGGTCGTCAGCCACGCGGTCAGGTAGCCGCCGTACGAGCCACCCATCACGCCCGTGCGCGCGGCGTCCAACCGGTCGTCCGCCAGCGCCTGGTCCAGGAGCGCGAGCACGTCGTCGGTGTCGACCGTGCCGAACGCCCGCCGGATCGCACGGCCGTGCGCGCGGCCGCGGCCCGACGAGCCGCGCGGGTTGCCGTGCACCACGGCGTACCCCGCGGCCGCCAGCACCTGCACCTCGTCGAACAGCGCGTGCGTGTACTGCGCGAACGGGCCGCCGTGGATCATCAGGATCGTCGGGTACGGTCCGGGCGCGTGCCGCTCGGGGTCGGGCGTGGTGAGCCAGCCCTCGACCCGGTAGCCGTCCGGTGCCTGCGCCACGAGCGGCCGGGGTGTGCGCAGGCGGCCCGTCGCGCGCAGGTCCGCCGAGAGGTCGGTCAGCACGCGCGGCTCGTCCCCGACCTCGACGAGGTCCCCCGCGCTGTCCGGCGTCGCGCGGGCGACGACCACGCGGCCGCCGCCGACGCCCGCCCCGAGCACGACGACCTCGCCGTCCAGGACCGTGCGCGCGGTCCCGTCACCGTCCACGTGCGCGAGCACGACCGCGCCCGCCCGCTGCTCGGCGACCAGCACGCCGCCCTGGTGCTCCACGAGCACGCCCTCGAGGTCGACCTCGTCGGCATCCGTGAGCCGGCGAGGTGTCCCGGCCGGCGCCGGGCCGTCGAGGTCGAGCACGAAGAGCCCGGTGAGGCTGGCGACGAAGTCCCGGCCCGTCGGTCCCGCGTCGCTCGCCAGGAGCCACACGCGACGCCCGTCGGCCGACGGGAGCGCCACGTCCACCGCGAGGGTGGATCCGGCGTCGGCGTCCGTCAGCGGCACCGGCAGCACGGGCTCGGCGGGCGCGGGCGCGCCCGTCGCCGGCACGGCGACGCGCAGTGCGTCCCGCCGCAGGTCGTCCTCGCGCTCGGCGTGCCGGGCCGCGACGACCGCGACCGCGTCGCCCGACGGAAACCACCGCGGCGACGCGACGTCCAGCCCGGGCGGCGTCAGCGGTGTCCCTGCCTCCGGCGCGGCGGGCTCGGCGCCCGGTGCCGCGGGCAGGTCGACGACGAAAAGCCGCAGGTGCCGGTCCCGCGAGAAGCCGAGGCCGTCCTCGCGGTAGCGGAAGGTGGTGACGAGCCGCGGCGCCTCGGCGCGGGCGTCCTCCCCCGGGACGTACCGGCCTTCGTCGGCCACCCGTGCCAGGTACGCGATCCGCGTGCCGTCCGGGGAGAACCGCGGCTCGCTCGCCCCGGCGGGCTCGGCCGTGACCGCGAACGGCTCGCCGCCCGCTGCCTCGACGAGGTGCACCTGGGGCCGGCCTCCCGACGCGCGCCGCACGAACGCGACCCAGCGGCCGTCGGGCGAGACGTCCGGGGCGCTGTCCGCGTGCCCCCGGGTGAGCACGCGCGGCGCGCCGCCGTCGAGCGGGACCCACCACAGGCCACCGCGGTAGTCGTCGTCCGGGGCGTCCGGACGCGACACGGCGACGACCGCCGCCGTCCCGTCCGGGAGGACCGCGGGCGCGCCCGGGGCGCGCCAGAGGAAGATGTCGTCAGGGTTCACCCGTCGACCGTATCCCGCGCTCCGGCCGCTGGCTCAGACCTCGGTCGCCGTGGGCTCGTCGTCCGCCGCCGCGCGGCCCTCGCCCTCCGCGCGCTCGTCCCGCTCAGCGCGGAGCACGGTGATCGCCGCCTCGAAGTCCTCGAGCGAGTCGAACGCCTGGTAGACGCTCGCGAACCGCAGGTACGCGACCTCGTCGAGCTCGCGCAGCGGCCCCAGGATCGCGAGCCCGATCTCGTAGGCGTCGATCTCGGCCGAGCCCGAGGAGCGCAGCGTCTCCTCGACCTTCTGCGCCAGCAGCGCGAGGTCGTCCTCGCTCACGGGTCGGCCCTGGCACGCCTTGCGCACGCCGCCGGCGATCTTGTCGCGGCTGAACGGCTCGGTCGCGCCGGAGCGCTTCACCACCGACAGGCTCGTGGTCTCGACCGTCGTGAACCGTCGGTTGCACGCGGGGCACTGCCGACGGCGTCGGATCGAGGAGCCGTCGTCGGACGTGCGCGAGTCGACCACCCGCGAGTCCGGATGGCGGCAGAACGGGCAGTGCACCGGGGACCTCCGTGTCGTCGGCGCGGCGGATGCGCCCAGGTGACGCTAGGCCACGGCCCATCGCGCCGCAAGCGACGCCTCCGGCAGTCGCGCGAGGGGCGGCCGCCGTGTCCGGCGACCGCCCCTCCGGGACGCCCGTCCCGGGACGCGGGCCGACTCGCCTCGGCGCCGCGGTGCTGCGGGTGCGTGCGGGACGAGGTCCCGCACCGCGCGCGGCAAAAAGCCGCTCAGCGCCTCCCGCGCCTCACCGTTCGAGCCCCCCAGCTCCCGAGTGAGGTAAGGCTAACCTAGGGGGCTTGCTCGCGCGGCGCAAGTGCCGGTCACCGACCTCGTGCGTCAGCCGCGCGGGACCACGAGCTCCTGGCCCGCCATCACCTGCGAGCCCGAGAGCCCGTTGACGCGCACGAGCTCGCGAACCTGCTCGGCCACCGACTCGCCGGCCGCCCGCGAGGACTCGGCGATCCCCCACAGCGTCTCGCCGGACTGCACCACGTACCGGTCGACGTTCGGCGCGGCGTCGTCAGCCGCACTCGCCCGGGCCCCCGCGAAGAACGCGGCGGCGACCGCGACGAGTGCCAGCACGACGAGCAGGGCTCGGCCGCGGGCCGTGAGCCGGAGCTCGCCGCCGGCCGGCACCTGCGCACGCGCCTGCGCCCCGCGCGTCTGCGCCTGGCGCGCCCGCTCCGGCCGAGAGCCGTGCGCCGCCGTGCCTCGTCCGATCGCCGGGCCGATCACCATCGCGCTCATCTCGCCGATCCCTTCCTCGTCGCATCCGCGTCGCCCGCCGTTCCGGCGGGGCTTCGAACGCCTGTCCGTCATACGTCTGTTCGACGTACGTCTGTACGATGTCTACCAGAGGCCTCCGACACGCGTCCACAGATCTCGAACAGATGTTTGAGTTCCGTGCTCGGCCTGCGTAGGCTCGCTGACGAGGAACAGCGCACCACCGACCACTGACACGCACGCCGCGAGCACCTGGCACGTCACGGCTCGTTCAGCGGTCGTCGCAGGTCAGCGGCCGGGACGCGGCCGGAGCGGCCGGGCTTGGCCCGGCCCCGCCGGTCCAGCACACCGCGCGGGCCGGCAGGGACGGTGGCAGCGGTGGCGAGGACGGCACGGGCAGGCAACGGGCAGCGGACGGACAGGACGGGGTGGGGGACGACGTGGCAGACGACACGCAGGCGACGATCGACGAGGCGCGGGACGCGGGAGCGACCGTGCACGAGCTCGAGACGCCGGCCGGCGCGGACGGCCTGACGGCCCGTCAGCGGCTGGTGCTCCAGACCATCCGGACGTCGGTCGAGTCGCGCGGCTACCCCCCGAGCATGCGGGAGATCGGCGAGGCCGTCGGGCTCACGAGCCCGTCCAGCGTCAAGCACCAGCTGACCGCGCTCGAGCGCAAGGGCTACCTCCGCCGCGACCCGAAGCGCCCGCGCGCCATCGAGGTCGTGCAGGCGGACGACGCGCGCACGGTCGGCACGTGGGACGGCGTGCCGTCGGAGGTCGACCTCGGCGAGGGCGCGGGGCGGGAGCAGCTGCAGGCGCCGTCCTACGTCCCCGTGGTCGGTCGCATCGCCGCGGGCGGCCCGATCCTCGCGGACCAGGTGGTCGAGGACGTGTTCCCGTTGCCCCGGCAGCTGGTCGGCGACGGCGAGCTGTTCCTGCTGAAGGTGAGCGGCGACTCGATGATCGAGGCGGCGATCTGCGACGGCGACTGGGTCGTCGTCCGACGCCAGCCCGTGGCGGAGAACGGGGAGATCGTCGCCGCCATGCTCGACGGCGAGGCCACGGTGAAGACGCTGCGGCGCGCCGACGGGCACGTGTGGCTCCTGCCGCACAACGCCGCCTACGCGCCGATCCCCGGTGACGACGCGACCGTGCTCGGCCGCGTCGTCAGCGTCCTGCGGAGCCTCTGAGCCGTGCCCGGTCGGCGCCCCGACCCGCCGCCCGGCCTCGGCGCGCGCCTGCGTCGGGCGCTGGGCCCGGCAGTGCCGCCGCCTGCGGACGACGCGGCGGGGCCGGTGACGTCACCGCCCAGCCGGCCGTCTCGCGACGCGCCGACGTCCGAGGTGCGTCCGGGAGCCTCGTCCGCGGACGTCGAGGACGCGGACGACGACGAGGCCGCGCCGCCACGCCGGAGCGGCGGTCAGTAGCCGAACTGCCGGGCGACGTCACGCACGGCGGCCGCGGAGGCGCGCAGGCCCGAGAGCTCGTCCACCGACATCGGCACGGGCAGCCGGTCGAGCACGCCCGCGGCGCCCACGATCGACGGGACCGAGAGGCAGACGTCGTCGATGCCGTAGTAGCCGTCGAGGAGCGAGGACACCGGCAGGACCCGCCGCTCGTCCTTCAGCACGGCCTCGATGATCCGCGAGCCCGCCAGCGCCACCGCGTAGTTCGTCGCGCCCTTCCCCTCGATGATCCGGTACGCCGACTCGACGACCTCGCGCGCGATCTCGTCGCGCACGGTGGCGGTCAGAGGGCCGGTGCCACCGCGGCCCTCCCAGTCGAGCAGCGGGATCGCGCCGATCGACGCGGAGCTCCACAGCGGCAGCTCGGAGTCGCCGTGCTCCCCGGCGATGTAGGCGTGCACGTTCTGGACCGCGACGCCCGTGTGCTGCGCGAGCAGGTAGCGCAGGCGCGAGCTGTCCAGCACGGTCCCGGAACCGAACAGCTGGGACGGCGGCAGCCCGGAGATCTTCAGCGCGGCGTAGGTCACGACGTCGACGGGGTTGGTGACCATGACGAACACGGCGTCCGGGGCCACCTCCACGACCGACGGCAGCACCTTGCGCACCAGGCCGATCGTCGCCTCGGCGAGGTCGATCCGCGTCTGGCCGGGCTTCTGCTTGGCGCCCGCGGTGAACATCACGACGTCGGCACCGGCGCAGACCGCGATGTCGTCGGAGCCCACCACCTCGGCCATCGACATGAACTGGATCCCGTGACCCAGGTCGAGCGCCTCGGCCTCCACCTTGGCCGTGTTGATGTCGTAGAGCGCCACGGTCCGCGCGGCGCCGCGCATCAGCGCCGCGTACGCCATGGTCGACCCCACGGCCCCGGCGCCGACGATCGCGAGCTTGGACCTGCGCCGCAGGTGCGGGCGGGCCGTCAGAGCCATGTCGTCGTCGTCCCGGGGCGTCAGCCCGGTCGTCGGGTCGGTCATCAGGCCTCCACGGTCGGGCTGCAGCGTGCCTGGTCAGGCTAGCGGTTCAGGCGTCGCGCAACCGCGTGAGCGCGGCGAGCGCGACGTCGCGGTCGGTGGTGCGCCAGAACGGTGGCATCGAGCGCGCCAGGTACTCGCCGTACCGAGCCGTCGCCAGGCGCGGGTCGAGCACCGCGACGACGCCGCGGTCCTGGGGCCCACGGACCAGTCGCCCCGCGCCCTGCGCGAGCAGCAGCGCGGCATGGGTCGCGGAGACCGCCATGAAACCGTTGCCGCCCGCACGTGCGACGACGTCGGAGCGCGCGGACCGCACGGGGTCGTCGGGGCGCGGGAACGGGATCCGGTCGATGAGGACCAGCCGGCACGAGCGCCCCGGCACGTCGACGCCCTGCCACAGCGCGAGCGTCCCGAACAGGCACGTCGCGTCGTCGGCCGCGAACTGCGCGACGAGCGTCGGGAGCTGGTCGTCGCCCTGGAGCAGGACCGGCACGTCGAGCCGCTCGCGCATCGCCTCCGCGGCCGCCGCGGCGGCCCGGCGCGACGAGAACAGGCCGAGCGTCGCTCCCCCGCTGGCCCGCACGAGCGCCTCGATCTCGTCGAGCTGGGCGTCGGTGGCGGGCTCGCGCCCGGGCGGCGGCAGCCGACGGGCGACGTAGCAGATGCCCTGCCGCGGGTAGTCGAACGGGCTGCCGACGTCGAGCCCGCGCCAGCGCAGCGGCCCCTCCGGCGTCTCCGGGGCGGGATCCGCGCCCGGCACCGTCGTCGGTCCGACCGGCTCGGCGTCGGGCCGAAGCTCGAGGCCCACCGAGCGCGCGGTCGGCTCGAACGAGCCGCCGAGAGCGAGGGTCGCCGAGGTGAGGACCGCCGTGCGGTTCGCGAGCAGCTGGGTCCGGACCAGACCGTTGACGGCCAGCGGCGCGGCGTGCAGGCGCGTGGTCACCGCCCCCGACCGGTCCTCGCCGCGCGCGCACCACAGCACGCTGCGGGCCAGGTCCCCCGGGTCCCCCGTCATCCGCTCGGCCGTCTCGAACAGCGTCAGCACCGCGGACTGCGCGACCTTGCGGCCGCCGTCCGCGGGTGCCGTGACGCCCGCCTCGGGGCGCAGGAGGGTCAGCAGCGTGCGGGCCGCGTCCCGCACCGCCGCCACCGCGTCGTGGACCGCGGGCGGGAGCCCGTCACGGAACCGGCCCTCGGGCAGGGGAACGATCGCGGCGGCCAGCGCCTCCCCGGCCGCTTCGAGGTCCGACGAGGGGACGCCGCCGTGCCGCCGCGCGGCGCGTGAGGCGTGCTGCACCACGGGGAGCGAGAGCTCCGCGGTGGCCTGCGCGGTGACCCGGTCGACCAGCTCGTGCGCCTCGTCGACGACGAGGACCTGGTGCTCGGGCAGGACGTGCGGCGAGCCGGAGGCGGCGATGCCGAGCATCGCGTGGTTGGTGACGACGACGTCCGCCTCGCGCGCCTGCGCCCGCGCCCGCTCCGGGAAGCACTCCTCGATGAGCGGGCAGGCGGAGCCCAGGCACTCGAGCGACGTCACCGAGACCTGACGCCAGGCGCGGTCGGTCACACCCGGCACGAGGTCGTCCCGATCACCCGTCTCGGTCTCGTCGGACCACTCCCGCAGCCGGACCACCTGCGCGCCCAGCGCCTCGCGGCCCTCCGGACCCGACGCGCTCCCGCTCGTCGCCGGGTGCTCGGCGGCGCCCGCCCGCTCGGGGAGGTCGAACAACGATCCCTGGTCGTCCTCGGGGTAGCCGCCCGCGACCTTGTGCAGGCACAGGTAGTTGTGCCAGCCCTTGAGCAGCGCGACCTGAGGCTTGCGCGGCAGGCGCGGTGCGAGCGCGTCGGCGACGAGGGGCAGGTCACGCGTCAGCACCTGGCGCTGCAGCGCGAGCGTCGCGGTGGACACGATCACGCGCTCGTCGGCGTGGACCGCGTGTCGGACGGCCGGCACCAGGTAGCCGAGCGACTTCCCGGTGCCCGTGCCCGCCTGGACGAGCAGGTGCTCGCCGCTGTCGAGCGACCGGGCGACCGCGCGCGCCATGGTGTGCTGACCATCGCGCCGGCCACCACCGAGGACCCCGACCGCGACGTCGAGGAGGGCGTCGACGTCGGCGTCCCGCGCGTCCTCACGCGCGGCCGTCGCCCGCTCGCCGCCCGTCCCGGACCGCCGCTCGTCGGTGGTGGACGAGGGCTGCGCGGGCATCGGC
Organism: Cellulomonas fulva; assembly: GCF_018531375.1. NCBI lineage: Bacteria > Bacillati > Actinomycetota > Actinomycetes > Micrococcales > Cellulomonadaceae > Cellulomonas > Cellulomonas fulva. The sequence continues at coordinate 576,038 of NZ_JAHBOH010000002.1, read as the reverse complement.
ACAGCCTAGTGCGCGCCCCGGACCCCGCGGCTCACGCCGTGCGGGCGGCCGCGGCCTCGAGCTCGGCCGCGAGGGACTCGTCGACGCGGGCGCGCAGGTGCGTGCCCTGCTCGACGTGCTCCTCCGCCTGGATGTCCCCGTGCTCGTGGACGCGGCTCACCAGGTCGCCGCGGTGGTACGGCACGACGACGTCGACCGCCACGCCCGGACGCGGCAGCTGGTCCGCGACGAGCTCCTGGAGCTCGACGATGCCCTCGCCGCTGTGCGCCGAGACGACGATCGAGTGCAGCTCGCGCGAGCGCAGCCGCGCGATCGCCTCCGGCTCCGCCAGGTCCGCCTTGTTCAGCACGATGATCTCGGGCACGTCCATGGCGCCCGGGATGTCCGCGAACACGTGCCGCACGGCCGCGATCTGGCCCTCGGGATCGGGGTGCGAGGCGTCGACGACGTGCAGGATCAGGTCCGCGTCGGCCACCTCCTCGAGGGTGGAACGGAACGCCTCGACGAGCTGGTGCGGCAGGGCGCGCACGAACCCGACCGTGTCCGCGAGCGTGTACAGGCGCCCGTCGCTCGTCTCGGCGCGCCGGACCGTCGGGTCCAGCGTCGCGAACAGCGCGTTCTCGACGAGCACGCCCGCGTTCGTGAGCCGGTTGAGCAGCGAGGACTTGCCCGCGTTCGTGTACCCCGCGATGGCGACCGAGGGGATGGCGTTGCGCTTGCGCGACGCGCGCTTGGTCAGCCGGGCCGGCTGCATCGCCGCGATCTCCCGCCGCAGCTTGGCCATCCGGTTGCGGATCCGACGCCGGTCGAGCTCGATCTTGGTCTCACCGGGTCCGCGCGAGCCCATCCCGGCGCCGGCACCGCCGACCTGCCCACCCGCCTGCCGCGACATGGACTCGCCCCACCCGCGCAGGCGCGGGAGCAGGTACTCGAGCTGCGCGAGCTCGACCTGCGCCTTGCCCTCCCGGGACTTGGCGTGCTGCGCGAAGATGTCGAGGATCAGGGCCGTGCGGTCGACGACCTTGACGCGGACGATGTCCTCCAGCGCGCGCCGCTGCGACGGCGCGAGCTCACCGTCGACGACGACGGTGTCCGCGCCCACGGCGGCGACCACGGACGCGAGCTCGGCGGCCTTGCCCGAGCCGAGGTAGGTGCTGGGGTCCGGCTTGGCCCGGCGCTGCAGCACGCCCTCGAGCACCTGCGAGCCGGCGGTCTCCGCCAGCGCGGCGAGCTCCCGGAGGGACACCTCGGCGCCCTGGACGGTCCCCGTCCCCCACACCCCGACGAGCACGACCCGCTCGAGCCGCAGCGCCCGGTACTCGACCTCGGTGACGTCCTCGAGCTCGGTGGACAGGCCGGCGACGCGGCGCAGCGACGTGCGCTCCTCCAGGTCCAGCTGGTCGCCGTCGTAGGCCGAGTGGACGGTGGCGCCCGACTGCAGCGCGGTCCCCGCCCTCGCGAGCACCCGTGCCACCACGTCGTCGGCCAGCTGCTGCGGCGAGCGGGGCTCGTCCGGCGTGCTGCTCGGGGTGGTGGTGCGGTGCGTGTCGCTCACGCGGTTCCTCTCGTCGTGCGTCGCCCGGGGTCTGGGTTCCTCCGGGGTCGCTGTTCCTCCAGGGTCGCACGCGCGTGCGAGCGGGTCGAGGTGTTTCGCTGCGGGCCGACGGGCGTCGGTAAGGTCGGCGCGTGACCGAGGGCGACCATTACTTCACCGCGCGGCCCGCGTCGCCCGACGAGCGCCGCTCGATCGTCGTGCACCTGGCCGACCGCGAGCTGCACGTCGAGACGGCCGGGGGCGTCTTCTCCCCGGACCACGTCGACCACGCGACGCGGGTGCTGCTCGACGAGGTGCCGACGCCGCCCACCACCGGGGACCTGCTCGACCTCGGGTGCGGCTGGGGCCCGCTCACGCTCGAGCTCGCGCTGCGCTCCCCCGGCGCCCGGGTCTGGGCCGTGGACGTGAACGAGCGCGCGCTCGACCTCGTGCGCCGCAACGCGGACGCGGCCGGGGCGACCGCGGTGCGCGCGGTGCTCCCGGACGAGGTCCCGGACGACGTGCGGTTCGCCGCGATCTGGTCGAACCCGCCGATCCGCGTCGGCAAGGCCGCGCTGCACGACCTGCTGCTCCAGTGGCTGCCGCGGCTCGCGCCCGGTGGTGCGGCGCACCTCGTCGTCGGCAAGAACCTGGGCGCCGACTCGCTGCACCGCTGGCTCGCCGCCGAGCTCCCGGACGTGCTCGGGCCCCACGCGGTCGTCGAGCGGGTCGCCAGCGCGCGCGGCTTCCGCGTCCTGCGCGTGACGGCGGCCGACGAGACCGCGTGACGCCGGTCGACGAGAGCTCGTGACGCCGGGCCCCGACCGCCGCCGGCCCCGAGCAGTCCGACCTGGCTGCGTGGGCCGTCGGTGGGTGGGGCTACCGTGCTCGGGTGCCCGACGCCCTGGTGACCGACGAGTCGCGTGCGGCCTGGCGCCGCCTGCGGCCGACGACGTGGGCGATGTGCGCCCTGGTGTTCCTCGCGGCGTTCGAGAGCCTCGCGGTGACCACGATCATGCCGGCGGTCTCGCTCGAGCTCCACGGGGCCGCGCTGTACGCCGTGGCGTTCGCGGCGCCGCTCGCATCCGGCGTGGTCGGCATGGTCGCGGCGGGTGCGTGGGCCGACCGGGCCGGGCCGGCGCGACCCCTGGTCGCCGCAGCGTCCGCGTTCGTCGCCGGGCTCGTCGTCGCCGGGACGGCGCCTACCATGGCCGTGCTCGCCGGCGGCCGGCTGCTGCAGGGCCTCGGCGGCGGCGCGCTGACGGTCGTGGCGTACGTCGTCGTCGCTCGGCTGTACCCCGGTGACCTGCACCCGCGGGTGTTCGCCGGGTTCTCGGCGGCCTGGGTCGTCCCGTCCCTGGTCGGACCGCCCGTCGCGGGCCTCGTCGCCGAGCAGGCGGACTGGCGCTGGGTCTTCCTCGGCGTCGCGCTGCTGGTCCCGCCGATCGCTCTCGTCGTGCTCGCGCGCGTGCGCGGCGTCGGGGCACCGGACCCGGTCGCACCCGAGGCGCCCGAACCCGACCGTGCGTCGCCCCGGACGACGTCCGGCGCGTCGTCCGGCGAGACAGCCGGGGCGGCCGGGGTCGCGACCGGGGGCCGGCGCGTCGCGTGGGCGACGCTCGCCGCGCTCGCCGTCCTCGTGCTCGGCATCAGCCCGGAGCTCGGCGGGGCGGCCACCGGCACGCTCGCCGTCGTGGGCGTCGTGGGTGCGCTCGCGGCGGCGCGGCCGCTGCTGCCGCGCGGGACGCTCCGGGCCGTGCGCGGGCTGCCCGCCGTGGTCGCGGACCGCGGGCTGCTGGCCGCCGGCTTCTTCGGCGCCGAGGTGTACCTGCCCTACCTGCTGACCCGGCGCTACGACGTCCCGCCCACCTTCGCCGGGATCAGCCTGACCGCGGCGGCGATCACCTGGGCGACCGCGTCCTGGGTGCAAGGGCGGCTCGGCTCGCGGCTCCCGCACGCGCGGGCGATCCGGATCGGCACCGCGGCCGTCACGGTCGCCATCGCCTCCGCCGCGGTGGGCGCGGCGCTGCGCGCACCTGTCGGAGTCCTCGTGTCTGCGTGGGCGCTCGCGGGCGCGGGTATGGGGCTGACCTACGCGCGCCAGACCGTCCTTGTCCTGCGGCTGTCACCGCCGGGCGCGGAGGGGACCAACAGCTCCGCCATCTCGGTCGCGGACTCGATCGGCGCGTCTCTCGCGCTGTCGGTAACGGGCGTGCTCTTCACGTCCGTCGCCCACCGCGGCGGTCCGGTCCCCTATGCCACGTGCCTCGCGCTCGCCGCGGTCATGGCGCTGGGTTCCGCGCTCGTCGCCCTCCGTGTGCAACCCCACGCCGAGCGGCGTCGACCGGGCCGCGCGCAGGCCCCGCCCAGCGCTCAGGCGCCCAGGGACGCCAGCGCGGCGCGGACCTGAGCCAGCGACGGCACCCCCGTCGCCCGCGCGCGCACCGTGCCCGAGGCGTCGAGCACCAGGACGGTGGGCGTCGACGTGACGACGAACCGCTCACCGAGCCCCGTGTGCTGCGCGACGTCGAGGTCGACGAGTCGCACATCGTCGGTCGTGGCCACCGCGCGCTCGAGCAGCAGACGCACCGCTCGGCACGGCTGGCAGAACCGGCTGGAGAACTCGACGAGCGTCGCGCGCTCGCCGAGCGGCACGCCCAGATCGGCGGCCGTCAGCCGCTCCGTCTCCCCGTCCCTCGCCCGCGGAACCGTGGCCACCGCGCGCGCCGTCACCGGTCGAGCAGCGCGGCGAGGTCGACGTCCATCTCGCCCACGAGCACCGCCGGTCCCGCGAGCTCGGCGCGGCCGTCCGGCAGGGAGCGCACGCGGACCGTGCCGCCCGGGACGTCCACCAGCCAGTCGTCCGGCGCGCCGGCGCCCGCCCACGTCCGCACGGCCATGGCGGCCGCGACGGCTCCCGTACCGCAGGAGCGGGTCTCGCCGACGCCGCGCTCGTGGACGCGCATCCGGATGCGCGCGGTCGTGCGCCCGTCGACGTCGGACTCGCCCAGCGGCACGACGAGCTCGATGTTGCTGCCCTGCGGCGGGACGGGGTGCACCTGTGGCGCGCGCGTCAGGTCGACGGCCTCGAGCTCCGCCTCGTCCCGCAGCGCGAGCACCGTGTGCGGGTTGCCCACGTCGATCCCGAGCGCCGGCCGGGCCACGGCGAGCCCGGCGACCGCGACCTCCGCGTCGAACCCCGCGGCGACGGCGTCCGCTCCCCCGGGCACGTGCCAGCGCCCGATGTCGAACGCGAACCACGCCGTGTCGTCGACCCCGGCCGGCACGGCGACGCGGCGCACCCGCATGACCCCCGAGCGCGTCCCGACCGCGAGCTCCTCACCGTCGGGCCACAGGCCGAGCCGGTCCAGGTACAGCGCGAACACGCGCACGCCGTTGCCGCACATCTCCGCGATCGACCCGTCGGCGTTGCGGTAGTCCATGAACCAGCGCGCGTCCGGTGCGGAGGCGAGCAGCGGCGCGCCCTCGGGGACGTGCTGCGTTGCGACGAGCCGGATCACGCCGTCGGCGCCCACGCCGGCACGGCGGTCCGCGAGCGCCCGCACGAGCGTGGCGCCGAGCTCGAGCACGCCGTCGCGGTCGTCGACCAGGACGAAGTCGTTCTGCGTGCCGTGCCCCTTGGTGACGTGCAGCGTCGGGCTCGCGGCGGGCGCGGCGTGCGAGCTCTCGGTGGGCGAGGTCCCGGCGGTCACGGTCATGAGCCCAGACTACGGCGGGGCGCGGGGTCGTCCGTCGCCGGGCCGAGCTCGCCACGGTCGGCCCGGGCGACGAGCGCCAGCGCCCGCGCGACGAGGTCGGGGTCCTGGGCGTCCAGCCAGTGCACGCGCGGGTCCCGACCGAACCAGCCCATCTGCTTGCGCGCGAGCCGCCGCGTCCCGGCGCTCGTCGCCGCGCGCGCCTCGTCGGGCGTCAGCTCGCCGCGCAGCAACCCGACGGCCTCGGCGTAGCCCACCGCGCGGGCCGCGGTCCGTCCCCAACCGTGCGCGACGAGGCGCTCGACCTCCTCGACCAGCCCCGCGTCGTACATGCGGTCGGTGCGGGCGGCGATGCGCTCGTCGAGCAGCGCGCGGTCGCAGTCGAGCCCGATCTGCACCGCCGGCACCTCGTACACGTGCTGCGGGAGGGCCGACGAGTAGGGCCGGCCGGTCAGGGCGATCACCTCGAGGGCGCGCACGATCCGACGGGCGTTGCGCGGGCCTATGGCCGCCGCGGCCTCAGGGTCGAGGCGCGCGAGCTCGTCGTGCAGGGCCCGCGAGCCCTCCGCCTCGACGCGATCCTCGAGGCCCGCCCGCACCTGCGCGTCGGTGCCGGGGAACTCCATGTGGTCCAGCAGCGCGCGCACGTAGAGGCCGGACCCGCCGGCCGCGACCACACGCCGTCCGCGCGCGTGGCAGTCGTCGATCGCCGCGCGGGCCCACCGCTGGTAGTCCGCGACCGACGCCTCCTGCGCCGGGTCCAGGACGTCGAGCAGGTGGTGGGGCACCCCGCGGCGCTCGTCCGGCGCGAGCTTGGCGGTGCCGATGTCCATCCCGCGGTACAGCTGCAGCGCGTCGGCGTTGACCACCTCGCCGCCCAGCGCCAGCGCGAGCTCGAGCGCCAGGTCGGACTTGCCGGTCGCCGTCGGCCCGACGACGGTCACGACGAGGGGGCCGGCGGGCGGGGACACGGTCATGCGCTCACCCGCCACGTCCCGACGACGTGCTGGGCGCCGAGGAGCACGGGAGCCGTGACGTCGGCCGTCACCGCGGAGCGCGCGTCGGGGGCGGCACCGGACGTCACCGGCCCGGCCGCGACGGCACCCGCCAGGACGTGCCACGGCGCCCAGCCGGACACCGCGAGGCGGGTCGCGTCGCGCGCCGTGAGGGTCTCGGCGAGCACCGCGAGCGCGGCGGGGTCGGGCTGCTCGAAGGCTCCGACCATCGCGTGGTCGGCGGCTGCGGCGTCCGGGTCCTCCGCGAGCGGCGCGTCCGGTCCGTGCCGCGCGGATCCGGAGCCGACGACGACGAGCACCACCTCCTCGTCACCCGCGACCAGGTCCCGCCCGAGCTCGGTCCAGGTGCCGGCCGTGTCGTCGGTGTCCCGCGGCGCCCGTGGCACCTCGACGACGCGCACGGCGCAGGTACGGCCGGCGGCGACGAGCAGGTGGAGCGCCACCGCGCTCGCGACCGAGGGTGGCCGCTCGACCAGCCGAGCGCCCCGTCGCTCCGGACCGGTGCGGGGCGCCGCGAGCTCGACGACCGGCACGGTGATGAGCAACGCGTCGGGTACCCCCGCCGCCGCCAGGCTCGCCGTGACGGAGCCGGCGAGCTCGACGGGCTCGTGCCGGTCGGCCGGCGCCCGGCGCTCGTCGGCCGGCACCCGGCGCTCGTCGGCGGGAGCGACCACGACGACCTCGGCGCCGGGCGCGGAGTCCAGCGCGCCACGCAGCGCGTCCAGCACCGCGGCCCGGAGGTCCACCGCGACGTCCGCGCGGCCCGCCACCCCGGGGACGAGCAGCGCGGTGTCCGGGACCAGGACGGCGGCGACGAGCATAGGCAGGACCGTACTGCCCGCACCTCTGCCGCCCGTACCCGACCGTCCCCGGCGCGGCCGCCCTGCGACCTGGCTGCCCGCCTGTGGTCGACCCGTCAGGCGAGGCTGCGCGCCAGCTCGTCCGCACGGCCGTCCTGGCCCCGCGCCCGCAGCAGGGTGATGAGGTCGCCCGCGGCGCCCGCGCGGCGCTGCCGGTCCCGCGCCAGCTCGAAGCCCTCGACCGCGGACTCCAGGCACCACAGCGCCCGGTCCTCCTGCGCGAGGTCGCGGTGCAGCCGTCCCGCCAGCCAGAACGCGTCCGACGCCGAGGCGATCATGCCGACGCCGGCGAACGCCTCCGCGCCCTGCACCGCGAGACCGGCGGCCTCCTCGGCGCGTCCCAGCGTGGCGAGCGTGCGCGCGCGGATGTCGGTCAGCCGCGCGCGCTCGGCCCGCAGCGCGGTGGCCGCCTCGTCGGGTGCGTCCCCGCCGGCCGCGGCTTCCGGTTCGGCACCGAGCGCGGCATCGAGGCGGGCGAGCTCGTCGAGCAGCGCCTCGGCGCGGCCGTGCTCGGCCGCGACCGGCGCCCACGCCCGGACCACGGCCGCCACGACGAGCGGCTCGGCGCCGCCCGCGCGCAGCAGCGCGACCGCCTGCTCGTAGGCCCAGCCCGCGCTCACCTCGTCGTGCAGCTCCTGCGCACAGCGCGCGGCCTCCGCGTACGCCATGCCCGCGGCGGTCAGGAGCCCGCCGTCCTGCGCCGCGACGGCGAGGCGCTGGTACTCCTCGCCCGCGACGGCGAGGTCACCGCGGCGGAACGCGTCCTCGGCGCTCGCCGAGAGCGCTCGCAGCCGGTCGTCGAGCGACGTCGACGTGCCGTCGGCGGCCGGGCCGGCGTCCCGTGTCCCGGCAGGCTCATGTCCGGACCCGTGCCCGTCGGCGGCCGGGGCGACGCTCTCGCGCCGCCCGCCGAGCGCGAGCACCGTGAGGTCGACCGGCTCCGTGACCACGTCGAGCACCAGCGCCTCCGCCAGCGCGCGGGCGGAGCCGTCGGTGCCGTCGCGCTCGTCGAACTGGCTCGTCAGGGCACGTGCCTGGGCCAGGACCCAGTCGTCGAGCTCGGCGACCGTGCCGGCCGGCACGCCCTCGATCGCGACCGGTCGCTCGGGCTCGTGCGTGCGCCACCAGGCGGTGACGCCCGCGGCCTGGCGCAGGAAGACGAGGCGCAGCCACGGGGTCGGTGCCGCGACCAGCAGCGCCCCCTCCGCCACGAGCCGCGCGAGCGCGCGCTCGCGGTGCCCGGCACGCAGCAGGAACACGACGTGGCGGCCGCGCGCGCCCACCATGCCGCCCTCCGCCTGGTCCAGGGAGGCGAGCGCGCGCCGGTAGGTGCGTGCGGCGTCGTCGTAGCGACCGGCGTCCAGGTAGGCGAGCTGCAGGAGCGAGAGCATGTCCGCGGGCTCGGTCGCGCACCGCGGGTCCTGCGGGAGCGTCGCCTCGAGCAGCCGGATGCCCTCGTCGGTGCGGCCCGCGTCGAAGAGGTACGACGCCCGGTCGCCGGGCTCGCACGCCTCGCACTGCGAGAAGTCGTCGCGCGGCGTCGTGACCCAGGACTCGTAGGCGGCGGCGGCGTCCGGCGTGCCGCGGCTCCACTCCCACAGGAACCGCTCGTGACGGACCGCGTTCATCCCGTTGCCGGCGAGCGCGTACCGGCGCTCCATGTCCGCGAGCGTGCGCTCGATCTGCTCGCGCGAGACCGAGGGGTACTCCATGAGGTCGGAGACCATCCACTTGAACGACCAGTGCAGCAGGTGCCAGTCGCCGTCGTCGAGGTGCTCGGGGTGCTCGTCGGCCCAGCGCAGCCAGCGGGTGAACGGCACGAACGCCTTCTGCACCTCCTGGCCCCACACGAGCGACTCGACGAGGCCCGCGTAGCCGTACGCGCGCGCCGCCTCCGGACCCTCCGCCTCGAGCCGCGCGACGAGCTGCTCGAACGCGGCCGTCCGCGCGAGCCCGTACGGCAGGTCACGCAGCCGGCTGATCTCGCGGTTCGCCGCCTCGACGGTCGTGGTCACCGGTGTCCTTCCGTGGGGTCGTGCGTGGGCTTCGGGGCGCGGTCAGTCGTGGGGTCAGTCGTGGGGTCAGTCGTGGGGTCAGTCGTGGGGTCAGTCGTGGGGTCCGGGGTGGGGTCCGGGGTGGGGTCCGGGGCGGGGTCCGCGCTGGGTCCCCGGCCGGTCTCGGACGTGACGGCGGGCAGACCCGCCTCGAGCAGCACCGAGAGCGACCCGTTCATCAGCTCGGCGTCGCGGGCGCGCAACGGCTCGCCCGCCAGGAGCGTCGCGGAGACGTACAACGAGCGCACGCCCGCGTCCCGGACCTCGCCCGGCGGCGCGTCCACGAGGCGCCCGACGACGGGGTTCGCGCAGTTGAGCACGAGCCGACGAGGCTGCGCGTCCTCGGCGAAGCCCGCGAGCACCTCGCCCCACAGGTCGTCCCCCTCGGCGACCGTGCGGGCGAGCGTGCGCCGGTGCTCGCCGTCGCGGTCCTGCAGGAGCAGCGCGGGCAGGCTCGTCGGCTCGAACTCGCGCAGCTGCACCTCGCACTCGAGCGGCTCGAGGACCGCGTTCGTCGACGCGACGAACGACGCGAGCTCGATCTCGCGGACCGGCGGCAGCGTCGACAGCACCTGGGCGACGTCCTGCGCGCCGAGCGGGCGCACGCCCCAGGTCGGGTGCCGGCGCGCCAGCCGCGCGAGGATGTCCGCGTCGTACACGTACCCCGCGTTCACGACGACGAGGCCCTGCGCCCGTGCCACGGCGGCGATGCGGCGGTACTCCTCGACGGTGGAGGCGTAGACCACGCCGCCCGTCTCCTCGCGCACCTCGGTCAGCGTGCGCACCCCGTCCGTCGTCTCGTACGGCAGCGCGTCGGCCGCGAGGTCGAGCAGGTCGTCGTCCGTCGTCGCGAGCGCACGCAGCGCGAGGTGGTGCGCGTCGACGAAGCGGCGGGTGAGCGCCGAGCGCGCGCGCAACGTGTCGAGCGTCCACGCCCGCACCGCGGCACCCAGGGCGTCGCGCGTGGCGAGGAGCACCTCGTCCTCGTAGAGCGCCTCCCGCGAGGCCGTCGGGCGGAGCGCGGTCGCGTCGAGCACGCATCGCGCGAAGAACGCCCAGTCGGGCAGCACCTGCGGCACGCGCGTGCCCAGGAGCATGCGCTTGAGGTACACGCGGTGCACCGCCGACGACGCCGGGGCGCTCTGCGGGAGGACGAACGCGACCCCGCTCACGCCCGCGACCGGGACGTCGAGGTCGATGTGCGCGAGCGGCACGAAGCCGAACGTGCGCTCGCAGTAGCCCGCGAGACGCGTGGCCCGGTCCTCCGCGTCCTCGTCGGGCCGCGCGGCGCGCCACGGGAGCTCGGTCGCGCTCGTCCGGCGCCAGACGCGCTGCCGCTCGTCGTGCGCCCGCTCGCTGTTGGCCTGCTCGCTGTTGGCCTGCTCGCCGTGCGCTGGCTCGTCGGGCTGCCCGGGAGCGTGCAGCGGCACCTCGACCGCGACGTCGACGGGCAGCAGCCCGCCGAACTCCTCGGCGAGCGTCACCACCGTCGCCGGCTCGAGCCAGTGCTCGGCGTCACGGCGCGGCTGCAGCCGCACGGTCGAGCCCGGCTCGACCGACGCGTCGGGCAGCACGTCCAGCGTGTAGCTGCCGTCGTCGAAGCCGCGCCAGCGCACCGCCGGTGCCGTCGGGTCCACCGCGGAGCGCGAGACGAGCTCGATGCTCTCCGCGACCATGAACGCGGACAGCAGCCCGATGCCGAACTGCCCCAGGAACTCGTCGCGGCCGACGCCCAGGTCGAGGTCGCGCTTCGACGACCGACCGATCGTCGCGAGGAGGTCGCGGGCCTCCTGCGGGGTGAGCCCGACGCCCGAGTCGGTGACCTCGAGCCCCCCGCCGGGCAGCGGCCGCAGCCGCACCCGCGCGGGTGCCCCGGCATCGACCGCCCGGCGCGCGGTGATGGCGTCGACCCCGTTCTGCAGGAGCTCCCGCAGGTACACCCGCGGACCGGAGTAGAGGTGCCGGGCGAGCAGGTCGACGACACCGCGCAGGTCGACCTGGAACGCGTGGGCGCCCGGCTCACCTCCCGCGGCGGACCCGCTCACTCCGGGGCGCGCGCGGCCTGCGCCCGGACGCGGTGCTCCTCGACCGCCTCGGGGAACCGCTCGTCGAGCAGGCCGAAGAACGAGAGCGCGGTCGACACGCCGCACGCGAGGTGCTGGTCGATCTGCTCGTCGGCCACGCCCTTCTCGTAGTCCACCGAGTGCTCCGCGTAGACACCGAGCTCGCCGTCCTCGACGCGCACGTACGTCTTGGGGAAGACCTTGTCGGTGTTCCACTGGTTGGCGAGCTCGAGGACCGCCGTGTAGTGCGAGGCGGACAGGGGACGGGACCAGCGGCCGCGCACCTGGAGGTACTCCTGCTCCTGGCCGATCCGCAGGAAGTAGAAGACGTGGTCGTCCCAGATGCCGCCGATGTCGCCGTCGTCGTCGATGCCGTAGTTGTAGCCACGCGCGTCGAGCACCGCGGTGATCCGGTCGTGGCTCAGCGGGGCGAGCGCGGCCCCCGGCTGGTCCGGCAGCGCGTCAGGCTTGTTGAAGAACCCCATCGGGACCGTCCTCCTCGTCGGTTGGCGGGCGCGACGGTCGGCCCCGTCCGGGCGGGCCGCATGCGCCGCCGTCGACCCTAACGCCCGGGGGCCGGGCGCGAGGGGCAACCCGTGCCGAACCCGGACATGTCCCACGGGGTGGGACGCCGGACGTTCCCGGCGTCGCGGCGGGCGCGCGGGTAGTGTCGGCCCATGGCCGCGCAGCACGAACCGCACCGCCCGTGGTGGCGCCGCGTGCGGGCGCGCCGGCACGACGAGACGGCGACGAGCGTCGGCCCGGAGCCGACCGACTCGGAGCTGCACGCGAGCGTGGCCCGCCTGCTCGCCCGCGAGCTCGGCGTCGCGGAGCCCGCGCCGGACAACCCCACGCCGGTGAGCCCGGCACGCATCGCGGCGTGGATGAGCGAGAACCAGTTCAGCTACTTCGTCGACAACGACGGCGACCTCGGCGGGTTGTGGCGCGGTCGGCTGTTCTACTTCTTCCTGTTCGGGGAGCGTGCCGAGATCCTGCAGGTACGGGGGCAGTGGCACCGCGAGATCTCGATCGAGCGCCTCGAGGAGGTGCTCGACCTGTGCAACGAGTGGAACGCCGACCGCATCTGGCCCAAGGCCTACGTCCGGGTCCGGGACAACGGGCGCGTGCACGTCGTCTCCGAGGTCGCGACCGACCTGGAGCACGGCGCGACCGACGCGCAGCTCTCCCAGCTGCTGTTCTGCGGGCTGTCGACCGGGAGCATGTTCTTCGACGCCCTCGAGGAGAAGTACCCCGACCCCGCCGGGAGCGCGCCGTGAGCGGGCAGAACCGCCAGAGCTGGCTCCAGCGCGTGCTCGGCGGTCTCCCGAAGCCGACCAAGCGCCCGCCGGCCGACACCCAGGAGCCCACACCCGTCACGCGCGACCGCGTCGGGGACTACCTGCTGACCAAGGGCTACCGGTTCGTGGTCGACGAGGACGGCGACCTCACGGGCACCTGGGACGGCAGCCGGTTCTGGTTCCTGCTGCTCGGTGACCACGCGGAGATCGTCCAGATCCGCGGGCGCTGGCACCGCCAGCTCCCGCTCGAGCAGCGCGCGGCCGTCGGTCTGGCGCTCAACGACTGGAACCGCGAGCGCATCTGGCCCAAGGCCTACGTGCGCGAGGAGGAGGGCATGCTCGCGCTGTACAGCGAGGTGTCCGCCGACTTCGAGCCGGGCGCCACGGACGCCCAGCTCGAGCAGATCCTCGCGTGCGGCCTGGGCACGGGCGTCCAGCTCTTCGCGGCTCTCGAGGCCACCCTGCCGTCAGGCGGCCCGGCACCGGAGGTGCCCGACAACTGACGGGGCCGCGCGGCGCGCGCGGCCCCGCCCGCGCTCAGGAACCGGGTCTCGTGACCGTACCGGCGAGAGTGAGCGACCGCGGCCCGAACTGCTTGGTGCTCGCCACGAGCTCGACCGTCCGGCTGCCGGTGAACGTGATGCCCTGCCGGATCGGGACCTCGACCAGGACCGAGGTCGCGTACGCGGGGACCGCCACCAGCAGCCTCAACCCGGACTCGCTCAGCGGCGTGCTCGCGGGCAGGACCGCGGGGAGGTTGGCCGCCGCCCACCCGGGCAGGAGGTCACCGACCGTCAGCTCGGCACCGTCGGGGACGACCGCCCTGATGGGCACGTACACCTCCTGCGTCGTCGGCCCGCTGAGCCGCAGGCGCCACGTCAGGCTCTCCCCGGGCCCCGCGGACGCCGCCGCGGCCTCGACCGAGAACGTCGGCCGCGGTACGCCCGAGCGCACCTGGACGTCGCCGATGTAGTCGTCGACGCTCACGTTGCGCACGGCACGGACGGCCACGACGTAGGCAGGGACGCCGCTGGCGTCATCGGCGTACGCGTCGTCGCCGGCGTAGGAGACCGGCACCTCCAGCGCTCGCTGGCCCGGACGGAGCGTCACCCGGTGGAGCTGCGCCCGCCCGCTGGAGTCCGCCGCCATGAGCTCGACGATCGCCGGGGCGCGCACCGTGCCGGTCACGGGCACGCGGACCGTCACGGTCTCGTCACCCGAGCCGGTCGCGTCGATCGTCGTCGTCGCCGGGACCGCGATGCGCGGCAACGAGCGGACCGTCGCGGTCGAGCTCGCGAGGCCGCGTGCAGCCGCGCTCGCGTCGAGCAGGAGCAGCGTCCCGGTCGACGAGGTCGAGCGCAGGGAGATCGAGGTGAGCGCCGCTCGGTCGACGCCGGCGGGGATGGGCACCCGGACGTTCTGCGCCCACTCGTGGCCGGACTCGTGCGTCGGGAGCGGCACGGCCTGACGCACCGGCCGCGCGGCGACCGCTCGGCCCCGTCGGTCGCGGAACACGACCTCGACGCTCGGCGTCGTCGACTGCGGCGGTGCGACCAGCCGGAGGTCGAGATGGCTGCGGTACCGCAGGTCGGTGGTCACCGGCAGCGTCGCCGTCGCGCCCTTGGCCGTCCAGCTCAGCCGCACGAGCTCGCCGGCCGGGCCCGCCCAGGACCAGGACTGCGGGGTCCAGTGCGGCGAGCCGAGGTCGCGGCCGCATCGTGCGAGCTCCGAGCCCGGCGTGCGTGCGCCGACGCACGGGGTCACCGTCATGCCGCCACGTCCCGTGAGCGTCCCCCGCTCCCCGGGGACGACGAGCGTGCTGCGGCGGCCGCCCACCGCGTGCGAGAGCACGACCGCCGTGCCGGCGGACGGCGCGCGGACCGCCGTGCCGTCGAGCAGCGGCAGCGCCGACGTGTCCGAGGTGAGGTAGGTGCGGGCCGCAGCAGCGACGTACGTCGCCCCCACCGCCCGCTGCTGCGCCGCGGAGAGCCGCTGCGGCGCCTCGTCACCGCAGACCGCGTCCGACGCGTTCCACCAGTCGTCCCACGCAGGCGCCGCGGCGCTGCCGGGCGTCCACTCCGAGTTGAAGTAGTTGTGGTTCGCGCCCATGACCAGGACCGCCGACCGCGTCGCGCGGTCGCCCGCCGCAACGCGCGCACCCTGGTCGACGACCATCTGCCCCTGCAGGTCGGAGACGTCGCCGTCGCAGTACGGCAGGAGGACCGTCGTCGGGACGCCCACCGCGACCTGCTGGCCGAAGTCCGTCGGGGCCACGAGCACCTGACCCGCGATGGTGAACCGGTCCCCCGCCTGCGTCTGGAGCGCGGCCCGCTGGACGCCCTCGCCGCCCCGCGAGTGCCCGACCGTCATCACGCGGCGCATCGCCAGGTGGCCGGTGAGCGCCGTGCGCTGGGCAGGGCCGTCGCCCCGTCCGGCGTCCCAGTCGGCGAGGACGTCGAGATGCCGACGCACCAGGGCGGCCCGCGCGTCGGCTCCCGCGTCGAGCAGCGCGTCGTCCTGCCCGTTCACGCCGTTCGCCGAGATCGAGACGGTCACGTAGCCCTGGCTCGCGAGCAGCTGCTGGGCCTGCGCGTACCCGCGGTGGCTCGGGATGGCGCTCCACCCCGACGGGCACGGCCAGTCGATCGAGAGACCGTCGCTGCCCTTCTGATAGCAGGTGGTGTGCCGGCCGTGCAGGAAGAGCACCACGGGCCGGTCGCCCACCAAGCGCGTCGGCGCGACGACCTTGCCCAGCATCTCGACCTTCGCCGGCAGCCCAGCGAGCGCGACCGACGGCAGCCGGTACTCCCAGCTCGTGGTCGAGTACGTCCCACGGGTGCCCGGATCCCTCGGGAGGACGTCCTCGACCGGCGGGACCGAGGTGCGCGCGCTCGGTGCCGCGGCCGGGCTGTCCGGGCCGGCCAGCACCCGGGTGCCGAGCGTGACGGTGACGTCCTGTGCCTGCACGTCGGACCGGCCGGGCACCCGCAGCACGTACGCCGGCCCCACCGGTACCGGGACGCCCAGGAGCTCGTCGCCCGCGCGGAACTCGACCCGCGCGTCCCCGAACCCGACGGGTCGCGACGGGATCCACGACACGGTGCTCCCCGTCCGGTCCCGCGCGACGCGCACGTCGCCCGGGTCGACCGCACCCGGCCCGGCCGCGCCCCCCGTGCTGGACACGCTCACGCCCGACGCCGCGCGCGTCCCGCCCGGCTCCGGCTCCGCGCCTGCCGCCGGGCCGAGCCCCGCCGCGAGCAGCGCCCCGATCGTCACGGCGCCGCCGAGCAGCGCCCTCCCCCTGGTCCTGAACCGCATCGACGAGCTCCCCTGCTGGCGGGCGGCACACCGTGCCGAACGGCCCACCGCGGGCCGCAGCGCGACAGTAGCGGCGCGGGCCGACACGCAGGATCCGCCTCAGGGATGACGCCCGCGGGCACCGGGGGCGCTCCGCGGTGGGTCAGCGCGTGCCCAGGGTGGGCATGCCGAGGCTGACCGGACCGGCGGGTCCGGCCGGGGAGCCGCACGCGCCCGCCCCGCTGTGCGCGTGCCCGTCGGACGCGGTCCGGGACTCCCACGCGTCACCCGCGCGCGTGCGCCGGACCACGAACGCCCCACCCGCGAGCGCCGAGTCCGCGACGAGGTGGTGCGGCGCGCCGTGCGTCACCTGCACCGTGACCAGGTCACCGGGCCGCGGCGCGGCAGCCGGCGCCAGGCCGTCCGGCAGCGCGAGGTGCACGAGCCGGTTGTCGGCGGCCCGGCCGGACAGCCGACGGGTCGCGTCGTCCTTGCGGCCGCCGCCCTCGGACACCAGCACTTCGACCGTGCGACCCACCTGCGCGCGGTTCTCCTCGGCGCAGATCCGCTCCTGCAGCGCGACCAGGCGCTCGTAGCGCTCCTGGACCACCGCCTTGGGCAGCTGGTCCGGCAGGTCGGCCGCCGGCGTCCCCGGCCGCTGCGAGTACTGGAACGTGAAGGCCGACGAGAAGCGCGCGGCCTCGACGACGCGGAGCGTGTCCTCGAAGTCGTCGTCGGTCTCCCCCGGGAAGCCGACGATGATGTCCGTGGTGATCGCCGCGTCCGGGATGTGCGCGCGCACCCGGTCGAGGATGCCGAGGAACCGCTCCGACCGGTAGGAGCGTCGCATCGCGCGCAGCACGCGGTCCGACCCGGACTGCAGCGGCATGTGCAGCGAGGGCATGACCGCGGGGGTCTCGGCCATCGCCGCGATGACGTCGTCGGTGAACGCCGCCGGGTGCGGCGAGGTGAACCGGACGCGCTCGAGGCCCTCGACCGCGCCGACGGCGCGCAGGAGCTTGGCGAAGGCGCCTCGGTCACCGAAGCCGACGCCGTAGGAGTTCACGTTCTGGCCCAGCAGCGTGACCTCGATGGCACCGGTCGCGACGAGCGCCTCGACCTCCGCGAGGATCTCGCCCGGCCGCCGGTCCCGCTCCTTGCCGCGCAGGTGCGGGACGATGCAGAACGTGCAGGTGTTGTTGCAGCCCACGCTGATGGACACCCAGCCCGCGTAGACCGACTCGCGGCGGGTCGGCAGCGTGGAGGGGAAGACCTGCAGGGACTCCTCGATCTCGACCTGCGCGGACGCGTTGTGCCGCGCGCGCTCCAGCAGCGCGGGGAGCACGTCGAGGTTGTGGGTGCCGAACACGACGTCCACCCACGGAGCCCGCTCGACGATCCCGGCGCGGTCCTTCTGCGCCAGGCAGCCGCCCACGGCGATCTGCATGCCACCCGGGCGCTGCCGCTTGGTACCCGCGAGCCGGCCGAGGTTGCCGTACAGCTTGTCCGCGGCGTTCTCCCGGACGGCGCACGTGTTGATCACGACGACGTCCGCGTCCTCCGCGGCGGCCTGCTCGGGGCCGGCGGCGACGTACCCCGCCTGCTCGAGCATGCCCGCCATGTGCTCGGAGTCGTGCACGTTCATCTGGCAGCCGAGCGTCTTGACGACGTACGTGCGGGGCGCGTCGCCCGCGTCGCCCGCGAGGGCGCCCGCACCGGCGTCGGGACGCGCGAGGGCCGACGAGGCCGTCGGCGTGCTCGTCGTCCCGGTGGCGTGGTCGAGGGTCGTGGACATCGCCGTCCAGGGTACGGCGTCCGGGGTCGCACCCCGCGACGAGGGTGGCCGGCGCCGCCCCCGCACCCCGGCTCACCAGGCCCGCTGCTCGCGCAACGGGACATTTCCCCCTAGGTTCGTGCAATGGCGGACGTCGAGACGGCACCCGAACCGACGCGCTCCCCGACGGGCGCGCCACTCGTCGAGCTGCGTGGCGTCGACAAGCACTTCGGCGAGCTCCACGTGCTCAAGAGCATCGACCTGACCGTCGCGCGCGGTGAGGTCGTGGTGATCATCGGGCCGTCCGGGAGCGGCAAGTCCACCTTGTGCCGCACGATCAACCGGCTCGAGACGATCGACTCCGGCACGATCACGATCGACGGTCGTCAGCTGCCCGAGGAAGGGCGCGAGCTGGCTCGCCTGCGCGCCGAGGTGGGGATGGTCTTCCAGTCCTTCAACCTCTTCGCCCACAAGACCGTGCTCGAGAACGTCACGCTCGGCCCGATCAAGGCGAAGGGCGAGAAGAAGGCGACCGCGAAGGCGCGGGCGCTCGAGCTCCTCGACCGCGTCGGGGTGGCCAACCAGGCGGAGAAGCTGCCGGCGCAGCTGTCCGGCGGGCAGCAGCAGCGCGTCGCGATCGCCCGGGCGCTCGCCATGGGCCCCAAGGTGATGCTGTTCGACGAGCCGACCTCCGCCCTGGACCCCGAGATGATCAACGAGGTCCTCGACGTGATGGTCGGGCTGGCGCGCGACGGCATGACGATGCTCGTCGTCACCCACGAGATGGGGTTCGCCCGCCGGGCGGCCCACCGCGTCGTGTTCATGGACGCCGGCGAGATCGTCGAGGAGGCGGACCCCGAGGCGTTCTTCACCGCTCCGACGAGCGCGCGGGCGCGCGACTTCCTGTCCAAGATCCTGACCCACTAGGCCCACGGCGTTCCCGTCCCCGTACCCGACACCCGAACTCCCGCACGACACCTGAGACACCCGACACGAAGGGACCGAAGATGCGTACTCGACTCATGGCGGCCGCGATGGTGGCGGCCGGAGCACTCACGCTCGCCGCCTGCTCGTCCGACGACGACCCGGGCGACGGCGGCACCGGTGACGGCGGCGGTGGTGGTGGCGACACCATCCGGATCGGCATCAAGTTCGACCAGCCGGGCCTCGGCTTCAAGGACGGCGACACCTACACGGGCTTCGACGTGGACGTCGCCAAGTACGTCGCGGGCGAGCTCGGGTACACCGAGGACCAGATCGAGTTCGTCGAGTCCCCGTCCGCCCAGCGCGAGACCATGCTGCAGAACGGCCAGGTCGACCTGATCTTCGCGACCTACTCGATCACCGACGAGCGCAAGGAGGTCGTCTCCTTCGCCGGGCCGTACTTCGTCGCCGGTCAGGACCTGCTGGTCGCCGCGGACGACACCACGATCACGGGCCCCGAGGACCTCGAGGGCAAGAACCTGTGCTCGGTGACCGGGTCGACGTCGGCGCAGCGCATCAAGGACGAGTACGCCGCGGGGACCAACCTGCTCGAGCAGCCCGGGTACAGCGAGTGCGTGACCGCCCTGACCGCCGGCACCGTGGACGCCGTCACGACCGACGACATCATCCTGGCCGGCCTTGCGTCGATCCCGGCCAACGAGGGCAAGGTCAAGGTCGTCGGCAACCCGTTCTCCGAGGAGAACTACGGGGTCGGCATGCCGAAGGACTCCGACCGGTGCCAGGCGGTGACCGACGCGATCACCAAGATGCTGGGCGACGGCGCTTGGCAGAAGGCGCTCGACGACAACGTCGGCGCCTCCGGCTACGTGCCGAACGCCGACCTCAACCCGCCGGAGCCGGCCGCCTGCGAGTGACCTGAGGGGGCCGCAGCCTCGCCGCGTGGTCCGGCCGGCACGAGCCCGCCGGACCACGCGGCACCCGCACGCAGCACCCGCGACAGACAGGAGGGTCGGTGGACGACTTCGGGTCGTTGTTCGACGAGTTCGACGTGCTCGGCGCGTTCTGGGTCAACATCCAGCTGACGTTCTGGGCCGCCATCTTCGCGATGGTGCTCGGCACGCTGCTCGCGGTGATGCGCATCTCCCCCGTGCCCAGCCTCCGGTGGGCGGGCACCACGTACGTGACGCTCCTGCGGAACACCCCGCTCACGGTGATCATCGTGTTCTGCGTGCTCGGCCTGTGGGGTCAGCTGGGGATCACGCTGTCGTCGGACTTCCAGCGCAACTTCTTCTGGCTCTCGGTCCTCGGGCTCACCGTCTACCACGCGGCGTTCGTGTGCGAGGCGCTGCGCTCCGGGGTCAACACCGTGCCGGTGGGCCAGGCCGAGGCCGCGCGCGCGATCGGGCTCGACTTCGGTGCGTCCGCGCGCCTGGTCATCCTCCCGCAGGCGTTCCGCGGCGCGGTGGCCCCGCTCGGCAACGTGCTCATCGCGCTGACCAAGAACTCGACCGTCGCCGCCGCCGGGTCGGTGGCCGAGACCTCGGGGCTCATGCGCGAGATGATCGAGTTCCGGCCGGACGTGATCGTCGCGATCTTCCTCATCTTCGCGATCGGGTTCGTGATCCTCGTCGTGCCGATGGGCCTGGCGACGACGAGCCTGTCCCGGCGCTGGTCGGTGGCCCGATGAGCGGCTCCGTGCTCTTCGACGCACCCGGACCTCGCGCCCGACGGCGGATGGTCTGGGTCAACCTGGTCGCGACGATCGTCGTCGCCGGCATCGGGGCCTACGCGCTCGTCCTGCTGAACGAGAAGGGCCAGCTCGACGCCGCGCTGTGGAAGCCGCTGTTCACCGCGAACGCCTGGCAGAACTTCTTCCTGCCGGGCCTGAAGCAGACGCTGGTCGCAGCGGGGCTCTCCATCGTGACCGCCGGGATCTTCGGGTTCGTGTTCGGGCTCGGCAGGCTCTCTGCCTCGCGGACCGTGCGGTGGCTGGCCGGGGGCGTCGTCGAGTTCTTCCGCGCCGTGCCCGTGCTGATCATGATGGTGTTCTTCTACATGGCGCTCCCCCGGCTGGACCTCATCAGCCCGCCCGACGTGCCGCTCGTCTCCGTGGTCCTCGGACTCACGCTCTACAACGGCGCCGTGTTCGCCGAGCTCGTCCGCTCCGGCGTGCACAACCTGCCGAGGGGCCAGCGCGAGGCCGCGCTCGCGATCGGGCTCCGTCGCCCGCAGTCGCTGCGCCTGGTCGAGGTGCCGCAGGCCCTCATCGCGATGCTGCCCGCGATCGCGAGCCAGCTCGTCGTGATCCTCAAGGACACCGCTCTCGGGGCGATCGTCACCTACCCCGAGTTGCTGTCGGCGGCGCGTCGCTTCGGTTCCGGGAACGGCAACATCCTGCAGTCCCTGGTCATCGCGGCGCTGGTCTTCATCCTGATCAACTGGCTCCTCACCCGCGTGGCCGAGGCGCTCGCCGGCCGGGTGGGCCGCCGCACCGCGGGCCGTGCGCGGGTCGAGGCTCCGAGCATGGCCGTCGAGACGGCGACGAGCTGACGACGGGGCGCCTCGCCCGGGACGCGAGGCGGTCGAGTCAGCCGGCAGTCGCGCTCGCCCGGATCTCGCGGACGACGGTCACCTTGATCTCGCCCGGGTAGGTCAGGTCGGCCTCGATGTGCCGGGCGATCGCGACGGCGAGCTGCGGCAGCGCGTAGTCGTCGACCTCCGACGGCTCGACGACCACGCGCACCTCACGCCCGGCCGACATGGCGAGCGCCCGTCGCACGCCCTGGTGGGCCGTGACCAGGCTCTCGAGCTTGTCCATGCGCTCGATGTACTGGTCCAGCTCCTGGCGTCGAGCGCCCGGCCGCGCCGCGGAGATCGCGTCGGCGACCTGCACCAGCACCGCCTCGACCGTCTCGCACCGCACCTCGTCGTGGTGCGCCGCGATCGCGTTCACCACGTCCTCGCTCTCCCCGTGCCGGCGGGCGAGGTCCGCGCCGATCATCGCGTGCGTGCCGGCGATCTCGTGCGTGAGCGCCTTGCCGATGTCGTGCAGGAACGCCCCGCGCCGGGCGGTCGCGACGTCGGCGCCGAGCTCCGCCGCCACGACGCTCGCCAGGTCGGCGCACTCGACCAGGTGCTCGAGCACGTTCTGGCCGTAGGAGGTGCGCAGCCGCAGCCGTCCGAGCGTGCGCACGAGCGTCGGGTGCAGGCCCGTGACGCCCGCCCGCTCGGCGGCGTCGTGCCCCGCCGCCACGGCCCGCTCGTCGGCGCCGGCGAGCGCCTCGGCGTACGCCGCCTCGATCCGCTGCGGGTGGATCCGGCCGTCCGCCATGAGCGCCTCGAGCGCGATCTGCGCGACCTCGCGGCGCTCGGCGTCGAAGCAGGACAGCACGACCGAGTCCGGCTGCTCGTCGACCAGCACGTTCACCCCGGTCAAGGCCTCGAAGTGGCGGATGTTGCGCCCCTCCTTGCCGATGATCCGGCCCTTCATCTCGTCCGACGGCAGCGCCAGGACCGTGAGCGCCGACTGGGCGCTCGTCGGCACCGCGGTCCGCTGGACCGCGGTCGCCACGATCCGGCGGGCACGCGCCTCCGCCGTACGCCGCGCCTGCGACTCCGCGCGCCGCACCGCGGAGGCCGCGTCGTTCTGCGCCTGGTCGGTGATCCGGCGCGTGAGCTCGGCCCGCGCGTCGTCCGCCGTGAGGCCGCTCGCCGCCTCGAGCTCCGTGCGGGCCTGTGTCTCGGCGCGCTCGACGGTCTCCCGCGCCTCCTGCGTCGCGCGGGCGAGCTGCTCGGCCGCGGAACGCTCCGCCGCGGCCAGCGTCCGCTCGGCCGCCCGGTCGGTCTCCGCCGCGGTGCGCTCGTGCTCGCGGGCACGCTTGGCGAGGTCCGTCGCGTGCGCCTGCTCGGCCGCCGCGGCCTGCTCGCGCTCGCGCGCCCGCTGCTCGCGCCGTTCGGCCTCGGCGAGCATCGCCCGGGCCTCGTCCTTGATCTCGGCGACGTCGCGCGCCGCCTGCTCGCGCTGGACCGCGGCCTCGCGGCGTGCGAGCAGCACCAGGAGGAGGGCGACGAGGCAGGCCCCGAGCAGCGCGACGACCGTTGCGACCCCGCTGCCGTCCACGCGCTCCTCCGATCGTCGGGCCGACCGACGGCGCTCGCCGTCCACCGGCCCTGAGCGCCCACCGGCGCCCGACACCGCCTCCTGGCCCGCGCACGCCGCGCCCGGGCGCGCCCATTGTCGCGCACCTCGCGCTCGGACCGGGCCAGGCCACCACCAGCGCGCCGCTGCACGTCGGCCTACTGCACGTCGGCCTACTGCTCGACGTCCTCCGCACCGAGACCGTCGTCCTCGGGGTCGACCCCTTCGAGAGCGAGCTCCTCGCGGACCAGCCGCGCCACCAGTCCTGGTGGGTACCCCTTGCGCCCGAGCGCACCCTGCGTGCGACGCATCCGGGTCGCGGTGTCGAGGCCTCCGGTCGTGCGCAGCTTGCGGCGGACCAGAGCCCGCGCCGCCGACTCCTCGTCGTCCGTGTCGATCTGCTCCAGCGCCGGGGCCGCGTCCTCCTCGAGCACGCCCTTGCGCCGCAGCTCCATCGCGATCGCCCGGCGGGACAACCCCCGTTCGGCGTGCCGGGTCCGCACGACCATGCGCGCGTACTCGGCGTCGTCGATGAGACCCACCTCGGTGAACCGGTCCAGCACCCGGTCCGCGACCTCCTCCGGGACGTCGCGACGAGCCATCGCCTCGGCGAGCTGGGCTCGGCTGCGCGGCGCCGCCGTCAGCTGGCGCAGCGCGATCGCACGCGCCACGGACTCGGGGTCCGGCTCCGCGTCGACCGCAGCCGAGCCCGTCGCCGGCGGCTCGTCGACGTGCGACGAGCCGCGGCGACGACGCGGTGCTCCGGCCACGGACGTCAGAAGTCGACCGCCGCGGCAGGCTCAGCCGGGGCGTCGACCCGCGCCCCGATGCCGAGCTTCTCCTTGATCTTCTTGTCGAGCTCCTCCGCCAGGTCCGGGTTGTCCCGCAGGAACTTGCGCGCGTTCTCCTTGCCCTGGCCGAGCTGGTCCCCCTCGTAGGTGAACCAGGCGCCGGACTTGCGCACGAAGCCGTGCTCCACACCCATGTCGATCAGCGAGCCCTCACGCGAGATCCCGACGCCGTACAGGATGTCGAACTCCGCCTGCTTGAACGGCGGCGACATCTTGTTCTTCACGACCTTGACGCGCGTGCGGTTGCCGACCGCCTCGGTGCCCTCCTTGAGGGTCTCGATGCGGCGGATGTCCATGCGCACCGACGCGTAGAACTTCAGCGCCTTGCCACCGGTCGTCGTCTCCGGCGAGCCGAAGAACACGCCGATCTTCTCGCGGAGCTGGTTGATGAAGATGGCCGTGGTGCCGGAGGAGTTGAGCGCACCGGTGATCTTGCGCAGCGCCTGCGACATCAGACGGGCCTGGAGACCGACGTGGCTGTCTCCCATCTCGCCCTCGATCTCGGCCTTGGGCACGAGCGCGGCGACCGAGTCGATGACGATGATGTCGATCGCGCCCGAGCGGATCAGCATGTCCATGATCTCGAGCGCCTGCTCACCCGTGTCCGGCTGGGAGACGAGCAGCGCATCGGTGTCCACGCCCAGCTTCTTGGCGTACTCGGGGTCGAGCGCGTGCTCGGCGTCGATGAACGCCGCGATGCCGCCGGCGCGCTGCGCGTTCGCCACCGCGTGCAGCGCGACGGTCGTCTTTCCCGAGGACTCGGGGCCGTAGATCTCGACGACGCGGCCGCGCGGGAGCCCGCCGATGCCGAGCGCGACGTCCAGCGCGATCGAGCCGGTGGGGATCACCTCGACGGGCGCACGGCCGTCGTCGCCGAGGCGCATGATCGACCCCTTGCCGAACTGGCGGTCGATCTGGGACAGGGCGGCCTCGAGGGCCTTCTCGCGATCCTGCGGAGCGGGCATGGTGTCCACCTTCGTGTCGAGCAGCGTCCGTCGCGCTGCGCCTGCGGGGGCTGGTCTTCTCGTCGTGGGTGACGCTATGCCCGACCACCGACACACCGACCGTGACGCCTGCCGTCTGTGGAGGACCCGCTCGGGAGCGGGGTCCGGAGACCGGCCGGCGCGACGTTCGTCGTCACCCAGGAACACCATAGGCGAACAGACGTTCGATCGGCACCGACACGCCGCGTGCGCTCCGACCGACGGACGGAGCGGGCTCAGTCCCGCGGACCGACCGGGAGCGTCACGGCACCGCCCGGCGCCAGGACGTGCACGCCGCAGGCCACGTCCTCGCGCTGCACCGCCGCCGCGAACGCCGGCCCCGCCGCGTTCATCCAGCCCGGCGGCAGGTGCCGCGAGACGGGAGCGTGCAGCGTGCCCCAGTGCACCGGCACGGCCCAGCGCGCGCCCACGGTCGCGACGACGCGTGCGGCCTGGACCGGGTCCATGTGGCCGCCGGACAGCCGCGGCCCCCAGCCGCCCACGGGGAGGAGGGCCAGGTCGACGGGGCCGCCGGCCACCTCCGTGAGGTGCGCCATGCCCGCGTACGGCGCCGTGTCGCCCGCGAACCACACCCGCAGGTCGCCCGCCACGAGCACGAACCCCACCGCCGCGTTGGGCCGGTGCGGCATCGGCCGGTCGCCGTGCACCGCGGCGACCGGCACCACCCGCACGTCCGTGCCCGGCACGGTCCAGCCCGTGCCCTCGGCGACGCCCACGCCCGCCACGCCGTGCGCCCGCAGCCAGTGGGCGTTCGCCGGGGCGCTCACGACGGGGACGCCCGCGAGCAGCTCGAGCGAGCCGAGCTCGGCGTGGTCGTGGTGCAGGTGCGAGACGAGCGCGACGTCCGCACCCGTCCAGTCCTCGCGGCGCGGCGCCGCGCCGCGCCGGCGCAGGAGCCCCGCGTGGCGGCGCAGCAGCGGGTCCGTCAGGACGCGCACCGACCGGGCGCGGCCCGCCTCGTCGCGCGCCGGCAGGTCCAGCACGACGCTCGCGTGGCCGAGCCACCGCACCGTCAGCCCTGCGGACCGCTCCGTCGTCACGGCCCCGTCCGCACCGACGGCTCCTCACCGGCCGGGGCCACCGGACCGGTCCCGTCCGCGTCCCGCCGGACGGCGACGGGCACCCCGTCGCGCAGCCCGGCCGCCGTGGCCCAGCGCACGAGCTGGGCGTGCACCGACTCCGCCCCCACCAGCAGCGCGTCGTCGCCGACCGGTGCCCGCAGGTCGTCGTCCACCGGCCAGTCGACCGGGTGCAGCAGCAGCGCGGCGTTCTGCGCGCCGCCGATGCCACCGTGCGACCCGACCTGGTCCTCGAAGGCATGCACGTGCCCGGCGGGGGTGACGGCGGAGACCAGCAGCAGGTCCCCCGTGTGGGGCAGGCGCGCGGCACGCGCGAGGTCGGCCCGTGCCCGCGGTCCGAACGCCGCGAGGGGGTCCTCGCCCTCGTCGTGCACCGAACCGCCCGGCCCTGCCGCCGGCTCCGACGACGGTCCGTTCGCCGGCTCCAGCGCGACGAAGCCCCGCGGCCCGAACGCGACCAGGCCTCGCGAGCGCGTGTCGACCACCACGGCACCGATCGCGGGGCGGGCGGCGAGGCCCGCGACCAGGCCGGGCCAGCGCTCCTCGAGCTCCTCCAGCGCCAGCCGGTGGTCGCAGCGCGGGAACCAGACCAGGCCGAGGTTGCCCGACGCGACCGACACCACCTCGGGCGGCTCCTCCCCCGGCCCGTCCCCGCTCGCGCGAGGCGCGCGGCCCGAGCCCGGCGCCGCGTCCGGCCCGAGCGCACGGCTCCCACCGGTCCCGACGACGCTCGTCACGAGCGCATTCAGCGGGCCCCAGTCCTCGCCCGTGCCGCTCTCGACACCCTTCGCGTGCGGCTCGTCCATGAGGTCACGGACCGTGTCGAGCAGGCTGCGGCCCTCCACCTGCTCGAAGGTCGCACCGAGCGCCTGGCCGTGGTCGGACAGCACCACCACGCGGTAGTCGCGGGGCGCCACGGCGACCGCCTGCTCGAGCGTGCGCAGGACGCGGTCGAGCCCTTCGAGGGCCCGGAGCGACTCCGGTCGCGACGGTCCCGCGTGGTGCGCGATCTCGTCGTAGTCGACGAGGTCGACGTAGACCGTCGGGTCGCCACGGACGACCGCCTCGGCCACCAGCGAGGTGCACAGGTCCCGCATGAGCACGTTCGTGACGCCGCGCAGGAGGACGTACCAGCCGGCACGCGAGATGCGCGGCCGCACGTCGCGCACGCGCTGGCGGTGCGCCTGGTAGAGCTCCTTGACCATCTCCCCGAGCGTCAGCGAGACCGCCCGCGCGAGGACGAACGGGCTCGCGAAGAAGCGGACGAAGTCGGGCCCCGGGCCGAGCCCGCCCGTGCCGTCCGCGCCCCGCGAGCGCGTGCGGCTCATCACGACGTACGCCTGGGCAGCGTCACCCGTGAACATCGTGGAGACCGCCGTCCCGCCGCCGGCGAGCAGGCCGGCACCCGAGGTGAGCCGCTCCTCCACGAGCGCCGCGTCGGCCGGGTGGTTCGTCACGACGAGCCGGCCGAGCCCGCGGTCCCACCAGCGGAACGCGGGGATCTGCGTCGAGTCGCCGTGCAGGAGCCCGGCCTGGCTCGCGGGGGTGGTCGAGGGCACCCGCGCCCACCACGTCTCGAGCCGGTGGGTGCCGCCGTCGATCCAGCGTTGCATCGTCGGGGCGAGCCCCGCCTCGACCGCCTCGCGCAGCACCCCCGCCCCGACGCCGTCGAGCTGCACGACGAGCAGGCCCGCGGGCCGTCGGTCGAGATCGGGGTGAGTGGTCGGCTGAGTGGTCGGGTCGGTGGTGGGGGCGGCTGCGGGCGCGCCGAGCACCGCCGCACGACGGCGTGCCTTGCGCCGCGCACGCCGCAGCACGTCCGCCACGACGTAGTCGGAGTCGTTGGCCCCGATGAGCCAGCGACCGAGCGCCATGACGATCGCGGCGATGACGACGACCGCGAGCACCGACCAGGCGTCGTCCACCGCGACGCCCGGCACGACGGCGAGCGAGACCCACGCGATGACGAGCTGCACCAGCAGGCCGAGCGCGAGCGCCCCCATGGCACCGACCACGCGCGCCAGGGCGCGCAGCGGCGCGCGGACCGCGAGGTCGCCCAGGAAGACCAGGACCGCGGCGACCAGGACACCCGCGAAGCCGTCGGTCCGCACGCCCGGCACGACGGCGACCGCGACACCCAGCCCGACCGCCGTCGTGACCAGGCCGAGCGCGGCGTCCCCGACGTCGCCGAGGGTGGGACGCCACGCCGCGGCCCGCGCGCGCAACGGTCCCGGCACGGAGGGCGCGGACCCGGTCATCGGCGCGGCGGGGCGGGACGGCGCAGGTCACTCCCCCAGCGCCGGCTCTCCGGCAGCTCCAGCTCGTCGCACAGCGCGTGCCAGACCGCCCGCGGCTCCTCGCCGTCCTCGAGCGCGGCGGCGGCGGTGCGGTTGTCGAGCGACCCCAGCGCGAGCGTCGCGACGAGCTCGCGCCCGGCCGCGCTGCCGAGCACCTCGTCGACCAGTTCCCAGAACTCGCTGTACCTCACGCGCACAGCCTCGCACGCACCACCGTCACGAGCGCTCGCCGGGTCGCGACCCGGCGCGTGTGGGCGGTGGCTGACACCATGGCGCCGTGGTGCTCTCCCAGTTCTCCGAGCCGACCCGGGCATGGTTCACCGGCGCGTTCGCGGCGCCGACCGCGGCGCAGTCCGGCGCGTGGGAGGCAATCGCGGGCGGCCACCACGCGCTCGTCGTCGCGCCCACCGGCTCCGGCAAGACGCTCGCGGCCTTCCTGTGGGCGATCGACCGGCTCCTGACGCAGGAGGTGCCCGCGGACCCGGTGGAGCGCTGCCGGGTGCTCTACGTCTCCCCGCTCAAGGCACTGGCGACCGACGTCGAGCGCAACCTGCGCTCGCCGCTCGTCGGTGTCCGCCAGGCGGCGGCGCGGCTGGGCCGTCCGCTGCCGGAGGTGAGCGTCGGGATCCGGACGGGCGACACGCCGCCGGCGGAGCGCCGCGCGTTCGCGACGAGGCCGCCGGACGTGCTGATCACGACGCCGGAGTCGCTGTACCTCGTGCTCACGTCGGGAGCGCGTGCTGGGCTCGCCGGCGTCCGGACGGTCGTCCTCGACGAGATCCACGCGGTGGCCGGCACCAAGCGCGGTGCGCACCTGGCGGTGTCGCTCGAGCGGCTCGACGCGCTGCTGGAGGCAGGCCCGGGACCGGCGCAGCGCATCGGGCTCTCGGCGACGGTGCGACCCGTCGACGCCGTCGCGTCCTTCCTCGGGGGGGCGCGCAGCCCGCAGGACGGGGGTCGCGAGGTCGTCGTCGTGCAGCCGCCGTCCACCAAGCGGATCGAGGTCGACGTCGTCCTGCCGGTCCCGGACCTGACGGACCTGGCGGGCGCCGCCCGGCGCGCCGCCGCGGCCCGCGCCGGGGCGGGAGCCACGGTGGACGGCAGCGCGGACGACAGCGCGGACGGCAGCGCGGACGACGGCCCGGACGACGGCACGACCGCCGGCTCCCCGGACCTGGACGACGAGCTCGACCTCTCGGGCGCCGCGGGCGGGCCGCAACGCCGCGCGTCGGTCTGGCCCCACGTCGAGGAGCGGGTGGTCGACCTGGTCGCCGAGCACCGCTCGACGCTCGTGTTCACGAACTCGCGACGCGGCGCCGAGCGCCTCACGTCGCGGATGAACGAGGTGTGGGCGGAGCGCAACGGCGTGGACGTCCCTGACCCCGGCTCGCTGCAGCCGGCGGCCGTCCCGGCGCAGTCCGGCACGGGCGTCGGCATCGACACGCGCGACGCGACGCAGGTCCTCGCGCGCGCGCACCACGGCTCGATGAGCCGCGCGGAGCGCACCCGGACGGAGTCCGAGCTCAAGGCGGGCGTCCTGCCCGCGGTGGTGGCCACGAGCTCGCTCGAGCTCGGCATCGACATGGGTGCGGTCGACCTCGTCGTGCAGGTCGGCTCGCCGCCCTCGGTCGCCAGCGGGCTGCAGCGGGTGGGGCGCGCGGGGCACCAGGTCGGTGCCGTGTCCCACGGGATCGTGTTCCCGACGTTCCGGGGCGAGCTGGTCGCGGCGGCCGTGACGGCGCAGCGCATGCGCTCGGGTGAGCTCGAGGCGATGCACGTGCCGAGCAACCCGCTGGACGTGCTCGCGCAGCAGGTGGTCGCCATGGTCGCGGTCGACGACTGGACGGTCGACGACCTCGCCCGCGTCGTCCGCCGCGCGGCGCCGTTCGCGACCCTGGGCGACGCGACGCTGCACGCCGTGCTCGACATGCTGGCGGGCCGCTACCCCAGCGAGGAGTTCGCCGAGCTGCGGCCCCGCGTGGTCTGGGACCGCGCGGGCGACGTCCTGTCCGGCCGGCCCGGCGCGCTGCGCCTGGCCGTCACCAGCGGCGGGACCATCCCCGACCGCGGCCTGTTCGGCGTGTTCCTCGCCACGGACCGCACCGACGGTGTCCCGGTCGACACCGACGCGGCGCGGCCCCGGGGCGGCAAGCGCGTGGGCGAGCTCGACGAGGAGATGGTCTACGAGTCCCGCGCGGGCGACACCTTCACGCTCGGCTCGAGCACGTGGCGCATCGAGGAGATCACGGCGGACCGCGTCCTCGTCTCGCCCGCCCCCGGCGTCCCGGGCCGGCTGCCGTTCTGGAAGGGCGACTCCCCCGGCCGGCCGGCCGAGCTGGGCCGCGCCATGGGGGCGTGGGTGCGCGGGCTGGTGCCGCTCGACGACGAGGCCGCGCGGGCCACCCTGCGCGAGGCCGGGCTCGACGAGTGGGCGGGCGACAACCTGCTGACGTACGTGCGCGAGCAGCACGAGGCGACCGGGGTCGTGCCCTCGGACACCACGATCGTGGTCGAGCGGTTCCGCGACGAGCTCGGGGACTGGCGGATCGTGCTGCACTCGCCGTACGGCGCGCGGGTGCACGCGCCCTGGGCCGTCGTGCTGGGTGCCCGGCTGCGGGAGCGGTACGGGGTCGACGCGGCGGTGATGCACTCCGACGACGGCATCGTGCTGCGGCTGCCGGACATGCTGGACGCCGAGCTGGACTCGCTGTGGTCCCTGGACGAGCGCGGCGGTCCGGCCGGCGGTCGGGCGGACGCGGGACGACGAGCGGCGTCGGCCGGGCGGTCCGCGGACGCCGGCCCCGCGCTCGACCTGACGGACCTGCTGCTCGACCCCGACGACGTCGTGGGCCAGGTCCGCGCCGAGCTCGGCTCCTCGGCCCTGTTCGGCGCGCGGTTCCGGGAGGCCGCGGCGCGCGCGCTCCTGCTGCCGCGGCGTCGACCGGACCGTCGTCAGCCCCTGTGGCAGCAGCGCCAGCGGTCGGCCCAGCTGCTGACGGTCGCCGCGCAGCACCCGGACTTCCCGATCCTGCTCGAGGCCGTGCGCGAGTGCCTGCAGGACGACTTCGACACCGCGGCGCTCGCCGACCTCATGCGGGACGTCGCAGGCGGACGAGTCGCGGTGGTCGAGGTGACCACGCCGAGCCCGTCCCCGTTCGCCCAGTCGCTCCTGTTCGGCTACACGGCGCAGTTCCTGTACGAGGGGGACGCACCGCTCGCGGAGCGCCGGGCGGCTGCGCTCACGCTCGACCCGACGCTGCTCGCCGAGCTGCTCGGCCAGTCGGGCGAGTCCCAGCTCGCCGACCTGCTCGACCCGCAGGCGGTGCTCGACACCGAGGCGGAGCTCAGCGGCCAGGCGCCGCAGCGGCAGGCCACGTCGCTCGAGCAGCTCGCGGACGTCGTGCGCCGCCACGGCCCGCTGCCCGCCGCCGAGCTCGCGACGCGCGTGCGCGCGGAGGTCCGGGACCGCGTGCCCGCCTGGCTCGACGAGCTGGCCTCCGCCCGCCGCGTGATCGCCGTGCGCGTCGCCGGCGTGCCGGAGCACCGCACCGAGCAGTGGGCGGCCGTGGAGGACGCGGGCCGGCTGCGCGACGCGCTGGGCGTCGCGCTGCCGGTGGGCGTCCCCGAGGTGTTCACCGAGCTGGTGCCCGACCCCGTCGGTGACCTGGTGCGGCGGCACGCCCGCACCCACGGGCCGTTCACGGCGCACGCGCTGGCCTCCCGGTTCGGCTGGGGCGTCGCCGTCGCGCACCACGCGCTCGCGCGCCTCGAGCAGGCCGGGACGCTGGTGCACGGCCGGCTGCGCCCCGACGAGCTCGGCGGCACGGGCGACGAGTACTGCGACGCCGAGGTGCTGCGCACGCTGCGACGGCGCTCGCTCGCGGCCCTGCGCTCGCAGGTCGAGCCGGTCGACCCGCAGGCCCTGGGCGTCTTCCTGCCGCGCTGGCACGGGATCGCCCCGGTGGGCGCCGGCCGGGGGTCCGGCGACGGGCTGCGCGGCGTGGACGGCCTCGCGCGCGCGGTCGAGCAGCTCGCGGGCTTCGTCGTGCCGGCCTCGGCGCTCGAGACGCACGTGCTGCCGGCGCGGGTGAGCGACTACCGGCCGGAGATGCTCGACGAGCTGCTCGCCTCGGGCGAGGTGCTCTGGGCCGGGCACGCGCCGCTGCCCGGGCACGACGGCCTGGTGTCGCTGCACCCGGCGGCGGTCGCCGACCTCACGCTGCCCACGATCGCGGCAGCCGGCCCGGACGACCCGACCGGCACCCCGCTGCACCGGGCTCTCCTCGAGGCGCTCGACGGCGGCGGAGCGTGGTTCGTCGGTGCCCTGGCCGAGCGGGTGCGCGCGGTGCTGACCGCCGACGGCTCGCTCGACCTGCCGGTCGCGGCGAGCGAGCAGGACGTCACGGCGGCGCTGTGGGACCTGGTGTGGTCCACCCGGGTCACCAACGACGTGCTCACCCCGCTGCGCGCGCTCCTCGGCTCCGGGAGCACCGCGCACCGCAGCCGCCCCGCCGCCCCGCGCGGACGTCCGCTGCGTCCCCGCCTGGGGCTGCGCGGCGCGGCGGCCCTGGGCGCCCGGCCGCCGCGGACGGGCGCGGCGACCGGGACGGCGTCCGGGCGGTGGTCGCTGCTGCCCGGCCGCGAGCAGGACCCGACCCTCCGGGCGCACGCGCTCGCGGCGCAGCTCCTCGACCGCCACGGCGTGCTGACGCGCGCCGTCGCGCCGCTCGAGGGCGTGGGCGCCCGGTTCGCCGACGTCTACCGCGTGCTCGGCACGCTCGAGCAAGGCGGGCAGGTCCGGCGCGGGTACTTCGTGGAGCGGCTCGGGGGGTCGCAGTTCGCGCTCCCCGGCGCGGTCGACCAGCTCCGGGCGGACGCCGAGACCGTGCGGTCGGCGCGCGAGCGTGCGGTCGAGCGCGACGAGGCTGCGTCGGTCGAGGCCGGGCCGGAGCCGTCCCAGCGCGGCGGCGGGCACCACGTGGTGGTGCTCGCCGCCACCGACCCGGCGAACCCGTACGGCGGGTCGGTCGCGTGGCCCGCACCTCCCGCGTCGACGGGCATCGACCCCGGCGCCGCCCGGCACCGGCCCGGCCGCAAGGCGGGCGCCCTGGTGGTGCTGGTCGACGGCGCGCTGGCGCTCTACGTCGAGCGCGGGGGCCGCTCGGTGCTGTCCTTCGTCGACGACGAGCACGCGCTCGCCGCCGCCGCGCGCGGTCTGACGGCCGTCGGGCGCCGGACGGGGCGCCTGACCGTGACGCGCATCGACGGCGCCGGCGTCCTCGCGGACGGGGCCGCCCACAGCCGCGTGGGGCGGGCGCTCGTCGACGCCGGCTTCGCGACGACACCGCGGGGCCTGCGCACGAGCGGCACGCCGTGAGGCCGGCGACGAGCGCCCGGCTCCCGCGCGGGCGTCACGCGCGGCCCACCCACCGGCGCGGTTCGGGGGGTCGCCGTGCCCGAGGGTGACGTCGTGCGCCGGACCGCGATCCGGCTCGACCAGGCGCTGGCGGGCCGGCCGCTGGTCCGGTCCGAGCTCCGCTGGCCCACGGCCGCCGGCGTCGACCTGGTCGGCCGCTCGGTCCTGGGCACCGGCAGCTACGGCAAGCACCTGCTCACGCGCTTCGACGACGGCCGGACGCTGCACACGCACCTGCGCATGGACGGCCAGTGGCGGGTCGCCCGCACGGGCTCACCGGAGGCGCGGGCTGGTTCGCCGTCCGTCCGGGCCGTGCTCGCGACCGAGCGCTGGACCGCGTGGGGGCACCTGCTCGGGATGCTCGACGTGCTGCCGACCCGCGACGAGCGCCGGCTCCTGGGCCACCTGGGTCCCGACGTGCTCGCGGACGAGCTCGATCTCGACGAGATCGCGCGCCGGTGGGCCGCGCAGGGCTCGACCCCCGTCGCGGAGGTCCTGCTCGACCAGCGCGTCGCCGCCGGGCTGGGGACGATCTACTGCGCCGAGTCGCTCTTCGTCGAGCGGCTCTGGCCGTGGACGCCCGCCGACGCCGTCCCGGAGCCGATGCGGCTGTACGTCATCGCCCGCCACCAGCTGCAGCGGTCCGTGGCGACCGGCGCCGCTCCGGGACGCGTGCACGGCCGACGTGGCCAGCCGTGCCCGCGGTGCGGCGCGCCGATCGCCGAGGGGCAGGCGCGACAGCCGCCCATGCAACGACCCGTCTTCTACTGCCCCCGGTGCCAGCGCGCCTGAGCCCGCCCGGCGCCGGGGCGCGGCAGCGGGCGTCTCAGCGGGCGGTCAGCCGACGGGGGTGAGCTCCGAGCGGGTCCGGGTCCACCGGCCCTCGTGGGAGCCGTCCATCGACACCGCGAGGTCCGCGGGGACGGTGTCCGGGATGAGCAGGCCCTCGGCGACCGCGACGCGGTCGCTGACCTCGCGCAGCACCAGGGACATCGGGACGTCGAGCGCCTCGCAGATGCTGTGCAGCAGCTCCGACGACGCCTCCTTCTGTCCCCGCTCCACCTCGCTGAGGTAGCCCAGGGAGACGCGCGCAGCCGACGAGACCTCACGAAGGGTCCGGCCCTGGCGCTGTCGCGCATCCCGCAGCACGTCGCCGATCTCGCGACGGAGTACGACCATCGGGGCTCCCCCTCTCGCCTCGTCCGTCCGTCCCGAGGTGCTGGTGACCCGAGTGCCCTCGATCCGGAGTGCCGATTCGGTCGGCACCTTGCCACCGTACCGCGCGGCACCGACACGCGCGGTCGCGCGGCGGGCGGGCGGGCGTGTGTTCATCACGTCCCCTCCAACGACGTCGCACGTCCCGGTGTTCCCTCGACCTTCCAGCGCGCCGCGCCGGACCGGAGTTTCACCCCACCGGACCGGCCAGCGCGTCGCGCGCGAGCGCGAGCACGGCGCGGACCGCCTCCTCGCGGACCTGCGCGCGGGTGCCGTCGACGACGAGCGAGGCGACCCGCACCCCGGCCGGGCTCACGACCGCCACGTGCACCGTGCCGGGCGCTCGCCCGTCCTGCGGCTCGGGCCCGGCGACCCCGGTCGTCGCGAGCCCGACGTCGGCACCGAGCCGATCCCGGACGCCCTGCGCCATCTGGCGGGCCACGTCCGGGTGCACGGCGCCCTCGCGGGCGAGCAGGTCGGCGTCGACGCCGAGCAGCGCCGCCTTGAGATCCGTCGCATAGGCCACGACGCCGCCGCGCAGCACCGCCGACGCACCGGGGACGTCCACGAGGCGGGCGGCCACCATGCCGCCGGTCAGCGACTCCGCGACGGCCAGCGTCAGCCCGCGGTCCCGGAGGACGCGCAGCAGCAGGGGCGCGTCGCCGGGCGGGTCCGCGTCGTGCTCGTCGGGCATCCGCCCACCGGTGGTCACGGCAGACCGGGCTCCACCGGCGCCGCGCGCCGGATGCGCAGCGCCGTGCGCACGTAGTCGACGCCGGTGACGACGGTGACCACGAGAGCTGCCGCCATGACGACGGCCGCGACCACCTCGACGGCGCCCGGCAGGTGGTCGAGCGGGAGCAGGTAGAGGCCGATCGCGAGGACCTGCAGCACGGTCTTGAGCTTCCCCCCGCGCGAGGCCGGCAGGACGACGTACCTCAGCAGGAAGAAGCGCATCACCGTGATCCCGAGCTCGCGCACCAGGACCACCGCGGTGACCCACCACGCGAGGTCGTCGAGCGCGGAGAGCAGGACCAGCGCGGTGCCGATCAGGAGCTTGTCCGCGATGGGGTCGAGGAGCTTGCCGAAGTCGGTGACCTGGCCCGTGCGGCGCGCGTACCAGCCGTCGACCCGGTCGGTGACCGCGGCGACGGCGAAGATGCCGAAGGCGAGCAGCCGGTAGCCGACCGTGTGGCCACCGTCCGCCAGGAGCGCCCACGCGAACACCGGCACCAGGAGCACGCGCACGACCGTCAGCGCGTTCGCCAGGTTCCACGTCGGCTGCGGTGCGGGGCTCACCGGGACAGACTATGCGGCGCCACCGCCGCCCCTCGGCCGCACCACGCGGCGGTACCTCCCCGATCGTCCGGACTGCCCCGATCCGCTCAGCGAGGAGCCGTCCCGCCGCCCGCTGCGGCGTACGTCGCACGGGCTGCGGGCCGTTACTGTCCCGTGTGTGACACGTCACGCCCGGGCCGGCCGCACCTCCCCCCTCGCGGTCGTGCTCGTCACCGCCGCACTCGTCCTCGCCTGCGTCGCGGGCGCTGCGGTCGCCCTGCGGCCGTGGTCGTCGGACGCCTCGGCAGGTCCGACGAGCACGGCGAGCGGCAGCCCGGCCGCGACGCCCGGTCCCTCCACGCCGACCCCGACCCCGTCGCCCACGGCGGACCCGGACGCGGACTTCACGGTCGTCGCCGCCGGCGACGTGCTCCCCCACACGCCGGTCATCGCGTCCGCGACCGACCGCGACGGGGACGTCGACTTCGGTCCGCTCCTCGCGCCGGTGGACCCGTGGGTCCAGGGCGCGGACCTCGCGCTGTGCCACCTCGAGGTCCCGATCGCGCCGCCGGGGTCCGAGCCGAGCGGGTACCCCGTCTTCGGGGCTCCCGTGGAGCTCGCCCAGGGCCTCGCCGACCAGGGGTGGGACGGCTGCTCGACCGCGTCCAACCACTCGGTGGACCGCGGGTTCGCCGGGGTGACCGCCACGCTGGACGCGCTCGACGACGTCGGGCTGGGGCACGTCGGCACCGCGCGCACGGAGCTCGAGGCGCAGCAGCCGCAGCTGTACACGCTCGACCGCGCGGGGCAGACGATCACCGTCGCCCACATCGCCGCGACCTACGGCACCAACGGCATGCCGGTCGACGCGGACAAGCCGTGGTCCGTGACGCGCATCGACGTGCCCGCGATGGTCGCCGAGGCCGAGCAGGCCCGCGAGGACGGCGCGGACGTCGTCATCGCGAGCGTGCACTGCTGCGTCGAGTACCAGACCGAGCCCACGGCCGAGCAGGAGGCGATCGCGCAGGAGCTGGCCGACTCGGGGCAGATCGACCTGTACATCGGGCACCACGCCCACGTCCCGCAGCCCGTGGCCCTGCTCGACGGCGGACCGGACGGCGCCGGGATGTGGGTCGCGTACGGGCTCGGCAACTTCCTGTCCAACCAGGACGGCGAGTGCTGCTCGCCCAAGACCGACTCGGGCGTGCTCCTCACCGCCCACATCAGCAGTCCCGGTGCGTTCGACGCCGAAGGCAGGGCCGCCGGCCCGCCGCGTGTCACGGGCGTCGAGTGGACGGGCCTCACGGTGGACCGTCGCGGGGGGCACCGCGTCCACGCGCTGCCCGACATCCCGGACGGCACCGACACCCTGAGCCCCACGCAGGTCGCCGAGCGGCTGCAGCGCGTCGCCGACGCGGTGGGCAGCCAGGCACCGGAGCGCGACGTGCCGACCGCGCCGACGGGGTCGGCACCGACGGTCGTCTCCCGCCGGACCGGCTGACCCGGCGCGCTGGCCGGCCCGCGCTCAGCGCGTCGTGTCGCCCGGGTGGACCGCCGGGGTGGCGACCCGCGCCGGTGCCGGACGGCCGTCAGGCACGGCACCGGCCGACGAGGCGTGGGTCGCGGCGCCCGTCGTCGGCGCGGGCTGCGCTCCGCCGTACAGCCAGCCCTGCCCGTACCGCCAGCCGTTGCGGTGCAGGTACTCCGCCTGCTCGGCGTGCTCGATGCCCTCGGCGATCGTCACCATGGCGAGCTCGCGCGCGAGGGCGCCGAGCGCCCGGACCACCTTGCCGGCGGTCGGGTCGTCGGGGATGCCCGACGTGAAGGACATGTCGAGCTTGACGCCCGCCACCGGCAGGTCGCGCAGGTAGGACAGCGGCGAGACGCCGGTGCCGAAGTCGTCGAGCAGGATGGGGACGCCGGCCGCCGAGAGCTGCGTGAGCTCGTGGCGGATGCGCGTGCCGGACGCGACGAGCGACGACTCGGTGAGCTCGACGACGATGCGGCCCGCCATGAGTCGGTGCCGCGAGATCTCCGCGAGCAGCGTCGTCGCGAACTCGCCGTCGCCGAGCTGGTCGGCGGACACGTTCACAGAGACCCACGTGGTGCGGTCCGGGGAGGACGCGACGAACTCCGCCACCTTCGTCGCGACGAACTGCCCGAGCGGGACCGCGAGGCCGGCCTCCTGGGCCAGCGAGAGGAACGCGGCCGGCAGCAGGAGCCCGCGGTACGGGTGCTGCCAGCGGATCAGGGCCTCGTACCCGACGACGCGGCCGTCGGCGAGGTCGACGATCGGCTGGTAGTGCACCACGAGCTCGCCAGAGGCCAGCGCCTCGGTGAGCTCGCGGAGCAGCTCGACGCTCGAGGACTTGGCCATCGACTGGTCGTAGACCTCGGTGCGGCCCCGGCCCGCCGACTTCGCCTTGTAGAGCGCCGCGTCGGCGGCCGCCAGCAGCGTCGGCGCGCCGCCCTGCACGGTCTCGGGGTCGGCGAGCGCGATCCCGATGCTCGCGGCGACGGGCAGACGGCGTCGCGCCACGCGCACCGGCTCCGCGAGCCCGGCGTGGATGGCGGCGGCGACCTCGAACACCGCCTTGGGCCCGTCGACGTCCTGCACGACGACGACGAACTCGTCACCGCCGAGCCGCGCCACGGTCCCGCGCCGTGCCGTCGCGGCCCGGAGCACGCCGGCGACGTGCACCAGGACCTCGTCTCCCGCCGCGTGCCCGTACCGGTCGTTGATCTCCTTGAACCCGTCCAGGTCGCACGCCAGCACCGCGACGCGGTCCACGACGCCCGGCTGCTCGACCACCGACTGCAGGACCTCCTGCAGCAGCGTGCGGTTCGCCAGCCCGGTCAGCGGGTCGTGCATCGCGCGGTGCGTGAGCATCTCGGCCTGCAGCCGGGACTCGGTGGAGTCGCGCACCTGCACCACGAAGTGGTCCGGCTCGCCGGACGGGCTGCGCACGAGCGCCGCGTCGAGCACCACCCAGACCAGGTGGTCGTCGGCCCGCTGGTAGCGCTTCTCGAGCGAGAACCGGTGCTGCCCGCCGCCCAGCAGCCGGTCGACCTCGAGCCGCTCGCTCGCCCGCGAGTCGGGCGTACTGAGCGCCTCCATCGGGTACCCGCGCAGCGCCTCGACCGTGGTGCCCAGGAGCTCCGCGAGCGCCGAGTTCGCCTCGACCACGTGCCAGTCGAGGTCGACGAGCGCCATGCCGATGGGCGCGTTCTCCATCGCGACGCGGAACTGCATCTCCGAGCGGGACAGCGCCGCCTCGACCTGGCGGCTGCCGGTGACGTCGACCAGCGTCGTCAGGACGGCCGGCGCGTCCCCGTCCGCCGCGGCGACGAGCTGGCTCGCGACCTGGACCATACGCGCCTGCGAGCCCTGCGTCCCGGGCAGGGCCACGCCGACGAGCTGGGAGTCGACCGTGTAGCCGGCGCGGCCCGTGCGGTACCCGAGCACGGCCGCGGGGTTCATCGACAGCCCCTGCTCGTTGACCAGGACGACCGCGAGGTCGGTCAGGTGCTTGCCGACCGTCGCGTCCTGCTCGACGCCGAGGATGGCCGCCGCACGGTCGGAGATGTCCAGCACCGTGCCGCTCAGGGAGACGACGAGCACGCCCTCCTTGGTGACGGCCTGCAGCGCGTCGTACCGGTGCCGCAGCTCACGGGACAGCGCGAGCAGGTCGTTCGCGCGCCGCACCTCGCGGCGCTGCCGGGCCAGCAGCACGAGCACCCAGACCAGCGCGGCGATGGCGACCACCGCGATCCCGAGCGAGACCAGGCCGACCGTCGAGTCCGCGGCCGAGAGCACGCCGTCGGCCTCGAGCCACGACCCGCCCCGCGACGCCGCCCACGACGAGGCCACCACCTCCCCCGTCCCGAGCGCGGCGGCGCTCACCGACGGCCGCCGGACCAGTCCTGGTCCTCGTCCTCGAGGTCGTCGTGGTAGTCGGTCGCGACGGGCGGCCCGTCCTCGACGACCGGGTCGCCGGGCTCGCCGCGCAGCATCGCGAGCGTGCCCGGCAGGTCGTCGGGCTGGACCAGCACCTCGCGCGCCTTGGAGCCCTCCGAGGGGCCGACGATCTCGCGCGACTCCAGCAGGTCCATGAGCCGCCCGGCCTTGGCGAAGCCGACGCGCAGCTTGCGCTGCAGCATCGACGTCGAGCCGAACTGCGTCGTCACCACGAGCTCGGCGGCCTGCAGCAGCAGGTCGAGGTCGTCACCGATGTCCTCGTCGACCTGCTTCTTGGGCGCGACGGCGGCGACGTCCTGCCGGTAGACGGGCTTCAGCTGCGTCTTCACGTGCGCGACCACCGCGTGGATCTCCGACTCGGCGACCCACGCACCCTGGGTGCGCATCGGCTTGGCCGCGCCCATGGGCAGGAACAGGGCGTCACCCTGGCCGATGAGCTTCTCGGCACCCGGCTGGTCGAGCACGACGCGCGAGTCGGTCAGCGAGGAGGTCGCGAACGCCAGGCGCGAGGGGACGTTGGCCTTGATGAGCCCGGTGACGACGTCCACGGACGGTCGCTGCGTCGCGAGGACGAGGTGGATGCCGGCCGCGCGCGCGAGCTGCGTGATCCGCTGGATCGACGCCTCGACGTCGCGGGGCGCGACCATCATGAGGTCCGCGAGCTCGTCGACGATGACGAGGAGGTAGGGGTACGTCGCGATCTTGCGCTCGGAGCCCGGTAGGGGCTTGACCTTGCCGGCGCGCACGGCCGCGTTGAAGTCGTCGATGTGCTTGAACCCGAACATCGCGAGGTCGTCGTACCGCGCCTCCATCTCCCGCACCACCCACTCGAGGGCCTCGGCGGCCTTCTTGGGGTTGGTGATGATCGGGGTGATGAGGTGCGGGATCCCCTCGTAGATCGTCAGCTCGACGCGCTTGGGGTCGACGAGCACCATGCGCACCTCGTCGGGCGTCGAGCGCATGAGGATCGAGACGATCATGGAGTTCACGAAGCTGGACTTGCCCGCGCCGGTCGCGCCGGCGACCAGCAGGTGGGGCATCTTGGCCAGGTTCGCGACGACGTACCCGCCCTCGACGTCCTTGCCCACGCCGATGACCATCGGGTGGTCGGTCCGCTTGGCGGCCGACGAGCGCAGCACGTCGCCGAGCGACACGGTCTCGCGGTCGGTGTTCGGGATCTCGATGCCGATCGCGGACTTGCCCGGGATCGGCGACAGGATCCGCACGTCGGCGGAGGCGACCGCGTACGCGATGTTCTTCGACAGCGCCGTCACGCGCTCGACCTTGGTGCCCTTGCCGAGCTCCACCTCGTAGCGCGTGACCGTCGGGCCGCGCGTGAAGCCGGTGACCTGCGCGTTGATCTCGAACTGCTCGAGCACGCCGGTGAGCGACTCGACCACGCGGTCGTTCGCGGCCGAGCGGACCTTGTGCGGCGCGCCCTTCGCGAGCGAGTCCTCGGACGGCAGCGTGTAGACCACGTCGCCCTCGAGCATCGGCTGCTCGCCCCGGGGCACACCCGCGGTGGGCGGCGCGGTCAGGTGGGTCGTCGGGCCGTCCGCCGAGCCCGCGCCCACGACGGCGGTCGGCTCCGTCGGCGGTGCGGGGTCCATGACGGCGGTCTCGTCGTCGGGGTCCGCGCCCCCGGCGCCGGGCACCACGATCGCGGCGCGCTCGAACGCCTCGTCGGCCTCGTAGGCGTCCAGAGCGGACTCGTCCGGCTCGGCCGGGGCCTCGGCGCGGCGCCGCGAGAGCAGCCCGCGGCGGCGGGGCCGGGCGGGACGGGCCTCGTCGGGCTCGTCCTCGTCGAACGCGGTGTGGCCCGCGTTGATCACCAGGGGGGCGTCGTCGTCCTCGTCGGGCTCGTCGTCGCCCTCGTCGTGGCGCCCGCCCGTGAGGCGGTGGTAGCCGCTGCGCAGCCGCGGGACCACCTGGTGCACCGGCGTCGCGGTGACGACGAGCACGCCGAAGAACGCCAGGAGCACCAGGAGGATGACGGCGACGGGGCCGGTCAGCAGCGTGGCGAGCGGCGTGCCGACCGCGTACCCGACGATGCCGCCCGCAGCGCGCAGCGCGGCGAAGTCGTCGGTGCCGGGCAGCCCCGCGGAGACCTGCACGATGCCGCACACCGCGAGGATCACGGCGCTCAGGCCGATGCCCATCCGGCCGTTGGCCTGGACGCGCTCGGGGTGGCGCATGAGGCGGACCGCGGTCGCCAGCAGCAGCACGGGGACGATGACGCCCACGACGCCGAACGTGCCCGCGACGACCGAGTGGATCGCGTCGCCCGCCGTCCCGGACAGCGCCCACCACTCGCGCGCGGCCACGACGACCGCGAGGCCGAGGAGCGTGAACGCGAGACCGTCGCGGCGGTGGGCCGGGTCGAGGTCGCGCGCGCCGTGGCCCACGCGACGCGCGGTGCCGCCGACGAGGTGCGCGCACCCCATCCACACCGCCTTGACCATCCGCACCGGGAGTGCGGAGCGCTGGGGTGCGGGCGGCGCGGCGGGCTTGCGCGCCGGCGGCCGCGTGGAGCCGCGGCCGGACCCGGACCGCGCCGAGCCGCCGCGTGCGGACCCCGCCGGCGTCGCCGTCCGGGACGCGGCCGAGGTGCTGGCGCGCGCGGTCGTCGAGGCGCCCGACCGGGCACCGGAGGAGGACGTACGCGTCGCCATGGTCCTCAAACTAGCCGCACCCGCCGACGGGACGGGCGCGTCCGGTCGCGTGTCGTGGTCCCGGTTGACGCCGACCCGCAGCGACGGACTGCCTGGGCCGATGTCGGACCGCGGTGGCACGGTGGTCCCATGGCGTCCTCCCGGGCCACGACGAGCCCTCCGACGAAGCGCGCGGCGCGCGCCCGCTCCGGGGCGCACCCCGACGCGGAACCGGTGGCGCGCCTCAGCCGCACCCAGGTGCTGCGGCACCGGGTCCGGGTCCAGGAGCTCGACCGGGCGCCCCGGGCCGACCGGGCGCCTGACGACGCGGCGATCCTCGACCTCGGCGTCCAGGACACCGGGCCGGACGGCGCGCTGTGGGCCCTGGCCACGCGCGGTGTGCCGGTCCGCGCCCACGAGTGGCCCCGGGCGCTCGCCCTGGCCTGGACGCTGCGCGGGGCCCCGCACGCGTACCGCCGCGCGGACCTCCGAGCGGTCGAGAAGGCCGTACGCCCCTACTCGGAGGGCGACGCGGCCCGGAGGGTGGTCAACGCGGCCCGGCCGCTCGCGGACGCGGGCATCCCGGTCACAGAGGCCCTCGGGCGCGTGGCTCGCACCATGCGCGACCAGGTCACCGAGCCCATCGTCAAGGGCGCGCTGTCCACCCGCATGACCGCGGCCCTGCCCGGGCCGTACTCGCGCTGGTGCGCCCCGTGCGACGCGACCCACCTGTACGAGCTCACGTTCCGGCTCGCGGCGCTCCACGGCGGTCTGGAGCTCGAGCCGGACACGTCCCCGCCCGTGCTGCGCCGGATCCCGCGGTGGCCCGCGGCGCAGGTCGGCGACCTGCGCCCCTCCCCCGACGACGGCGCCCTCGACCTGGTGCGCGGCACCCTGCACCTGCTCGGCCCGCTCACGGAGAAGCAGGTCGCGACGTTCCTCGACGCGCCGCTGCGGGACGTCCGGGAGCGCTGGCCGCAGGACGCCGTCCCGGTCGAGGTCGACGGGGCCGCCGCGTGGTGCCTCGAGGCCGACCTGCCCGCGCTCCGCAGCGGCGCCGAGCTGTCCGAGGGGCCGTCCGAGGGGCCGTCGGACGAGCCGTCCGACGAGCCGGTGCGGCTGCTCGGCCCCTACGACCTGTTCCTCCAGGGCCGGGACCGCGACGTGATCGTGCCCGACACCAGCCGGCACAAGGCGCTGTGGCCCACGCTCGGCCGGCCCGGGGCCGTGCTCGCCGGCATCGAGCTCGTCGGGACGTGGCGCCCCCGCGCACGTGGCGACCGGCTGCTGCTCGAGCTCGACGAGTGGGTCCCGTGGGACCGCCGCACGCGCGAGGGCGTCGAGCGCGAGCACGCGCGGCTGGCGGAGTTCCGCGGGGTCGAGCCCGCGTGAGCCGGCTCTCCCGCCCCGCCCGGCTCACCGAGCGCGGCGGCGGCGGCGCCGCGCTCGGAGCGGCGGGGGCCGCCGACGCGGACGGCCTGCGCGTCGCCGTCCGGCACGAGCCGGTGACAGGCCCGTCGTCGCCCGAGCGCGAGGGGCTGCTGGCCGCGCCGGAACGTGAGCGTCGCGACCGGCTGCTCCGGCCGGCCGACCGCGCCGCCTACACCGCCGCGCACGCCCTGGTGCGCGAGTGCGCCGCCGAGCTGCTCGGCGTCCCCGCCGCGGCGCTCGACCTGAAGCAGACGTGCTCGGCGTGCGGCGGCGCCGGGCACGGCCGGCCCGCGCTCGTCGGGCACCCGGAGGTGGGCGTCAGCCTGAGCCACACCGACGGCCACGTCGCCGCGATCGCCGCCGTGCAGGTCGCGACGGTGCCCGACGCGACCGTGCCCGACGCGCTGGTGCCGCTCGCCGCGCCCGGTCGCAGCGCCGCGCCCCCGTCCGCGCCGGCCGTCGGCATCGACGTCGAGCGCGTCCGGGAGGTCCCGGACGCCGTGCTCACCGCACGCGAGCGCGCCTGGGTCGCGGCCGCGCCGGACCCCCACGCCGCCGCCACGAGCCTCTGGGTGCGCAAGGAGGCGCTCGTCAAGGCCGGCGCACTGGAGCTGACGCAGCTCGGCGGGTGCGACGTGCTCGACACAGACGCGCTCGGCGACGACGGACCGGCGTCCGCCGCCCTCGGCCACGCGCTGCGCGGCTGGTCGGGTGACGGCGTCGTCGGGGCCTGGAGCGTGCCGGAGGTCGGGCCTCGACGACCCGGCGCCGGTCAGTCGAAGTCGAAGATCGAGTTCCGGTCGTAGAAGGTCAGCACGAAGCGGCACCGCGTGCACACCAGCAGCGTCTTGACGTGCGAGGTGATGCCCCACCGCCCGTCCGTCCGCTCCTCCTGCCGCTCGAACTGGTCGTTCGAGCACATCGGGCACACCG
The DNA here is from genome assembly GCF_018531375.1 of Cellulomonas fulva. Lineage (NCBI taxonomy): Bacteria > Bacillati > Actinomycetota > Actinomycetes > Micrococcales > Cellulomonadaceae > Cellulomonas > Cellulomonas fulva. The sequence continues at coordinate 531,209 of NZ_JAHBOH010000002.1, read as the reverse complement.
GTCGGTCCATCGGCACGTCCACGGTCACGCCTCCATTGGTTCGATCGGCCCGAGACTGCGCTCGGCGGGTGGCGGGTGCCGCCTTCGGCGACCCCCACCCCCCGCTGCGCTCCGCCTCAGGCCTCCACGACGACGGGGATGATCATCGGGCGACGACGCAGCCGTCCCGACACCCAGCGGCCCACGACGCGGCGCATGACCTGCTGGAGCTGGTGGGTGTCCGTCGCGCCCTGGGCGACGGACTCCTCGAGCGCGCGCGTCAGGTCCGGCAGGATCGCCTCGAAGACGTCGTCCTGCTCGGCGAAGCCGCGGGCGTGGATCTGCGGACCGGCGAGCACCTTGCCGTCGGAGGAGGAGACCACCGCGAAGATCGAGATGAACCCCTCGTCGCCCAGGATCCGGCGGTCCTTCAGCTCGGCCTCGGTGATGCCGCCGACGCTCGAGCCGTCGACGTACACGTACCCGCACGGCACGGCCCCGACCACGGACGCGCGGCCGTCGACCAGGTCCACCACCACGCCGTCCTCGGCCAGCACCACGCGGTCCGCCGGGACGCCGGTCTGCACCGCGAGCGCCGCGTTCGCGACGAGGTGGCGCACCTCCCCGTGCACGGGCATGACGTTGCGCGGGCGCAGGATGTTGTAGCAGTAAAGGAGCTCGCCGGCGGACGCGTGGCCCGAGACGTGCACCTTCGCGTTGCCGGAGTGCACGACGCGCGCGCCCAGCCGGGTCAGCCCGTTGATCACCCGGAACACCGCGTTCTCGTTCCCGGGGATCAGCGACGACGCGAGGATCACGGTGTCGCCGTGGCCCACGGAGACCTTGTGGTCGTTGTTGGCCATGCGGGACAGGGCGGCCATGGGCTCGCCCTGCGAGCCGGTGCACATGAGCACGATCTCGTCGTCGGGCAGACCGTCCACCTGCTTGAGGTCGATCAGGACGCCGTCCGGGACCTTGAGGTAGCCCAGGTCCGCCGCGATCGCCATGTTGCGGACCATGGACCGGCCGACGAGCGCCACGCGGCGCCCGTGCGCCGCCGCGGCGTCCAGCACCTGCTGCACGCGGTGCACATGCGAGGCGAACGACGCGACGATGATCCGCTTGGCGGAATCGGCGAACACCCCGTCGAGCACGGGCCCGATGCCGCGCTCCTGCGCGACGAAGCCGGGCACCTCGGCGTTGGTCGAGTCGACCATGAAGAGGTCGACGCCCTTCTCACCGAGCCGGGCGAACGCCCGCAGGTCGGTGATCCGGCCGTCGAGCGGGAGCTGGTCCATCTTGAAGTCGCCGGTGTGCAGGACGGTCCCGGCGGCGGTGGTCACCGCGACCGCGAGCGCGTCGGGGATCGAGTGGTTGACCGCGACGAACTCGCACCCGAACACCCCCAGCTGCTCGACCTGGCCCTCGCGAACGGCCAGGGTGACCGGCGTGATGCGGTGCTCCTTCAGCTTCGCCTCGACGAAGGCGAGCGTGAGCTGGGAGCCGATCAGCGGGATGTCGGAGCGCAGGCGCAGCAGGTACGGCACCGCGCCGATGTGGTCCTCGTGACCGTGCGTCAGGACGATCGCCTCGACGTCGTCGAGACGGTCCCGGATGTAGTCGAAGTCCGGCAGGATCAGGTCGACGCCGGGCTGGTGGTCCTCGGGGAACAGGACGCCGCAGTCGATGATCAGCAGCCGGCCGGCGTGCTCCAGGACGGCCATGTTGCGGCCGACCTCGCCGAGCCCGCCGAGGGCGACGACCCGCAGGCCTCCCTCGGGCAGCGGCGGCGGCGGGGTCAGCTCGGGGTGCGGGTGGCTCAAGGGGTCTCCCTCTCGGTGGGTGCTGCGCCGGCCCGACGAGGCGCTACCGCGCTCACGCCAGCGCGTTGTCGAGGAGCCCGGCCGCGCGCAGCACCGCGCGCACGGAGTCGACCTCCTCCTCGGACGTCTGGACGTACGGCAGCCGGACGGTGCGGCGTGGCAGCACGCCGAGCACCTCGAGCGCCGTCTTGGCGTACACGGCCTGGAACCCCGGGCCGTTGATCGCGTCGATGACGGGCAGCGCCGACCGGTACGCCCGGAGCGCGCCCGCGGTGTCCCCACGGTCCCAGGCGTCGACGAGGTCGCGCAGCCAGGGGCCGACGACGTGCGACGCGACGCCCACGATGCCGACGGCGCCCACGGCGAGCAGCTGCGGGAGAACGGCGTCGTCGCCGGCGTACCAGGCGATGCCCGTGCGCTGGAGGGCGCGGGCCGCGTTCACGGTGTCGCCCGTCGCGTCCTTCATCGCGACGACGCGCTCGTCGGCGGCCAGCACGTCGATGGTCGCGTCGCTGAGGCGCACGCCGGCGCGGCCGGGGACGTCGTACAGCATGCTCGGCAGGCCGGTCGCGTCGAGCACCGCGCGCACGTGCGCGACGACGCCCTCCTGCGAGGGCCGGGAGTAGTACGGGCTCACGACGAGGAGCCCGTGCGCGCCCGCCTCGGCGGCCTGCTCGGCCATCCGCACGGCGTGCAGCGTGTCGTTCGAGCCCGCCCCGGCGACGACGAACGCGCGGTCGCCCACGGCCTCGACGACGGCCGCGATGAGCTCCGCCTTCTCCGGGGCGTGCGTCGTGGGCGCCTCGCCGGTCGTCCCGTTGAGGACCAGACCGTCGTGCCCGTGGTCGACGAGGTGCCGCGCGAGCGCGACCGCGGCGTCGACGTCGAGCGCCCCGTCGGACGTGAAGGGCGTGACCATCGCGGAGAGCACGGACCCGAACGGACGCGTGCTGGACGTCACCTGCGGCATGGCGCCCACCGTACCGCCCTAGCCCCGCCCGGGGCCGCACGGTCCCGTCAGCCGGCCGTGCCTGCGCGGGGGACGTCGGTGCGGCGGTAGGACTGGAACCGGTAGCGCGGTCCGCGCGCGGACTGCCGCCACCCGCCGGCGGGGTCCGCGTCGACCAGCCGCCAGCGGTCCGGCGGCAGGTGCGGCGCGTACGTGTCCCCGGCGACGTCCAGGTCGATCACGGTGACCTCGGCGCGGTCGGCGACCTCGAGCGCCTGGGCGTACACCGCGCCACCGCCCATCACCCACACCTCGTCGCCGCCGGGCGCCGCCGCCGCGGCCGCGAGCGCGGTCGGGAGGTCGGGGACGACGAGCGCGCCCGCCAGCTCGAGGCCCGGCGTGCGGGACAGCACGACGTTCGTGCGGCCCGGCAACGGGCGGGACCGCTCCGGCAGCGACTCCCACGTCGCGCGGCCCATGACCACGGGGTGGCCGGACGTGAGCTGCTTGAACCGCGCCAGGTCCTCCGGCACGTGCCAGGGCATGGCGTTGTCCCGGCCGATCACCCCACGGGGCGTCTGGCCCCACACGAGCCCGACGACCGTGCGCCCGGTGGTCATACCGCGATGGGCGCGGCGATGGTCGGGTGGTGCTGGTACCCGACCACCTCGACGTCCTCGAACGTGTAGTCGAAGATGGACGCCGCCGGACGCAGCCGCAGCGTGGGCGCGGGGTACGGCTCGCGCGTGAGCTGCACGCGCACCTGGTCGACGTGGTTGTCGTAGACGTGGCAGTCCCCGCCGGTCCACACGAAGTCGCCGACCTCCAGCCCGGCCTGCTGCGCGAGCATGTGGGTCAGCAGCGCGTACGACGCGATGTTGAACGGCACGCCCAGGAACAGGTCGGCCGACCGCTGGTAGAGCTGGCACGACAGCCGGCCGTCCGCGACGTAGAGCTGGAACAGCGCGTGGCACGGCATGAGCGCCATGTCGTCGAGGTCCGCGACGTTCCAGGCCGAGACGACGTGCCGGCGCGAGTCGGGGTTGCTGCGCAGACCCTCGACCAGGCGGGCGATCTGGTCGACGTGCCCGCCGTCCGGGGTCGGCCACGAACGCCACTGCACGCCGTAGACGGGCCCGAGCTCGCCGTCCTCGTCGGCCCAGTCGTCCCAGATCTTGACCCCGTGCTCCTGCAGCCAGCGCACGTTGGAGTCGCCGCGCAGGAACCACAGCAGCTCGTAGACCACCGAGCGCAGGTGCACCCGCTTCGTCGTGACGAGCGGGAAGCCCGCGGCCAGGTCGAACCGCATCTGGTGGCCGAACAGCGAGCGCGTGCCGGTCCCGGTCCGGTCCGACTTGGGCGTCCCGGTCTCGAGGACGAGCCGCAGGAGGTCCTCGTACGGCGTCGGGATGCTCGGTCCAGCGGCGGCGGGCTCGACGGACGGCGTCATGCGCGCCACCGTACGTTTCCCGGGACCCCGCTGTCATGCTCCGCCCGCGTCGCGGGCAGGGGTGTCGCGGGCAGGGGTGTCGCGGGCAGGGGCGTCGCGGGCAGGGTCTCGCGGGCAGGGGTGTCACGGGCAGAGGTGTCGCGGGCGGGTGTCGGGACGGGTCGGCGCGACGACCGCCCGGTGGGGGTTCACCGCGCACGCCTGTGCGAGAGTGACGCCGTGGCGCGGGACGACGAGGGGCGGGAGCCCGCGGGCGCGCCCGGGCCGCTCCTCCCGGGCACCGACCACGCGCCGACGACTGGCACGACGGGCGATCCGGGCACGACGAGCGATCCGGGCACGACGAGCGATCCGGGCACGACGAGCACGACGGGCGATCCGGCTACGACCGGCACGACAGGGGCGGACGAGGTGCGGGCCGCGGTCCGGCAGGCGGTCTCGGTGTCGGTCGCGACGGGCCTGTACGGCATCTCGTTCGGGGCGCTGTCGGTGGCCGCCGGCCTCGACCTGGCGCAGACGATGGCGCTCTCGCTGCTCATGTTCTCCGGCGGCTCGCAGTTCGCGTTCATCGGCGTCGTGGGCGCGGGCGGGACCGCCGGTGCGGCGGTCGCGACCGCGGGGCTGCTCGGCGTCCGCAACGGCCTGTACGGCCCCCTGGTCGCCCCGCGGCTCGGTGTGCACGGGGCGCGCCGGCTGCTCGCGGCGCAGCTCACGATCGACGAGTCGACGGCAGTCGGCACCGCGCACCGCCCGGGTCCGGCGGCCCGCGCGGGGTTCTGGTGGACCGGCGTCGGCGTCTTCCTCCTGTGGAACCTGCTGACGCTCGCCGGCGCGCTGCTGGGCGACGCGCTCGGCGACCCGCGCCGCTACGGCCTCGACGCCGCGGCGGCGGCTGCCTTCCTCGCGCTGGTGTGGCCCCGCTTCGGCGGCCGCCATGCGGTGCTCGCGCGCGCGGTCGGCGCCGCGGCGGTGTTGGTGGCGCTCGCCACCACGCCGTTCGTCCCCGCCGGCGTCCCGGTCCTGCTGGCCGCGGCCGTCGCGATCCTGGTCGGCTTCCTCGCCCCGTCGGGCGACGAGCCGGCGTCCCCGCCCACGTCCCCGTCCACGCCGCCTGCGCCGGCACCCGACGGCCCGCACGAGGGAGCCGCGCCGTGAGCCCGACCGCCACCTGGGTCGCCGTGATCGTCGGTGCCGCCGTCGTCTACGGCATCAAGCTCGTCGGCCACCTGGTGCCCGAGCACTGGCTCGCGCAGCCGCGGGTCGCGCGCACCGCGGCGCTCGTGACGGTCGCGCTGCTGTCCGCCCTCGTCGCCGTCCAGGCGGTCGCGCAGGGGCAGGAGCTGGTCGCGGACGCACGCCTGCCCGCGCTGGCGGTCGCCGCGGTCGCGCTCGCGCTGCGGGCGCCGTTCGTCGTCGTGGTCGTCCTCGCCGCCGCGACCGCGGCAGGGCTCCGCGCGCTCGGCATGCCCTGACCGCCTTCCGCCCGCCCGAGGTCCGGGCACGTCTTCCGGGCACGTCTTCCGGGCACGTCTCGTCGTCGTCGCGCGTTGGTACCCTCGCCCGACGACGACGAGGCCGCTGCCTGCGGCCCCCGCCACCCGGAGGACTGATGGCCGAGGCCACCCCCACCACGCTGCGCCGATCCCCCGTCGGCACGCTCATCTTCATGTCGCGCTGGCTGCAGCTCCCGCTGTACCTGGGCCTGATCGTCGCGCAGGCGTTCTACGTCTGGCAGTTCATGACGTCGCTGTGGGACCTCGGCGTCGGTCTGTTCACGGGCCACACGACGAGCCACGGCGAGGAGGTGGCCTTCGACGAGGGCACGATGATCATCGCCGTGCTGGGCCTGGTGGACGTCGTGATGATCGCGAACCTGCTGATCATGGTGATCATCGGCGGCTACGAGACGTTCGTGTCCCGGATCCGCCTGGACGACCACCCGGACCAGCCCGAGTGGCTCTCGCACGTCAACGCCAACGTCCTCAAGACCAAGCTCGCGATGTCGATCATCGGCATCTCCTCCATCCACCTGCTCGCGAGCTTCATCGAGGCGGAGACGACGCTCGAGGAGCCGCACGGCGGCGAGGCGCTGCTGTGGCAGACGCTCATCCACCTCGCGTTCATCGTCTCGGCCATCGCCCTGGCGTGGATCGACCGCATGTCGGTCAAGCACCCGCCGAAGGTCCGCGCGGGCGCGCCCGACGGCGCGGCCGCCGAGCCCACCCCGGCCGTGACCGCCTGATGACGCTGTTCCGCGAGAGCGCCGACGTCTCGGTCCGCCCGGCCGTGCCCGGCGACGAGGCCGCGATCGCCGACGCCCAGGTCGCGGCGTGGCGCGGCGCGCACGGCGAGCTCCTGGGCGGCGCGCTCGACGTGCTCGACATCGACGCGATGACGCAGCAGTGGGCGGCGGCGATCACCGCGCCGCCGGCCGGGCACCGCGTGCTGGTCGCGTGCGCGGGCGCCACCGTCGTCGGCTTCGCGTCGGTCGCACCGGTCCCGTCGGCCGACCCGATGCAGCCGCCGGGCGGCGTGCTGCTGGCGCTCGAGGTGCTGCCGGACCACCAGCGGTCCGGCCACGGCTCGCGGCTGCTGGCGGCGTGCGTGGACCTGCTGCGCGAGGACGGCGCGGACCAGCTCCAGACGTGGGTCCTGGACGGCGACGCGGCACGCGCGCAGTTCCTCGCGGGCGCGGGTCTCGGGCCGGACGAGACGGTCCGCGAGCTCGCGTCCGGACCGCTGCCGGACGGCTCCGAGCGCACGGTCCGCGAGCACCGGTGGTGGGCCACGATCTAGGCGGGCGGCGGCCTCGTCGTGCGCACCCGGCGACCGGCCCTGACACTCGTCTGATGACGACGACGCCCACGGCCACCGACGAGACCACCCGGCTCGCCCGGAACGTCACGGGCCCCCTGCTCTTCCTGTTCATCCTCGGCGACGTCCTGGGTGCCGGCGTGTACGCCCTCGTGGGCGAGCTGTCGGCCGAGGCCGGCGGCATGATCTGGCTGCCGCTGCTGGTCGCCCTCGGCATGGCGCTGCTGACCGCCGCGTCCTACGCCGAGCTGGTGACCAAGTACCCCCGCGCGGGCGGCTCGGCGGTGTACGCGCAGAAGGCGTTCGGCCGTCCGCTGCTCTCCTTCCTGGTCGGCTTCAGCATGCTGGCCGCCGGCGTGACGTCGGCTGCCGGCCTCTCCCTCGCCTTCGGTGGCGACTACCTGGGGACGTTCCTGGACGTGCCCGCCGTCCCGACCGCCCTCGTGTTCCTCGCCCTCGTCGCGGCGCTCAACGCGCGCGGCATCAAGGAGTCGCTGCGCGCCAACGTCGTCATGACGGCCATCGAGCTGAGCGGGCTCGTGCTCGTCGTCGTCCTGGGCGCGGTCGTGCTCGGCCGCGGCGACGGCGACCTCACCCGGCTCTCCGAGCTGCCCGAGGGCACGGGCGTCGCCACCGCGACCCTGGGCGGCGCGCTGATCGCGTTCTACTCGTTCGTCGGGTTCGAGACGTCCGCCAACCTGGCGGAAGAGGTCCGGGACGTCCGGCGCGTCTACCCGCGCGCGCTGTTCGGTGCGCTGCTCACGGCCGGCGTGGTGTACCTGCTCGTGGGCGTCGTCGCGCCGGCCGTGGTCGCGCCCGCCCAGCTCCAGGAGTCCAGCGGGCCGCTGCTCGAGGTGGTCGAGGCCGCCGGTGGCGTGCCGCTCGAGCTGTTCGCCGCGGTCGCGCTCGTCGCGGTGGCGAACGGTGCGCTGCTGACCATGATCATGGCGAGCCGGCTCACCTACGGCATGGCGGAGGAAGGCCTCCTGCCGGCCGTCTTCGGGCGGCTGCTGCCGGGCCGTCGCACGCCGGTCGTCGCGATCGTCGCGACCACGCTCGTCGCGATGGTGCTCACCCTGACGGGCTCGCTCGTCGACCTCGCCTCGACCGTGGTCCTGCTGCTGCTCTTCGTGTTCCTCAGCACCAACGTGGCGGTGCTCGTCCTGCGCCGCGACGACGTCGGTCACGCGCACTTCCGCGCGTGGACCCCGCTGCCGGTCCTGGCGATCGCGACGTGCCTGGTGCTGCTCACGCAGCAGGAGGCGCGGCACTGGCTGCTGGCCGGCGCGCTCCTGGCGCTCGGCGTGCTGCTGTACGTCGCGGCGCGGTGGAGCACGCGGCGCGGCACGTCGGCCGCCGAGGCGCCGGAGCACCCGGGCGACGGGGACGAGCCTGCCTGAGCGCGGCTCAGCGCGCGCGGTGCAGGGCGCTCGCGCGGCGCAGCGACTCGCGGGCGCGGCGCCGGTCCCCCGCGGCGTCGTACGCGAAGGCCAGGTGGTACCACGAGCGCCAGTCGTCGGGATGCTGCTCGGCACGCTCGCGGTGCTCGTCGAACGCCGCACGCGCCGCGGACCGGTCGATCCGGCCGCCCGGCGAGCGCGGCAGGTCGTCGACGGGCAGGGCGTCCTGCGCCGCGAGCTCGTCGGCCATCCGCTGGACCGAGACGGCCAGGCGCCACTCCCGGGAGACCAACCACACGACGAGGACCGGCAGCACCCACAGCGCGAGCCCCAGCGCGACCGCGACCGGCTCGCCGGTGCGCACCAGCGCCGTCGCCCGGGTCGCCACCAGCCACACGTACAGCGCGAGCAGGCCGGTGACCGCGACCGCGCCGGCGATCGCGACGACGCGCGAGCGGGAGGAGGCCACGGTCGTCAGCCCAGGTCGAGCAGGTGCTCGAGCCCGACGGTGAGGCCGGGCCGGGCCGGCACCCTGCGCACCCCCAGCAGGACGCCGGGCATGAAGGAGACCCGGTCGAACGAGTCGTGCCGGATGGTCAGCTGCTCCCCCGCGTTCCCGAGCAGCACCTCCTCGTGCGCGACGAGCCCGCGCAACCGCACGGCGTGCACGCGCACGCCGTCGACGTCCGCGCCGCGTGCCCCGTCCAGCGACTGCGTGGTCGCGTCCGGCACCGCGTCGAGCCCGGCGGCCCGCCGCGCCGCGGCGATGCCCTGCGCGGTGTGCCGCGCGGTGCCCGAGGGCGCGTCGACCTTGTCCGGGTGGTGCAGCTCGACGACCTCGACCGACTCGAACCAGCGGGCCGCCTGCCGCGCGAAGTGCATCGTGAGGACCGCACCGAGCGCGAAGTTGGGGGCGACCAGGACCCCGACACCGGGCCGGTCCGCGAGGTGGTCGCGCACCCGGGCGAGCGCCTCGTCGTCCCACCCGGTGGTGCCGACGACGACGTGCACGCCCGCGTCGACGAGCGCGTGGACGTTCGCCTCGGTCACGGACGGGACCGTGAAGTCGACCGCGACGTGCGCCCCGGCCGCGGTCACCCGGGCCAGGTCGTCCCCGGCGTCCAGCGCCGCGACCAGCTCCAGGTCCGGCGCGTCCTGCACCGCCCGCACCACGGTCGCGCCCATACGTCCCGCCGCGCCCAGCACGGCCACCCGGATCAGCTCGCTCACGGGCAGCAACCCTAGCCGCGACCGGCGGCCCGGCCGCGCACGGGCCCGTGCCCGCGGACCTCAGACCCCGCTGGGCACCAGGGCCTCGACGCGCTCCTCCACCCGCCGCAGCTCCACCGGCGTGAGCCCGGTGAACCGCTCGACCTCGCGGGGCGGCTGCCCGGCCTGGGCGTACCACCGCAGCGCGGCGAGGGTGTCGGCGGGCGTCACCGGGCCGGGCCCGACGGCCTGGCGCACGAAGCCCGTGAAGCGCACCGCCGCGAGGTAGGCCTCGGGCGGGACCCCGAGGTACCGCACCGACCAGCGGTGCAGGTCGCTGACGGTGACGCCCTGCGCCCGGGCCAGGTCACCGGGGGCGACGAGGCCGCGCTCCGCGTCGACGTGCGCGACGACCTCGGCGAACGTCGTCCGGTCGCGGTCGGGACCGGTGTCCACGCCGCTCGGCTGTCCCGCCGCACCCGAGCGGGCGGCCGCCACCAGCGCCTCGACGACGAGCCGTGCGGCCCGTTCGTCGTCGCCCGCGCCCAGCGCCGTCCGGGCGTGCTCGGTCACCGCGTCCGGGAGGAGCTCGCGCACACCGTGCTCGTGGGCGACGAGCCGGGCGGCCGGCGCGCCGGCCCGCAGCGCGGACATCGCGAGCGGGTGCAGCTGGACGCCGAGGCGGACTGCCGGCCCCGGTTGGTCCCGCACGGCCACGTGGGTGGCGGGCCCACGCACGCCGTCGCCGTCGGTGCGCCGCGCGCCGGTGAGGGCGTCCACCACGGTGCCCGGCTCGCCCACGACGAGGTGGAGCAGCCCGCGGCCGTCCGGCAGGAGCAGCTCCCGCTCGCCGCCGGCGTCGCGCACGACCCAGGCGTGCTCCACGAGCGCCGGGACCGCGAGCTCGATCCGGTGGTAGCTGCGCTGAGGGAACGCCGCGTGGTTGCTCACGTGCCCATCATCGCGCGCCCGAGGCCCCGTGGGGACGGCCCGGGCGGGGCCGGTCAGCGGGTGAAATCACCCTTTTGAGTGATCTGCGTCACTCGTCCCGGTCCGTGGGGGCTTCCGGACCGCTCCTGTGAGTCGCCATGGACGAACTGCCCGGACGGGTCGCGGCCCTCCACCGCTGCCCGCCCCGACGGTCCGTCGAGCGAGAGCCAGCCCGAGGAGGTGCACGATGAACGTGCGCTACCAGCTCGAATGTCATCGGAGGAACGCGCGACGGACGGTCGTGGCCGTCGCGGCCGCGGCCGCGCTCGTCGTCAGCGGAGGCGTCGCGGCCCAGGCCGGCGCCGTCCGCGCCGACGCGGCGGCGTCACCCTCGGTCCGCACGGCGGACCCGCAGGACGGACCCGCCGCGGCGGAGTTCGACGGCTACGTCGGCTACCACGCGGGCGAGACGCCCGGTGCGGACGCCGCCGCGACCGACGAGCCCAAGACCACCGACCCCGGCCCCGTGCCGACGCCCGGCTACACCACGCCCGACGTGCCCGGTCAGCACGTGGCGGCGCCCCGGCGGCTCCCCGCGGTGGCCCCGCTGCCGAGCGCGCCCGACCCCGCCCAGGTGGCGAAGGTCCGCGACGCGATCACCGCGCACGGCACCGCGCGGGTCACGGTGACCGCCGCGGGCGCCCTGCGGACCGACCTCCGCTCGGCCACCGCGCTCGCCGCGCAGCACGAGCGCACCGACGAGGCGCAGGCCGCACTGTCCGCGACGCTCGCCGGCACCGGCTCCCGCCTCGAGGGCCTCGACCCGCTGCTCCCGGCCGGCGTCTGGACCGTCACCGAGGACGGGCTCGACGCGCTGCTCGACGACCCGGGCGTCGGCTCGGTCACGATCGACGGCTCGGCCCAGGCCGACCTGGCCACCAGCACCGGCGTCATCGACTCCGACCTGCTCAACACCGCGGGCGTGCTCGGCAACAACTTCGAGGGCGGCGCGGGTGGCTACCAGGTCGCGATCATCGACTCCGGCGTCGACAACCAGCACAACGCCTTCACCGGCCGGATCGTCTCGCAGGCCTGCTTCGTGACGGACTCGTCGTGCCCCGGTGGCACGAACTCCTCCACCGCGGCGGGCTCGGCCGACGAGTGCACCCACTCGAACGACTGCGACCACGGCACGCACGTCGCCGGCATCGCCGCCGGCGGCATGTTCACCGGTGGTCACGAGGGCGTCGCCCGCGGCGCCGGCGTGGTCGCGATCAAGGTCGCGCAGGACAACCCGTCGAGCGCGCGCTGGACCGCGCAGTTCTCGGCGATCAACAACGCGCTCGCGCGCGTCTTCGCGCTCAAGACCTCGACCAACCCCCGGATCGTCTCGGTGAACCTGAGCATCGGCACCAACGCGGTGTTCGCCCCCGGGGACGCGGCGTGCGCCGCCACCAACCCGAGCACCAACACCTGGTTCTCGCTGCTGCAGGGCCAGGGCGTCGCGGTGGTCGTCGCGGCGGGCAACAACGGGAGCTCGGCCGGGATGAGCTTCCCGGGCTGCCTCACCACGGGCTTCGCGATCGGTGCGACGACGGACGGCGACGTCCCGGCGTCCTTCACCAACTCCACCTCCGACCTGCGCTGGTGGGCCCCGGGCGTCTCGATCGACGCGCCGGTCCCGACCGGCGACAACCACGGGTTCAAGGACGGCACGTCGATGGCCGCGCCGCACGTGGCCGGGGCGTTCGCGCTCCTGCGTGAGTGCGTCGACGGCAACGGGGTGCCCATCACGAACGCGGCCGCCGCGGCGAACCTCGACGCGACCGGCGTGAACGTGACCCGGGCCGGGGTCACCCGCAAGCGGATCAACGTGCTCGACGCGGCGACCCGCACGGTCAACAACAACGACTTCGCGAGCGCCGAGGCCCTGTCCGGCAACGGTCCGTTCAACGACTTCGACTTCACCGTCTGCTCGGACACGGAGCCCGGTGAGCCGGGACCGTTCAGCCTCGACAACGGCGTGTGGTGGCGCTGGACCCCGGCGACGACGGGGACCGCGACGATCTCGACCGAGGACAACGGCACGAGCGTCACGACGTTCGACACCACGCTCGCCGTGTACACGGGCGGCTCGCTCGCCACCCTGACGCCGCTCGCCTGGGACGACGACTCCGGCACGGGCGCCCGCAGCCTGGTCACGTTCCCGGTCAACGGCGGCACGACCTACCGCATCAAGGTGGACGGGTTCGCCGCCGCGAACGGCCTGCTCAACCTGCACGTCGAGAACGGTCCGCCGCCCACCTGCCAGGGCGTCGCGGCCACGATGGTCGGGACTCCGGGCAACGACACGCTGACCGGCACCGCCGGCAACGACGTGATCGTGGCGGGCGCGGGCGACGACGTCATCCGCGGTCTGGCCGGCAACGACCGGATCTGCGGCGACGCGGGTGCGGACAGCATCCTCGGCGGCGAGGGCGACGACGTGGTATTCGGCGGCTCCGGCGCCGACACGATCGGCGGCGAGGCGGGCAACGACACGCTGCTCGGCAACCCCGGCGGCGGCTCGACGGACGACACCGGCGACTCGATCGACGGCGGCGCCGGCAACGACTGGCTCGACGGCTGGACCGGCGACGACACGCTCGTCGGCGGCACGGGCGACGACCAGATCCTGGGGGTCGACGGGACGGACACGGTGTCCTACGCGGCGTCGCTGACGGCGGTGCGGGTCAACCTCGCGACCGGCGCCGCGACCGGCGAGGGCACGGACACGCTCTCGCAGGTCGAGAACGCGGTCGGCTCGTCGAAGAGCGACACGCTGCAGGGCTCGTCGGGACCCAACGTCCTGCGGGCGGGCGCCGGCAACGACGCGGTCCTGGGCGGCGGCGGGGCGGACACCCTCACCGGTGACGACGGCAACGACACCATCGGCGGCGGTGCCGACAACGACGCGATCCAGGGCGGCGCCGGCGACGACACGCTCAACGGCGACGACGGTGCCGACACGATCCGGGGCGGCACGGGCGACGACCAGATCCGCGGCAGCCTCGGCGGCGACAAGCTGTACGGCGACGCGGGCAACGACCGGATCCTCGCCTACAACGGCAAGGACTCGGTCGACGCCGGCCCGGGTGCCGACTTCGTCGACGGCGGCGCCGACACCGACGTCGTGACGGGCGGTGCCGACAACGACACCGTGCGCGGGGGCACCGGCAACGACACCGTGCGCGGCGGCACCGGGAACGACAAGGCCTTCGGTGACGCGGGCGACGACAAGGTGTTCGGCGAGGCCGGGAACGACGCCCTCAACGGCGGCGGCGGCACCGACAGCTGCTCGGGCGGCACCGGGACCGACACGAGCACGCAGTGCGAGAGCAGGACGTCGATCCCGTGACCCGCACCCGGTGACGGGTGGGCACGCCGGAGCGCCCCGGTCCTCCTGGACCGGGGCGCTCTGCTGCGCGAGTGTGGGGTACTCAGTCCCCGAACGGGCCGACCCGGACGACCGAGCGCGGCCGCGACGCGAGCTCGGCCGCGAGCTCCTGGACGTCCTCGACGGTCACGGCGCGCACGCGCTCGAGCGACTCGTCGATGCTCAGCAGCTCGCCGTGCACCAGCTCGGCCTTGCCGAGGCGGCTCATCCGCGAGCCGGAGTCCTCCATGCCGAGCACCAGCCCGCCGGACAGCTGCCCGACGGAGCGGGCGAGCTCCGCGGACGTGATGGGGGCGTCCGCGAGGCGCTCCCACTCCGCGACCATGAGCGCGACGACCTCGTCGACCTTCGCGGGGGTGCACCCGGCGTACAGGCCGAAGACGCCCGTGTCCGAGTGCCCCGACGCGAACGAGTACGTGGAGTACGCCAGGCCGCGCTTCTCGCGCACCTCCTGGAACAGGCGCGACGACATGCCGCCGCCCAGCACCGCGTTCAGCACGGAGAGGGTGAACCGTCGGTCGTCGGTCGCGGTGAGCGACGTGCAGCCCACGACGACGTTGGCCTGCTCGGTGTGCCGGCGGACGGACCGCTCGGCCCCGACCGCGGGCAGGCCCTGCTCCCCCGCGTCGAGGCCGCGCGCCGGTGCGCGCCGTCCCCGCGGCGATCCCTCGCCGGACAGGTCCCAGCCGCCCGCGGCGAGCGCGTCGGACACCTGCGCGCAGAGCTGGTCGTGGTCGACCCCGCCCGCGGCGCTCACGACGAGCGTCTCGGGCCGGTAGTGCCAGCGGTAGTGCTCCCACACCGCGTCCCGCGGGACCGCACGGATCGTGTCCGGCGTGCCGCCGATGGGGCGGCCGAGCGGGTGCTCGCCGAGCACCGCGGTCGCGAACTGCTCGTGCACCACGTCGCTCGGGTCGTCGTCGTTCATCGCGAGCTCTTCGAGGATCACGCCGCGCTCGGTCTCGAGCTCGTCGGCGTCGAGGCGCGCGGAGGTCACCATGTCGGCGATCACGTCGACCGCCATGGGCAGGTCGGTGTCGAGCACGCGCGCGTAGTAGCACGTGTGCTCCTTGCCGGTGGCGGCGTTCGCCTCGCCCCCGACCTCGTCGAACGCCTCGGCGATGTCCATGGCGGTGCGCCGGGCGGTGCCCTTGAAGAGCAGGTGCTCGAGGAAGTGCGTGGAGCCGAAGTGGCCCGACTCCTCGTCACGCGAGCCGACGCCGACCCACGCGCCGACGGTCGCCGAGCGCAGACCGGGCATGTGCTCGGTCAGGACGCGGACCCCGCCGGGCAGGACCGAGCGACGCACGTGGGCGTCGCCGTCCTGCCCGGCGGCCTGCTCGGCGCCAGGGAGTCCCTGGCGCACGAGCGGGAGGTCGAGCGGCACGTCAGGCGTCGGCCGGAGCCGGCGCGTCGGACGAGTCGGCCGGCGCCGCCTCGCCTGCGTCGTCCACGACGGCGTGCAGCGACAGCTTGCCGCGCGGGTCGATCTCGCCGATCTCGACCTGGACCTTCTGGCCGATGGCCAGGACGTCCTCGACGTTCTCGACGCGCTTGCCGCCGACGAGCTTGCGGATCTGGCTGATGTGCAGCAGACCGTCCTTGCCCGGCGACAGCGAGACGAACGCACCGAAGGTGGTCGTCTTGACGACGGTCCCGACGAAGCGCTCGCCGACCTCGGGCATGTGCGGGTTCGCGATCGCGTTGATCGCGGCCCGCGCCGCCTCGGCCGACGGACCGTCGGTCGCGCCGATGTAGACCGTGCCGTCGTCCTCGATGGAGATGTCGGCGCCGGTCTCCTCCTGGATCTGGTTGATCATCTTGCCCTTCGGGCCGATGACCTCGCCGATCTTGTCGACCGGGACCTTCACCGTGATGACGCGCGGGGCGAACGGGCTCATCTCGTCGGGCACGTCGATCGCCTCGGCGATGACGTCGAGGATCGCGAGACGCGCCTCCTTGGCCTGCGTGAGCGCGCCACCGAGCACCGAGGCGGGGATGCCGTCGAGCTTGGTGTCGAGCTGGATCGCCGTGACGAACTCGCGCGTCCCGGCGACCTTGAAGTCCATGTCACCGAACGCGTCCTCGGCACCCAGGATGTCGGTGAGGGCGGCGTAGCGCGTCTCACCGTCCACGGTGTCGGAGACCAGGCCCATCGCGATGCCCGCGACCGGCGCGCGCAGCGGCACACCGGCGTTGAGCAGCGAGAGGGTCGAGGCGCAGACCGAGCCCATCGACGTCGAGCCGTTGGAGCCCAGCGCCTCGGAGACCTGACGGATCGCGTAGGGGAACTCCTCGCGGCTCGGCAGGACCGGCATGAGCGCCCGCTCGGCGAGCGCGCCGTGACCGATCTCGCGGCGCTTGGGCGAGCCCACGCGCCCCGTCTCACCGGTCGAGTAGGGCGGGAAGTTGTAGTTGTGCATGTAGCGCTTGCGCGTCTCCGGGGAGAGCGTGTCGAGCTGCTGCTCCATCCGGAGCATGTTCAGCGTGGTGACGCCCAGGATCTGGGTCTCGCCGCGCTCGAACAGCGCCGAGCCGTGCACGCGGGGCAGGACCTCGACCTCGGCCGAGAGCGTGCGGATGTCCCGCAGGCCACGGCCGTCGATGCGGAACCCGTCGGTGAGGATGCGCTGGCGGATGAGCTTCTTCTGCACCGAGCGGTACGCGGCGGAGAGCTCCTTCTCGCGGCCCGCGAACTGCTCGGCGAGCTCGCCGAGGACCTCGGCCTTGATCTCGTCCAGGCGGCCCTCGCGGGTCTGCTTGTCCGCGATGCTCAGCGCCTCGCCCAGACGGGCCGACGAGGCGGCCTCGACCGCGGCGTACGCGTCGTCCTGGTAGTCCGGGAACGTCGGGAAGACCTGGGTCTCCTTGGCGGCCTTCGCGGCGAGCTCGGCCTGCGCCTCGACCAGGACCTTGATGAACGGCTTCGCCGCCTCGAGGCCCTGCGCGACGATCTCCTCGGTCGGCGCCTGGCCGCCCTCGTTCTTGATGAGGTTCCACGACTTCTCGGGCGCCTCGGCCTCGATCATCGCGATCGCGACGTCGCTCTCGCCCGCGGCGTTCTCGACGACGCGGCCGGCGACGACCATGTCGAACGTCGCGCGCTCACGCTCGGAGTAGCGCGGGAACGCCACCCACTGGCCGTCGACCAGCGCGATGCGCACGCCGCCGACCGGGCCGGAGAACGGCAGGCCGGACAGCTGCGTCGAGATCGACGCGGCGTTGATGGCCAGAACGTCGTACGCGTCGTCCGGGTGGATCGCCAGGACGGTGATGACGACCTGGACCTCGTTGCGCAGGCCCTTGACGAACAGGGGGCGCAGCGGGCGGTCGACCAGGCGGCACGCCAGGATCGCCTCGGTCGAGGGGCGGCCCTCGCGACGGAAGAACGAGCCGGGGATCTTGCCCGCGGCGTACTGCCGCTCCTCGACGTCGATCGTCAGCGGGAAGAAGTCGAACTGCTCCTTGGGGTGCTTGCCGGCCGTGGTGGCCGACAGCAGCATCGTGTCGCCGTCCAGGTAGGCGGCGGCAGCGCCGGCGGCCTGCTTGGCCAGGCGGCCCGTCTCGAAGCGGACGGTGCGGGTGCCGAAGCGACCGTTGTCGATCACGGCCTCGGCGAACTGGATCTCGGGACCCTCCACGGGTGCCCTCCTTGCTCTCGAAGGCGCCGGCCGGGCCGGGCGGTCTTCGATCGAGGCTCACGGAGCGTGCTCCGGGGGCCACTACCGAGGACCGGACTGGCGGACCGACGCGGTGGATGGTGCTTCGTGGTGCTGGGGTGGTGCTGAGGTGGTGCTTGCGGCACCGGGAGGAATCCTGCCCGGTGCCGGCGGGCCGTGCACGCGACGCGCGGCCCGACAAGCGGACCAGCCCGGACCCCCGCAGGGATCCGGGCTGGTCCGGGAGGTCAGCGACGCAGACCGAGACGCTCGATCAGCGAGCGGTAGCGGTTGATGTCGATCTTCTGCAGGTAGCCGAGCAGGCGACGACGACGACCGACGAGCAGCAGCAGGCCGCGGCGGCTGTGGTGGTCGTGCTTGTGCTCCTTGAGGTGCTCGGTCAGGTCCTTGATGCGCTGCGTCAGGACAGCGATCTGGACCTCGGGGGAACCGGTGTCGCCCTCGTGGGTGGCGTACTCGGTCATGATGGCCTGCTTGGTGGCAGCGTCGAGGGACACGGCTCTCCTTGTGACTCGTTGCGCGGTGCTCCGGGGCTTGTCCACCCGGGCTCTCTGGTTCCGCGGCCGATCAGACGGCCCCACGACTCTACCAGCCCGGGCCGGGGCCCCGGTCACGGGGGTGCACGTCACAGGCGGAGGTCACGGGTGGAACAGGCGCACCGTGTAAGAGTACGACGAGGCAGCACCACCCGAGATGCCGCGCACGCTCACGCGGTAGGCCTTGACCGCCGACGCCTTCGGGATCGCCACGCGCCCGACCTGGAACACCACGGTGTTCGGGCCGTAGCCGCGGTCGTCCCGCGAGACGACCGTCACCGGGAGCTGCCGCACCAGCCGGCCCTTGCCGTCGACGAGCCGCACGCTGACCGACGCGCGTGCGAACGACACGTACCGGTTCGAGGCGGAGAGCGACCAGCGGCCGTCGGGCTCGAGCTCGGCGGGGAACCAGCCGCGCGCGGGCCACTCGAGGAACTGCGGCCGTGCCTGCGCGTCGGAGGTCCCGAGGCCGAAGACCGTCAGCGCGTTCGCGTCCTGGGTGGACCCGGTGGCCATGACGGTGGTCGTGGGGTTGAGGATCCAGCGCCGGTGCCCCGCGGCGGTGTTGTACTGCCCGGGGTCGGCCATGTAGAGCGCGATCGACCGCGCTCCGCCGATGCCGAGCGCCAGGTTGGACTGGCCGGCGGCCTTCTGGCCGTCGCTGGACCAGCAGGACATGCTCGACGACGGGCTGTGGGTCAGCGTGTCGTTCGCGCTCATGATCAGCGCCGCCTTGCGCGCCCGCACGTTCGCGTCGGCGTCGAACCGGACCGGGTCGAGCTGGACGAGCTTGCGCATCGCATTGATGGTGCGCAGCGTCGCGGCCCGCGACGCCGACGACTCCTGCCCCGCCGAGCAGGCCTGCTCGCTCCCGGTCCAGCCGACGGGCACGGCGAGCGAGGGCTCGAGCGTCTTGCGCCAGAGCGAGCTCACCCACGCCTTGCTCGGCACGCGGTCCGCCGTGCCCGCGGTGACGAGGTCGCCACCGGCCGCGGTCCCGGAGGACGTCGCCGTGCCGGGAGCCGCCGAGGCCGTCGGGGCCGTCGGTGCCGCACCCACCTGCGTGCCCGGCGCACCGGCGTCCTCCGCCTGCGCGGGGGCCTGGGCCAGCGCGACCACGGTGGCGACGGCGAGGGACGCGACGACGAGCGAGCGCACGGGACGGCGCAGCGAGGGGGCGGGACGGACGAGCACGGTCTGACCTCCGGGACGGGCGCGGACGAGCCTCTGCCGGGTTCATCGGCAGGGGGCCCCGGAGACCTGAGGGGTACGGATCGTCCGGTTTGCGGACGATCCGCGGGGCCGCCCCGGCGGGCGCGCACGGGGCGCCGCCCGAGCCGGCCGCGTCGGGACGCGGCACCCTACGCCGAGGCGGCGCCCTCGAGCACCTCGCGCACCCGCGCGACGTCCGCGTGCATCTGCGTGAGCAGCTCGTCCACCGAGTCGAAGCGCAGCGTCGGCCGCAGCCGCTCGACGAGGTCCAGCACGACCTCCTCGTCGTACAGGTCGAGGTCCGTGCGGTCGAGCACGTACGCCTCGACGCGCCGTTGCACGCCGTCGAACGTGGGGTTGGTGCCGATGGACACCGCGGCGGGCAGGACGGGGTCGTCGGTCGCGACGGGCGAGCCGTCGGCGTGCCGGGTGCGGCGCAGCCAGCCCGCGTACACGCCGTCCGCCGGGACCATGCCGGCCGCGTCCTGCGCGAGGTTCGCCGTGGGGAACCCGAGCTCCCTCCCCCGCGCGTCGCCGTGCACGACGAGACCGCGGATGCGGTGCGGGCGCCCGAGCACGCGGGCCGCCTGCCGCACGTCTCCGGCGGCGAGCGCCTCGCGCACCCACGTCGAGGACCAGCGCCGGCGCAGCGCGTCCGCCGCGGCGTCCTCCGCGCTGCCCTCGTCGGCCGTCGCCGACGGCGTGATGTCGTCGATCACCTCGACGTCGAACCCGTAGCGCTCGCCGAGCGCGACCATGGTCGACAGGTCCCCCGAGTTCTGCCACCCGAAGCGCACGTCCCGGCCGACGACGACGGTCCGCGCGTGCAGCGCCCCCACGAGGTACCGCTCGACGAACTCCTCGGGCGTCTGGCGGGCGAACTCGAGCGTGTAGGGCAGGAGCAGCACGGCGTCGAGCCCCGTGCCCTCCAGGAGGTCGAGCCGGTCGACGTCACCGGTCAGCAGCGGGGGCGCGTCGTCGGGCCGGTGCACCTGCAGGGGGTGCGGCGTGAACGTGACCGCGACCGAGGTGCACCCGGCCGCCTGCGCGTCGAGCGCCATGCGGCGCAGGACGCTCGCGTGCCCACGGTGCACGCCGTCGAAGTTGCCGATCGTGACGACCGAGGGACCGAGGTCGGGGGGCACGTCGGTGAGGTCGGACCAGCGCTGCACGGGCCTGATCATGCCACCGGGCGGCCACCGGCGTCGTGCGCGCACCCCGGGCGGACACGCCCGGGACGACGGCGGCCCGGTGCGCGCTGCGCACCGGGCCGCCGTTCACCACGTCGACGTGAGGAGCGTCACCGCACCGTCAGCGTCGCGACCTTGGACCACGCGCTCCCCGCCGAGCTGCGCGCGACCGCGCGGTACTGCGCGCCGTCGAGCGCCCGGGTCGCCGTGACCGAGAGGGTCGACCACCGGGCACCGGTGACCGCCTTCCAGCTCGCGCTGCCCTTGGTCCTGACGTACCAGGTCAACGTCGCCTTCGGGTACGCGGCGACCGTCACGGTGAACGTCGCCTTCTGACCCGCCCGGACCGTGGTGCTCGCCGGGTGGCTCGTGAACCGCGGGGCGGCCTGGGCGAGGCGCACGGTGGCTGCCCGTGACGTCGCGCTCCCCCCGCGGTTGGTGAACACCGCGCGGTACTGCGTGCCGGTGTTCGCGGTGCTCAGCCTGACCGTCAGCCAGGTCCTCGTCCCCCCGGCGACGTTCTTCCAGGACGACGAGCCCGGCTTGCGCAGCTGCCAGCGCACCGTCGGCGTCGGGTACCCGGACGCCGACGCCCGCAGCGTCACCGACCTGCCGACGGCGGCGGAGGCCGACGTGGGGTGCTTCGTGACCACCGGCCGCTGGGCCTTCACGACGAGCGTGGCGACCGAGCTCGTCGCGGTGCCGGCCGTGCTCGTGAGCACCGCGCGGTACTGCCGGCCGTCGGTGGCGGCCGACGCGACGACCGAGAGCGTCGTACCCGTCGCCCGCGGGATCGTCTGCCACGTGCCGGCACCCGTGCGCCACTGCCACGCGACCGTGGGCGTCGGCGTCCCCGTGACCTGCACCGTGAACGTCGCGGTGGCACCCAGCGCCACCGTGACGCCGTGCGGCTGCTGGGTGAACGCCGGCGCCTGCGGCGCGACGCCCTCACCCAGGTCGGCGAGGAACGAGGCGACCCAGGACAGCGGGGCGTTCCAGTTGATGGTCAGCTCGTTGACCGACCACGCCTCGATGTCGTCGACGTAGCACGCCTGGGGTGCGCACTCGTGACCCGCCGGGTAGAGCGTGTTCATGACCGGGTCCCACGTGCCCCGCCGCGAGTTGGGTCCGCCCGAGACCGTGCCGGGCATCGGCGGGACCAGCCACCGGCTGTGCTGGTGCGTCGAGTACTGCGTCCCGTAGCCCGTCACGTAGGAGTTGTTCAGGGCGTTGCGACCCAGCAGGTAGTCCATCGACTCCGCGACGGCGTCGGAGAACCGGGGGTCGTCCGTGAGGTCGTACGCCGTGGCGAGGACCACCTGGTTGTTGAGCACGCTCGAGCTCGAGCCCCACTCGTACTGGCCGTCGTCGCTGCCCGGGTAGGCGGTGCCGAACGCCTCCGCCTCCTGCCAGCCCAGGTACTTCTCCGCGCCCTCGACCACGGACGCCCGCACCTCGTCGCGGGTGGGCAGGTCGCTCGGCACGGTCGCGAGGTCGAGCCGGCCCAGCGCCGCGACGCTGCCCCAGCTGAACCCGCTGCGGCTCCAGATGTCGTCGTCGGAGTGCTCGCTGGCCAGCACGTCGGCCTCGTACTCGTCGTCGCCGGTGGTCAGGTAGAGCTCGGCGGCCGCCCAGTACATCTCGTCGGACACGTCGGTGTCGTCGTACGGACCGCCGCCGTTGCTGCCCGCGGACGCCGGTGCGTACAGGTCGGGCACGCGCTGGGCGGCGGCGTAGGCGGTCTGCGCCGCCTCGAGCAGCCGGTCGGCGAAGTCCGCGTCGTACTCGCGGAAGAGCCGCGCGCCCTGCGCCGCCGTGGCGGCGACGTTGAGCGTCGCGGCCGTCGAGGGCCGGTGCAGGCGCCGCTGCTGCGGGTCCGCCGAGGGCAGCAGCCCCAGGCCCGTCCAGCCGACGTCGTGGATCTTGTGGTGCACCAGGCCGTCGAGCGAGCGGTCGTCGTCGGCCGAGACCGTCATGCCGGAGCCCTGCGGGACCTGCATGGCGAGGAAGAACTCGAGCTCCCAGCGCGACTCGTCGAGCACGTCCGGCACGCCGTTGCCGCTCTCGTCGGCGGGCACGTCGAGCGTGCCGTCGGCGAGCGCGCCGTCGGTGGCGTGGTCGGTGTGCAGCGAGCGCTCGTACAGGCTCATGAGCTGGGCGACCGAGATGCCGCCGTTGACCACGTACTTGCCGTGGTCGCCCGCGTCGTACCAGCCGCCGACGACGTCGCGCGCGTAGCCCTCGGGGCACGTCCACGAGCCGTAGGACCACGACGCGCCGTCGTCCGCCGCGGTGAGGCACGCGACGTCCACGTCGCCCTTGTTGACCGCGCCGTCGGGGCCGTCGACGTGGCCGGCGGGACGGTCGTAGGTGTCGTCGGGCACGTCGACCGCGATGCCCGAGCGCACCGGGTAGTAGTAGTTCAGCGCGTCGTAGCGCAGCTGGTCGTACAGGTCCGCGCCGATCGCGAACGGGTCGCTGCGGTCGTCGCCGACGACGAGGGTGTAGCCCTCGCCGGGCGTCGTGAACTCGCGGAAGTCGATCGTCTGCACCGCGAGCTGGGAGGTCGGGTCGGTGCCGGCCGGCGTCGCGGTGCCCTCGGCGACCACGTGCTCGTCGGCGTCCTGCAGCTGCCAGGCCAGCGGGTCCGTCGCGTCGCTCACGACGGTCGCGCTCTTCGGCCCGTTCGTCAGGTACCCGACCTGGTTCACGCGCACCGGCCCCCGGGTGTCCGGCTCGTACGCCGGCGGCGGGGTCGCGACCTTCCGCAGCGACAGGCTCGTGATGCAGAACGTGAAGTCACCGCGGTCGCCCATCTGGAGCGCCACCTGCCCCACGCCCACCGCCGGGTCCGACGACTGCGCCGGGAACGTCACGCCCGAGGTGAACGGCAGGACGTGCTCCGTCAGCTCGGTGGACAGCTCCGTGCTGTCGACGAACGCGGTGCGCCACGGTGCGGCGTTCTCGCCCACCACGGTCCGGATCGTCGCGCCGTTGCTCGCGCTGGCGGTGTAGCGCAGCTCGTAGTTCCCGCCCTCCTCGATCGGCAGCCCGTTCAGCACCAGGCCGGAGTACGTGCCCGAGGTCCCGGGGACCTCGAAGCACAGCGGCTCGCCGTCTCCCGGCTCGGACGTGACCGTCCAGCCCTCGTTGGTCCAGCCCTCGGGCAGCACGCCGTCGAAGCTCGTGTCCGGGACCAGCTCCTGCGCCCCGCTGATCGAGAAGTCGTCGAGGCACAGCGTGTAGTCGGCGGACTTCCCGCCGAGCTGGAAGGACACGTTCCCGTCGCCGCTGAAGCCGGGCTCCCAGCTGAAGGCGAAGTCCTGCGCCACGGTCGTCACGGCGACCGTCGACGCGACGTCGTCCGGCCAGCCCGTGCCCGCGCGCAGGTTGACCGAGACGTCGGCCGTCGCGTGCGCGCGGAACGAGGCGGTGAGGTCCGTCCCGGCCTCGAACGTCAGGCCGTCGTGCTGGATCGCGATGTCCCAGGGGTTGGCGCTGCCGCCAGGGACGACCACGCAGTACTCGCCGTCGACCACCGAGGACGGGGCGGTGTCGGGGTAGCTGTACCAGCCCTGCGGGCCGTCGGAGAAGTCGTGCACCTGGTCGATCGGCGCCGCGGAGGCGAGAGGTGCCGCCAGGACGCCGACGACGAGCGCTCCCGCGGCGACGCCGCCGACGAGCACCGTGCGTGCGGGGTGAGGGCGGACGGCGCGCCCGGGGGCACGCCGATGGAGCTGGAAGGAAACCACGCTGTCTCCTCAGGAGGTGGTGCAGCACTCCCACGAGCGCGGACACGACGCCCGATCGTCGCTGCTGTGCGCAACGTAGTCGTCGTCGCGCGGGTCCGGAACCGGTTCCGAGCGACCAAAATCGTTTAAGCAATCCCTTTCGCCCCGGAGGTCGTCCGCCGCCCGGTCAGGCCGGCGCGAGCACCAGCACGGGGCGTGCCTTGCCGTCGCGGTCCTGCAGGAGGGCGACCAGCCCGCCGTCGGGCGCGATCGCCGCCACGACCTCGTCGGACGCCTCCCCGCGGATGCCGATCGCCTGCCCGTAGCCGAGCGCCCGCGCCTCGGGCTCGGTCAGCTCGCGGACCGCGAACGTGGCGCGCGCGGCGTCCGCGAGCGGGGTGACCGTCAGCGTGACGTCGTCCGGCGTCCGCCCGAGCTCCTCGAGCGTGCGCGCCCCGTCCACGCGGTACCCGCCGACCCGCGTGCGCCGCAGCGCCGTGAGGTGCCCGCCGACGCCGAGCGCGTCGCCGAGGTCGCGCGCGAGCGCGCGGACGTACGTGCCCGACGAGACGACGACGCGCAGGTCCACGTCGCGGACCGGCACGCCCTCCACCCGCGTGGTCCGGACGTCACGCACCTCGAGCTCGGCCACCGTCACGGGGCGCGCCGCGAGGGTCACGTCCTCCCCCGCCCGCACCCGGGCGTACGCCCGCCGGCCGTCCACCTTGATCGCCGAGACCGCGCTCGGCACCTGCATGAGGTCACCGGTGAGCGCCGCGGCCGCCGCGCGCAGGTCGTCGTCGGCGACGCCCGACGCGTCCGTGGTGGCGACGACCTCACCCTCCGCGTCCTCCGTGCTCGTGGCGACGCCGAGCCTGACGGTCGCGAGGTACTCCTTGTCCGCACCGACGACGTACGTGAGCAGCCTCGTGGCCCGGCCGATGCCGACGACCAGGACCCCGGTCGCCATCGGGTCCAGCGTGCCCGCGTGACCGACCTTCCGCGTCCCCGCCAGCCGGCGCATCCGCGCGACGACGTCGTGGCTCGTCAGGCCCTGGGGCTTGTCGACGACGACGAAACCGTCCGCCGCGGTGGGCCGGCGGGCCGCGGGTGCCCGGCCCTCCGCACGCGCTCCGTACGGGCCGGCCGCCGCGCTCACGCCTGGGCCTGGCGACGCGCGGTCAGGGCGACGCACTCGACGAGCCCGTCCATCCCGGCGTCCTCGCCCCGGTGCGCCTCGGCGTCCACCGCGATCAGGACGTTCAGGAGCATCCCGAACGCCACGAACTGCCGGGCCTCGTCGTCGCTCGCCCCGGTGCGCTCCACGTACAGCCGGTAGGACTCCCCCAGGCAGTGCCGCGCGACCCGCCCGACCTCGTCGTCCGCGCTCGCGATGAAGCCGTGCATCAGCAGGCGCAGCAGGTCGCGGTCCTCGATGAGCGCCAGGTAGGCCTGACCCATCGACTCCTTGGTCGCGCCCGGCACCGCGGCCGCCGCCGTCAGGGTGGAGACCACCGTGTCCGCCGCCTGGCGGTACACCTCGAGGAACAGGTCGCGCTTCGACCCGAAGAGCCGCACCACGTAGGGCTGCGAGACGTGGGCCGCGCGGGCGACCTCGTCGGTGGTCGCGGCGTAGCCACCCTCCGCGAAGACCCGGCGCGCCGCGGCGAGGATCTGCTCGCGCCGCTCGTCACCCGACATCCGGGCCGGCACGCGCCCACCCGTCGTCGTGCCCGCCGTCACCGCTGCTCCGGTCGCCATGGTTGACAGGTTATCAGCCGATGCCTACGGTCGCTGTTGTTAGTAATCACTCAATGCCAACTTGCCTCGACACCTGCAGGAGCCCTCATGACCGCGCCCCCACTCGACGCCCCACCGGCGTCCGGCCGCCGCCTGCGGCCCGTCCCGACCGCCGTCGCGCTCCTCGCGGCGTCGTTGCCGATGTTCATGGCCACGCTGGACAACCTCGTGATGACGACCGCGCTCCCGGTGCTGCACACCGAGCTCTCGGCGTCGCTGCAGGAGCTGCAGTGGATGGTCAACGCCTACACGCTGTCCTTCGCGTCGCTCATGATCGCCGCAGCCACCCTCGGCGACCGGCTCGGCCGCCGCCGCGTCTTCGTCGCCGGCATCGTGCTGTTCGCGCTCGCGTCGATCGCCTCGGCGCTGTCCACCACCCCGGAGATGCTGATCGCCGCGCGCACCGTCCAGGGCGCGGGTGCGGCGGCGATCATGCCGCTGTCGCTCACGCTGCTGGCCGCCGCCGTGCCGCCCGCACGGCGCGCCATGGCGATCGGCATCTGGGGCGCGGTCTCCGGAGTCGGCGTGGCGCTCGGACCCGTGATCGGCGGCGCCGTCGTCGAGGGGATCTCCTGGGAGGCGATCTTCTGGATCAACGTGCCCGTCGCGATCGTCGCCGTGCCGCTGGTCCTGCGCGCGCTGCCCGAGTCGTACGGCCGCCGGCAACGGATCGACGTCCCCGGGCTGCTCCTGGCGGGCGGCGGCGTGCTCGCGGTCGTGTGGGCCGTCGTCAACGGGAACGACGAGGGCTGGGGCTCGGCCCGCGTGGTCGGCGCCCTGGCGGCCGGTGTCCTGCTGCTCGTCGGCTTCCTGCGGCGCGAGTCCCGCACCGACCACCCGCTCGTCCCGCTGAAGATGTTCCGCATCCGCTCCTTCACCGTCGCCAACGGCAGCGCCTTCCTGTTCTCGGTCGGCGTGTTCGGCACGGTGTTCGTCCTGTCGCAGTACTTCCAGGTCGCCATGGGCTACAGCCCGCTCGAGGCCGGGCTGCGCACGCTGCCCTGGACCGCCGCGCCCATGCTCGTCGCGCCCGTCGCGGGCATGCTCGCCCCGCGCCTGGGCGTGCGGCCCCTGCTCACCGCCGGGCTCGCCCTGCAGGGCGCGGGTCTCGCGTGGATGGCCTCGGTCATCGGCGACGCCACGGTCTACGGCGACGTCGTGCCGGGTCTCGCCCTGGCGGGCATCGGCATGGGCCTGACCTTCGCGCCCTCCGCGACCGCCGTCCTGGCCGACGTGGTGCCCACCGACCACGGCACCGCGAGCTCGGTGAACTCCACGATCCGCGAGGTCGGCGGCGCGATCGGCGTGGCCGTCATCGTGGCCGTGTTCCAGGCCGCGGACGGCACGCTCACGCCCGACGGGTACGCCCAGGGCCTGCGGCCGGCGGCGTTCGTCGGAGCCGCGGTCGTCGGCCTCGGCGCGGTCGTGGCGGCCTTCATGCCGCGCGGCACCGGCCGCCTGGGGGGCGCCGGCACAGGTCCCGGCACAGGTCTCGGCACGGGTCTCGACACGGCGGTCGGCGGGGCCGACGAGGCCGGCACCGGGCCGGCCGCCGCGGCGGGCCCGAGCACGCGCGGCGACGAGGAGCTCGTGGCGACGCGCTGAGCCCGGACGACGTGAGGCGGCCCCGACCGTGTGGTCGGGGCCGCCCTACGTGCCGGTACCAGCCCGGCGCGGCACGCTCAGCGCTGGTCGTCGCCGCGCTGGTCGCTCTGCTCGTCCTGCTCGTCGTCCGGCCGACGGTACGGGTCGGCCTCGCCCGCGTAGGAGGCCTGGGCGGCGAGGCGCTGCACCTCCGCGTCCCGACGAGCCGCGAGCGCGAGCGCCTCCTCGAGGTGCGCCGCCGTCTCCGGCACGGCGTCGAGGTGGAAGGCGAGCGTCGGCGTGAGCCGGATGCCCGTCTGCCGCCCGACCTCGGAGCGGATGATGCCCTTGGCCGACTCGAGCGCCTTGGCGCTGTCCGCCCGGGCCTCGTCGTCGCCGAGGACCGTGTAGTACACGTCCGCGTGCTGCAGGTCGCCCGTGACGCGCACGTCGGTCACGGTCACGAACCCGAGGCGCGGGTCCTTGACCCGCGTGTCCAGCATCTGCGCGACCACCTGCTGAACCCGCTCAGCCAGCTTCCGCGCCCGTCCGGTGTCAGCCATGAACAGTGCTCCTCTCAGACCCACCACCGCGGGGATGACGGGACGACGATCCACGAGGGCGGCCGCAGAGAGGTGGCGGCGGGCCGTGGTGGGCCTGGCACGGGCCGCTAGGCCCGCGGTAGGCCCGCCGCCACCTCTCGGAGGCTGCCCGAAGGCAACCAATGACTGACGTCAGGACCGCGGCTTCTCCCGCATCTCGAACGTCTCGATGACGTCCTCGGTCTGCAGGTCGTTGTAGGAGCCGAGCCCGATACCGCACTCGTACCCCTCGCGGACCTCGGTCGCGTCGTCCTTGAACCGCTTGAGCGACTCGATCGTGAGGTTGTCGGCGATCACCTTGCCGCCGCGCAGGACGCGGGCCTTGGTGTTGCGCCGGATCTCGCCCGACCGGACGATGCAGCCCGCGATGTTGCCGAACTTCGAGGAACGGAAGATCTCGCGGACCTCGGCGGTGCCGAGCTGCGCCTCCTCGTACTCCGGCTTGAGCATGCCCTTGAGCGCGGCCTCGACGTCGTCGATCGCCTGGTAGATGACCGAGTAGAAGCGCACGTCGACGCCCTCGCGGTCGGCCAGCTCCTCGACGCGCTCGGCGAACTTCACGTTGAAGCCGATGATGATCGCCGAGTCGACGGTCGCCAGGTTCACGTCGTTCTGCGTGATGGCACCCACCCCGCGGTGGATGACGCGCAGCTCGACCTCGTCGCCCACGTCGATCTTGAGCAGCGCGTCCTCGAGTGCCTCGACGGCACCGGACACGTCACCCTTGATGACGAGGTTGAGGGTCTCGACCTTGCCCTGCGCGAGCGCCTGCGTGAAGTCCTCGAGGCTGATGCGCTTGCGGCGCTTGGCCAGGAGCGCGGCACGCTCGGCCGCCTCACGCTTCTCGGCGATCTGGCGGGCCGTGCGCTCCTCGGTGGCGACCAGCAGCGTGTCGCCCGCGGACGGGACGGACGCGAGGCCCAGGACCTGCACGGGACGGGACGGGCCCGCCTCGAGGACGGTCTCGCCGTGCTCGTCGAACATCGCGCGGACGCGGCCGTAGGCCGTCCCCGCGACGATCGCGTCGCCGACGCGCAGCGTGCCGGACTGGACCAGGACGGTCGCGACCGAGCCGCGGCCCTTGTCGAGGTTCGCCTCGATGGCGACACCACGCGCGTCCTTGTCGGGGTTCGCCCGCAGGTCGAGCGCCGCGTCGGCCGTGAGCAGCACGGCCTCGAGGAGCTGGTCGATGCCCATGCCCTGCTTGGCGGAGACGTCGACGAACATCGTGTCGCCGCCGTACTCCTCGGCCACCAGGTTGTACTCGGTGAGCTGCTGGCGGATCTTGGCGGGGTTCGACCCCTCCTTGTCCACCTTGTTGACCGCGACCACGATCGGCACGTTGGCCGCCTGGGCGTGGTTGAGCGCCTCGATCGTCTGGGGCATCACGCCGTCGTCGGCCGCGACCACGAGGATCGCGATGTCCGTGACCTGGGCACCACGGGCACGCATGGCGGTGAACGCCTCGTGACCCGGGGTGTCGATGAACGTGATGGGACGCTCGATGCCCTCGTGCTCCTTGGTGACCTGGTAGGCACCGATGTGCTGGGTGATCCCACCAGCCTCGCCGGCCACCACGTCCGTGGACCGGATGGCGTCGAGGAGCTTGGTCTTCCCGTGGTCGACGTGACCCATGACGGTGACCACGGGCGGACGCGCCTGCAGCTCGTCGTCGCCCTCCGCCTCGAGCTCGGCGTCCAGGTCGATGTCGAAGGCCCCGAGCAGCTCGCGGTCCTCCTCCTCGGCCGAGACCATCTCGATGACGTAGCCGAGCTCGGCCGCGAGCGTGCCGAACGTGTCCTCGTCCAGCGACTGCGTCGCGGTCGCCATCTCCCCGAGGTGGAACAGCACCGTGACGAGCGAGGCGGGGTTCGCGTCGATCTTGTCCGCGAAGTCGTTCAGCGACGAGCCGTGGCGCAGCCGGACGACCGTCTTGCCGTTGCCGCGCGGGACCTGCACGCCACCGAGGGACGGGGCCTGCATCGCCTCGAACTCCTGGCGCTTGGCCCGCTTCGACTTCCGCCCGCGGACCGGGCGCCCACCGGCGCGACCGAACGCGCCCTGCGTGGAGCCACGACCGGCACCGCCGGGACGACCGCCGCCGCCGGGACGGCCGGCGAAGCCGCCGCCGCCCGCACCGGGCGCTCCGCCGCCGCCACCGGGACGACCGCCGAAGCCACCGCGGCCGCCGCCGCCCGCACCACCGGGGCGCGCCGGACGCTCGCCGGGACGGCCGACGCCGCTCGACGTGCGCCCCGGCATCATGCCGGGGTTGGGACGCGGGCCGCCGGGACGCGGCGCGGGACGCGGACCGCCGGGACGGTCGCCGCCCGCGGCGGGAGCACCCTCGGTCCGGCGCTCACCGGGACGGGGCATGCCCTGCGAGGGCGCGAACGGGTTGTTGCCCGGGCGCGGGCCGCCGGGGCGGGGACCGCCCGAGCGCTCGCCGCCGGACCGCTCGCCACCGGCACGCTCGCCGCCGGGACGCTCGGCCGAGCGCTCGCCGGGACGGGGCATGCCCTGCGAGGGCGCGAACGGGTTGTTGCCGGGCCGCGCGGGACGCGCGGCACCGGGACGCGGCGCACCGCCACCCGCGGCGGGACGGGCCGCCGCGGCGGGCCGCGGGGCCTGGGGTGCCGGCGCGGGCGCGGCCGGGCTCGGCGCGGGCGCCGCCGGAGTCGACGTGGCCGCCGGTGCGGCCGGGGCGGCGGTCGCCGCCGGGGCCGGAGCAGCCGGTGCGGGCGCGGGAGCCGGCGCAGCGGCCGGAGCCGGTGCGGCGGGACGCGCGGGCGCGGGCCGGGCAGACGCAGGCTTGGCGGCGGGGGCGCTGCCGCCCGCTGCCGGGTACACGTCGCGCAGCTTGCGCACGACGGGCGGCTCGATCGTCGAAGACGCCGAGCGGACGAACTCACCCATCTCGGTGAGCTTCGTCATGATGGTCTTGCTGTCGACCCCGAGCTCCTTGGCGAGCTCGTAGACGCGAAGCTTGGCCACTTCTCTCCTGTCTCGGTCCGCCCGAGACAGGGTCGGACCGTCGTTAGTTCGTGATGCTCATCGGCGTGCTCATCGCTGGGCACTCATCGGAGCGTGCTCATCGGGTCGCCATCGGCTTCCAACCCGCTTCCCTCATCGACGGTCGGCACCGGTGCTCCCGGTGCCGTGGCCTGGCCCTCGAGGTGCTCCCGCACGGCGGACTCGTCGGGCCGGTCCTGCAGACGCAGGGCCCGGCCGAACGCGCGGCGACGTGACGCGAGCTCGAGGCACTCCAGGTCGGGGTGCAGCCACGCACCCCTGCCCGGCATCCGACGGCCGACGTCCACGACGAGCACGGGCGAACCCGACGTCGTGGCCGCGACCACCCTCAGCAGGGCAGATCTCGGGCCGGTGGCTCGGCAGCCCACGCACGTGCGCACCGGTCCTCGCGGCGCTCCGCTCGCCGGAGCGACGGTGCCGTGGGGATCGACGTCGGTGCACGTGCCAGTGCCCGTCTCGGCGCACAGGGGATGCCGGGCATCCGGCCCAGCCACGTCGAGTCTACCCCCGCGGCCACCCGAGCGGGTCACGTGAG
The DNA here is from genome assembly GCF_018531375.1 of Cellulomonas fulva. Lineage (NCBI taxonomy): Bacteria > Bacillati > Actinomycetota > Actinomycetes > Micrococcales > Cellulomonadaceae > Cellulomonas > Cellulomonas fulva. Next base: position 499,316 of record NZ_JAHBOH010000002.1, on the reverse strand, counting down.
CACCTCGAGCGGCGGTCGCACCCCGGCGGGCACGCGCGCTGGTCCGGCCATCCGGGGCTCAGCCCGCGTCGTCCGGGAGCGCCTCGGCGTCGGACCGGATGTCGATCCGCCAGCCGGTCAGCTTCGCCGCGAGGCGCGCGTTCTGGCCCTCCTTGCCGATCGCCAGCGAGAGCTGGTAGTCCGGCACGACGACGCGCGCGGCCCGTGCCGCCTCGTCCACGACCGTGACGGAGATCACCCGGGCGGGCGACAGCGCGTGCGCCACCATCTCCGCCGGGTCGTCCGCGTGGTCGACGATGTCGATCTTCTCGCCGTGCAGCTCGGCCATCACCGCGCGCACGCGGCCGCCCATCGGGCCGATGCAGGCGCCCTTGGCGTTGACGCCGGGGACGGTCGCGCGGACCGACATCTTGCTGCGGTGCCCGGCCTCGCGGGCCAGCGCGGTAATCTCGACGGTCCCGTCGGCGACCTCGGGGACCTCGAGCTCGAACAGCTTGCGGACCAGCCCGGGGTGGCTGCGCGAGAGCGTGACCTGCGGCCCGCGCGACCCGCGCGCGACCTCGAGCACGTAGCCGCGGATGCGCTCGCCGTGCACGTACTGCTCGCCGGGCACCTGCTCGTGCGCGGGCAGGACGGCCTCGGTGCCGCCGACGTCGACGAGGACCACGCGGGGGTCCGGCCCCTGCTGGATGACGCCGCCGAGGACCTCGCCCTCCTTGCCGCGGAACGTGCCGAGCACCTGGTCGTCCTCGGCGTCGCGCAGGCGCTGCACGATCACCTGGCGCGCGGTCGCGGTCGCGATGCGGCCGAACCCGGCGGGCGTGTCGTCGAACTCCGGCGGCTCGACGAGAGCGCCGCCCTCCTCGTCGGCGGCCGGCGTCTCGCGGGCCCAGACCGTGACGTGGCCGCTCTTGCGGTCGACCTCGACGCGCGCACGGGCGTGCGCGCCCGGCGTGCGGTGGTAGGCCGAGAGCAGCGCCTGCTCGATCGCGTCGACCAGCACCTCGAGGCTGAGCTCGCGCTCCCGCTCGAGCGCGCGCAGCGCCTGCATGTCGATGTCCATCAGCTCTCCTGTCCGGCGTCGTCGACGTCGGGGCCCAGCCCGGCGAGGTCGACCTCGACGCGTGCGTCGCGCACTGCCGCGAGTGCGATCGTCACGGGCGCGCCGACCTTCGGCGGTCGCCCCTTCACCCCGGGCGTCACGGGCACGACGACGACCGCGTCGTCCGTCAGCCCCTCCAGCCGACCCGTGGTGGTGGTGCCGTCCTGCGTGCGGACGCGGACCGACCGGCCCACGGCCCGCACGAAGTGCCGGCGCTCCGTCAGCGGCGCGTCCGCTCCCCGCGTGCCGACCTCGAGCGTGTACTCCCCGGGCACCGGGTCGGTGGCGTCCAGGGCGTCCGAGATCGCGGCCGTCACGGCGGCGACGCGGTCGAGGTCGAGCTCGGCCTCGTCGTCCTGCGTCTGGCCCACGGCGATCTCGACGACCTGCCGCCCGCCGGCGCGCCGGACGTGCACCTCCTCGAGCACCAGCCCGAGCCCTGCCACGACCGGCTCGACCACGTCCTTCACCCGCTGCGTCGGTGCGACCACGACCACGACCGCCTCCCTTCGCCTGTGCGGGGCCGACGTGCGCGACCCGTTTGTGGCGCCCAGCCTAACGAGTCCGCGGGCGCGCGCCCGCCCTGCCGGGGCCGCGCGCCCCCGCATGGCAGGATCGCCCGCGATGAGCACGCCTGACGACACCCCCGCGACCACGCGCGACGTGGCAGGGATCACCCCGCGCACCGGCAGCGGCACCGCCGGCGGCGCCCGTCGCCGCACGGTCCAGGCTGCGAGGCGTCGTGCGGGCCGCCGCACCGGCGCCGCGCTCGTCGCGACCGCCGTCGCGCTCGTCGTCGCCGGCTGCGGGCTGCGGCTCGAGACGCCGCCACCGGCGGAGCCGACACCGGACGCCGTCGAGCAGGTCCGGGCGCGCACGGTGGACGACGCGCTCGCGCTGACCGACGCCGCCACGTCCGCGGCGGCCACGGCCGACGGGTCGTCCGACGACGCGCTGCACACGCTGCTCGAGCAGGTCGCCACGATCTCGACGGAGCAGGCCGACGCCCTCGGCGGCGTCTACGAGTCGGGCCTCGAGCCGACGGCCTCCCCCGCGCCGACGTCCGCCGGCTCCGCCGTGGAGGCGACGCCGGACGAGGTGCTCGCGCTGCTCGGCAGCACGTCGACGACCGCGCTGGCCGACGCCGACGACGTCGCCGACGGACCGCTCGCGCGGCTCGTGGGGTCGGTCGCCGTCTCCCGCGCCGACCTCGCCGACCGCCTCGCGGCACGGCTCGGGGCGGACTCCCCGGCGCCGCCCGCGGCGGACGCGCAGGAGGTGCCGGACGAGGTCCCGACGCCGGTGGCCGCGCCGTTGGCACGCGCGCACGACGAGGCCGGCTTCACGTTCGAGCTCGTCGCCGCACGCCGGTCGGACGACGACCGGGACCGGTCCCTCACGGCGGCCGCGCGCGACCGGGTGCTCGGGGCCCGGTGGGCCGCGTCCGCCGCGCTGACCGACACCGCGCAGGACCCGCGGCTCGCCGCCTACGCGCTGCCCGCGGGGCTCGACGACGACGCGCTGCTCGAGCGCCTCGCGCTGTCGGTCCGCACCGGGCTCGCGGACGCCTACGCCGCCGCCGTCGCCGAGGTGCCCGCCGGCGGGCGCGCGCCGTACCTCGACGGCCTGCGCCGCTCCGTCGCCGACGCACGACCGTGGGGCGCCGCGCCGAGCGCGTTCCCCGGCCTGCCCGAGCAGGGCGAGGCCGCGGGCTCCTGACGGTCCGCGGCCCGCGGAGCCGGGGCTACAGCAGCGCCGCGACGCGGGCCGCGATGGCCTCGACGGCCTCGCCGACCGCGACCTGGTCGCCCTGGGCTCCCGCGCGCGGCCGGACCTCGACCACGCCCTCGGCCAGGCCGCGGCCCACGACCACGACCAGCGGGACACCGAGCAGCTCGGCGTCGGCGAACTTCACGCCGGGCGAGACCTTGGGTCGGTCGTCGTACAGCACCTCGACGCCCCGCCCGCTGAGCTCGACCGCGATCCGCTCCGCCGCCTCGAAGACCGCCGGGTCCTTGCCGGTCGCGACCACGTGCACGTGCGCGGGCGCGACGTGCGCGGGCCAGGCGAGGCCCTTCTCGTCGTGGTTGGCCTCGGCGAGCGCCGCGAGCACGCGCGTGACGCCGATGCCGTAGGAGCCCATCGTGACGACCTGCGCCTTGCCGTTCTGGTCCAGCACGGTCAGGCCGAGCGCCTGGGCGTACTTGCGGCCGAGCGCGAAGATGTGGCCGATCTCGATGCCGCGCGCGAGCTCGAGCGGGCCCGAGCCGTCCGGAGCGGGGTCGCCCGCGCGCACCTCGGCGGCCTCGACCGTGCCGTCGGCGGTGAAGTCCCGGCCCGCGACCAGGTCGAACACGTGGCGTCCGGTCTCGTTCGCCCCGGTGATCCAGCGCGATCCGGACACCACGCGCGGGTCGAGCAGGTAGCGCACCGCCGTGCGCTCGGCACCCTCGGCGACCGGCGCGTTCGGGCCGAGCGCGGAGGGTCCGATGTACCCGCGGACGAGCTCGGGGTGCGCGGCGAAGTCCGCCTCGCCCGCGGCCTCGACCTCGGCCGGGGACACCGCGGCCTCGAGCCGCTTGAGGTCGACCTCGCGGTCCCCGGGAAGGCCGACGACGAGCAGCTCGCGCTCCCCCGTGGGGTGCACGAGGGCGAGGACGACGTTCTTCAGCGTGTCGGCGGCCGTCCACGCACGGTCCGGCCGCGCGAAGCGCTCGTTCGCCAGCGCGACGAGCGAGTCGATCGTCGGCGTGTCCGGGGTGTCCTCCACGTGCGCGGCGGGCGCGTCGTCGAACGGCAGCGCCTCCGGGACCACGGTGGTGACGGCCTCCACGTTGGCCGCGTAGCCGCCCGCGGACCGCACGAAGGTGTCCTCGCCGATCGCCGTCGGCGTGAGGAACTCCTCCGACCGCGAGCCGCCCATCGCGCCCGACGTGGCCGCGACGATCACGTACTCGAGCCCGAGCCGGTCGAAGATGCGCTGGTAGGCCGCGCGCTGCACCAGGTAGGACGCCTCCAGGCCCGCGTCGTCGACGTCGAACGAGTACGCGTCCTTCATGACGAACTCGCGTCCGCGGATGAGGCCCGCGCGCGGGCGCGCCTCGTCGCGGTACTTCGTCTGGATCTGGAAGAGCGTCGCGGGCAGGTCCTTGTACGACGAGTAGAGGTCCTTGACCAGGAGCGTGAACAGCTCCTCGTGCGTCGGGGCCAGCAGGTAGTCGCCGCCCTTGCGGTCCTTGAGCCGGAAGATGTTCGGCCCGTACTCGGTCCAACGCCCCGTCGCCTCGTACGGCTCCTTGGGCAGCAGGGCCGGGAAGTGCACCTCCTGCGCGCCGGCGGCGGCCATCTCCTCGCGGACGACGGCCTCGACCTTCGCCAGCACGCGCAGGCCGAGCGGCAGCCACGTGTAGATCCCGGGCGCGGCACGGCGGATGTAGCCGGCGCGCACCAGGAGCCGGTGGCTTGCGACCTCGGCGTCGGCGGGGTCCTCGCGCAGCGTGCGCAGGAACAGCGTGGACATACGCAGGAGCATGAGCGGAAGCCTAGTTGTCCCGGCCGCGCGGACCGACCACGCCGAGCCCACCGACCACGCCCATCCGGCCGCGCCCATCCGGCCGCGCCCATCCGGCCGCGCCCGGGCCCGGCGTGCGCCACGATGGGCTCATGCCCGAGCTTCCCGAGGTCGAGGCGCTCGCCGGGTTCCTCCGCGAGCGCGCGGTGGGCCGCACCGTCACGCAGGTCGGCGTCGGCGACATCGCCGCGCTGAAGACCTTCCGACCGCCGCCCGACGCGCTCGTCGGCGGCACGGTGGTGGACGCGTCGCGGCACGGCAAGTGGCTCGACCTCCTGGTCGCGACGCCCACGGGCGAGCCGCTGCACCTCGTCTGGCACCTGTCCCGGGCCGGCTGGGTGCGATGGTCCGACCAGCTCGCGACGACGCCCGTGCGCCCCGGCCGCTCGCCGCTCGCGCTGCGCGTGCGGCTCGACGACGGGTCCGGGTTCGACCTCACCGAGCAGGGCACGCGCAAGCGGCTCGCCGTGCACGTGGTCGCCGACCCCCAGGAGGTCCCCCAGATCGCGACGCTCGGCGTCGAGCCGCTCTCGTCGGACCTCGACCGGGACGGGTTCGGCGAGCTGCTCGCGGCCCGCAACCAGCAGGTCAAGGGCCTGCTGCGGGACCAGGGCACGATCGCGGGCATCGGCAACGCGTACTCCGACGAGATCCTCCACGCCGCGCGGACGTCGCCGTTCGCGCTCACCCGCTCGCTGACCGAGGAGCAGGCGGACCGGCTCTACGCGGCGCTGCAGGACGTGCTCGAGCAGGCCGTCGCGGCGGCCGCGGGCAAGCCGGCCGCGCAGCTCAAGGACGCCAAGCGCGGGGGCATGCGGGTGCACGGCCGCACCGGCCAGCCGTGCCCCGGCTGGGACGGCGTGCCCTGCGGGGACACCGTGCACGAGGTGTCGTTCGCGGACTCGTCGTTGCAGTACTGCCCCACGTGCCAGACCGGCGGCAAGCCGCTCGCGGACCGGCGGCTCTCGAAGCTCCTGCGGTGACGGGCGCTCGTGCGGGCACCGCCGGCCGCGTCCTCGTGGTGACGGCCGGCCTGCCCGGTGCGGGCAAGTCCGCGGTGGCCGAGGGCGTCGCCCGCGCGCTGGGCTGCGCGGTCCTGTCGGTGGACCCGATCGAGGCGGCGCTGTGGCGCGCGGGCGTCGAGCGCGGGCAGCCGACCGGCCTCGCCGCCTACGTGGTGGCCGAGGACCTGGCGCACGAGCAGCTGCGGCTCGGCAACGACGTCGTGGTCGACGCCGTCAACGACGACCCCGCGGCACGCGAGCAGTGGCGCGCGCTCGCCGCCCGGCACGGGCTGCGGCCGACGTACCTGGAGGTCGTCTGCCCCGACGAGGAGCTGCACCGCGCGCGGCTCGCGCGGCGGGTGCGGTCGATCGCGGGCTTCCCCGAGCCGACCTGGGAGTCGGTCGTCCGGCGGCGCGCCGCCTTCCGCGACTGGGACGACGAGCGGATGAGCATCGACTCGACGCGGCCGCTCGCCCACGGCCTCGCGCTGGCGCTCGACCACGTCGAGCGGTCCCGCCGGGCGCCCTGACCCGGCGGCCGACGGTCAGAACAGGACCGTGGCGTACGAGCCGACCTGCCGGAACCCGACGGAGCGGTACGCCGCGACCGCGCGCACGTTGAAGTCGTTGACGTACAGCGAGACCACGGGGGCGTGGGCGCGCGCGAGCTCGACCACCGCGGCCATCCCGTGCACCGAGAGCCGCCGGCCCCGGCGCTCGGGGGTGACCCAGACGCCCTGCACCTGCGCGACGCCCCCCGCCACGGCCCCGAGCTCGGCCTTGAACGCGACGTGCGGCGGACCCTCCGGCCCCGGCTCCATCCGCACGAACGAGCGGCCCTGCGCGATGAGCGAGCGCACGCGCGTCTCGTAGGGGCCGTGCGGGCCGCTCGCGGGCGAGTAGCCGACCTCCTCGGTGAACATCCGCACGCACGCCGGCAGCACCTGGTCGTACTCCTGGGGCCGGGACACCCGGACGTCGGGGTCGGGCGCCACGACCGGCGCGTGGTCGATGACCATCGAGGGCTGGTCGTCGCGCACCTCGCGCACGCCGGGCCAGGCGCCGCGCAGCCGCTCCCAGAGCCCCAGGACGGTGGGCGCCGGACCGACGATCGACGAGCAGCGACGGCCCTGGCGCGCGGCCATGATCGCGAACGCGTCGAGCGCCGCGTCGGCGACGGCGGCGTCGACGACCACGTCCGCACCGGTGGCGGGCACGGCCGGCGCGGGGCCGCCGGGCGTGGGCAGCGCGCGGGCGGCCGGGGGGAGGTCGACGGTCCGGGGTACCACGGGGACCACGGGCACCATGTTGGCGCCGGCCCAGCACACCGCGACGAGCACGCCGCCGTGGTGGAAGCCCCAGAGGGCACCGCCCGCGGCGGCGAGGCCCACCCGCCGCGCCTGCTCCAGCCGGGCGGTGGCGAGGACCGAGCCCACGGGGTCGAGCGCGCACACCTCGAGAGCCGCCTCGAGGTCGACGTCCGCGAGGACGCGAGCCCCGGGTCGGCGGTCGAGCATCGTCGCGCGACGCGAGCCCATGGGGGGATTGTGCCTCAGGAGCCCGCGCGGCGCGGGACCAGACCGCGCCCGGCTCGTCGGCGCACGCCTGCGGCCGCCCGACCCGGCACCGTCAGCCGACCGTGACGACGGGGCTGCCCTCGCCGGCCTCGACGGGGTCCATGGACTCGGCGATGCGCATGGCCTCCTCGATCAACGTCTCGACGATCAGCGCCTCGGGCACCGTCTTGACGACCTCGCCCTTGACGAAGATCTGGCCCTTGCCGTTGCCGGAGGCGACCCCCAGGTCGGCCTCGCGCGCCTCGCCCGGCCCGTTCACCACGCAGCCCATGACGGCGACGCGCAGCGGCACCTCGAGGCCCTCGAGGCCTGCGGTGACCTTGTCCGCGAGCGTGTAGACGTCCACCTGCGCGCGACCGCACGACGGGCAGGAGACGATCTCCAGCTTGCGCGGCCGCAGGTTCAGGGACTGCAGGATCTGGATGCCGACCTTGACCTCCTCGACCGGAGGCGCGGAGAGCGACACCCGGATCGTGTCGCCGATGCCCTTGCTCAGCAGGGCGCCGAACGCGGTCGCCGACTTGATGGTCCCCTGGAAAGCGGGCCCCGCCTCGGTGACGCCGAGGTGCAGCGGCCAGTCGCCGCGCTCGGCGAGCAGCTCGTAGGCGCGCACCATGACGACCGGGTCGTTGTGCTTGACCGAGATCTTGAAGTCGTGGAAGTCGTGCTCCTCGAACAGCGACGCCTCCCAGACCGCGGACTCGACGAGCGCCTCGGGTGTCGCCTTGCCGTACTTCTCGAGCAGCCGGGGGTCGAGCGAGCCGGCGTTGACGCCGATGCGCAGGCTGACCCCGGCGTCCGCGGCGGCCCGGGCGATCGTGCCCACCTGGTCGTCGAACTTGCGGATGTTGCCCGGGTTCACGCGGACCGCCGCGCAGCCGGCGTCGATCGCGGCGAAGACGTACTTCGGCTGGAAGTGGATGTCCGCGATCACGGGGATCTGCGACTTGCGGGCGATCGCCGGCAGCGCGTCCGCGTCGTCCTGGCTCGGCACCGCGACGCGCACGATGTCGCAGCCGGAGGCGGTGAGGGCGGCGATCTGCTGCAGCGTCGCGTTGATGTCCGTCGTCGGCGTCGTCGTCATCGACTGGACGCTGATGGGTGCGTCTCCCCCGACCTCCACCTTGCCGACCCGGATCTTGCGGGACGGACGACGAGGGGCGAGGACAGGGACGGGGGCCGCCGGCATGCCGAGGCTGATCGGGACGCTCACGTGCTCATCATCCCATCACGGCGCGGCACATTCGCGGCCACGGCGCTGCGCGGCGGCAACGCGCACGCGATCTCCGCATCCACCACGCGGCCCGGGTCGGGCCTCAGCCCTCGATCTCGGCCCGACGAGCCTGGAGCAGCCGGTCCAGCACCTCGTCGGGCACGGGGGCCTGTGCGGAGAAGCGCACCGTCCCCTTGGACAGGGAGAAGCCCGCCAGCTCCTCGCGGACCGTGTCGAGCGCGCGGGGGCTGAAGGGGTAGAGCCCGATGTGGGCGCGCGCGACCATCACGGAGACCAGCGGCTTCCCTCGGTGCACGAGCGCCGGCATGCCGTAGCCGAGGCCCTCGGTCGCCTCCGGGACGATCGCCCGGGCCCGCGCGTAGACGCGCTCCACCGCCGCGCGCGCGGGCTCCGGGAGCGACTCGACGTACGCGGTGACCTCACCCATGCCCCCGAGGCTAGACCCGCTCAGGCGATGGTCACCGGGTTTACCAGGTCGGCGTACACCAGCAGCAGCCCCATGGCCCCGAGCACGACGAACACGCCGTACGCGAGCGGGACGAGCTTCGCCGTGTCGAACGGGCCCGGCCGGGGCAGCCCGCGCAGGCGAGCGACCTGGCGTCGGCCGCCCTCCCAGAGCGCGGCGGCCACGTGGCCGCCGTCCAGCGGCGGCAGCGGGATCAGGTTGAACACGAACAGCGCGAGGTTGAGGCTGGCGAGCATCTCGAGCAGCCCCGCGAGCTTGAGGCTCCAGTCGATGCCGTCGCCCTGCATCGAGGCGATCTCGCCCGCGAACCGGCCCACGCCGACGATGCCGACGATCGAGTCGGTGCCGCGCTCCTCGCCGCCGAAGGTCGTCTGCACCAGGTCGACGATCCGCGCGGGCAGCGTCACGACCACCGACATGGTGGCCCACGTCCGCTCCGCCACCACCTGCGGGACCTCGAGCACGGGGGTCGGCTCCCGCTCCTCGGCCGCCGTCACGCCCAGGAACCCGGCGGGCTCGGTGACGACCTGCCCGTCGTCGTCGAGCACCGCCGCGCCGTCCTCGTCGTACACCGGACGCTCGGCCACGACGGGGGTGACCGTCAGGTCGACCTCCTGGCCGTCACGGTCGACGACGATCGGGGTCGCCTCACCCCCCGACGCGCGGATCAGGTCCGTGAGCTGGTCCCACGAGTCGATGTCGGTGTCCCCGTAGCGGACGACCTCGTCGCCCGGCAGCAGGCCCGCGGCCGCACCCGGCGCCGGCTCGTCCGCGTCGGTGCAGGTGCGCGTCGGGTCGTCGCCCGCGGGAATCACGCACTGGGAGACGGTGTCGAGCGTGGTGGTCGCGGTCGGGATCCCGAACCCGAGCATGACGATCGCCATCAGGACGAACGCGATGAGCAGGTTCATCACCGGGCCGCCGAGCATCACGACGAGCTTCTTGGGCGTGGAGAGCCGGTAGAACGCGCGGCCGTCCTCGCCGGGGCGGATCTCCTCCGCGCTCGCCTCCCGGGCGTCCTGGGCGAGCCGGCCGACCCACGTGCGCGCGGGCGGGTCGCCCACGCTCGCGGCGGGCGGGTACATGCCGACCAGCCGGACGAACCCGCCGAGCGGGATGGCCTTGAGCCCGTACTCGGTCTCCCCGCGGGTGCGCGACCACAGCGTGGGCCCGAACCCGACGAAGTAGTGGCTGACGCGCACGCCGAACCGCTTGGCGGGCACCATGTGCCCCACCTCGTGGAGCGCGATCGAGGCCAGCAGCACGACGACCGCGACGACCACTCCGACCAGGTACGCCACCAGCTCCTCCTCGTCCCGACGCGACCGGTCCCGCCGACACCGTGCCCGCACGTGCCTGCACGTGCCTGCACGTGCCTGCACGATCCCGCACGGTCCGGGCGACGCCGATCGACGGCACCGCGCCCGCGCGTCCCGCGGGCGGCTCATCATCCCCCGGAATCCTGGGAGCCGGCTGCACGTCCGCCGGGCGGGCGGGGCGTGGCGAGTTGAAGCCCGGCGCTGGGGCGGCGACCATCGGCGGATGACCCCCGACGCGTGGGACCCGGCCGACCCCGCCCCCTGGGCCGACGAGTCCGTGGGCGCGCAGGCACCGCTCGACGGCGACACCACCGCGGACGTCGTCGTGGTCGGCGCCGGCCTGACCGGGCTGTGGGCCGCCTACTACCTGCTGGACGCCGACCCCTCGCTCGACGTGCTGCTGGTCGACCGCGGCCTCACGGGCCAGGACGAGCGCGGGCTGGGCGCGTGCTCGTCGCGCGTCGGCCTCGCCCCCGACGCGCTCGCGCGGCGGTTCGGCGACGCGGCGGCACGTGACGCGCGGGCGCTGCTGCGCGACGCGGTCGTCGAGGTCGGCGGCGTCGTCGCGGTCGAGGAGATCGACTGCGGCTTCGCGTTCGGCGGCGAGCTCCTGGTCGCCGCCGACGACGTCGCCCTGGGCCGGATGCTCGCGGCCGCGCACGACGCGGCGGCCTGGGGGGACGAGGTGCACGCGCTGGACGCGGCGGGGGTGCGCGAACGGTTCGGGTCCGACGACGTGCGGGGCGGCTCGTGGTCGCCGGACGCGGCGCGGCTCTCCCCCGGCCGGCTCGCGCGCGGGCTGCGCGACGTCGTGCTCGCGCGCGGCGGCCGCAGCGTCGACCACACGCCCGTCGTGCAGGCCGGCGCCGGCGCCGTCCTCACGACGCACGGCACGGTGCGTGCCGGGATCGTCGTGGACACGCGGCCCGGCGGCGCGCCCGCCGAGCAGGCCGCCACGATCGCCACGGCCCCCCTGCCCGCCGCGACCTGGGCGGCGATCGGTCTCGAGCGCGCCGAGCTCGTCGCGCACAGCGACGGCCTGCGCCTGGTGCGCACGCCGGACGACCGCCTCGTCGCCGGCCGCGCCCGGTCCGGCGGGTCGCGCGCGGCCCGGCTCCTGGACGCGCTGTCCCGCCGTCGCGCGTCGGCTCCCGCGCTGCACGAGGCGCTGGTCGACCTCCTGCCGGCGCTCGGCGAGGCACCCGTGACCCACGCGTGGCGGCGTCCGCTCGCCCACCCCGGCGCGCTGCCCCAGGTCACCGTGCTGGAGGAGGCCCCGTGGCGCGTCGCGCGCGCCCGCTCGGGCGGTACGGGACCGGCCGCGGCCAACGTGGCCGGCCGCGCGGTCGCCGAGCTGCTCACCGGCTCGTCGTCGGAGTGGACCGCGGCCCCCTGGGTCACGCACGCCTGACCGGGGAGCCGACGGGTGCCGGCGCACGGGTCGCAGCAGGGCGGATCGCAGCAGGGCGGATTGCAGCAGGGCGGGTCGCAGCAGGGCGGATCGCTCGCCGGCCGGTCCTCAGGAGCGCGCGAGGACCTCGTCGGCGCGCGCCCGCGCCCAGCGCTCGGCGTCCAGCACCGCGCCGAGCTCGAGCCCGTCGGCGGGCGTCCCGGCGTGCTCGCCCAGGACACGCTCGACCGTCGCGACGATGTCGAGGAAGCCGATCCGACCGGCCAGGAACGCCGCGACGCACTGCTCGTTGGCCGCGTTGTAGACCGCCGGGTGGGTCGCCGAGGCGCCGGCCGCCGCCCGTGCGAGCCGCACCGCGCCGAACAGCTCCTCGTCGAGCGGCTCGAACGTCCACGAGGTCGGGCTGCTCCAGTCGCACGCGGCCGCCACGTCCGGCACGCGCTGCGGCCACGACAGGCCGAGCGCGATCGGCAGCCGCATGTCCGGGGGCGACGCCTGCGCGATCGTCGAGCCGTCGACGAACGTGACCATCGAGTGCACCACCGACTGCGGGTGCACGACGACGTCGATCCGGTCGGTCGGCACGTCGAACAGCAGGTGCGCCTCGATGAGCTCGAGGCCCTTGTTCATGAGGGTCGCGGAGTTGATCGTCACGACCGGACCCATCACCCAGGTGGGGTGCGCGAGGGCCTGCTGCGGGGTCACCGCCTTGACGTCGTCGGCCGCCCAGCCGCGGAACGGCCCGCCGGACGCCGTGAGCACCAGGCGCGCGACCTCCTGCGGCGCCCCCGCGCGCAGCGCCTGCGCGATCGCCGAGTGCTCGGAGTCGACGGGGACCACCTGCCCGGGCCGGACCGCGGCGCGCCGTACCAGCGGACCGCCGACGACCAGGGACTCCTTGTTCGCGAGCGCGAGCGTGCTCCCGGCGCGCAGCGCGGCGAGCGTGGGCTGGAGCCCGACGGAGCCCGTGATGCCGTTCAGCACGACGTCGGCGGCACGCCCGGCGAGCTCGGTGGCCGCGTCGGGCCCGACGAGCACCTCGACCCGTCCGGCTCCGGCCGAGTCCAGCGCCTCGCGCACGGCTCCGGCCGCCGCCTCGTCGTGCACCGCGACCGTGGGGACACCGAACCGTGCGGCCTGGTCCGCGAGCAGCCCCGGGTCCGAGCCGCCCGCCGCGAGGCCGACCACCTGGAACCGCTCGGGGTTCCGCGCCACGACGTCGAGGGCTTGCGTGCCGATCGAGCCCGTGGAGCCCAGGAGCACGACACGCCGGGGCGGAGCCTCGTCGGGCACGGCACCGCCGCCCGTCGCCACCGGACCGTCGCTCACTCGACGCCGAGCAGGACCTCGACCGCGCGCGCGACGAACGCGTCCACGGCGGGCTCGCCGTAGCCGTGCTGCCCCTTGCGCCGCCGGAACGTCGCCGAGCGCACCTCGCCCGACGTCAGCGGCACGCCCTGGTCGAAGTACGCCACCAGGCGGTGGCAGAGCTCGTCGACGTCCGCGGGCTCGTACCCGGGCTCGCGGCCGACGGGCGGGGCGAACCGGTCGCCGTCAGGCCGGCCGAGCCGGCCGTAGAGCGTGCGCGCCTGCTCGCCGAGCTGCGCCATCCAGGCGTCCTGACCGTGCTGGGCGACGTGCTCGGCGCGGGCGCGGGCGACGAACGCCGACTCCAGCCGGTCGAGCGCCGCGTCGACGGCCGCCGTCGCGTAGCCGCGGCGCACCATCTCGAAGCCCACGCGGCGGACGTCCTTGGCGGACAGCGCGGCCGCGGGGCCCTGCTCGTACATCGCACGCGCGTGGTCGAAGAACTCGTCGACCTCGTCCGGGTCGTACCCCGAGCGGAACCCGGACACCGTCCGGAACATCCCGTCGCTCACTCGTCCTCCTCCGCCGCGAGCTGGCCGCAGGCGCCGTCGATGTCGCTGCCGCGGGTGTCCCGGATGGTCGTCGGGATCCCGTGCGCACGCAAGCGTGCCACGAACTCCTGCTCGACCCGGGGATCGCTCGCCGTCCACTTCGAGTTCGGCACCGGGTTGAGCGGGATCGGGTTGCAGTGCACCCAGCCCCGACCCCGCGCGTTGAGCTTCTCGCCCAGGAGGTCGGCGCGCCACGCGTGGTCGTTGATGTCGCGGATCAGCGCGTACTCGATCGAGACCCGGCGGCCCGTCACCTCGAAGTAGTGGTAGGCGGCGTCGAGGGCCTCGTCGACGTCCCACCGCGTGTTCACCGGCACCAGCTCGCTGCGCAGCTCGTCGTCCGGGGCGTGCAGGGACAGCGCCAGGGTGACCGGGATGCCCTCGTCGGCGAGCTTGCGCATCGCCGGCACCATCCCGACGGTCGAGACCGTCACGTTGCGCGCGGACATGCCCAGGCCGTCCGGCGCGGGCGCGACGAGCGTGCGGACGGTCGCCATGATCGCCTTGTAGTTGGCGAGCGGCTCCCCCATGCCCATGAACACGACGTTCGAGAGCCGGGTCGGGCCGCCGGGCACCTCCCCCGCCTGGAGCGCACGTGCGGCCTCGCGGACCTGCTCGACGATCTCGGCGGTGGACAGGTTGCGGGTCAGGCCCATCTGGCCGGTCGCGCAGAACGCGCAGGCGAGACCGCACCCGGCCTGGCTCGAGATGCACAGCGTGGTCCGGCTGGCGTAGCGCATCAGCACCGACTCGACCTTGGCCTGGTCGAACAGGTGCCACAGCGTCTTGACGGTCGTGCCACCGTCCGCGGTCTGCGTGCGCACGTTCGTCAGCAGGCGCGGGAACAGGTCCTCGACGAGCTTGTCACGGCTCGCGGCGGGCAGGTCCGTCATCGCCGCGGCGTCCGCCGTGAGGTGGGTGAAGTAGTGGGTCGCCAGCTGCTTGGCCCGGAACGGCTTCTCGCCGAGCGCGGTGACGGCGGCGACGCGCTCGTCGGGCGTGAGGTCGACGAAGTGGCGCGGCGGCTTGCCGCGCGGGCCGCGGGTCGGTGACGACAGGTCCAGCCGGACGGGGGTGGCGGGCACGGGGTACTCCGAGCAGTTGGGGATCAGAGCCCGACGGGGGCGGGCTGCAGCATCTCGAGGATGAGGTAGACGGCGGGCGCCGTGAGCAGCAGCGAGTCGAGCCGGTCGAGGACGCCGCCGTGGCCGGGGACCAGGCGGCCCATGTCCTTGAGCTCGAGGTCGCGCTTGAGCATCGACTCGGCGAGGTCGCCGAACGTCGCGGTCAGGACGGTGGCCAGGCCCAGGAAGACCCCGACGAGCGGCTCGCCGTCGAAGGCGACCTGGACGGACACGACCCCGACCACGCAGGCCAGCACGACGGAGCCCGCCAGGCCCTCCCACGACTTCTTGGGGCTGATCGTGGGCGCCATCGGGTGGCGGCCGAGCAGGACGCCCACGGCAAAGCCGCCGGTGTCGCTCGCGACGACCAGCAGGATGAACACGATGACGCGCGCCGGGCCGTCGGGCTCCGCGAGCATGAGCATCACGAACCCGGCGAGGAACGGCAGGTACGCCGCCGCGAACGCACCGCCGACCACGTCGCGCAGGGCGCGGTCCCCGCTCCCGTCCAGCACGCGCCAGACCATGACGCCGCCCACGGTGAGCATGAACGCGACGAACAGCGCCTCCGGCCCCGACGTGTACGCCGAGACCAGGATGCCGACGGCGCCGACCAGCAGCGGCAGCAGGGGCAGGTGGACCGCGCGGCGGGTGACCGCCTGCGCGAGCTCCCAGAGGCCGGCGCAGACCGCGAGCACCGCGAGGACGACGAACGCCTCCTTGCGGATGAACAGGGACGCGACGACGACGACGAGCAGGCCGACGCCGACCACGATCGCGACCGGGAGGTCTCGACCCGGTCGCGTCGTGCGGGGGGCGGCGAGCTCAGTCATCAGACCTCGAGGAGCTCGCTCTCCTTGGCCGTGAGCAGGTGGTCGATCGTGTCCACGTGCTTCTTGGTCAGGGCCTCGAGCTCCTTCTCGGCGCGCGCGACCTCGTCCTCGCCCGCCTCGCCGTCCTTGACGATGCGGTCGAGCTCCTCCTTGGCGCGGCGGCGCACGGCCCGCACGGACGTGCGCGCCTGCTCGGCCTTCTGCTTGGCGAGCTTGACGAAGTCCTTGCGCCGCTCCTCCGTGAGGGCCGGGAGCACCACCCGGATGACGTTGCCGTCGTTGTTCGGGTTCACGCCGAGGTCGGAGTCGCGCAGCGCCTTCTCGATCGCGGCCGTCGCCGACTTGTCGAACGGCGAGATGAGGATGGTGCGCGCCTCGGTCACGTTGAACGACGCGAGCTGCTGCAGCGGCGTCGGGGCGCCGTAGTAGTCGACGAAGATCTTCGAGAACATCGCGGCGTTCGCACGGCCCGTGCGGATCGTCGCGAAGTCGTCCTTGGCGACCTCGACGGCCTTGTCCATCTTCTCCTCGGCCTCGAAGAGGGTCTCGTCGATCACCGGATCTCCTAGTGCTCTGGTCGGTCCAGCCTGGGGTGCAGTCTGGTGTGCTCTGGTCGCGCCGCAGGTCAGTCCGCGGTGACGGACGTCCCGATCTTCTCACCCTGCAGCACGCGGGTGACGTTCCCGGGCTCCTCGAGCCCGAACACGCGCATCGCGACGCCGTTGTCCCGGCACAGCGACAGCGCGGTCGCGTCCATGACGGCGAGGTCGCCGACGAGCGCGTCGGTGTAGGTGAGGTGCTCGAGCAGCGTCGCGTCGGGGTCCTTGCGGGGGTCGGCGGTGTAGACGCCGTCGACGCCGTTCTTGCCCATGAGCACCTCCTGGCAGTGCGTCTCCAGGGCGCGCTGCGCGCTCACGGTGTCCGTCGAGAAGTACGGCATGCCGGCGCCCGCGCCGAAGATCACGACGCGCCCCTTCTCGAGGTGCCGGATCGCGCGCAGCGGGATGTACGGCTCCGCGACCTGGCCCATCGTGATGGCGGTCTGGACGCGCGTGCTCACCCCCGCCTGCTCGAGGAGGTCCTGCAGCGCCAGGCAGTTCATCACGGTGCCGAGCATGCCCATGTAGTCGGCCCGCGCCCGGTCCATGCCGCTCGCGGAGAGCTCGGCGCCGCGGAAGAAGTTGCCTCCGCCGACGACGATGGCGACCTGGACGCCGCCGCGCACGGCCACCGCGATCTCCTCGGCCACCCGTCGCACCACGCCGACGTCCAGGCCGACCCGGCCGCCGCCGAACGTCTCCCCCGACAGCTTGAGCAGCACCCGCCGGGCGGGGACGACGTGGGTCGGGTCGGTGGTCGGGTCCGGGCTCACGGCGCCTCCTGCGGGACGGGCTCTTTGCGGGTACCTGCGGTGCCTCACGGCGGTGCGTACGCCGGTGGCCCCGGCCCTCGTCGGACCAGGGCCACCGTACGTGCGTGGTGGGATCAGGCTCCCACGCGGAAGCGGGCGAAGCCCGTCACCGTGCCGCCGGCCTCGGCCAGCACCTGGCCGACCGACTTCTTGGCGTCCTTGGCGAACGCCTGGTCGAGCAGGACGTTCTCCTTGAAGAACCCGGTCAGACGACCCTCGACGATCTTCGCGAGCGCGGCCTCGGGCTTGCCCTCGTTGCGGGCCGTCTCCTCGGCGATCTTGCGCTCGTTCTCGACCGTCTCCGCCGGGACCTCGTCACGCGTGAGGTACAGCGGCGAGTACGCGGCGATGTGCGTCGCCACGTCGCGCGCCACGGACGCACCGGCCGCGTCGGTCGCGACGAGCACGCCGACCTGCGGGGGGAGGTCCTTGTTGACCTTGTGCAGGTAGACCTCGACGTGCTCGCCGGCCACACGGGCCAGACGACGCACGACGACGCGCTCACCGAGGGTGGCGGCCGTCTCGTCGACGATGTTCTGCACGGTCGAGCCCTCGTACTCGGCGGCCGTCAGGGCGTCCGCGTCGCGAGCACCCGTGGACACGGCGGCCGCGACGACGCGCTCGGCCAGCGAGATGAACGCCTGGCTCTTCGCGACGAAGTCGGTCTCCGAGTTGACCTCGACCAGCACGCCGGTCTGGCCCTCGCCGTCGGCCGTGGGGCCGACGTGCGCGCCGACGAGACCGTCGGAGGCCGCGCGACCCTCACGCTTGCCGACGCCCTTCAGACCCTTGACGCGGATGATCTCCAGCGCCTTGTCCGCGTCGCCCTCGGCCTCCTCGAGCGCCTTCTTGACGTCGAGCATGCCGGCGCCGGTCTTCTCGCGCAGGTCCTTGATGTCCTGGAGCGAGTAGTTCGCCATCAGTGGTTCCCGTTCTGTCGGTGGAGCGGTGCACAACGGACGGGCAGGGCCCGTCGAGGAGGACTCAGGCCTCGGTGGCGGTGCCCTCGGTGGCCTCGTCGGCAGCAGCCTCGTCGGCAGCGACCTCGGCGGGCGCGGCCTCGTCGGCGGCGGGCGCCTCGGTGGCCGTCTCCGCGGTCGCGGTCTCCTCGGTCGCGGTCTCCTCGGTGGCGGCCTCGGCCGGAGCCTCGGTGGCCGCAGCCGGCGCGGCGTCCGCGGCGGTCGCCTCGGCGCCTGCGAGCAGCTCGCGCTCCCACTCGGCCAGCGGCTCGGCCTCGGCGGCAGCGCCACCCTCGGCGGCGGCCTTGCCCGAGTGACGCTTCATCAGGCCGTCGGCCACCGCGTCCGCGATCACGCGGGTCAGCAGCTGCACGGCGCGGATCGCGTCGTCGTTGCCCGGGATCGGGTAGTCCACGACGTCGGGGTCGCAGTTGGTGTCGAGGATCGCGACGACCGGGATGCCCAGCTTGCGCGCCTCGTCGACCGCGAGGTGCTCCTTGTTGGTGTCGACGATCCACACGGCCGAGGGGACCTTGGCCATGTCGCGGATGCCGCCGAGCGTCTTCGCGAGCTTGTCCTTCTCGCGGCGCAGGACGAGCAGCTCCTTCTTCGTCAGGCCCGAGGCCGCGACGTCGTCGAAGTCGATCTGCTCGAGCTCCTTGAGGCGCTGCAGACGCTTGTGCATCGTCGAGAAGTTGGTGAGCATGCCACCCAGCCAGCGCTGGTTGACGTACGGCATGCCGACGCGAGCGGCCTGCTCGGCGACGGGCTCCTGCGCCTGCTTCTTGGTGCCGACGAACAGGATCGACCCACCGTGCGCGACGGTCTGCGACACGAAGTCGTAGGCGCGGTCGATGTAGGACAGCGACTGCTGCAGGTCGACGATGTAGATGCCGTTGCGCTCGGTGAAGATGAAGCGCTTCATCTTGGGGTTCCAGCGGCGCGTCTGGTGTCCGAAGTGGACACCGCTCTCGAGCAGCTGGCGCATGGTCACGACGGCCATGGCACGTCCTTCCGGTGCGGTCCGCCTGGCGGAGCGCACGTCGGGCGGCCCGCACGCACGCTGAGTGCCCGCAGACCGCTTCTCGGTTGTCGGCCCCGACGGGTGTCGGTGCCCCTGGCGCCATGGCTGCCCGCGCCGGACGAGGTCCGGACCGTTGCGGGCGTGGCCCCCGGTCGTCACCGCCGAAGCGGTACGGAACGGGTGGATGGCGCGCGAAGTCGACCGGCTCTCACCGGTCGCGCCTGAAGTCTACCCGACGGCCGCGGTCGGACGGACCAGCCGACCCCAGACCCCTGGCGCGCACCGTCGTCCCCAGCGGGCGGCTCACGCCGCCCGCGGCGAGGTCGGTCCGACGAGGATGCCCGCATGCACCCGTCGTCCCGCAGCCGCACCCGTCCGCCGATCGGCGGTCCGGCGGTCCCGCTGCTGCTCGCGGCCCTCCTGCTCGCCGTCCTCCTGCTCGCGGCGCTCCCGCTCGTCGGCATCCCGGCCGCCGGCGCGGCACCCGCCGCGGGAGCCACCCTGGAGACCACGGCAAGGGCCACCGCGGGACCGCTCCGCGCGGGGCCCGGGACCGCGGTCTCGTCGTACCGGCTCCCCGTGGCCGACGCGGCGGTGCTGCGCGCGTTCGAGGCGCCGCCGGAACCGTGGGCGGCGGGCCACCGGGGGGTGGACCTCGCGGCGGACGTCAGGACGCGCGTCGGCGCGCCGGCGGCCGGCGTCGTCACGTTCGCCGGCGCGGTCGCCGGCCGCGGCGTGGTCACGGTGCGGCACGACGACGGGCTGTGGTCGAGCCTGGAGCCGGTGGACGCCGCCGTGGCGGTCGGCGACCGCGTCGACCCGGGCCACGTGCTGGGCGCGCTGACCGCGGGTGGGCACTGCGCGGCGTCGCCGTGCCTGCACTGGGGCGTGCGGACGGGCCCCGACGCCTACGTCGACCCGATGTCGCTGGTCGACCCCTCGGGCCTCCTGGTGCTCCTGCCTCCGTGAGCCGCCGGACCAGCTCCGGCGTCCGGCCCTGTCGGGCGTCAGACCTGCCGGGCGTCAGCCTCTGGCGGGCGTCAGGCTCGGGCGGGCGTCAGACCCGCTCGGCCTCGACCAGGCGCGTCCGCAGTCGCGTCATCGCCGCCGTGTGCATCTGCGAGATCCGCGACTCGGTGACGCCCAGGACGCGGCCGATCTCGGCGAGCGTCATGCCCTCGTAGTAGTAGAGGACCACGACGATGCGCTCGCGCTCACCGAGCTGCTCGATCGCCCGCGACAGCAGGTGCATGGTCTCGGCGTCCGCGAGCGTGCCCGCCGGGTCGTCGATGCGGTCGTCGCACAGCGTGTCCCCGAGCGAGGCGCCGCCGGTGCGCTCGTCGCCCCCGAGCAGCTCGTCGAGCGCCGCCATGTTGGAGGTCGCGAGCTGCGAGCTCACGCTGCGCAGCTCGGCGAGCGGCACCCCGAGGTGCGCCGCGAGCTCGACCTCGGTCGGCGCGCGGTGCAGGCGCGCCTCGAGCTCCGCGTGGGCGCGGTCGATCGAGCGCGCCTTGGTGCGGACCGAGCGCGGGACCCAGTCCATGGCGCGCAGCTCGTCGATGATCGCGCCGCGGATGCGGGACGAGGCGTAGGACTCGAACTTGACCGAGCGGTCGAGCTGGTACTTCTCGATCGCGTCGATCAGGCCGAACATGCCGTAGGACACCAGGTCGGCCTGCTCGACCGTGGCCGGCAGCCGCATCCCGACGCGCCCCGCGACCGCGGTGACCAGCGGCGCGTAGTGCAGGATCAGGGCGTCCCGGTGCTGCCGGGCGCCGCTCGCCTTGTAGTCCGTCCAGAGCACGAGGACGTCGACGTCGGCGCCCGTGCGCTGCGTCGGGACCTCGGGCAACGCGACGACGGTGGCGAGCTCGCGGCCGTCCTCGGCGTCGTCCTCGACGACGAGGGTGGCGTGCGCAGCACCGTCGGCGGCACCGTCGTGGTCGACGCCCGCCTCGACGATGGCCGCGAGCGCGTCGTCGACGTCGACGACGAGCGCGGGCCGCTGCTGCGGGATGACGCCCAGGGGCGCCGTGCCCGCGACGGCGCGCGAGACCGCCGGGCTCTCCAGGTGCAGGGTCATGTCAGATCCGTCCTCAGGCCCGGGGGTGTGCCTGTGCATAGGCCGAGCGGAGTCGCTCGGCGGATACGTGGGTGTAACGCTGGGTGGTCGTGAGGCTCGCGTGGCCCAGGAGCTCCTGGACGCTGCGCAGGTCGGACCCGCCCTCGAGCAGGTGCGTGGCGGCGGAGTGGCGCATCCCGTGCGGGGCGAGGTCGGTGCCGGTGGTGGCGCGGTGCACCACGGTGCGCACCTGGCGCGCGTCGATGCGGCCGCCGCGGGCACCGACGAAGAGCGCCTCGGTGGTCTCGCCCGCGAGGCGTCCGCGCACCGCGAGCCACGCCTCCAGGGACCGGGCAGCCGGGGCGCCGAACGGCACGACGCGCTCCTTGTCGCCCTTGCCGACGACGTGCAGGGTGCGCGCCGCCAGGTCGACGTCGCCGACGCCGGCCCCGCACAGCTCGCCGACGCGGACTCCCGTCGCGTAGAGCGTCTCCAGGACGCACCAGTCGCGCACCGCGACCGGGTCGCCGTCGCCGGCCAGGGTCGCGAGCATGTCCAGCGCCGCACGGGCCTGCGCCTGGGTCAGGACGTCGGGCAGCGGGCTCCCGGCCTTGGCGGTGGCGAGCCGCGCGGCCGGGTCGGTGCCGACGCGGCCGGTGTGCTGGGCCCAGGCGAAGAACGTGCGCGCGGCAGCACCGCGACGCGCGAGCGTCGACCGGCTGCGGTGGTTCATCGCCATCGACGCGAGCCACGCCCGCAGGACCGCGAGATCCACGTCACCGAGCGCGCGCGCCCCGTGCCGTGCCGCGTAGCCCAGGAGGGCGTCGACGTCGCCGCGATAGGCGCGCACCGTGTGCTCGGACAACCCACGCTGCGCCCGGAGGTGGTCCGAGAAGTCCGCGAGCAGGCGCGCGCGATCCGGCGCCTGTGCGGTGATCTCTGCCACGTCCATGCCCATAAGGTGACGGCATTCGACGCGCCGGACAAGACCCCAGATTCACCTGTCCGGCCTAACCCTGGGCGAATGCTTCTTGAATGTCCGATTCGCGTCCAGGAAATGGCAGGTGGGGTGAGTTTTTTCACCCGCACGGGTTCTCAGGTCAACCGGCGGTACGCCATCCGGACGCGTCCCGACGGGCGAGTCCGGCCAGCTCCAGGAGCCCGAGCGCGGACCGGGCCTCGCCGACCGTGACACCGGCCGACCGCGCCACCGCGTCGACCTCGCGGGGGGTCCGCGTGCTCAACGCGTCGTGCACCCGGCGCCCCGTCGGGTCGATCCCGTCGAGCCGGTGCGCGACCGCGGTCGGGGTCGGCGCCGCATCGGTGCCGAGCTCGCCCGCGAGCTCGATCACCTCCGCCGCGTCGGTCACGCACACCGCGACGCCGTCCCGCAGCAGGCGGTGGCAGCCCGCGGACGCCATCGAGGTCACCGGTCCCGGGACGGCGCCCACCGGCCGCGCGAGGCGCGCGGCGTGGTGCGCCGTGCTCAGCGCGCCCGAGCGCCACGCCGCCTCCACGACCACGGTCGCCGCGGAGAGCGCCGCGATGAGCCGGTTCCGCTGCAGGAACCGGCTGCGGGTCGGCAGCGACGAGGGTGGGACCTCCGCGACCACCGCTCCCCCGCACGCCACGGACTCCTCGACGAGCCGGGCGTTCCCCGCCGGGTAGGCGCGGTCCACGCCGCCGGCGGTGACGACCACGGTCCGGCCGGCCCGCGCGCACACGCCGCGGTGCGCGGCCGCGTCGATGCCGTACGCGCCACCCGAGACGACCACGAAGCCCGCGTCGACGAGCCCGCCGGCCAGGTCGATCGCGACCCGCTCGCCGTACGCCGTGGCCGCGCGGGCGCCCACCAGCGCGACCGAGCGACCCCCGGGCACGAGCGCGGCGGCGTCACCACGCACCCACAGGCAGTGCGGCGCCGCCGGCCCGAGCGCGTCGAGGCCGGGCGGCCACTCCGCGTCGCCGGGCACGACGACGCGCACGCCGCCGGGTGCCGCGCCCGTAGCGGCCCCCACGTGCGGAGCGGGCCCGTCGATCGACCAGCCCTGGGCGCGCAGCGCCCGGGCGCGCGGCGTCCATCGCTCGACCGCGCGCGCGAGCCGGTCCGCGCCCGCCGACCCACCGGCCGCCGCGCCCGAGGAGCCGCCCGCCGCGAGAGCCCCGGGCACGGCCCCGGTCAGAGCGCCCGGCAGCAGACCGCCGTCCTCGACGACCCACCGCCACGCCTCGGCCGCGCCCAGGGAGGCCACGAGCACGCCCGCGAGGACGTCGCCTGGCTCGGCGAGCCCGCTCCAGGCGGCGCGGGCCCACCGCTCCCGCTCGTCGTCGAGGCGCGAGTGCGCGACGTCCCGCGCCGCAGCCGCTCGCGGCTCGGCGGACCGGGACGGTCCGGCGGGCGGGAGCGGCCCGGCCGACGGGAGCGGCCCGGCCGACGGGAACGGCCCGGCGGACGGGCGCTCGTCGGCCCTGGTCGGCCGGGCCCCCGGCATGGCGCTCACGCGTGCCCCAGGGTCCGCATGGCGATCGCGCTGCCGATGTCACCGGCGTTCGGGGCGTCGCGCCCGTCGAGGTCGGCGATGGTCCACGCGACGCGCAGCACGCGGTCGGCGCCGCGCAGGCTGAGCGTGCCCCGGTCGACCGCACCGTCGAGCAGGGCGCGCATCGCTCGGTCGGCGCCGAGCCGGTCGCGCAGCCACGACGCGGGCGCCTCCGCGCACGTGCGCCACGGCAGTCCGGCGAACCGCTCGGCCTGAGCGGCGCGCGCCGCGGCGACGCGGGCCGCGACGACGTGCGTCGCGTCGCCACACTCGTCGGTCGCGCGCGAGGGCTGGAGCTCGACCTGCAGGTCCACGCGGTCCAGCAACGGGCCGGACAGCCGCCCGAAGTACCGGCGCCGCTGCTCGGGCCGGCACGTGCAGTCCAACCCCTTGCCGACGGCCTTGCCGCACGGGCACGGGTTGGCGGCGAGGACCAGCTGGAACCGTGCCGGGTACCGAGCCGCCCCGTGCGCCCGGTGCAGCACCAGCTCGCCGTGCTCGAGCGGCTGCCGGAGCGTCTGCAGCACGGAGGTCGCGAACTCGGGCGCCTCGTCCAGGAACAGGATCCCGCGGTGCGCGCGCGACGCCGCACCCGGCCGGGGCACGCCCGAGCCGCCTCCGATCACGCTGGCCGCGGTCGCGGTGTGGTGCGGGTCCTCGAACGGGGGGCGCCGGACCAGGCCGTCGCCCGGGTCGAACGTGCCCGCGATCGAGTGGATCGCGGTGACCTCGACCGCCTGCGCGTCCGCGAGGTCCGGCAGGAGCCCGGGCAGCCGGGACGCGAGCATCGTCTTGCCCGTGCCGGGCGGACCGACCATGAGCAGGTGGTGGCCACCGGCGGCAGCCACCTCGAGGCACGCCCGCGCCTCCTGCTGCCCCACGACGTCGGCAAGGTCGAGCGCGTGCGGCGGCACCGCGACGGGCGGAGCCTCCGGCCGGACCGGCTCGGTGTCCGGCACCTCGAGGTCCGCCCCGTGCCAGGACAGCACCTCGGCGAGCGTGCGGGCACCACGGACCTCGGCCCCCGGCACCAGCCGCGCCTCGGCCACGTTGCCGGCGGGCACGACGAGGCGCGGCCGTCCGGCGGCGACCGCGGCGGCCACCGCAGGCAGCACGCCCCGGACGGGCCGCAGCCGCCCGTCGAGCCCCAGCTCGCCGAGGTGGACGACGTCCTGGACGCGCTCCGGCGGCACGACCTCGGCCCCCGCGAGCGCCGCCACCGCGATTGCCAGGTCGAACCCGGAGCCGGACTTCGGCAGCGTCGCCGGCGACAGGTTGACGGTGATCCGACGGTTGGGCCACGCCAGACCCGTGGAGGTCACCGCGGCGCGCACGCGGTCGCGCGACTCCGCGAGCGCCGCATCGGGCAGCCCGACGAGCGTGAACGCCGGCAGCGCGGGCGCCAGGTGCGCCTCGACGTCCACGACGTGCCCGGTCAGCCCCACGAGCGCGACCGCGAGCGTGCGTCCCAGCACCACGTCAGCACACCCCCTCGAGGTGCTCGACGACCGCGCGCCCCGCCCCGGGCAGGAGCACGGCGATCACGTCGACGCGCACCGAGGCCGGGCGCACGTCGTGCGACGCGAGCCAGTGCGCGGCCAGCCGGCGCACGCGCGCCAGCTTGAGCGCCGTCACCGCCTCCGCGGGCTGGCCGTACCGCGTCGAGCGCCGGGTCTTGACCTCGACCACGACGAGCTCGCGGCCGTCCAGCGCGACGAGGTCCAGTTCGCCCTCGCGGCAGCGCCAGTTGCGATCGAGCACCTGCCAGCCGCGCTCCACGACGTGGGCTGCCGCCACGTCCTCCCCGTACCGCCCGACCGCGTCCTTCGCACGCACGCGCACCACCTCCGCGACACAGGGTGGCGGCGCGGGAGCCGGGCCGACGGGCCGTCGCCCCGGTCTGTGGAGGGGGCGTCGGGTCCGGGGGCTGGGGTCGGGTCGCGTCGGTACGTGCCGACAGGCGATCGACCTCAGGTCAGCGCGGGAAGCCGGCCCCGCCGCCGAGGTCGAGCTCCGCCTTGGCGAGCTCCTCGACGTTCACGTCCTTGAAGGTCACGACGCGCACGGACTTCACGAACCGCGCGGAGCGGTACACGTCCCACACCCACGCGTCCGCGAGCGTGAGCTCGAAGTAGACCTCGCCGGCCGCCGAGCGGACCTGCAGGTCCACGTGGTTGGCGAGGTAGAACCGCCGCTCGGTCTCGACGACGTACGAGAACAGGCTCACGACGTCCCGGTACTCGCGGTAGAGCGCGAGCTCCATGTCGGTCTCGTAGTTCTCCAGGTCCTCGGCGCTCACGGGCCCATCATCCCCCACGCGGCGGCCGGGCCGCACCGCCGCCACCCGGCACGACGAGCGTGTCGAGCAGCCCGCCCGCGGGACCGCCCGGCGACGCGTCGAGCGGGTCGACCTGCTCGGCCGGGTCGACCTGCTCGGCCGGGTCGACCTGCTCGGCCGGGTCGACCTGCTCGACCTCGTCGACGAGGTCGCCGAGCAGCGGGTCGCCCAGAGGGAGGCGCCATGACCGCCGGTGCAGCACGGACGGTCCGAGCGCACGCAGCGCCGTGAGGTGGTCCGGGCTCGCGTAGCCCTTGTTCTCGTCCCAGCGGTAGTCGGGGTGCGCACGCGCGAGGTCGGTCATGAGCGCGTCCCGCTCGCACTTGGCGATGACGCTCGCCGCGGCCACGCTCGCGCACGTGCGGTCCGCCTTGACCCGCAGGTGCACCGTGGGTGCCGGCGCGCCGCCCGCCTCGTCGAGCACGCGCGTGTCGAGCGGGCCTCCCGCGAGCTCGTCCGACGAGAACAGCTCGCCCTGGGCGGGCGGCGTGAGCCAGTCGTGCTTGCCGTCGAGCAGGACGACATCCACCGGCCCCGTCAGCGCACAGGCGGCGGCGAGGGCACGGTTCCCGGCCAGCCGGAGCGCCGCGATGATGCCGACCTCGTCGATCTCGGCGGCGCTGGCGTGCCCGACGGCGCGCGCGACGCCCCAGCGCCCGAGCGCGGGCAGGAGCGCGACGCGCGCGGCGGGCGTGAGCAGCTTGGAGTCGGCGACGCCCTTCGGCGCGGACCTCGTCGAGACGTCCACGACGACGACGCCGACGGACACGGGCCCCGCGAGCGACCCGCGCCCGACCTCGTCCATGCCCGCGACCAGGCGCGCTCCCGCACGCAGCAGCCCGCGCTCGTGGCGCAGGTGCGGACCCGGCCTCGCGGCGCGCGGAGCGACGACGGACGACGTGCTCATGACGGGTCGGGGACGTCCTCGAACGTCTCGCCGGGGTTGTGCAGGACGGTCGCGCGGTCGAGCGGCCAGACGGTGACGAACGCCTTGCCGACCACGTTGTCGATCGGGATCGAGCCGCCGCCCGGCTCGCCCTGGTGGAACCGCGAGTCCGACGACTGCTGCCGGTTGTCGCCCATGACCCACAGGCTGTCCGCGGGCACGGTGATGTCGAAGGCCATCTGGGACGGGATCGCGCCGGCGGCGAGGTAGGGCTCGTCGAGCTCGACCCCGTTGACCGTGATCGGCTCACCGGCCCCGGCGCAGGCGACCCGGTCCCCCGGCAGCCCGATGACCCGCTTGACCAGGTGCTCGCCGGCGTCCTGCGGGTACAGCCCGACGAACGTCAGCACGTCGTTCACCGCGCGGTGCCACGCCGTGGGGTCGGGCACGGTCTCCTCGGTGAGCCAGTTGCCCGGGTCCTTGAAGACGACGATGTCCCCGCGCTCGAGGTCGAACGGCCCCGGCGTGAGCTTGCTGACCATGATCCGGTCGTCCTCGATCAGCGTGTCGTGCATCGACGCGCTGGGGATGAAGAACGCCTGGACCAGGAAGGTCTTGATGAGCCAGGACAGCACGAGCGCGCTGACGAGGATGATCGCCGTCTCCTTGAGCAGCGACGTCGCGGTGCCGCCCCGCCGCGGCTCGCGGCGGCCGGCCCGCGTCGCGGAGACGTCCGGCTCCGCGGGGTCGACCTGCGGACCGGGGCTCGGCTCGGTGGGCTCGGCGGGCGTGCTCGGAGCCGTGGCGGCACCGTCCGCGCGGGAGGCCACGTGCCCGGCCGGGTCGTCCGGGCGGTGGGGCCAGGCCAGGGGCCGCGTCCCGGCGGGGGCGGTCTCGTCGTCGGCGCTCGAGGTCACCGGGACACTCTCGCACGGCGAACCGTGGACGGCGCACACGCCCACGTCACGGACGCCACCGCGGCCGAGTGCGCGCCGGGCGCGCAGCCGTGGGCGTGCCATGGCCGGCGCAGGTGGGAGCACGGGACGACGAAGGGGGCGGTCACCGCTCGGGTGACCGCCCCCTTCGACAGGGCCCTGGTGAGGGCGCGCCGGCTCAGCCGCGAGCCGTGTTGTCGCGCTTCTCCTTGATCTTCGCCTTCTTGCCGCGCAGGCCGCGCAGGTAGTACAGCTTCGCGCGACGGACGTCACCGCGCGTGATGAGCTCGATGGACTCGAGCGACGGCGCGTGCACGGGGAACGTGCGCTCGACGCCGACCTGGAAGCTGACCTTGCGGACGGTGAACGTCTCGCGGACGCCGCTGCCCTGGCGGGCGATGACGACGCCCTGGAACGCCTGGACGCGAGAGCGGTTGCCCTCGACGACCTTGACGTTGACCTTGACGGTGTCGCCGGGGCGGAACTCCGGGACGTCGGTCCGCAGCGCGGCGGCGTCGATCTCGTCGAGCTTGTGCATGTTTCTCTCCCCGCCCTGCCACAGGTCAGGTACGCGTTCCGTGGGCGCGTCCGCACGCGGACGGCGTCCCGATGGTCTGGTTCGTGATGCGTTCCGCTCCCCGAGCTCGAGGCTCCGCGGGACCGGTGGGTCGGTGTCCGTCTCCCCTGTGGCAGAGACGCGACCGCTCGCGCACCAGCGCACGATTCTGCCACAGGAGCCGTCGCAGCAGGTAATCGCCTGCCGCGAGGGTGCGCGAGCGGGCGCGGCTCAGTCGTCGGACCGGTCGGCCTCGAGCTCGCCGAGCACCTCGCGGTCGCGTGCGTCGAGCGCGGCGGGTCCCAGGGCGTCGATCATGTCCGGCCGTCTCCTCGCGGTACGCCGCAGCGCCTGGTCGCGCCGCCAGCGCTCGATCCGCGCGTGGTGCCCGGACAGCAGCACCTCCGGGACCGCGAGCTCACGCCACGCGGGCGGCTTGGTGTAGACGGGGTACTCGAGCAGACCGGCCTCCCCGTGCGACTCCTCGACCAGCGAGGCGGGGTTCCCGACGACGCCGGGCAGCAGCCGCGCGACGGCCTCGACGACGACGAGCGCGGCCACCTCGCCGCCGTTGAGGACGTAGTCCCCGATCGAGTACTCGGCCACCCGCACCCCGGCGCCGCGGTAGTGCTCGGCCACGCGGGCGTCGATCCCCTCGTACCGGCCGCAGGCGACGACGAGGTGGGCCTCCTCGGCCCAGGAGTGCGCGGTGGCCTGCGTGAAGACGTCGCCCGAGGGCGTCGGCAGGAGCAGCAGCGCCTCCGGCGTGAGCACCTCGTCGAGCGCCCGGCCCCAGACGTCCGGCCGCATGACCATGCCGGCGCCGCCGCCGAAGGGCGTGTCGTCGACCGTCCGGTGGCGGTCGTCGGTCCAGTCGCGCAGGTCGTGCACGCGCAGGTCCACGAGGCCGGCGGTGCGCGCCTTGCCGACCAGCGAGAGCTCGAGCGGGGCGAGGTAGTCCGGGAAGATCGTCAGGACGTCGATGCGCACGCCGCTCACGCGTCCCGCGTCTCGTCGCGCTTGCCGTCGGTCTCGCCGCCGGAGTCCCCGTGCGTCTCCTCCGAGACGACGAGGTTCGCGGCGTCGGACGCCAGCAGCCCGCCCGGGGGGTCCACCACGACGCGGCCACCGGGGACGTCGACCACGGGGACGATCGCGCGCACGAACGGGACGAGGGTCCGCGCCGTGGTGCCACCGGGGCCGTCCGACGGCAGGAGCTCCTTCACGACGAGCACGTCCTGGGCCGGCAGGTGCTCGAGCCCGAGCACCTCGCCGATCACCCGACCGTCCACGTGCTCGACCCGCAGCCCGACGAGCTCGTGGGGGTACCACGCGTCGTCCTCGTCGGACGCGTCCTCCTCCACGACGAGCGCGACCCCGCGCAGCGCCTCCGCCGCCGTCCGGTCGCCGACCTCGGCGAACGTGACGACCCAGCGTCCCTGCTGCACGCGCGTGCGCGTGACGGTGAACGGCCCCACACCGGGGCGGTCGGTGCCGAGCACCGCGCCGACGGCGAACCGCTGGTCGGGGTCGTCCGTGCGCAGGTCGAGCGCGAGCTCGCCGCGCAGGCCGTGGGCGCGGCCGAGACGGGCGACGGTCAGCTGCATGGGGGTTCCTCGGGGTCGGTGACGGAGCGCGGTCAGGTGGTGCCGGGGACGACGAAGGCCCGGCCCCAGAGTAGGGCCGGGCCTTCGTCGAGTGGTCCGCGGGCGGCTCAGCGGCGGTCGACGTCCACGACGTCGACCCGCACCGAACCGTCCGTCGACAGCGCTCCGACGACGGTCCGCAACGCCTTGGCGGTGCGTCCGTTGCGACCGATCACGCGCCCGAGGTCCTCGGGGTGCACCCGGACCTCGAGCAGCTCGCCACGGCGCAGCGCCACGGCGTTCACGCGCACGTCGTCCGGGTGGTCGACGATGCCGCGCACCAGGTGCTCGAGCGCGTCGGCGAGCATCAGGCCTGCTCGTCCTCGGTGGCGGCGGCCTCCTCGGCCGGGGCCTCGGACGCGGGCTGCTCGGCCTTCTTCTCCGACGCCTTCGCCTTGACCTTCTCGGCGTCCGCGGCGGCGGCGTCGACGGCGGCCTTCGGGTCGGCCTTGCCGGCCTTGACCTTCAGCGTGCCCTCGGCGCCCGGGAGGCCCTTGAACTTCTGCCAGTCACCCGTGATCTTGAGGAGCGCGAGGACCTGCTCGGTCGGCTGCGCACCGACGCCGAGCCAGTACTGCGCACGCTCGGTGCTGATCTCGATGAGCGAGGGCTCCTCGGTGGGGTGGTACTTGCCGATCTCCTCGATCACGCGACCGTCACGCTTGGTACGCGAGTCCGCGACGACGACGCGGTAGTACGGCGCCCGGATCTTGCCGAGACGCTTGAGACGGATCTTGGTGGCCACGGTGTGGTCTTCTCCTGGGGTTCATTCGGGGTGCCGGACCGCGTCTGCCCGTGGGGTTGGGCCGTGCCGATCCAGCGAAGGACGCGTCGGGCGCGGGTAGAGGGGCCGCGCACCACGAGTACAGCCGACCATCATGCCAGACGACGAGCGTGCTCCCCAACCCGCCGGCCGGTCAGTCCGCCGCTCGGTCGGCGAGTCAGACCGCACCGCCTGCGGCACGCACCGCGCGCCGGGCCCGGGTGCGCTCGACGAGGTAGAGCACGATCGCGGCAGCGGCCGCGCCGACCCCGACCGCCCAGACCGGGAAGACCGCCGCCTGGACCCAGTCGGGGGTGGCCGAGCCGCCGCTGAGGAACATCAGCAGCGAGTGCTCGTCGCCCTCGACGTCCCCGCCGTCGACGACGCACGCGTAGGCGAGGAAGACGCCGGTCCCCGTCGCCCAGCCGAACGCGCGGTACCACGGACGGGTCCGGTCGCTGATGCGTCGCTGGCCGGTGCCGAGCAGCGCGCGCTGCACGACGTAGGCACCGACGAGCGGGAGGACGATCGTGAGCAGGAAGAACACGAAGATCACCACCAGGACCCAGCCCGCGAAGGCGAGCTTCGCCACCAGCCCGAGCCCGACGCCTGCCCACGCCACCACGACGGCGGCCAGGTCGGCTCGGTCGAGCCGACGTCGCGGCATCGGCTCGACGGTGCTCATCGAGACCATCCGGTCGCTCGTGGTCATGCGTGCTCCCCCTGGTTCGGCCGCGTCGGCTGTCGCGTCACGGTGGGACCCGAGACAACCACACCCCACCGGC
Source organism: Cellulomonas fulva (assembly GCF_018531375.1). Classification (NCBI taxonomy): domain Bacteria; kingdom Bacillati; phylum Actinomycetota; class Actinomycetes; order Micrococcales; family Cellulomonadaceae; genus Cellulomonas; species Cellulomonas fulva. The sequence continues at coordinate 467,851 of NZ_JAHBOH010000002.1, read as the reverse complement.
ACGGGGGTAGGTATCGGTCCGCGGGGGCGTCGAGCTCACCCGATAGGGCGCGTCAGCGGTAGCGCGTGCCGCGGAGCACGACGGCCGTCGGCGCGCGCAGGGCGTCGACATCGCGGCGCGGGTCGCGGTCGTACACCACGACGTCCGCGCTCGCGCCCTCCGCGATCGCGTCGACGCCGAGCCACGCGCGCGTGCGCCAGCTCGCGGCGGCGACCACGTCCGGGGCCGGGACGCCCGCCGAGACCATCTCGGCCGCCTCCTCGGCGATCCGGCCGTGCCCGATCGTGCCTCCCGCGTCGGTGCCGACGAGGATCGGCACCCCCGCGTCGTACAGGTCCCGCACGTGCCGGTACCGACGTTCGCCCATGGCGCGCATCCGGGCCGCGAACCGGGGGAACCGCGGCTCGCCCTGCGCGGCGATCGCCTCGAACTGCGCGACCTGCAGGAGGGTCGCGGTCACGGGCACGCCCAGGAGCGCGATCCGGTCGATCTGCGCGGGCGTCGCGCCCGTGGCGTGCTCGAGGCAGTCGATGCCGGCGTCGAGCAGCGGGTCGACCGACTCGGTGGCGAACGTGTGCGCGGTGACGCGGGCGCCCGCGTCGTGCGCCGCGGCGACCGCGGCCGCCAGGACGTCGGCGGGCCACAACGGTGCCAGGTCGGCGCGGCTGCCCAGGTCGCGGTCGATCCAGTCGGCGACGATCTTGACCCAGCCGTCGCCGCGGACCGCCTCCTGGTGCACGGCGTCGGGCAGGTCGGCCGGGTTCGCGAGCTCGCGGCCGTAGTGGCGCAGGTAGCGCTTGGGCCGGGCGAGGTGGTGCCCGGCCCGCAGCAGCCGCGGCAGGTCCGGGCGCGCGTGGACCCAGGACGTGTCGGCCGGGGAGCCCGCGTCGCGCACGAGCAGCACGCCCGCGTCGCGGTCCGCGAGCGCCTGCCGCGTCGCGGTCTCCTCGTCCACCGGCCCCTCGGCGGCGAGCCCGATGTGGCAGTGCACGTCGACGAGGCCGGGCAGCACCCAGCCGTCCACCCTCGTCGTCGACGCCGTCCGGGGCCGCTCGAACGTGAGGCGCCCGCCGAGCACCCACACGTCGCCGGTCTCTCGCTCGTCGTCGAGGACGACCGTCCCGGACAGGTGCAGCGCGTCCGTCATGGCGTGCCGTCCGTCCGGCGCCGCGCGGTCAGCGGCCGAGGAGCTTGTCGAAGCCCGCGGGCAGCTGGAGGTCGGCCGGGTCCACGTCGCGCGGCTGCGCGCCACCGAGCCCGAACGCCGAGCCGGACGGTGCACCCGGCGCCGGGCGACCCTCGAGGGCGGCCTTCTCCTGCGCGGCCCGCTTGGCCGGGTTGCCCGACTTCCCGCGCACCTTGCGCGCGGGCGCGGTCTTGCCGCGGGCCTTCTTGCCCATGCCAGGCAGGCTGCCCATCCCGGGCATCCCGCCGGGCATGCCGCCCGGCATGCCGCCGGACTTGGCCATCTGCCGCATCATCTTCTGCGCGCCGTCGAACCGCTCGAGCAGCTGGTTCACGTCGGTCGGCGTGGTGCCGGAGCCCTTGGCGATCCGGGCGCGGCGCGACCCGTTGATGATCTTCGGGTTGTCGCGCTCCGCCGGGGTCATCGAGTGGATGATCGCCTCGATGCGGTCGACCTCGCGCTCGTCGAAGCTGTCCAGCGCGTCGCGCATCTGCGCCATGCCCGGGAGCATCCCGAACATCTTCTTGAGCGAGCCCATCTTGCGCAGCTGCTGCATCTGCTGCAGGAAGTCCGCGAGCGTGAAGCCCTCGCCGCTCGCGAGCTTGCCCGCCATCTGCTCGGCCTGCTCGGCGTCGAACGCGCGCTCCGCCTGCTCGATGAGCGTCAGCACGTCGCCCATGTCGAGGATGCGCGAGGCCATGCGGTCGGGGTGGAACACCTCGAAGTCCGTGAGCTTCTCGCCCGTGGACGCGTACATGATCGGGCGTCCGGTGACGGACGCGACCGAGAGCGCCGCGCCACCGCGCGCGTCGCCGTCGAGCTTGGACAGCACCACACCCGTGAACCCGACGCCGTCGGCGAAGGCCTGTGCGGTGGTCACCGCGTCCTGGCCGATCATCGCGTCGATCACGAACAGGATCTCGTCGGGCTGCACGGCGTCGCGGATGTCCGACGCCTGCTGCATGAGGTCCGCGTCCACACCGAGACGGCCCGCCGTGTCGACGATCAGGACGTCGTGCTGGCGCGAGCGCGCGGCCTCGAGGCCCGCCCGCGCGACCGCGACCGGGTCCGCGCCGGCCGGCAGCACGTCGTCGGCGCCCTGGTTGCCCGGGTGCGGGGCGAACACGGGCACGCCGGCCCGCTCGCCCACCACCTGGAGCTGGGTGACGGCGTTGGGGCGCTGCAGGTCCGCCGCGACGAGCAGCGGCGTGCGCCCCTCGCCCTTGAGCTGGAGCGCGAGCTTGCCGGCCAGGGTCGTCTTGCCCGCACCCTGCAGGCCCGCGAGCAGGATGACCGTCGGCGGGTTCTTGGCGAACCGGAGCGTGCGCGTCTCGCCGCCCAGGATCCCGACGAGCTCGTCGTTGACGATCTTGACGACCTGCTGCGCCGGGTTGAGCGCCTGCGAGACCTCGGCGGACAGGGCGCGCTCGCGCACCGCACCCGTGAACTGCCGGACCACCGGCACCGCCACGTCCGCGTCGAGGAGGGCGCGACGGATCTCGCGCACCGTGGCGTCGACGTCCGCCTCGGACAGACGACCCTTGGTGCGCAGGTTCTTGAACGTCGACGTCAGGCGGTCGGACAGAGTGGCGAACACGTGCGCGTCCTCGCGGGTGGGGATCAGGGACGTCCCAGCGTACCCGGGCCGTCCGCTCCGGCCCGCGCCACCAGGTCGTCGACGAGCGTGCCGCGCCACTGGCTCCACGCGGCCGGGCCGGCGGCCACCGCGTCCGCCTCGGTCAGGACGCGCAGCGCGGCGAGCAGGTCCGGGCGGCCGTCGACCGCCGTCCGGAGCCGCGCGACCGTCTCGGGGTCGTCGGGATCGGCCGTGGTCGCCAGGTCGACGAGCGTCAGGTGCTCGCGCACGAGCCGCGCCACGTCCGCCGCCATCCCCTCGTCGAACCCCATGCGCTCGACGATCGGGCCGGCGAGCCGCGCGCCCTCGACCGAGTGGTCGCCCGCGCCCGCGCGCTTGCCGATGTCGTGCAGCAGCGCGGCCACCAGGAGGGTCTCGCTCGGCGTCGTGCCCTGCGCCGCGCTCACCGTGGACACGTTCGCGGCCGTCTCGACGAGGTGGCGGTCGACCGTGTGCCGGTGCACGGGCGAGCGCTGCGGGCGGTTGCGCACGCCCGCCCACTCCGGGATCCACGTCGTGACGACGCCCGCGAGGTCGAGCGCCTCCCAGATCGGCACCTGCGCGTGCCCGGACGCCAGCAGCTGCAGCAGGTAGGTCCGCGCCTGCCGCGGCCACGGCGTCGGCAGCGGCGGCGTCACCGTCAGGTGCTGCACGGAGACGGGCGACAGCTGCAGGCCGGTGCGTGCCGCCGTCGCCGCCGCCCGCAGCGCGAGCAGCGGGTCGTTCTCGGGCTGGGCGTCCACGGCGAGGACGATCTCGTCGCCGTGCTGGACCAGCCCCTCCGCGATCGGCCGCAGCCGGGGTGGCGTGCGGCGGCCGCGGACGAGCATCGGCCCGCGCGCGGGGCGCTGGAGGGCCTGGCGCGCGTTCCGGACGGTGGTGTCGAGCGAGTAGGAGATGATCCGCGCCGCCTCCGCGACGCTGGCCAGGAGGTCGTCGCGGTCGTCGAACCCGACGATCGCCGCGACCTCGTCCTGGTCCGCCAGGAGCAGCCGGTTGGTGTGGCGGCGGGTGGCGACCTGGACGGCGTCCCGCACGTCGAGCAGGTGCGTGTAGGCGTGGTCGACCGCACCGTGCGGGCGGTCCGTGAGCCACGTCGCCGCGAGGGCCGAGAGCACCACGGCGTCCCGGATCCCGCCGCGGGCCTCCTTGAGCTCGGGCTCGATGAGGTAGGCGAGCTCGCCGTGACGGTCCGCGCGCTGCTTCGTCGACGCGAGCAGCTCCGGCAGCCGGCGCCGCGCCGCGGCCCGCCAGTCCTCCAGCAGGGCCGACGTGGCGCGCGCGACGACCACCGGGTCCCCCGCGACGTGCTGCAGGTCGAGCAGGCCGACCGCGGCCGGCAGGTCCTTGGACGCGACCTGGCGGCACTGCGCGAGCGAGCGGACCGAGTGGTCGAGGTCGAGCCCCGCGTCCCAGACCGGGTACCACAGCCGCTGCGCCAGGGCCTGCAGGTCCTCGGCCGAGCGGCCCCGTCCCTCGTGGACCAGGAGCAGGTCGAGGTCGGAGACCGGGCTGGCGTCGCCGCGGCCCACCGAGCCGACCGCGCCCAGCGCGACGCCCGTCATGTCCTGCCCCGCCGTGGCCTCCTGCCACAGCTCGGCGAGCCGTCGCCGCACCAGCGCGGAGATCTCCCGGCGACGGGCCACGCCGTCGCTCGTCGGCCCGGACATCGAGGCGGCGAGGTCGAGCCGTTCGACACGCAGGTCCCGCACCCCGGGGGCGGGGTGCGGGACCTGCGTGGCGTTCTCGTCCCCGGCCGCGCCCCCCACGGGCGACCGTTCGTCGGACATCCGGTCTACAGCGCGTCGTCGCCGTGCTCACCGGTGCGGACGCGAGCCACGTCCTCCACCGGCACGACCCAGACCTTGCCGTCGCCGATCTTGCCGGTCTGCGCCGCGCGCACGACCACCTCGACGACCCCGGCCACGTCCTCGTCGGCGACCAGGACGTCGATCTTCACCTTCGGCACCAGGTCGACCGTGTACTCGGCGCCGCGGTAGACCTCGGTGTGACCGCGCTGACGGCCGTAGCCGCTCGCCTCGCTCACCGTCAGGCCCCGCACACCGGCCGCCTCGAGCGCCGACTTCACGTCGTCCAGCCGGTGCGGCTGGATGACCGCCGTCACGAGCTTCGTCATCACTTCACCTCCGTCACGACGCGGGCCCCGCCCAGCGTCTCGTATGCCGTCTCACCGTGCACGGCCAGGTCGATCCCGCCGACCTCGACGTCCTCGGAGACGCGGAGCCCGATCGTCGCCTTGAGCGCCAGCGCGATGACCGCGGTCACGACGCCGCTGAAGAGCACGGCGCACAGCGCGACGACCACCTGGGTGCCGAGCTGGTCGAGGCCTCCACCGTAGAACAGGCCGTTGGCGGCGCCGTCCGGGTACCAGGTCGAGTTCTCGTTCGTCGCGAAGAAGCCGATGAGGATCGTCCCGACCAGACCACCGACCAGGTGGACGCCGACCACGTCGAGCGAGTCGTCGTAGCCGAACTTGTACTTCAGGCCGACGGCCAGCGCGCACAGCACGCCGGCGACGGCGCCGATCGCGAGCGCGCCCCACGTGTCCACCGCGGCAGCGGCCGGGGTGATGGCGACCAGACCGGCGACCACACCCGATGCCGCACCGAGCGACGTCGCGTGCCCGTCGCGGACCTTCTCCGTCGCGAGCCAGGCGAGCATCGCCAGGGCGGTCGCGATCGTCGTGTTGAGCCACGCGCGCCCCGCCACGCCGTCGGCCCCGAACTCCGAGCCCGCGTTGAAGCCGAACCAGCCGAACCACAGGAGCGCGGCACCCAGCATCACGAAGGGCAGGTTGTGCGGACGCATCGGCTCCTTGCCGAAGCCGCGACGCTTGCCCGCGACGAGCGCGAGGACCAGGCCGGCGATACCGGCGTTGATGTGCACGACCGTCCCACCGGCGAAGTCGATCGGGAGCGGGAGCGAGTCCTTGAGGAAGAAGTCGCCGCCGAGCAGGCCGCCGCCCCAGACCATGTGCGCCATGGGCAGGTAGACCAGCGTCACCCAGATGCCGGCGAAGACCATCCAGGCGTTGAACTTGAGGCGATCCGCGACGGCGCCCGAGATGAGTGCCACGGTGATCACCGCGAAGGTCAGCTGGAAGCCCGCGGCGACCAGGAACGGCACGCCCGACAGAACCATCAGGCTGTCGTCGTCGGACACGCCCTGCAGCCCGATCATGTCGAACGGGTTGCCGATGAAGCCGCCGATGTCCGAGCCGAACGCGGCCGAGTAGCCGTAGATCACCCAGATGACCGAGATGAGCCCGAGCGCGCCGAAGCTCATCATCATCATGTTGAGCACGCTCTTGCCGCGCACCATGCCGCCGTAGAAGAACGCCAGCGCGGGCGTCATCAGCAGCACGAGCGACGCAGCGAGGATCATGAACGCTGTGTTGCCGGTGTCGAGTTCGAACATCGAGTGTGCCTCTCCCCTCGCCAGCCCGGGGTGGCTGGACGCGGACAACGTTCGGGGAGCGCGGTTTCGGCGAGGCGCGGCGCGTGTTACCGCGAGGTGACAAGGCTCACGCGCGTGTAAACGTTCGGTTTCGAGGTGGGCGTGTGTCCGACTCGTCCACCCGTCCGGGGGACGGTCGTCCGCTGCTCACGTGCTGGGCAGCGAGTCCTACTGGAGCAGGCCGTCGACGAACGACTCGGCGTCGAACGGCGCGAGGTCGTCGGGACCTTCCCCCAGCCCGACGAGCTTGACCGGGACGCCGAGCTCGCGCTGCACCGCGACGACGATGCCGCCCTTGGCGGTGCCGTCCAGCTTGGTCAGGACGATGCCTGTGACCCCCGCGACCTCCCCGAACACCCGGGCCTGGTTGAGCCCGTTCTGGCCCGTGGTCGCGTCGAGCACCAGGAGGACCTCGCTCAGCGGGGCCTCCTTGCCGATGACGCGCGTGATCTTGCCGAGCTCGTCCATCAGCCCGGCCTTGTTCTGCAGCCGCCCGGCGGTGTCGACGACGACGACGTCGACCTCGGCCTGCTTGCCGGTGCGCACGGCCTCGAACGCGACCGACGCGGGGTCCGCGCCCTCGCGGTCGGAGCGCACGGTCGGCACGCCGACGCGCGATCCCCACGTCTCGAGCTGGTCCGCGGCCGCGGCGCGGAACGTGTCCGCCGCACCGAGCACCACGGACCGCCCCTCGGCGACGAGCAGGCGGCTGAGCTTGCCGATCGTCGTCGTCTTGCCCGTGCCGTTCACGCCGACGACGAGCAGGACGGCGGGCGTGCGCGCGCCCTCGTCGGACACGCTCGGCGCGGTGCGCAGCGACCGGTCCAGCGACGGGTCGACGAGCGCGAGGAGCTGCTCGCGCAGGACCGCCCGGACCTGTGCGGGGTCCTTGAGGCCCTCGACGCGCACGCGCGTGCGCAGCGCGTCGATGAGCTCACCGGTCGGACCCGCACCGACGTCCGCGAGCAGCAGCGTCTCCTCGAGCTCGTCCCAGTCGTCCTCGGTGAGGTGGTCGCGCGAGAGCACCGCGAGCAGCCGGGTGCCCAGCGGCGAGCCGGAGCGGGCGAGCCGCTCGCGCAGCCGCGCGAGCCGGCCGGCGGCGGGCGCGGGCACCTCGAGGTCCAGCGGCGGTGCGGCGCCCGCGGGCGACGCCTCCTCGAGCAGCTCCTCCTCGAACGGCGGGGCGCCCTGGCCCGGCACGCCGGGGGTCGGCGCCGTTCCCGTGGGCACTCCCGCGGTGGGTGGGACGGGGACGCCGGTCGCGTCGACCGCGTCAGCCGCCGACGGCTGGGTCGGCACCTCGTCGACCGTCGAGGGCGGGGTCGTCGGGCCCCCGCGGTCGCCGCGGCGACGGACGACGAGCGTGGCCGCGACCGCGACGAGCGCGATCGGGACCCCGGCGGCGAGCAGGGTGGTCAGGACGTCCGGGTTCACCTGCACAGTCTGACGGGCGAAGAGCCCACGCGGCGAACCGGGCGGAGCCCGGCGGCGTCAGGAGCGCACGACGCGCGGCCGCGCCTCCTGCTTGGCGTCAGCCGTGGCGGCGCAGCGGGATGGCGCGGGCAGCCTTGTCGCGGGCGCGCTGCAGGTTGTCCGAGAGGTCGTCGACGTTGAGGTAGCCCTCGCCCTCCTCCGTCGTCTGACGCAGGAAGTCGGCGAGCGACAGGTCGACCGGGCGGGCCTGCGCGGCGGTGGCGGCGGCGACCTGGTCCGGCTCCGGGCGCTTGCGTGCCGAGAGCCCGCGGCGGAACGCCTGCCAGGGCGACTCGGGGGCACCGTCCTCCGGACGGCTCTCGGACGCGCTCGCGAGCAGGAGCACCACGCCGGCGACGACGAGTGCGAGCAGGATCCCGAGAGCAACGGCCACGGGACCAGTGTGGGTGCCCGCACCCCGCACGGCAGCCGCGGGACACGATCACGACGACAACGTCACACAATCTTCACCGCGCCGTGGATCGCCGTGGATCGCCGTGGATCGCCGTGGATCGCCGCGTGACCGGGGATGACGCCCGTCAGGCCGTGTCGCGCATCCGCTGGCTCACGACGGTCGTCACGCCGTCACCGCGCATGGTCACGCCGTAGAGCGCGTCGGCGATCTCCATGGTGCGCTTCTGGTGCGTGACGACGATGAGCTGCGAGTCCTCCTGGAGCTCGCGGAAGATCTCGAGGAGGCGGCCCAGGTTGGCGTCGTCCAACGCGGCCTCGACCTCGTCCATGACGTAGAACGGGCTCGGCCGGGCCTTGAAGATCGCGACGAGCATCGCGACCGCGGTCAGCGAGCGCTCGCCGCCCGAGAGCAGCGACAGCCGCTTGACCTTCTTGCCCGCGGGCCGTGCCTCGACGTCGATGCCCGTGGTCAGCATGTCCGAGGGGTCGGTGAGGACGAGCCGGCCCTCGCCGCCCGGGAACAGGCGCGGGAACACGTCGTCGAACGCGGCCGCGGTGTCGCGGTACGCCTCGGCGAAGACCTGCTCGACGCGCTCGTCGATCTCCTGCACGATCTCGAGCAGGTCGGTGCGCGACTTCTTGAGGTCCGCGAGCTGCTCGACCAGGAACCGGTGCCGCTCCTCCAACGCCGCGAACTCCTCGAGCGCGAGCGGGTTCACCCGTCCGAGCAGGGACAGCGCGCGCTCCGCCGAGCGCAGCCGCTTCTCCTGCTGCTCGCGCACGTAGGGCACGTGCGTGGGCGCCTCCGGGTCCGGCTCGGTGCCCGGCGGGACGACCACGGGGACGTCCTGGTGCGGGCCGAACTCCTCGAGCAGCACGGCGGGGTCCAGGCCGAGCTCCTCGACCGCCCGCGTCTCCAGCTGCTCGATGCGCAGCCGCTGCTGGGTCCGGGCGACCTCGTCCCGGTGCGCCACGTCGGTCAGGCGCGCGAGCTCGCCGGCCTGCTGCTCCGCCTGCGCGCGGGTCCCCGCGAGCGCCTCGTCGCGCTGCGCGCGCTCCGCCTCGGCGCGCTCGCGCTCGTCGGACGCCCGCCGCAGCGAGACGTCGAGCACGACGAGCGCGCGCGTCGCCCCGTCCCGCACGGCCTCGGCGACCGCCGCCTGGCGCGCGCGGGCCCGCTCGCGCTCGGCGGCGCGCTCGCGTGCCACGCGCTCGGCCTGCGCGGCCCGCTCGAGGGACTCGGCGCGGCCCGCGAGCGCCCGGGCGCGCTCCTCGACCGTCCGCAGCGTGAGGCGGGCCTCGGTCTCCCGCGTCCGCGCCGCCGTGGCCGCCTGGCCGAGCTCGTCCCGCAGGCGGCTGCCCTCGGCGATCTGCGCCTCGCTCTCGACCGGCTCGACCTCGGCGGCCGCGAGCCGCTCCGTGAGCTCGGCGAGCTGGGCCGTGTCGTCCTCGAGCGTCCGGGCCGCCTGGGCGAGCGACGCACCGACGCGCTCCGCCTCGGCGCGCGCGGAGCGGGCCGCGGAGCCCAGGTTGCCGAGCTGCTCGGCCACCGCCGCGAGCTGCGCGTCCGACTCGTTCAGCCGCTCGAGCGTCTCCTCGTACGCCGATCGCGCGTCCTGCTTGGCCTGCGTCGCGCGCGCGACCTCGAACCGCAGCCGCTCGGCGTCCTGCGCGGCCGCGGCGGCGCCCTGCCGGGCCTGGTCGAGCGCCGACTGCAGGTGCAGCGCGCTGGGTGCGGACGCCGAACCGCCCGAGGCCCGGTGGCGCGACAGCACGTCCCCGGTGCGCGTGGCGACGACGGCGTCAGGGAGCCGCGTCAGCACCGCCCGGGCCGTCGCGAGGTCGTCGACGACGAGGACGTCGCCGAGCAGGTCCGCCACGGCGGCCCGCAGGTCACCGCCCGCCCGGACCAGGTCGACCGCGCGGACGGCGCCCTCGGGCACCTCGGCCCCCGCGAGCACCGCCTGCCGGCCGGCACGGGCGTCCGTCGCCGCGCCGTCGGTGGGGTGCGCCACCAGGAGCGACGTGCGGCCGGCGTCCTCGGTGCGGAGCCAGCGGATCGCGTCCACGGCCGCCTCGACCGACTCGACGGCGACCGCGTCCGCGAGGGCGCCGAGGGCGGCGACGACCGCCTCCTCGTCGCGCTCGTCGACGTCCAGGAGCGCCGCGACCGAGCCGATCGTGCCGGGCAGCCCGTCGGCGGCGAGCAGCGCGCCGGCCCCGTCCTTGCGGGTCAGGCTGAGCTCGAGCGTCTCGGCCCGGGACTCGAGAGCGGCGCGCTCACGCTCGGCGGCGGAGAGCCGCTCGGTCAGGTCCGCGAGCTGCTGGGTGGCGCGCTCGAGCGCGTCGGCCGCGGCCTCGTGCGCCGCGTCCAGTCCTTCCTCGCCCTCCTCGGCCCCGGCGACCTGCGACTCGAGCGCGGTGAACTGCGCGCTCGCCTCGGCACCGCGCTGCTCCGCCGCGGCCAGCGTCTCCCGCAGCCGGCCGAGCTCGGCCTGCGTGGCCTCGACCCGGCTGCGCCGGGCGGCGACCTGACCGGCCAGCCGCGCGACGCCCTCGCGACGGTCGGCCGCGCCGCGGAGCGCGGTCGCGAGCGCCTTCTCGGCGTCGCCCGCCTCCGTCTCCGCGCGCTGGCGCGCCGCCACGGCACCCTCGAGCCCCGCCCGCGCGACGTCGACCTCTGCCGCGAGCTCCGCCTCGGCCTGCCGCACGCGCTCGGCCTGGGCGGCCAGGTCGTCGGGGTCGCGGCCGTCGGATCGCTCGGGCGCCGACGAGCCCAGGAGGCGCACCCGGTCCGCGGCCAGCGAGGCCGTCCCCCGCAGCCGCTCGCGCAGCGAGGACAGGCGGTACCAGATCTCGCTGACCTCGGCGAGCGCGGGCGCCGCCTGGGCCGCCTCGCGCTCGAGCGTCGCGAGGCGCGCACGCGAGGCCCCGAGCTCCTGCTCCACCTGCGTGCGCTGGGCCACGAGCGCGGTCTCGTCGGCGATCTCCTGCTCGAGCTGGGAGCTGAGCTGGGCCAGGTCGTCCGCCAGCAGGCGCGCGCGGGCGTCGCGCAGGTCGGACTGGACCACGGCGGCCTTGCGCGCGACCTCCGCCTGGCGGCCGAGCGGCCCGAGCTGGCGCCGGATCTCGGCGGTGAGGTCGTTCAGCCGCGTCAGGTTCGCCTGCATCGCGTCGAGCTTGCGCAGCGCCTTGTCCTTGCGCTTGCGGTGCTTGAGGACGCCCGCGGCCTCCTCGATGAAGCCGCGCCGCTCCTCCGGGGTCGCGCGCAGCACCGCGTCGAGCTGGCCCTGGCCCACGATCACGTGCATCTCGCGGCCGAGGCCGGAGTCCGAGAGCAGGTCCTGGATGTCGAGCAGGCGGCAGCCCTGGCCGTTGATCGCGTACTCCGAGCCGCCGTTGCGGAACAGCGTCCGGGAGATCGTCACCTCGGTGTACTCGATCGGCAGCGCACCGTCGGTGTTGTCGATCGTCAGCGACACCTCGGCGCGGCCGAGCGGGGGCCGACCCGCGGTGCCGGCGAAGATGACGTCCTCCATCTTGCCGCCGCGCAGGGACTTGGCGCCCTGCTCCCCCATGACCCACGCGAGCGCGTCGACCACGTTCGACTTGCCCGAGCCGTTGGGTCCGACGACGCAGGTGACCCCCGGCTCGAAGCTCAAGGTCGTCGCCGAGGCGAACGACTTGAACCCGCGCAGGGTCAGCGTCTTGAGGTGCACGGGGGCGAGTGTAGGTCGCGGGGTGCTACAGACCCGGGAACCAGAGCCCGATCTCCCGCGCGGCCGACTCGGGCGAGTCCGAGCCGTGGACGATGTTCTCGATGACCTTCTTGCCCCAGTCGCGGGCCAGGTCACCGCGGATGGTGCCGGGGGCCGCGGTCGTCGGGTCGGTCGCACCGGCCAGCGAGCGGAAGCCCTCGATCGCCCGGTGCCCCTCGACGACCGCCGCGGCCGTCGGGCCCGAGCTCATGAAGTCGACGAGCGGCTGCAGGAAGGGCTTGCCCGCGTGCTCGGCGTAGTGCTCCCGCAGCAGCGCGTCGTCAGCGGTGCGCAGGTCGAGCGCGACGAGGGTGTAGCCCTTGGCCTCGATGCGGCGCAGGACCTCGCCGACGAGGCCGCGGGCCACGCCGTCGGGCTTGACGAGGACGAGAGTGCGCTGGACGTCGGTCATGTGCCGAACCCTAGTGCCGCGGTGCGTGCCTGCGGGCACCGGTCCGACGAGCGGGTCCTCTCGTCGGACCGGCGGAGCGGCTCAGGGGCCGACGACCCCGGGGTTCGCGGCGTCGAACTCCGCGCGCTCCCGGTCGATGCGGCCGCCGAGCCGCAGGGCCGTGACCCACAGCGCCACGAAGACCAGCGCCACGACGATGCCGATGTCCCGGGCCACCGACGGCAGCAGGACCGCCGCGGCGACCATCCAGCCCTGGAGCACCCAGCCCACGACGTACCCGCCGGGCCGGCCGACCAGGCCGGCCGCGAGCACCATGAGCAGCGCGAGGCCGCCGCCGACGCCCCACACCACGGCGGGGTCCGCCGCGCGCAGGCCGTACGCCACGAGCGTCGCGAAGAGCACGCACAGCGCCTCCAGGACGAGGATCGTCTGGGTGAACTGCGGCTTCGCGGGACGCTTGCGGCGCACGGCCTGCTCGGGGGACGTCACCGGCCCAGGTTACCGGCGGGCTCGTCGACGCGGTCGTGCCCACCGACGTCGTGCCCACCGACGTCGAGCTGGTCGCTGTCGACGTGCGCGGTGAGCTCGTCCACCACCAGCGGCCCCTCGACCGGGGCCGCGCCCGAGCCGTCGGCGGCCACGGCCTCGCCGCGCGCCACCATGCCGGCGACGTCGGAGAGCTTGACCTCCTTGAGGAACAGCGCCAGCACCAGGCCGACGAGCACCAGCGGGACGAAGTACCAGAACGAGGGCGCCAGCGTGCTGGCGAACGCGTCCACGACGCCGCTGTGGTACGGCTCGGGCAGGTTCTTGACGATCTCCGGCGTGATGTCCGTGGCTCCGCCGGTCGAGCCGGCCGGTGCGTCCGCGAAGACGTCGGTGAGCTTGGCGGCGAGCGCGGTCGTGAAGATCGTCGAGAAGATCGCCGTGCCGACCGCCGCGCCGATCTCGCGGAAGAAGTTGTTCGAGCTCGTCGCCGTCCCGATCTCGTGCGGGTCGACGGAGTTCTGCACCGCGAGCACGATCGTCTGCATCACCAGGCCCATGCCGGCGCCCAGGACGAAGATCATGGCGCCGAAGAGCCACATCGACATGTCACCGGTGATCTGCGTGAGCCACGCCAGGCCGCCCGCGGTGATCAGCAGACCGGCGACCGGGAAGAGCTTGTAGCGGCCGGTCTTGGTGATCGCGATGCCCGAGCCGATCGCCGTGATCATCACGCCGACCATCATCGGGAGCATCAGGAACCCGGACTCGGTGACGCTCGCGCCGGTCGCCATCTGCAGGAACGTGGGCAGGAACGCGAGGGCCGCGAACATGCCCGCGCCCAGGATGAACCCGATGAGCGTCGCGATCGTGAAGGTGGCGTTCTTGAACAGGCGCAGCGGCAGGATCGGGTCCTGCACGTTGAGCTCGACGAGGACGAACGCGCCGATCGAGACGAGGGTGCCCACCACGAGCCCGACGAGACCGAGGTCGGACCAGTCGTAGTCCGCGTTGCCCGAGAACGACGTCCACGAGCTGGTCAGGACCAGGCCCGAGGTGCCGAGCACCAGGAAGAGGATGCCGAGGACGTCGAGCGGGCGGTTCGAGCGGTGCGACGGCAGCTTGAGCGTGAACCACGCGGTCGCGAACGCCGCGATGCCGATCGGGATGTTGATCCAGAAGCACCAGCGCCAGTCGGCGTGCTGCGTGAACAGACCGCCGAGCAGCGGGCCGACGACCGCGGCGATGCCGAACAGCGCGCCCATCGGGCCCATGTACTTGCCGCGCTCCCGCGCCGGGACGATGTCCGCGATGATCGCCTGCGACAGGATCATCAGGCCACCGCCACCGAGGCCCTGCACGCCGCGCCACGCGACGAGCTCGCCGAACGACTGCGCGAAGCCCGCACCGGCCGACGCGACGGTGAACAGGCCGATCGCGACCAGGAACGGCCAGCGCCGGCCCCAGATGTCGCCGAACTTGCCGTACAGCGGCATGACGATCGCGATCGCCAGGATGTAGGCGGTGACGACCCAGCCCTGGTGGGCGACGCCGTCGAGCTCGCCGACGATCGTGGGCATCGCGGTGCCGACGATCGACTGGTCGAGCGAGGACAGGAACATGCTCGCCATGAGCGCGCCGAAGATCAGCCAGACGGTGCGCGGTGTCAGCACGACGAGCGGCTTGTCGCTCGTCTGCTCAGGGGTGGTGGCCAGGGCCATGGGGGACCTCATTCGGTGGTACGGCCCGGGTCGTGCAGCGGCCCGGGAGCTCAGGGGGGCGACGCTCAGGCGAAGAGCGTGCGCAGGTCGGTGACGACGGCGGCGAGGTGCGCGCGGGAGTCGGTGTCCGGTCCCGCGGCCTCCCAGCGCATGCCCGTCGCGTGCACCAGGAACATCGACACCGCGGCGATCGTCTCGGGGTCGACCACGGGGTCGGCGCCGAGCCGGGCGGTCGCGAGCTCGAGCATCTCGCCGCGGTGCGCCTCCACCCACGCGATGTGCCGCGCGAGCAGCCGGGGCTCGGCGGCGGCGAGCTCGAGCGCCCGCCGGAACCGCTCGTGCCCGAGCGGCGGCTGCGCGATGACCGTCGCGAGCAGCGCCTCGAGGTCGGTCACCAGGTCGCCCGTGGGGCCGCCCGCGACGAACCGTGCCGACGCCACGGGCGAGACCGGCCACGGCGCGTGGCCGAGCACCGCGTCGTCCTTGGACTCGAAGTAGTTGAAGAACGTCCGCGACGAGACGCCCGCCTCGGCGCAGATCGCGTCGACGGTCACGGCGTCCAGCCCGTCGCGCTCGACCAGCCGGTGGGTCGCGTCGATCAGCGCCTCGCGGCGCGCGCGCTTCTTGCGCTCGCGCAGGCCCACCTGCGGCGCGTCCTCGTAGGCGTCCGCGAGCGCCGCGAGGTCGGGCTCGGGCCCCCGTCGCGGACGCGCCGCCGGAGACGTCGGCGCGGTCGCCGTCGTGCGGGCGCGCGGGGTGGACTCGGTCACGCGAGGACATTACACGGAGTGCAACTTTGCAGTCCATGTAAAACCGTGCGACATCGGTCACACGGCGGTCACCCGGTTCAGATCTCGCCGAACCCCGAGTCGATCGCCGCGGTGAGCGCGTCCACGGCGGCGGACGCCTGCGCGCCCGAGGCCTCGATCCGCAGCTCGGCGCCCTGCGTCGCCCCCAGCTTCATCAGCTCCAGGACGCTCGCGGCATTCACGCCGTTCACCGCGACCTGGGCGTCGAAGGCCGCGAGCATGCGCGCGACCACCGCTGCCGGGCGCGCGTGCAGCCCGAGCGGGTTGAGCAGCGTCCGTGTGGCCCGCACGACCCCGTCGGCCGCGCCCTCGTCGGACGCCTCCCCCGCCTCCTGCGGCGCGCGCGAGCCGAACAGGCTCCCCGCGTGCTCCGCCGACGCCTGCACCTCGGCGAGCGAGGCGCCGCCGTGCGCCGTCACCGCCGCCGCCACCGCTCCCTCGACGAACGGCGCGTCCGCGAGGACCACCCGCTCCGCCACGTCGGGATCCGCCATCTCCAGCACCGCCTCCGTCGTCAGCACCGCCGATCCCAGGTCCGTCAGCACGACGACGGAGCGACCCTCGCCCGCCGCCCGCGCGACCGCCTGCTCGATCCGCCCGTAGTCCGTGCCCAGCAGCCCGCCCTCGAGCCCGCCGGCGGGCACGATGAGGACACCGGGCGCCATCTGCCCCGCGAGCTCCGCCGCGCCCTCGGCGAGTCCGCCCGAGTGCGAGACCAGCACCAGCGCGACCGCGGCGAGGTCCCGTCCGCCCGCGGTCACGGCGCCGGTTCCGCGGCCGCGGCGGCGGCCTCCAGCAGGAGCTGCGACGAGCGCGCGCCCGGGTCCAGGTGACCGGCGGACCGCTCACCGAGGTAGCTGGCCCGCCCCTTGGTGGCCACCAGCGGCGCGGTGGACCCGGCCCCGCGCGCGGCGGCCTCCGCGGCGGCGCGCAGGACCTCGCGCGGCCCGGCGCCGTCCGCCGCCGCCTTCGCGGCCGCCTCCGCCGCGGGCGACCACGCGTCGACCATCGTCTTCTCCCCCGTGGTCGCCTTGCCGCGCGCGACGATCCCGTCCAGCCCGGCCTCGAGGAGCGCGACGACGCCCGCGGAGTCCAGCGTCGGGCCGGCGGCGGCCTTCGCGGCCCGCAGGTAGGCGGTCCCGTAGAGCGGGCCCGCCGCACCGCCGACCGTCGACATCAGGGTGGTCGCGACGAGCTTGAGCACGTCCCCGATGGTCGCCGGGGGCTCCTCGAGGGCGTCGAGCTTGGCCACCACCGCCGTGAAGCCGCGCTTGAGGTTCTCGCCGTGGTCGCCGTCGCCGATCTGCCGGTCCAGCTCGACGAGCTCGTCACGGTGCTCCAGCACCGCCGCCGCGCTCGCGCGTACCCATCCGACCGCCCATGCCACGTCCAGCGTCATCCACGCGCCTCCCTCTCGTCGCCCCCATCCTTGCCCACCCGGACCCCTGCCCACGCACCGACTCACCCGCCGGCGGCGTCCGGCACCGTCCTGCTCCCTCGACCACCGGACCGCCGCGGGCGGTCGGTCACCAGCGCAGCGCCGTCGTGTGCACCGGGGCGTCCCACAGCGCCGTGAGCTCGTCGTCCAGCCGCAGCACCGTGACGGAGGCGCCCTGCATCTCCAGCGACGTCACGTAGTTCCCGACGAGCGAGCGCGTCACCTCGACGCCCCGCTCCTCCAGCAGCTGCCGTGCCCTGCGGTAGACGATGTACAGCTCGGACGCGGGCGTTCCGCCCATGCCGTTGACGAGGAGCAGCACCTGCTCGCCCGCCTGGAGCCGCAGGTCCTCGACCACGGGCGTCAGGAGCATCTGCGTGATCTCGTCCGCGGTGGCCATCGGGATGCGGTGGCGTCCGGGCTCGCCGTGGATGCCGATGCCGATCTCGATCTCGTCGTCCGTCAGGTCGAACGACGGCTTGCCCGCGTGCGGGACGGTGCAGGCCGACAGCGCGACACCCATCGTGCGGACGTTCGCCACGACCTTCTTCGCGACCGCCTCGACCGCGTCGAGGTCGTCGCCGCGCTCCGCCGCCGCGCCCGCGATCTTCTCCACCGCGACCGTGCCCGCGACGCCCCGACGGCCCGCCGTGTACAGCGAGTCCTCGACCGCGACGTCGTCGTTCACGACGACCGTGCGCACCGTGACGTCCTCCGCCTCGGCGAGCTCGGCGGCGGTCTCGAAGTTGAGCACGTCGCCCGTGTAGTTCTTGACGATCGCGAGGACGCCCGCGCCGCCGTCGGCGGCCTGAAAGGCGGGGGCGATCTGGTCCGGCGTGGGACTCGTGAACACCGCGCCGGGCACCGCCGCGTCGAGCATGCCGACGCCCACGAACCCGGCGTGCAGCGGCTCGTGACCGCTGCCGCCGCCGCTGACCAGGCCGACCTTGCCGCTCGTCGCGCCGCCCGCCCGCGTGACGTAGTCCGGCGCCGTGTGCACCGCGACCAGGTCGCCGTGCGCTGCCGCGAACCCCGCCAGGGTCTCCGCGACCACGTCCGCCGGATCGTTGATGAGCTTCTTCACCCTCGCCGTCCCATCTCCGGGGCTCCTCGTCGGGCCCCGGACGCACGTGCTGAACCGGACGTCCTCACCTTCGTCGCGCGCCCCGCTCCGCGGCAAGTGGAACTCGTGCACGCGCCGTGCACGTTTGTGCACGGCGGCGGTACCGACCGCGCACCCCGGCGCGGCAGGCCCGACTCAGTCCCGGCCGAGGAGCACCCGCGCCTCGGCCACGAGCAGGATCGACCCCGTCACCAGGACCGCCGCCCCCCGCTCGACCTCGGACTCCGCGCGCTCGACCGCCCGCGCCACCGCCTCGTCGAGCCGCTCGACGACGTGCACGCGATCCTCCCCGAAGACGTCCACGGCGATCTCGCCGAGCTCGTCGGCCGGCATCGCGCGCGCGGCGGTCGCCTGCGTCACCACGATCTCGGCCAGCTCGGGCTCGAGGACGGACAGGATGCCCTCGGGGTCCTTGTCCGCCATGACGCCGACCACACCGACCACGCGCTGGAACGCGAACGCCTCGTCGAGCGACGAGACCAGCGCCTGCGCGCCCGCCGGGTTGTGCGCGCCGTCCACGA
The DNA here is from genome assembly GCF_018531375.1 of Cellulomonas fulva. Taxonomy (NCBI): domain Bacteria; kingdom Bacillati; phylum Actinomycetota; class Actinomycetes; order Micrococcales; family Cellulomonadaceae; genus Cellulomonas; species Cellulomonas fulva. The sequence continues at coordinate 449,397 of NZ_JAHBOH010000002.1, read as the reverse complement.
CGACCGTCGGGCTGGAGCGCACGATCTCGAGGCGACCGGGCGACGTCACGTCGCCGAACGCGACCTCGACCACGCCGCCGTCGAGCGCGGCGCCGCCCGTCAGCAGCGCCTCGGTCGCGACGAGCGCGAGGAGCGCGTTGTGCGCCTGGAACTCGCCGTGCAGGGGCAGGAACACGTCCGTGTAGACGCCGCCGAGCCCGCGCAGCGTCAGGAGCTGACCGCCCACCGCCACCTGGCGCTCCACGACCGCGACGTCGACGCCCTCCCGCACGACGCGCGCGCCCCGCTCCGCCGCGATCTCGAGCACCACTCCGTCGACGTCCTCGTCCTGCTCCGCGAGGACCAGCGTCGCGCCGTCCTTGACGATGCCCGCCTTGACCGCCGCGATCTCGAGGAGCGTGTCGCCGAGCCACTGCTCGTGGTCCATGCCCACGGGCGTGATGACCGCGACCTCGCCGTCGGCCACGTTGGTGGCGTCCCACAGCCCGCCCATGCCGACCTCGATCACCGCGACGTCCACGGGCGCGTCCGCAAAGGCGGCGAACGCCATCACGACGAAGACCTCGAAGAACGACAGCCGGGGCTCGCCGCGCTCGGCCGAGCGCGCGTCGACCATCTCCACGTAGGGCAGGACGTCGCGGTACGTCGCGACGAAGGTCTCGTCGTCGATGGGCTCGCCGTCGATCGCGATGCGCTCGTTGACCCGCGTGAGGTGCGGGCTGGTGAACCGTCCCGTGCGCAGCCCGTGCTCCCGGACCAGCCGCTCGACCATGCGGCTCGTCGACGTCTTGCCGTTGGTGCCCGTCAGGTGCACCACGCGGTAGGCGCGCTGCGGGTCGCCCAGGAGCTCGCACACCTCCTGCACGCGACGGAACGACGGGTCGATCTCGTGCTCCGGCGTGCGGCGCAGGATCTCCCGGTAGACCTCGTCGGCCTCCCGACGCGCGGCCGCGGCGGCCTCGTCCCGGCGGTGCTCGCGGCCGCCCTCGCGCCTGCTCATGCGCGGGCTCCCGGGGCGGACGGCTGGGGCTGGACGTGCGCGGTGCCGGTCATGGGGCCATTGTGCCCGGCGCCGGCGCCGGCGCCGGCACCGGCGCCGGCCCCGCACCGCTACCGTGCGTCCATGCGCCGCCGCACCCGTCCTCGCGTCGCCCCCGTGCTCGCCCAGGTCGTCGCCTCCGTCCTCGCCCTCGTCGTCGCGGCTGTAGTCGTCCTCACGGCCACGCCTGCGACGGCCGCCCCGCAGCCCTCACCCGCGGCCACGACGACGGTCGGCCGCGGGACCCCCGCGTCGTGCACGCCGGCGGCCCTCGCGGCGGCGGTCCGGCGCGGCGGCACGGTGCGCTTCGACTGCGGCCCCCGACGCGTGACGATCGTCCTCGACCGCACGCTCGTCGTGTGCAACACCACCACCTGCCACCACCCGTGGGAGGACCCGCGGGCGGCGGTCGTGGAGCAGCTGGTGCTCGACGGCGGCGGGAAGGTGACGCTCTCGGGCGGGGGCACGCGCGGCATCCTCTATGCGAACACGTGCGAGGAGCGGCTCGGCTGGCTCGACGCGCACTGCGACACCCAGACCACGCCGCACGTCGTCGTGAAGAACCTGACGATGCAGAAGGGCAACGCCACCAGGGCGCCGACCTGGGGCGGGGGCAAGCGGTTGGCGGACCTGCGGGGCGGCGGCGCGATCGCGATGCGGGGTGGCCGGCTCACGGTCCAGCGCGTCACGTTCCGCGACAACCGGTGCGTCGTGCGCGACTCGGACGCGGGCGGCGGCGCGGTGCGCCTGGTCGGGCAGCGCGTGACCGCCCGGGTCCTCGACTCGACGTTCACCGGCAACCGGTGCGCCAACGGGGGCGCGGTCTCCTCGCTCCAGGCCCCGCTGCTGCTGCGCCGCAGCACGCTCACCGAGAACACCGCGACCGGGTCCGGTGCGTCCTCGGGGCAGGGCGGCAACGGCGGTGCGGTGTACTTCGACGGGACCCGTCAGGGCGTGACCGTCGACGCCTCGACCCTGCAGCGCAACCACGCACCCGAGGGCGGCCCCGGCGTCTTCTACGTGAGCAACGACCGGACCGGGACGCTGACGATCAGCGGCTCGACGATCACCCGCAACACCGGCGCCTCGTTCTGGACGGGGAGCACGCACAGCCTGTTCTTCCTCGGCAAGCGGCTGGTCCGCTCGGGGTCGACGATCACCTGACCACCCCGCGGCCCGGTCCCGGACCCGCGGGTCCGGGACCGGGTGCCCGCCGGGTACGGGACCGGGACGACGAGCGTCAGGCGCTCGTCCTGCGCACCTCGGCCTCGAGCGCCTCGCCCGCGGTGACGGTCAGCTCGAGCGCCAGGGTCTCGGCGGCGACGAACTCCCGGTGCGCCTCGACCGCGGCGACGTGCTCGGCCGGCACCGTCAGCGCGAGCGCGATGCGGTCGGTCACGTCGAGGCCGGCCGCCTTGCGGGCGTCCTGCACGGCGCGGACGACGTCGCGGGCGTAGCCCTCGGCGCGCAGCTCGTCGTCGAGGCCGATGTCGAGCACGACGAAGCCGCGCTCGGGCAGCACGGCCGCGGCGACCTCGTCGCCCTCCTCGTCGCGCACGGCCGCGACGAGCTTGTACTCCGTCTCGAGGAGCGGCACCTCGCCGTCGGGGGTGCGCACGACCACCCCCGCGTCGGTCTGCTCCCAGTCGCCGGCCTTGGCGGCCCGGATCACGGTCTGCACCGCCTTGCCGAGCCGCGGGCCCGCCGCTCGGGCGTTGACGTCGAGCCGCGTCCAGACGCCGAACTCGGAGGCCGCGGCGTCGTCCACCGAGTGCACGACGACGCTCCTGACGTTCACCTCCGACGCCACCAGGCCGGTGAACGGCCGGGCGAGCTCCGGGAACGGCAGCGCCACGCGCAGCTCCCGCAGCGGCTGGCGCACGCGCAGCCCGTTCGCCTTGCGCAGGGCGTGCGCGGTCGAGACGACCTCGCGCACGCGGTCCATGGCGGCGACCAGCTCGGCGTCCGTGAACTCGGCGCCCGTCAGCTCGGCTCCCTCGACCGTGCTCGCCGCGCCCAGGCCCGGCGCGGTGACCAGGGAGTCCGCCGTCGGCCAGTCGGTCAGGTGCACGCTGCGCCCGCCCGTGAGCCCGCGCCAGATCTCCTCGGTGACCAGCGGCGCGAGCGGCGCCATCACGCGCGTGATCGTCTCGAGCACGGTGAACAGCGTGTCGAACGCCGCCGCGTCCTCGTCCCAGAACCGCTGGCGCTGGGTGCGCACGTACCAGTTGGTCAGCACGTCCAGGTGCTGGCGCACGGCCTCGCACGCGCCGGACACGTCGTACTCGTCGAGCAGCCGCGTGACGTCGGCGACGAGCCCGCGGGTGCGTGCGAGCAGGTCCCGGTCGGCCGTGGCCAGGCCGGGCGCGCTCGCCTCGTCGACCGCCGAGGCGACCAGGCCCGCGCCGTCGTTCGCGGCGCCCGCGTACAGCGTGAAGAAGTAGTACGTGCTCCACAGCGGCAGCAGCACCTGGCGCACGCCGTCGCGGATGCCCTCCTCGGCGACGATCAGGTTGCCGCCGCGCAGGATCGGGCTCGACATGAGCGACCAGCGCACGGCGTCCGAGCCGTACACGTCCCACATCTCGACGGGGTCCGGGAAGTTGCGCAGGGACTTGCTCGCCTTGCGGCCGTCGTCGCCGAGCACGATGCCGTGGCACATGACGTTGCGGAACGACGGGCGGTCGAAGATCGCGGTGGCGAGCACGTGCAGCGTGTAGAACCAGCCGCGCGTCTGGCCGATGTACTCGACGATGAAGTCGCCCGGGTAGTGGTGCTCGAACCAGTCCGCGTTCTCGAACGGGTAGTGCACCTGCGCGAACGGCATGGAGCCCGAGTCGAACCAGACGTCCAGCACGTCGGGGATGCGGCGCATGGTCGAGCGCCCCGACGGGTCGTCGGGGTTCGGACGGGTGAGCTCGTCGATGAACGGGCGGTGCAGGTCCGGCTCGCCCGCCTCGTTCGTCGGGACGCGGCCGAAGTCGCGCTCGAGCTCCGCCAGCGAGCCGTACGCGTCGACGCGCGGGAACGCGGGGTCGTCGGACACCCACACGGGGATCGGCGTGCCCCAGTAGCGGTTGCGGCTGATCGACCAGTCGCGCGCGCCGGAGAGCCACTTGCCGAACTGCCCGTCCTTGATGTGCTCCGGGATCCAGGTGATCTCCTGGTTGAGCTCGACCATCCGGTCCCGGAAGTCCGTGACGCGCACGAACCACGACGAGACGGCCTTGTAGATCAGCGGGTTCCGGCAGCGCCAGCAGTGCGGGTAGGAGTGCTCGTAGGTCTCGTGCCGCACGACGACCGCGCGCCGCGCCTCGTCGACGCGGGCCAGCGGGCCCGTGCCCGCCTTGAGGTCGGCGATGATCGGCTTGTTGCCGTCGAAGACCTGCACGCCCGCGTAGTCGCTGACCAGCGACGTGAACCGGCCCCGCTCGTCGACCGGGACCACGGCCGGGATGCCGGCGGCGTCGCACGCCGCCATGTCGTCCTCGCCGAACGCGGGCGCCAGGTGCACCAGCCCCGAGCCGTCCTCGGTGGTGACGAAGTCGGCGAGCAGGACCTGGTGGGCGTTCTCGTGCCCGACGAGGTAGTCGAACGGCGGGGTGTAGCGGCGGCCCGCGAGCTCGGCACCACGCACCGTCGCGACGACCGTCGCCTCGCCGAGCTCACGCGCGTACGCGGCCAGCCGCGGCGCGGCGAGCAGCACCCGCTCGCCGGGGTGGGCCTGCCCGAAGGGCGAGTCCGGCGCCGGCTCGACCGTGACGTACTCGATGTCCGGACCGACCGCGACCGCGAGGTTGCTGGGCAGGGTCCAGGGCGTCGTCGTCCAGACGAGCGCCAGCTCGCCGGTCTCGAGCCGCAGCCCGACCGTCAGCGCCGGGTCCTGGCGGTTGGCGTAGACGTCGTCGTCCATCCGCAGCTCGTGGTTGGACAGGGGCGTCTCGTCCACCCAGCAGTACGGCAGGACGCGGTAGCCCTCGTAGGCCAGGCCCTTGTCGTAGAGCTGCTTGAAGCCCCAGATCACCGACTCCATGAAGGAGACGTCGAGGGTCTTGTAGTCGTTCTCGAAGTCGACCCAGCGCGCCTGGCGCGTGACGTACTCGCGCCACTCCTGGGTGTACTTGAGCACCGAGTCGCGGCACGCCGCGTTGAACGCCGCGATGCCCATCTCCTCGATCTGCGCCTTGTCGGAGATGCCGAGCAGCCGCTGCGCCTCGAGCTCGGCCGGGAGCCCGTGGGTGTCCCAGCCGAACCGCCGCTCGACGCGGCGGCCCTTCATGGTCTGGAAGCGCGGGATGACGTCCTTGGCGTAGCCCGTGAGCAGGTGGCCGTAGTGCGGCAGGCCGTTGGCGAACGGCGGGCCGTCGTAGAAGACGTACTCGTTGCTGCCGTGCTCGCCCGCCTCGCGCTGGTCGATCGAGGCCTGGAAGGTCCCGTCGGCGTCCCAGTGGGCCAGCACCTCGCGCTCGAGCGCGGGCAGGTCCGGGGAGGGCGGCACGGGCGTGCCCGGGCGGTGCAGCGGGTAGTGACGATCGGTCACCGGAGCATCTCCTGTGGTCGGCACGCAGGTGCGTGCGTCGCGCGGCTGCGAGGACGATCGCCCGGACCGCCCGGGACCACCGCGGTACCACCCCGCTTGCCGGCTCGTCGTCCCCGGCGGACCGCGAGCGGCTCCGACGAGGGTGCGACGCGTCGACCACTCGTGACGGCTGTGACGGGCCTGCCCGTCCGGTTCTACTGAGGTCCGCCGACGCCCGCTGGTGCGGGGCTCGTCGGACCCGTTCTTCCGGAGGCTCCCCGGTGATGGCCGGATCGGTGCCTGTCCGCCCAGGGTAGCCCAGCGACGCCGCGGGCGACCCCGGGCGTGCGGCACACTCCTGGCGTGACCCTCCCGATCTCCCGCGGCCGCCCCGTGGTGCTGCTCGATCTCGACGGGACGCTCAGCGAGTCGGCGCCGGGCATCACGGCGAGCCTGGCTGCGGCGTACCGCGACCTCGCCCTGCCCGTCCCGGACGCGGCGGTGCTGCGCTCGTTCGTCGGCCCGCCCCTGACCGCGAGCTTCCGCACGCACGGCGTGCCGGAACCGCTGGTCGCCGACCTGCTCGCGGCCTACCGGAGGCACTACGACGCCGGCGGGCTGCGGGACACGCGCGTCTACCCCGGGGTGCGCGACGCGCTCGCCACGTTGCGTGCCGCCGGCTGCACCCTGCTCGTCGCCACCTCCAAGCCGCGCGTCCGCGCGCTGCCGGTGTGCGCGCACCTCGGGCTCGACGGGCTGCTTGACGGGGTGTTCGCCGCACCCGACGACGAGGCCTCGACCAGCAAGGCCGACGTGGTGGCCGCGGCGCTCGCGAGCGCGACCGACGCCGGGACGGACCGGCGACCGGCGGTCATGGTCGGCGACCGGGTGTTCGACGTGGCCGGCGCGCACGCCAACGGCATCCCGTGCGTCGGCGTGGCGTGGGGCTACGCCGAGCCCGCCGAGCTCGCGGACGCCGACGCCGTCGTCCGGGACCCGGCGGACCTCGCGCGCACCGTGCTCGACCTGCTGCGCGCCGCCTGAGCCGCACTTCGGGCCGGCTCGCTGCGGATGAGAGGATCCGCCGGGTGACGAGCGTGGCGCTGCTGGACCTGGACGGGACCCTCATCGACTCGGCGGACGGGGTGGTCGCCGCGCTCCGCGACGGCTTCGTCGAGGCCGGCCTGGACGCGCCGGACGACGCGGTCCTGCGGACGTTCATCGGGCCGCCCGTGCACGACTCCGTGCGGCGGGTGGGCGTGCCGGCGGACCTGCACGACGCCGTCGTCGCGGGGTACCAGCGCGCGTTCGGCGAGCGCGGCAACCTCATGTCGCACGTCTTCGACGGCATCCCCGAGGCGCTCGCCGACCTCCGTGCCGCGGGCGTGCGCCTCGTCGTCGCGACCGCCAAGCCGTACCGGTTCGCCGTTCCCGTGCTCGAGCACCTGGGGCTGGCTCCGCTCGTGGACGGCGTCGTCGGCGCACCGGACGACGAGAGCGAGTCCAAGGGCGGCATCATCGGCCGCGCGCTCGCCTCGCTCCCGGCCGGCAGCCGCGCGGTGATGGTCGGTGACCGGGAGCACGATGTCGCGGGCGCCGCCGAGCACGGGCTCGACTGCATCGGCGTGCTGTGGGGCTTCGGCGACCGGGAGGAGCTCGAGGGCGCAGGTGCCGCCGCGCTCGTCGGGTCGCCCGGCGACCTCGTCGGGACGGTGCTGGCGCGACTCGACCGCTGACCCTTCCGCAGGCTGCGCGCCGGCTTGCGGTTGACGCGACGTCAACCTCTACCGTGGCGTGCGTCGCCACGGAAGGAGGAGCGGTGGACGCGTCCATCCAGGAGGTCGCCCGGCTGACGGGCACCACGAGCCGGACCCTGCGGCACTACGACGCGGTCGGGCTGGTGCCGCCGAGCCGGGTCTCCGCAGGAGGCACCCGGTGGTACGACGAGACCGCGCTCGTCCGCCTGCAGCGCGTCCTGCTGCTGCGCGAGCTGGGCCTCGGCCTGGCCGAGATCGGCCGGGTCCTGGACCGCGAGCACGACGAGGCGACCGCGCTGCGCCGCCACCTGCGGTGGTTGCGCGCCGAGCAGGACCGGCTGGCGCGTCTGGTCGCGTCGGTCGAGCGCACGCTCACGGCACGAGAGAGCGCACGAGAAGGCGCACGAGGAACCGCACGAGAGGAAGGAGCCGGTCTCATGGCCGAGGAGATGTTCGACGGGTTCGACCACACCCAGTACCGGCAGGAGGTCGAGGAGCGCTGGGGCCAGGACGCGTACGCGACGTCCGACGCCTGGTGGCGCGGCATGGACGACGGCGAGCGCACCGCGTGGCAGAAGCGCGCGGCACGGCTGTCCGCGGACTGGCGCGCCGCGGCGGAGTCGGGCACCGACCCCGCGTCCGACGAGGCGCAGGCGCTGGCCGCGCGCCACGTCGCGTGGCTGACCGCGATCCCCGGGACGCCCGGGCACGGCATCGGCTCGCCGGTCGCGTACGTCCTGGGCCTCGCCGACATGTACGTCGCCGACCCGCGCTTCGCGGCGGGCTACGGCGGCGCTCCGGGCGCGACCTTCGTCCGCGACGCCCTCCGCGCCTGGGCGGCCGCCCGCTCCTGACCGCCCCGGCACCCACCCCCGCCCCGACTCCGTTCCCGTCCCGACTCCGTCCCCGTCCGCGACCCCGCGATGTCTCCGGCTCTGACCGCTCAGAGCCGGAGAGATCACGGGGTCGCGGGTGGGGTCGAGGAAGGGGGGTCAGGTGGGGTGGGAGGCGGTCAGGGTCGCCTGCCAGTCCGCGTAGAGCTCGGCGAACCGCCCGTCGCCGGCGGCGAGCTCGGCCGGGCTGCCGTCCTCGACCACGCGTCCGCCGTCGACGACGAGCACGCGATCGGAGCCCATCACGGTCGAGAGCCGGTGGGCGATGACCACCGCGGTCCGCCCGGCGAGGAGCGTGCGCAGGCCGCGCTGGACCAGCGCCTCGCCCGGCACGTCGAGCGAGCTCGTCGCCTCGTCGAGGATGAGCACGGCCGGGTCCGCGAGGAACGCGCGCGCGAACGAGACGAGCTGCCGCTGGCCGGCGGAGAGCCGCCCGCCGCGCTTGTCCACGTCCGTGTCGTAGCCCTGCGGCATCGCGGCGACGAGCTCGTGCACCCCGACGGCGCGCGCCGCGGCCTCGATCTCCTCGCGGGAGGCGTCCGGACGGCCGAGCGCGATGTTCGCGGCGATCGAGCCGGAGAACAGGTAGGCCTCCTGGGTGACCATCACGACGGCTCGGCGGAGATCGGTCGGGTCGATGCGGCGCACGTCCACGCCGTCGAGCAGGACCGCACCCGTGCGCACGTCGTAGAAGCGCGCGAGCAGCTTGGCGATCGTGGACTTGCCCGCGCCCGTCTCCCCCACCAGCGCGAGCGACTGTCCCGCCGGCACGTGCAGGTCCATGGCCGGCAGGACGCTGGGCCCCGCGCCGTAGCCGAACTCGACGTCCGCGAACCGCACGTCGCCCCGCACGCGCGGCAGCGCGACGGGCTCGGCCGGGTCCGGCACGGTGGGCTCCTCGGCGAGCAGCGCGGACAGCTTCTCCAGCGCCGCGGTCGCCGACTGGAACGAGTTGTAGAACATGCCGATCTGCGCGAGCGGCTGGAAGAACCGCCGCGCGTACAGCACGGCCGCCACGAGCACGCCGACCTCGAGCCCGTCGTCGAGCACGCGCAGGCCACCGACCAGCAGCACCGCCGCGACGGTGACGTTGCCGATGAGCGTGAGCCCGGTGTCGAACACCCCGTTGACCCGGATCGCCTCGGCCGTCGTGCGCCGGTAGTCCTCCGCCTCCGCGCCGTACACCGCGTCGGCCCGGCCCTCCCGGCGGAACGCCTGCACCGCGCGGATGCCCGTCATGGTCTCCACGAAGCGCACGATCACCCGCGCCGCGGCCGTGCGGTTGAGCCGGTACTGACGCTGCGACCGGATCTGGAACCACCGCGTGAGCAGCACGCCCGGCACCACCGCCACCAGCAGCACGAGCCCGCTGCGCGGGTCGAGCCACACGAGCGACGCGGCCGTGAAGACCATCGCGAGCCCGCTCGACGCCAGGGTCGTCACGCCGCCGTCGAGCAGCTCGCGCAGCGCGTCGGTGTCCGAGGTCTGCCGCGAGATGATCCGGCCCGAGGTGTACCGCTCGTGGAACTCGAGGCTGAGCCGCTGCGTGTGCCGGAACAGCCGGCCCCGCAGGTCGAGCAGGATCGCCTGGCTCACCCGCGCCGACGCGCGCACCACCTGCGCCGAGAGCAGACCGCCGCCGAGCGCGAGCACCAGGTACGTGCCCGCCGCCAGCACCAGCGGCGCGGCGTCGTCGTCGTCGGCGAGCGCGGGCAGCGCCGAGTCGATGCCGAACGCGACGAGCGCGGGGCCCGCCACCGCGGCGAGCTGCGCGAGCACGACGAGCGCGACCGTCCACCACGCCGGCCCGGCGACCGGACGGATCAGCGACCCGAGCAGCCGCAGCGACCGGCGCCGCACCGCGCGGGGGTCCTCGCGCTCGTCGTCGGTGACCGTCCCGCGCGGCGCCGCCGCGCGGTCCGCGCCCGTGCCCGCGCTCATCGCCGCACCTCCAGCTTCTCGTCGGCCGTCTCGTCCGCGACCTCCACGACCTCGGACTCCTCGTCCTCGCGGCGCTCCGCCGCCCGGTCGCGGCGCTCGGCCTCGAGCGCCGCCCGCTCGGTGTCCTCGAGCTCGAGGGCCGTCAGGACGTACCGGTAGTGCGCGTGCGTGGCCAGCAGGTCGGCGTGCGCGCCGACGGCGGTGATGCGCCCGTCCTCGAGCACCGCGACGCGGTCCGCGAGCGCGACGGTCGAGGGCCGGTGCGCGACGACGAGCGTCGTGGTCCCCGCGAGCTCCTCCCGCAGCCGGCGCGTGACCTCGGCCTCCGTCGTGACGTCGAGCGCGGACAGCGGGTCGTCGAGCAGCAGGACGCGGGGGCGCACGGCGATGGCTCGCGCGAGGGCGACCCGCTGCCGCTGGCCGCCGGACAGGCTCAGCCCCTCCTCCCCGATCACGGTGTCCAGCCCGTCGGGCAGGTCACGGGCGAACCCCGCCCGCGCCACGTCGAGCGAGCGCTGCAGGAGCGCCTCCGCCTGCTCGGGCGGCAGGTCGTCCGGGGCGCCCATCAGCACGTTCTCGCGCACCGACGCCGAGAACAGGATCGGGTCCTCGAACGCCACGGAGACCGCGGCCCGGAGCTCTGCCCGGGTGAGGTCGCGGACGTCCACCCCGTCGACCCGGACGGCACCGGCCGTCACGTCGTAGAGCCGGGGCACGAGCTGCAGGAGCGTCGTCTTGCCGCTGCCCGTGAGCCCGACCAGCGCGGTCGTCGTGCCCGGCTCGAGCCGCAGGTCGATCCCCGTCAGGATCTCGGTGCCCGCGTCGCGGCCCCGTCCGGGGTGCGCGAACCGCACGTCGGCCAGCTCGACGAGCGACCCGCCGCCGGGCGGCGCAGACAGGCGCGCGGGCTCGTCCGGGTCCTGGACGGCGGGGACGGTGTCGATGACCTGGACGAACCGCTCCGTGGCGGCGCGCGCGTCGAGGGTCATCGCGAGCAGCTGACCGAGCCGCTCGACGGGCGCGTTGACGATCGCGGCCGTCGCGAAGAAGGCGACCAGCGCGCCGACGGACACGTCACCGCGCGCGGCCAGCACGACGCCGATCGCGAGCGAGACGGCCAGGACGGCCTCGGGGATCGCCCCGAGCGCGAAGGTCACGCGCGACTGCGTGCGGGCCTTGGCGACCTCGGTCGCCCGGAGCGCGTCCGCCTGCCGCACGAAGTCGCCGAGGGCGTCCTCGCCGCGGCCGAAGGCCTTGAGCACCCGGATGCCGTGCACGGACTCCTCGACGGTCGTCGCCAGGTCACCCGCCTGGTCCCGCGCGCGCCGGGCGACCACCCGGTAGTCGCGCCGGAACCGGAAGCCCAGCCAGACCATCGGCACCGCGCCCGCGAGGTAGACGAGCCCGAGCACCGGCGCGGTCGCGATCATGAGGCCGACCCCGACGACCACGGTCGTCGCGCTCACGCAGAGCATCACGAGGCCGAACACCATCCACCGCCGCACCGTGGACAGGTCGCTCATCGAGCGGGACAGCAGCTGCCCGCCCGACCAGCGGTCGTGGAACTCGACGGGCAGGTCCAGCAGGCGACGGAACAGGTCCCGCCGCATGGCCAGCTCGACGTTGGTCCCGGGCGTGAGGATCAGCGCCCGGCGGCACCAGACGAGGAACGCCTCGAGCGCGCCCAGCAGCAGCACCAGCCCCGCCGCCTCGACGACCCCCGTCCGGGACCCGCTGGTCAGCAGGGGGCCGTTGACGACCGCGCGGAGCACCTGCGGGACGGCGAGGGCGAGCAGGCTCGCGCCGAGCGCCGTCAGCCCGCCGAGGACGATGCGGGGCAGGGCGGGGCGGCCCCAGGCGACCAGGCGGAGCAGGACGCTGGTGGTGGACGCCGTGCGCTGGGGGGCCGTGCGGGGCGACGAGCCGGAGGGCTGGGGAGCGGGGGTGGGCGAGAGTCGCGGTGTGCGGGGTGGATCTGAGGGCACCCGATCACCCTACGACCGTCCGCCGACAGCGCTCGTCGGGCAGGCTCGTCGGGCAGGCTCAGACGCCCGTGCGCGCGATCGTCGTGTTGTTCGCCTGCGCGCGCGGACGCACGACGAGCAGGTCCACGTTGACGTGCGCGGGCCGCGCGAGCGTCCACGCGATGGCCTCGGCGACGTCCTCGGCAACGAGCGGCTGGTACCCCTCGTAGACCTTGGCGGCCCGCTCGGCGTCCCCGTCGAAGCGCACGAGCGAGAACTCCTCCGTCGCGACCGCGCCGGGCGCGACCTCGATGACGCGGATCGGCTCGCCGACGATCTCCCAGCGCAGCGTCGTGGCGAGCATGCGCTCGGCGTGCTTGGCGCCGGTGTAGCCCGCGCCCCCCGGGTAGGCCCCGTGGGCCGCGGTGGACGTCACGACGACGACGTCGCCCTGGCCGCGCTCGCGCAGCAGCGGCAGCAGACCCTGCGTGACCCGGAGCGTGCCGAGGACGTTGAGCTCGAACATCGCCCGCCACTGGTCCAGGTCGCCGTCCTCGACGGTGTCCTGGCCCAGCGCACCGCCCGCGTTGTTGACCACCGCGTCCAGCCCGCCCGTGGACCGCACGTGCGCGACGAGCGCCGCGACGTCCTCGTCGGACGTCACGTCGGCCACGAACGTCTCGGCGCCCGTCTCCTGCGCGAGCGCGGCCAGCCGGTCGGCCCGCCGCGCCGTGGCCAGCACGTCCCAGCCCTCCGCGCGCAGCAGGCGGACCGTGGCCGCGCCGATCCCGGACGACGCGCCGGTGACGACGGCGCGCCGGTGGCGGCCGTGGACGGTGCTGCTCATGCCTGCTCCTCGACTGTGTCCCGCGGGCGTCCAGCCCGCACGAGCACGCTACGACACCGACCCCACCCCACCCCCACCCAGACCCCCGACCCCCACCCAGACCCCCCGACCCCCAACCCGGCGCGGACCCCGGCCCGACCCGACCCGACCCCACAACCACCCCGCCGAGAACGCCTTCCCTCCGGCTCTCAACGGCCAGACCCTGAGGGAAGGCGTTCTCGGCGGCAGGTGGCGGGGTCGGGCGGGGTGGCGGGGTGGGGCGGGGGCGGGGTCGGGCGGGGGTCGGCGGGGGCGGGGGGCGGGGGGGTTGGTTTGCTGTGGGGCGGCGGCGTCCTTAGGGTGGCGGCGGAACCTCGGTCGGACGTTCGACCAGGTCGCACCGGCCTCGACTGGGACGGTCCTCCGCGGCGCGACGTGCGCCGGCACCCGTCCCTCTCCACCTTCCCGCGCCCGACGGCGTGCGCGGCGCGTCGCCCACCGGAGGACCGATGCCCACGCCCGTGCGCCACCCGCTCCACCCGCTCCGACGGCGCCGCCAGCGCCGGCTGGTGCCCGCCGCGACCGTCCTGGCGGTCGGCGCCGTGCTGACGCTCAGCGCGTGCGGCGATGACACGCCCGACGCCGACACCACGCCGGCCGCCGCCGGGCCGACCGCCATCGCGTCCGTTGCCGCCGCCGACTACCCCGTCACGGTCGACAACTGCGGCACCGAGGTGACGTTCGACTCCGCCCCGCAGCGCATCCTCGCGGTCAAGTCCTCGACGGCGGAGATGGTGGCCGCGCTCGGGGCGGCCGACCGCCTCGTCGGGACCGCGTTCAGCGACGGGCCCCCGCCGGAGGACCTGGCCGCAGCCCTCGCCGACGTCCCCGTCGTCTCGGACAAGGTGCCGGGCCAGGAGGCGACGCTCGCGCTCGAGCCGGACCTGGTCTACGGCGGCTGGGAGTCGACGTTCTCGGCCGACGGCGCGGGCGAGCGGGACACGCTGGCGGGCTACGGGATCGCGACCTACGTCTCGCCCTCGGCGTGCAAGGAGCCCGGCTACCAGCCGGACCCGCTGACGTTCGACGACGTGTACGACGAGATCCGCGAGGCCGGGGCGGTGCTCGGCGAGCCGGCCGCGGCGGAGACGGTCGTCGCCGAGCAGCAGTCCACGCTCGCCGCCGTCGAGCCTGCGGACGGGCAGACCGTCGTCTGGTGGTCGTCGGGCACCGACACGCCGTACGTGGGGGCGGGGATCGGGGCGCCCGAGATGATGCTCGAGGCGGCCGGACTGACCAACGTCTTCGCCGACGTGCGGGACACGTGGACCTCGGTGGGCTGGGAGGAGGTCGTCGCGGCCGACCCCGACGTCCTCGTGCTGGTGGACTCGGTGTGGAACTCCGCCGACGACAAGAAGGCCGCGCTCGCCGCCAACCCCGCCACCGCCGCGCTGCGCGCGGTGCAGGACGAGCGCTACGTCGTCGTGCCGTTCGCGGCCACGGAGGCAGGCGTGCGCAACGCCGACACCGTGGCCACGCTCGTCGACCAGGTCGCCGCGCTGGGCTCCTGACCGTGCCGACCCCCGCAGCCGTCCCGGTGCGGCGCCCGCCGCTCACGCTGCTGCTGGGGGTGGGCGGTGCGCTGCTCGTCGCGAGCCTGCTCGTGGCCGTCACCGTGGGACCCGCCGGGCTGGGCGTCGGCGAGGTCGCGCGGGTGATCGGCAGCCACCTCGGGGTGGGCGGCGACGTCCCGCCGCTGCACGACGCGATCGTCTGGGAGCTCCGCCTCCCCCGCGTGCTGACGGCAGCCGCCGTCGGGGGCGGCCTCGCGGTGGCCGGGGCCGTCATGCAGTCGCTCACGCGCAACCCGCTCGCGGACCCGTACCTCCTCGGGCTGTCCTCCGGGGCGTCGCTGGGCGCGGTCGCGGTCCTGGTGCTCGGCGTCGCGGTGCTGCTCCCCGTCGCGGCGTTCGTCGGGGCGCTCGCCGCGCTCGTCGCGACCCTCGCGCTCGCCCGCACCGGCGGCTCGGTCACCCCCACGCGCGCCGTGCTCGCGGGGCTCGCCGTCTCCCAGCTCGCCGCCGCCGCCACCTCCTTCGTGGTGTTCTGGACCGCGACGGGCGACTCCTACCGCGAGATCCTGTCCTGGCTCATGGGCTCGCTCGCGGGCGCGACATGGACGTCGGTCGCGATCGCGGGCGGCGCCGCGCTCGTCGTCGGCAGCGTCCTGCTGGGCGCCGCGACGCGGCTCGACGCGTTCACCTTCGGCGACACCGCCGCCGCCGCGCTCGGCATCGACGTGGACCGCACGCGCTGGACGCTCATGACGCTCGTCGCGCTGCTCACCGGCGGGCTGGTGGCCGTGAGCGGTGCGATCGGGTTCGTCGGGCTGGTGCTGCCGCACGGCGTGTCGCCGCTCACCGGCCCGGCGCACCGGCGCCTCCTGCCGGTCGCGGCGCTCACAGGCGCCGTGTTCCTGGTGTGGGCGGACACCCTGGCGCGCACCGTGTTCGCCCCGCGTGAGATCCCGGTCGGCATCGTGACCGCACTCGTCGGGGTGCCGGTGTTCGCGGTGGTGCTGCGGCGCGGACGGGGGACGTCGTGGAGCTGAGGATCGAGGGCGTCGGGGCGCGCCTGGGCGGCCGCTGGGTGGTCGACGGGGTCGACGCCACTCCCCCGCCCGGCGCGCTGACCGGGCTGCTCGGACCCAACGGCGCGGGCAAGACGACCCTGCTCCGGCTGGTCGCCGGGCTGCTCCCGCCAGGTGCGGGAGCGGTGCTCGTCCCGGACGACGAGCACCCGGGCGGGTCGTCAGGCCCCGTGCCCGCGCCTCGGCAGGTGCCCGTGCACACGCTCGACCGGCGACGACGAGCGCGCCGCGTCGCGCTGCTCGAGCAGGAGTCCAGCGCGAGCGTCCCGCTGACGGTGCGTGAGGCGGTCGCGCTCGGCCGCATCCCCTACCGGACGCTGTGGGGCTCGGACCCCGACGAGCGCGCCGTCGACCGCGCGCTGTCCGCCGCGAGCGCCGAGCACCTGGCCGAACGCACGTGGGCGACGCTGTCCGGCGGCGAGCGGCAGCGCGTGCACGTCGCCCGCGCGCTCGCCCAGGAGCCCGAGCTGCTGCTGCTCGACGAGCCGACGAACCACCTCGACGTGTCCGCCCAGCTCTCCCTGCTGGCGTTCGTCCGCGGCCTCGGCGTGACCACGATCGCCGCGCTGCACGACCTCAACCTCGCGGCCGCCTTCTGCCGCCACGTGCTGGTGCTGTCCGACGGTCGCCTGGTCGCCGCCGGCGCCCCCGCCGACGTGCTCACGCCCGCGCTGCTGCGCGAGGTCTACGACGTCGACGCCGAGGTGCTCACCCACCCCCGCACCGGCCACCCGGTCATCGCGCTCTCCCCCGACGAGGCATGACGCGGACCTCCCGGCTCGCCACAGCGCAAGGCAGGATGGACGCATGACGCTCTGGATGACCGGCGACGCCGCCGCGGACGCGCTGCTCGACTCCGACCCGTTCGCGCTCCTGCTCGGCATGCTGCTGGACCAGCAGTACCCGATGGAGGCGGCGTTCGCAGGCCCCGCCAAGATCCTGGACCGCCTCGGGACGCTGGCGCCCGCGGCCGTGGCCGACACCGACCCCGAGTCGTTCGCGGCGCTGTGCGCGACTCCCCCGGCCGTGCACCGGTACCCCGGCTCGATGGCGACGCGCATCCAGGCGGTCGCCCGCGCGGTGGTCGACGAGTACGACGGGGACGTGACGCGGATGTGGACCGAGGGCGACCCCGACGCGGCGACCGTCCTCACGCGGCTGCGCGCGCTGCCGGGCTTCGGCGAGCAGAAGGCGAGGATCTTCCTGGCGCTGCTGGGCAAGCAGCGCGGCGTGCAGCCCGCCGGCTGGCGCGAGGCCGCCGGCGCGTACGGCGAGGAGGGCTCGCGGCGGTCCATCGCGGACGTCACCGACGCGGTGTCGCTGGGTCAGGTGCGCGAGACCAAGAAAGCCGCCAAGGCCGCCGCGAAGGCGGGCTGACGTGCGCCCGGAACTCGTGCTCGCCGCGCTGGGGGCGGCGCTGCTCGTCTCGTCGTGCGGGGCCTCCGAGGACGACACGGCCGGCTACGGGCACGTCGAGGTGACCGACCTGCGCGAGGACGCGACCGCGCACTTCACCGCCGAGAGCGCGGTGGTCGCCGCGCGCCTGGTGCTGCGCGACAACGGCTGCGTGAACGTCGAGATCGACGGGACCGAGCACGTGCCGCTGTGGCCGGAGGGCACGCGCGTCGAGCAGGACGGCGACGACCTGGACCGGTACGAGGTCGAGCTGAGCAACGGGTTCGTGCTCGCCGTCGCCGGCGCGCACGGGGACGCGTTCACGGCCAACGGCGTCGTCGACTCCGCGTCGGTCCCGCTGACCAGCGACGACGAGGGCGGCAAGGTCGGCAGCCTCGTCGGGTACTGCGAGGCCACGGGCGCGCCCGTGGCGTTCTTCGACGCCGCGTCGTTCGAGCACGTCGACGCCTGACGGCTCGCTACAGCGCCGCCTTGGCCGCGAGCACGCGCTGGAACGCGGCGTCGACCTGGGCGGCGAAGTCCGGGTCCACCTGGGCCTGATGGACGACGGCCCGCACCATCTCCGGTGCGACGTCCGGCACCTTCGAGACCAGCACGACGTCGACGCCGGCGGCGATCGCGGCGATCGCCCGGTCCGCCGGGGACCACGCCGCGACCTGCTCGGCGCCCGAGAGGTCGTCGGTGATGACCAGGCCGTCGAACCCGAGCCGGCCGCGCAGGAGGCCGCCGACCACCGCGCTCGAGAACGCCGCCGGGGCGCCGGGGTCGATCAGGCTGTAGACCGCCGTCGAGACCATGACCGACTCGGCGCCCGCGGCGATCCCCGCGGCGAAGACCTGCACCTCGGGCCCGTCGCTCGTCGTGACGTCGTCGGTGACCCCGGCAGTGGTGTCGGTGTTCGCGGTGACGTGGCCGAGGCCCGGGAAGTGCTTGATCGACGACGCGACGCCCGCGTCCCGCAGGCCGACGGCGAACGCGTTCGCGTGCGCCGTGACCGACGCCGCGGTCGTGCCGTAGTTGCGGCCGAGCGCACCGACGGGCGGGTTGTCCTGCTCGGTGCCGGGCGGCACCAGGTCCATCACCGGCGCCAGGTCGAGGTCGACCCCGACGCCCGCGAGCTGCCGGCCCCACGCGCCCGCCTGCTCACGCAGTTCCGCGGGGTCCCAGGTGGCCTGCTCGGTGGCCGCCGGGATGTCGGCGAACCCTGGGCCGCGCAGCACCTGCACGGTGCCGCCCTCCTGGTCGGTCGCGACCAGCAGGGGGACGTCGTTGGTCGTCTCCGGCCCGACGAGCGCGGTGTAGCGCGCGACGAGCGCCGCGACCGCGTCGGCACCCGCCTGCGTGCGCCCGTGCAGGAAGACGTTCCCGACGTGCTCGTCGACGATCGACGACCGGCTGACGTCGGCCGGGTCGGTGACGTCGACGCCGACCATGAACAGCTGGCCGACCTTCTGCTCGAGGGTCCAGCCGTCGTCGGGATCGGTCGGGTCCGACGTGGGGGTGGGCGTCGGGTCCGGGCTCGGCGTCGCGACCGGGCTCGGCGCGCCGCTCGTGGTGCCGCCCGACGCGGCCGGCGACGGCCCACCCGCGTCCCGCGCCAGCACCACCGCGGCGAAGGTCACCGCCACGCACACCAGCACCACCGCGCCGGCCATCGCCCACCTCTGCACCCGGGTCACCCGGCCATCGTCGCCTACGGCGCGGCGTCGCCGCAGGTCGCGCGCCGCGATGACAGGCTCGACGCATGATCGTCGTGACCACCGAGACCGTCGCAGGCCACCGCATCCGCACGACCCTCGGCGAGGTGCTGGGCGTCACGAGCGTCAACGTCCGTGCGGGCATCACCTTCGCCGGCTCGTTCGGCGCGTCCGCGCGCGACGAGCTGCCCGACCTCACCCAGGTCCTCTACGCCACCCGGCGCGAGGCGATCGCCCGCATGGTCCACGAGGCGGTGCAGCGGGGTGCGAACGCGGTCGTCGGGATGCGGCACGACGTGGGCGAGGTCGGCGAGTTCCGCGAGGTCTGCGTCTACGGGACCGCGGTCGTCATCGAGCCCGCGGACGCGTGACGAGCGCGCACCTAGCCCGTCGGCTCGTCGCCGCCCTGCTCGCCGAGCGCGTCCTTCCAGCCCTGCGCGTACGCCTCGGCGCTGCCCTGCCGGAACATGTCCTGCTCCCCGAGCCGGACCAGCACGCGCGCGCCCGGCCCGTCCTCGTCGAGGACGTGGTCGGCCAGGCCACGCACCACCGCGAGCGGGCGGCCCGCCGCCTTGCCCTTGACCAGCTCGGCAGCCGCGGCGACCTCGTCGGCCACCGCCGTCACGGTCATGGTCAGCGGTCGGCCGTGCGAGTCGGTCTCGCCGCGCAGGTCGTCGAGCACGCGCACACCGGCGGCGCCGATGGCGATGTCGGTGACGCCGTCCCGCCACGGCCGCCCGGCGGTGTCCGTGACCAGCACACCGACGCGCACGCCGAACGCCGCGGCGACGCCCGCCCGCAGCGCGCGGGCACTGGCGTCGGGGTCGACGGGCAGCAGCAGGACGGTGCCCTGCGGGGTGTTGCTCGCGTCCACCCCGGCCGCGGCCATGACCAGGCCGAGCCGGTTCTCGACGATGCGGGTCACCCCGCCGGGGTGCTCGCGCGTGGCGACCACCCGCACCGTCTCGTCGGTGATCGCCTGCTCGCGGTCGTCGGCCGCGACCACGCGACCCTCCGCCTTGGACACGACCTTCGACGTCAGGACGAGCAGGTCGCCGTCCGCGAGCGCGCGGTCCGGGTGCGCCCGCGCGTCGTCGGCCAGGAGCCCGACGAGCAGCGCGACCAGGTCGTCGCCCGGGACGACCTCCCGCAGCCCGTCCGGCGCCCAGACCCGCAGCTCGGTCACCGGACGAGCTTCGGCAGCACGTGCTCGCCGAAGGTCTCGATCCACTCGCGCTGGTTGCGCCCCACGTTGTGCAGGTAGATGCGGTCGAACCCGAGGTCGACGTACTTCTGGATCTCGGCGCGGTGCTTGTCCGGGTCGCTGGAGATGACCATGCGCCCCTCGAAGTCCTCCGGCCGGACCAGCTTGGCCATCTGCTCGAACTCGAACGGCGAGCGGATGTCCGCCTTCGGGAACTTCATGCCGCCGTTGGGCCACTCGTGCATCGCGTTCGCGAGCGCCTCCTCGTCGGTGGCGGCCCAGGACATGTGCACCTGCAGCACCTTGGGCAGCGACTCGGGGTCCCGCCCGGACTCGCGCACGCCCTCGTGGAACCGGCCGAACAGCCCTTCGATCTTCTCGAGCGGGGCCCCCACGGTGATGAGGCCGTCGGCGTGGCGCCCGGCGCGCTTGGCCGTGATGGGTCCGGCGGTCGCGACGAGGATCGGCGGCGCCTCCTCCGGCATGGTCCACAGCCGGGTCGACTCCATCGTGTAGAAGTCGCCGCGGTGCTTGACGTCCTTGCCGGCGAGCGAGCCGTGGAAGAGCTTCTTGATGATGTCGATGGCCTCGAACATCCGGTTGATGCGCTCGGGCGCCTCCGGCCAGTACTGGCCGGTGATGTGCTCGTTGAGCGCCTCGCCCGAGCCGAGCCCGAGCCAGTGCCGCCCCGGGTACATGGCGGCCAGGGTCGCGCTCGCCTGGGCGACCATCGCGGGGTGCCAGCGGAACGTCGGCGCGGTGACGCCCGGCCCCATGTCGCCCGTCGTCCGCTCGCCGACCGCGGTCAGCACGTTCCAGACGAAGCTCGCCTGGCCCTGCGCGGGCACCCAGGGCTGGAAGTGGTCGGCGGCCATCACCCCGGAGAAGCCGTGCTGCTCGGCGTACGCCGAGAGCTCGACCGCCTCCGTCGGGTGGAACTGCTCGAGCATCGCCGCGTACCCGACCGTCAGACCGGCCGCGGTCACTCCCGACCCCACACCATCCGTCGTCCCCGCCACGCAGCGTCCCTCGTCCCTGTGCTCGCGCACCGCTCGTCGTCCTGCTCGTCGCTCGACCCTAACCCCGTGCGCGCCGCACGGGAGGTCGGGGCCGTGCCGGCCGGTGGTGCGCCCGGATGGCGTGTCCGGATGGCGCGCCCGGATGGCGCGTCCGGGTGGGGCGTCCGGATGGTGCGTCCGGGTGGCGCACCGGCTGGTACGACCGGACCGGCCGGGCGACGTCGTCAGGCGGAGTGCGCCCGGTCGCCCAGCGCCGGCAGCGCCGCGGTGTGCAGCCACGCGTCGAACAGGTCGCCGAGCGGCCGCCCCACCGCCGCCTCGGCCTCGGCGACCAGGTCCGCCGTCACCACGGTGCCGAACCGGTGCCGCGCGCTCCACGCCCGCAGCAGCCCGAAGAACGTCGCGTCGCCCGCGGCCAGCCGCAGGGCGTGCAGCGTGAGCGCCCCGCGCTTGTACACCCGGTCGTCGAACATCCGCTCGCGCCCGGGGTCGCCGACCAGGAGGTCCTGCGGCGCGGCGGCGAGGCGGGCGTGGGCGGCGCGCGCCCGCTCGTCGGCGGTCGGTCCGCCCGAGGCCTGCGACCACAGCCACTCGGCGTAGCAGGCGAACCCCTCGTGCAGCCAGATGTCCTGCCAGCGCCGGACGGTCACGCTGTTGCCGAACCACTGGTGCGCGAGCTCGTGCGCCACCAGGCGCTCGGCGCCCCGCCGGCCGTCCACGTGGTTGGACCCGAAGACGCTCATGCCGTGCGCCTCGAGCGGGATCTCGAGCACGTCCGCGGTGACCACGACGGTGTACTCGTCGAACGGGTAGGGCCCGAAGCACTCGACGAAGAGGTCCATCATCTGCGGCTGGCGAGCCAGGTCGTGCGCCACGCGAGCGGCGAGCGCGGGCGGCGCCACCACGTGCTGCGGCACGGGACCGCCGACGAGCGTGGATCGCGTGTACCGGCCGACCTGGACCGTCGCGAGGTACGGCGCGGTCGGCTCGTCGTGCTCGAACTGCCACCGGACCCGGCTGGACCGCACCGTGCGCGCCACCAGCCGCCCGTTGCACGCGACCTCGTACCCCGGGTCCGTGGTCATCGCGATCGAGAAGCTCGCCTTGTCGCCGGGGTGGTCGTGGCAGGGGAACCAGGACGGGGCGCCGTCCGGCTGGCCGGCGACGATCACGCCGTCCTCGAGCTCCTCCCAGCCCACCTCGCCCCACGGGCCGCGGCGCGGCTGCGGGTGACCGGCGTAGGCGACGTCGACGACGAGCGTGGCGCCCGCGGCCACCGGCCGGGCCAGGCGGACGTCCAGGCGCCCGTCGCGGTGGGTCCAGCGCGCGGGCCTGCGGCCGTCGACGAGCACCTCGCCCACCCGCAGCCGCACCAGGTCCAGCGACAGCCGGTCCAGCGCGTGCGTGGCGCGCGCGTGGACGCGGGCGCGGCCGGACAGGCGGTTGCCCGCGACGCGGTAGTCGAGCTCGAGCTCGTACCGCGCGACGTCCAGCCCGCCGTCGACGCGGCCGGGCAGGTACGGGTCGACCGCGCTGACCGTGCTCGATGTGCTCGCTGTGCTCGCTGTGCTCGCTGTGCTCGCTGTGCGCACTGTGCTCCCCGTGCTCATCCCGCGACCGGAGCGACGGGGTTGCCCGTCCACCGCGTCCCCGCGGGGATGTGCTCGCCGCGCAGCACCAGCGACGCCGGCCCCACGCGGGACCCGTCACCGAGCGCCGCCGCGGGCAGCACCACCCCGTGCGGACCGATCCCCGCACCGGTCCCGACCGTCACCGTGTCCATGCTCATCACCCGATCATGGAACAGGTGCGTCTGCAGCACGCAGCCCCGGTTGACGCTCGCGCCGTCGCCGATCCGCACCAGGTCGGCCTCCGGCAGCCAGTAGGTCTCGCACCAGACGCCCCGGCCGATGCGCGCGCCGAGCGTCCGCAGCCACAGCACGAGCGCGGGCGAGCCCGCGGTGGCCGGCCCCAGCCAGGGCACCGCGACGTACTCCACGAACGTGTCGGCGAGCTCGTTGCGCCAGATGAACGAGCTCCACAGCGGGTGGTCGCCCGCCCGCAGCCGGCCCACGAGCAGCCACTTCGCCGCGGTGGCGAGCACGCACGCGACCGCGGCCGCGGCGAGCACGACGAGCCCCGACAGCAGCGCCGCCGCGAGCGTCCCGAACCGGTCCACCACGCCCGCCAGCGCGACGAGCACGGCGGTCCCGAGCGCGAACGTGGCGCACACCGACGCGAACCGGCACACCTCGACGAGCGCGCGTGCCACGCGCAGCCGCGCGGGCGGCTCGAACGTCAGCCCCTGGTCGACCTCGGCGCTGGCACGCCGCAGCCGCACGGGGGGCGAGCCCAGCCACGACGAGCCAGCCTTCGCCTTCTCCGGCGTCGCGGACAGCACCGCGACGAGGCTGCGCTTCGGGACCGTCCGGCCCGGCGCGATCATCCCCGAGTTGCCGAGGAACGCGCGCTTGCCGATGCGCGCCGGCTCGATCCGCAGCCAGCCGTGCCCCAGCTCGTAGGAGCCGACGAGCGTGTCGTCGGCCAGGAACGCACCGTCCCCGACCGACGTCATGGTCGGCAGCAGCAGCACGGTGGAGGCCTCGACGTCGCGCCCGACGTCCGCACCGAGCGCACGTAGCCAGGCGGGCGTGAGGCTGCTCGAGTAGAGCGGGAACAGGGTCGTGCGCGCGTCGTCCATGAGGCGCAGGGTCGCCCACACCTGCCAGCCGGTCCGGCTGCGCACCGCGTGGTACCCCTCGCGCACGCCCAGGCCGAGCAGGCGCGCGCCGGCGAGCGTCGCGGCGGCCAGCACGACGAGCAGGACGAGCGCCCCGAGGGGGCTCGCGAGCAGCAGCCGCCCCGCGGCCTCGCCCCACGACGAGGTGTCCCGCGCGAACGCGGCGACGACGGCCAGGCCGCACGCCGCCGCGAGGACCGGGAGCGCCGCGATCGCGCCCGCCGTCGCGCCGTAGACCGCGGGCCAGGCACGCCCGCGCGGGGCGCGCGCGGACGGCCAGTGCTCGCGCGCCGGCCCCTCGAACGTCGCGGGCGACCCGGTCCACAGCTCGCCCGGCGGCACCGACCCAAGCACGGCGGACCCGGCGGCGATCTCCGCGCCCTGCCCCACGCGTACCCCGGGCGCGAGCGTGCTGCGCGTGCCGACGGTCGCGCGCTTGTCGATCCGCACGCGTCCGAGGTGCAGCACGTCCCCGTCGATCCAGTGCCCGGACAGGTCGACCTCCGGCTCGACCGCGCACCCGTCGCCCAGCGTCAGCAGGCCGGTGACCGGCGGGAACGCGTGCAGGTCCACGTCACGGCCGACCTTGGCGCCCAGCGCCCGCGCGTACACGGCGGTCCACGGCGCGCAGGACAGGTTTCCCGCGCCCGCCGCGGCCGCCCAGCTCTCGACGAACCACAGCCGCAGGTGCACCGAGCCGCCCCGGCGGTACCGGCCCGGACGCACCCCGCGCAGCAGCACGCGCGCCACCAGCACCGTGCTGCCCATCCGGCCGAGCGGGCTGATCAGCGCGAGCCACCCGGCCGCCACCCACCACCACAGCCCGGCGACCTCCGGCAGCCACCCCGCCCAGCCGACGGCACGGGCCACGCCGAGCGCGGCCAGGAGCCAGGTCAGCCAGCGCAGGCCGACGAGCGCGGCGAGCGGCGCCGCGAGCACCCACTGCAGCGCCTGCGTGCTCGTCGGGACGGGCGCGGCCGGGACCTCGTCGCCACCGACCACCGGCTCGAGCTCCTCGAGCCGCCGGGCGAGGTCGGCGAGCCGCGGGTTCTCGTAGACGTCGGCGACGGTGGCGGTGGGGTACCGCTCGCGCAGCGCCGAGACCAGCTGGGCGGCGAGCAGGCTCCCGCCGCCGCTCGCGAAGAAGTCGTCGTCGGGCCCCTGCACGGCGGCTCCCAGCACGGACGTCCAGCGCCGCGCGACCCACTCCTGCGTCGGCGTCAGCCCGGCCACGGGCTCGTCGGAGGCCGCCGCCTGCTCGAGCGGCCACGGCAGGGCGTCGCGGTCGACCTTGCCGGAGCCGCGCGTCGGGATCGTCTCGACGACGGCGAGCAGCGGCACCAGGGCCGCGGGCAGCTCGCCGCGCAGGCGCGTGCGGGCGTCCTCGAGGTCGATCGTCGCGCCGGCCACGGGCGCCAGGTAGCCGACGAGCAGGGCGCTGCCGGACGGTGCGCGGCGGACCGCAGCGGCCGCGCCACCGACCCCGGGCAGCGCCGCCAGCGCCGCGTCGACCTCGCCCAGCTCGATGCGCCGGCCGCCGATCTTGACCTGGTCGTCGGCGCGCCCGACGAACACCAGGCCCTCCGGCTCGTCGCGCACCAGGTCGCCGGACCGGTAGGCGCGGTCCCAGCCCAGCGCGGGCGCGGGCGCGTACTTCTCGGCGTCCTTCGCGGCGTCGAGGTAGCGCGCCAGCCCGACGCCGCCGATCACCAGCTCGCCGGTGCCGCCCGGCTCGACCGGCACGCCGTCGGCGCCCACCACCGCGAGGTCCCAGCCGTCGAGCGCGTGCCCGATCCGTACGGGCCCCTCGCCGGTCATGAGCGCCGCGCACGCGACCACGGTCGCCTCGGTGGGCCCGTAGGTGTTCCACACCTCGCGGCCGGCGCCGACGAGCCGCGCCGCCAGCTCGGGCGGGCACGCCTCGCCACCGAAGATGAGCAGCCGCACGGCCGCGAGCTCCTCGGCCCGCCACAGGCCGGCGAGCGTGGGCACGGTCGAGACCACGGTGACCCGCTGCGCGACCAGCCAGGGCCCCAGGTCCATGCCGGTGCGCACGAGCGCGCGGGGCGCGGGCACCAGGCACGCGCCGTGCGCCCACGCGAGCCACATCTCCTCGCAGCTCGCGTCGAATGCCACCGACAGCCCCGCGAGCACCCGGTCGCCCGGCGCCAGCGGCTCGCGCTGCAGGAACAGCCGCGCCTCGGCGTCGACGAAGGCGGCGGCCGAGCGGTGGGTCACCGCGACCCCCTTGGGCGTGCCGGTGGAGCCGGACGTGAAGATGATCCACGCGTCGTCGTCCAGCGCCGGCGGGCGGACCTGGGTCTGACGAGCGGGCGGCCGCGTCGCCAGGTCGCCCTGCGTCAGCACGCGCGCGACGCGCGCCTCGCGGAACACCGTCCGGGCCCGCTCGTCGGGGTCGTCGACGTCCACCGGGACGTAGGCCGCGCCCGCCGCGAGCACCGCGAGGATCGCGACGTACAGCTCGACGGTGCCGGAGGGGATCCGCACGCCGACCCGGTCCCCCGGCCCGACCCCCGCGACCGCGAGCCCCTGCGCGCCCACCTCGACCGCGCGCGCGAGCTCGCGGTAGGTCAGGACCGTGGAGCCGTCGTCGAGCGCGGGCGCGTCCGGGTAGCGCGCGACCGTGGCCGCGAGCACGTCGACCAGGGTGCGCGCCGGGGGCGCCAGGTGCGCGCGGAGCAACCCCGCGCGGCCCTCGTCGGGCGCGCCGTCCGGGTGACCTGCCTGGCCGTGGACCTGCGTGCCGTCGATGCTCCACCTCCGCGCCGTCGGCCCGCCGGGCCGTAGGCCCGTCCGGCCCGACGGTCGATCCTGTCAGCCTCGCGCGGTGCGGACCGCCGCGCGAGCGGGGCGTTCACCGAGCCGTCACGCAGGGTTCGACGGGCGTTCGCCGAGCCGGCGGCACCTCGCCGTCCTCGGCCGCGCCCGCGCGGACGAGCGCGACGCCCGCCACCACCAGGAGCGCGCCGAGCACCTGCACCGGCAGCGGCTGCTCGCCGAGCAGGAGCCACGCCAGCAGCACCGCGAACAGCACCTCGGTGAGCGCCAGGAAGGACGCGATCCGCTCCCCCAGGAGCCGCACGGACACCGCGCTCACGCCGTACGCGAACGCGGTCGGCACCGCGCCCACGACGAGCAGCGGGACCGCCCAGTGCACGTGCGCACCGAGCAGGTCCACCCGCACGTCCGGCGCCGTCACCGGCAGGATCCCGACGAGCGCGACCAGCGAGACGGTGAGGGCGCCGACGACCATCGCGGCGCCCGCCAGGCTCACCGCGGGCAGCTCGATCGGCCGCGCGGTGAACGCGAAGTACGCCGCGTTCCCCACGGCCGCGCCGGCTGCGGACAGCAGCCCCACCGGGTCGAGGTCGAGCGAGCCGGTGACGTCCAGGACCAGCACCAGCCCGCCCATCGCGAGCGCGGCGCCGACGAGCGTGGCGCGCGCGGGCGGACGCCGCGTGCGCACCCAGGCGAGCGCGAGCAGGAGCAGCGGCCCGGTGTACTCGACCAGCAGCGCGACGGCGACGGGGAGCCGGTCGACGGCCAGGAAGTAGCACGTGGTCGCGCCCGCGACGCCGAGCAGACCGAGCCCGACGACCGTGCCGCGGTCCGCACGCAGCGCACGCCAGCGGCCGCGCAGCGCCCAGGCCGCCGGACCCGCCAGCAGGAGCGCACCCAGCCAGAGCCGCACGACGACGGCCGCGCCCGGGGACCAGCCGGCCTCGAGCAGCGGCTTGACGACGGGCCCGCTCGTCGCGAACGCGAGCGCCGCGACCAGGCCGGCGACGACCCCCGCCCCGCGGACCCGTGCGCGCGGTGCCGACGCGCCCGCCGCAGCGTGGCCCGTCCCGGGCGACCCCGTCCCGCCGTCCATGCGTCCGCTCCCGATCTCCGGCGTCACCTGCTCCCGTGCTCGTGACCCTACGGTCACCGCCGTCGGAGGCCTACCTCTCGCGCCGCGTGCCGACCGGGCTCCCGCGACGGGACGACGACCGCCCAGGGCTGACGCCAGGACCCGAGCGAGAACCCGGAGCCGACGAACTGGTCCCGGCTGACCGTGCGGAGGACCCCGCGGCTCGGCTCGTACACCTGGACGCCGCGCTCGTCGTGGGCCAGTGCCAGCACGACGTGCCGCGGCGAGAGGTCGTTGCCGACGTAGAGGAGCGCCGGGGAGCCGGCGTCGGTCGCGTCGACGAGCGACCGGAACGCCGCGGCGCGGTCCCGCGCCGAGCCCTTGTCGACCAGCTCGACGCGGTGGTCGACCCCCGAGCCCTGCCGGAGCTCGCGCGCCGCGGCCCAGGGCGCCGTCCCCGCGGCCGGCGGCCACGGGGCGGACAGGTTGCGCGGTGCCCAGCCCCGGGCGGGGTCGTCCCGTGGGTCGTCGGTGCGCGCCTTCGTCTGCCGGACGAGCTCCTCGAACCGGTCCTGCGGCGTGCGCGCGTCGCGCTCGTCCGTGCGGACGTCGTAGCCGTCGAGCACCCAGGTCGCGACCGCGGGGTCCCGCACCATCCGGGCGACGACGAGCGACGACGAGCCGCACGTGAGGTCGTCGGGCTGCCGCAGCGTGCGTCCCGCGGCGAGGTGACGCACCGGGTCCGACGAGGCGTCGGGGTCGCGGTCGGCGAGGTGGCGCGCCAGGCGGTGCAGCGCCGTCGGACCGTGCCCCGCCGCGAGCAGCGCGAGCAGCCACGCCCGGGTGCGCGCCGACGCCGCCCCCGCGAGCGCCGCGTCCACGGCGGCGCGATCCGTCGCCGGCAGGCGGGCGTACTCGTAACGTGCCCGGCGCAGCACGCCGTCGACGAGCGGGGGCCGGCCGGATCCCGGCGCGTGCAGCGCGGTCAGCTCCGCTGCGCGCAGGCCGGGCGCGAGGCCGTCCGGGAACGGCATGGCGGCCCGCACCGCAGCAAGCTCCGCCTCGCACCGGCGCGCGGCCGTGGCGGCGGCACGCCAGGGGCCGAACCCGGCCGCGAGCGCCTCGCGGAGGTGCGCGAGCAGGCCGTCGACCCGGCCGAGGTCCCGAGGACGGCGCGGGAGGTCGGCGGCGGCGCGCCGCAGTGCCGTGCGCACCGCGCCGTGGCCGGTGCGCGCGCGGGCGAGCGCGTCGGCGAGCGCCGCCAGGGCCGCGCCGGCTCGTCGGGCGCCCGCGGCGGTGTCCTCCAGCCGGGATGCGAGGTCGCCGGCCGCGCCGTCGGTCGCCACCTCGCGGGTGGCCGCATCGAGCGCGTCCGCCAGGGCGCGCCACGCGTCCGCGGCGCGCCCGCTCGCGGCCGCGTCGCCGGGCGGCGGCCGGGTCGCGGCGCGGCGTGCCCGTGCCGCGAGGGCGGCCGCGGTGCGGAGGTTGGCGGCTGCGTCGCGCGGGTCGAGCGAGAAGCCCGCCGACCCGACCCGGTCGAGGGTCCGCCACAGCGCTCCGACGACGGCCTCGGCGGCCGCCGTCGCGAGGCCCGCGAGCCCGCGCGGCGACGGCGCGCGTACCGTCGCCGACGGGGCCGGCGGGGCCGGCCGGGCCGGCGGGGCAGACAGCGCCGACAGCTCCTGCGACGGCTCGTCGTGCCGTCCGTCGCCCACCTCGGTCAGCGCCGCGGCGGCGACACGCAGGCCTGCGGTCCACCGCCGGGCGGCCGCGGCGTGCACGGCCGTGACCGGGTCGACCGGCGCGCTCGTCGCGCGTGCGTGCGCGTCCCGGGCGGCCTCGACCAGCGCGCTCGCCCGGTGCGCCCCGCCGCCGGGCGCCGGACGCTGCCCCGCGAGGCCGTCGTCGCCGGTCATCGTTCCCCTCTCGACGCCTCGCCATCGTGCCAGAGGCCGCGCGCCGTGACGCGCGCTCCCGGCCCGCCCGGAGGGCACGTGGAATGCGTGCGGCGAGCGCCGCCGCATCTGGGAGGATCAGGGGTCATGAGCGACCTCACCCCCGACGCAGCACGCACCGAGCCCGCGACGTCCGCCACCGGCCGCCGGGTACCGGACAAGGTCGGGCTCGAGGGGCTCGAGGACACCTGGGCCGCGCGCTGGGCGCAGGACGGCACGTACGCGTTCGACCGGTCGCGCACGCGCGAGGAGATCTACTCGATCGACACCCCGCCGCCCACGGTCTCCGGGTCGCTGCACGTGGGCCACGTGTTCTCCTACACGCACACCGACGTCGTCGCGCGCTACCGCCGCATGCGGGGGGCCGAGGTCTTCTACCCGATGGGCTGGGACGACAACGGCCTGCCGACCGAGCGGCGGGTGCAGAACTACTACGGGGTGCGCTGCGACCCGTCGCTGCCCTACGTCGAGGGCTTCGAGCCGCCGCACGAGGGCTTCGAGGGCTCCGCCGGCAAGTCCCGCGCCGCCGACCAGGTGCCGATCAGCCGGCGCAACTTCGTCGAGCTGTGCGAGCGGCTGACGGTGGACGACGAGCGCCAGTTCGAGGCGCTGTGGCGTCACCTGGGCCTGTCGGTGGACTGGTCGCGCACGTACCAGACCATCTCGGCCGAGGCGCGCGCCGTCGCCCAGCAGGCGTTCCTGCGCAACCTCGCGCGCGGCGAGGCGTACCAGGCCGAGGCGCCCGGGCTCTGGGACGTGACGTTCCAGACCGCGGTGGCGCAGGCCGAGCTCGAGGCGCGCGACTACCCGGGCGCCTTCCACCGCGTCGCGTTCCACGGTGCCGACGGCCCTGTCCACATCGAGACCACGCGCCCGGAGCTCCTGCCGGCGTGCGTCGCGCTGATCGCGCACCCCGACGACGAGCGCTACCAGCACCTGTTCGGCACCACGGTGACGACGCCGCTGTTCGGCGTCGAGGTCCCGGTGCTCGCGCACCCGGCGGCCGAGCCGGACAAGGGCGCGGGCATCGCGATGTGCTGCACGTTCGGTGACCTCACCGACGTGCAGTGGTGGCGCGAGCTGCAGCTGCCGACGCGCTCGGTGGTTCAGCGCGACGGCCGGCTGCTGCGGGAGACGCCGGAGTGGATCACCTCCGAGCAGGGCCGGGCACGGTTCGCCGAGCTGCACGGCAAGACGACGTTCTCGGCGCGCGAGGCCGTCGTCGCCGGGCTGCGCGAGACGGGCGACCTGGACGGCGAGCCCACACCCACGCAGCGCAAGGCGAACTTCTACGAGAAGGGCGACAAGCCCCTCGAGATCGTCACGAGCCGCCAGTGGTACCTGCGCAACGGCGGCCGCGACGAGCAGCTCCGCGCGGACCTCCTCGAGCGCGGCACGCAGCTCGACTTCCACCCCGACTTCATGGCGGTCCGCTACGCCAACTGGGTCGGAGGCCTCAACGGCGACTGGCTGATCAGCCGGCAGCGGTTCTTCGGCGTCCCGTTCCCGGTCTGGTACGCGCTCGACGAGCACGGCGAGCCCGACCACTCGCGCCCGCTCGTGCCCACCGAGGACCAGCTCCCGGTGGACCCGTCGTCCGACGTCCCGGCCGGCTACTCGGCCGACCAGCGCGGCGTGCCCGGCGGCTTCGTCGGGGACCCCGACGTCATGGACACCTGGGCGACCTCCTCGCTCACGCCGCAGATCGCCGGCGGCTGGCGCACGGACCCCGACCTGTTCGCCCGCGTGTTCCCCATGGACCTGCGCCCGCAGGGGCAGGACATCATCCGGACGTGGCTGTTCTCCACGGTCGTCCGCTCGCACCTGGAGCACGGCTCGCTGCCGTGGTCCGACGCGGCGATCAGCGGGTGGATCCTCGATCCCGACCGCAAGAAGATGAGCAAGTCCAAGGGCAACGTCGTCACGCCCATGGCGCTCCTCGAGGAGCACGGCTCCGACGCGGTGCGGTACTGGGCGGCCTCCGCACGCCTCGGCACGGACGCCGCGTTCGAGGTCGGCCAGATGAAGATCGGCCGCCGCCTCGCGATCAAGGTGCTCAAC
Source organism: Cellulomonas fulva (assembly GCF_018531375.1). NCBI lineage: Bacteria > Bacillati > Actinomycetota > Actinomycetes > Micrococcales > Cellulomonadaceae > Cellulomonas > Cellulomonas fulva. The sequence continues at coordinate 417,842 of NZ_JAHBOH010000002.1, read as the reverse complement.
GCGTCCAAGTTCGCGCTCTCCTTCGGCGACGCGGACGCCGCGCCCGCGCTGGACCCGGCGCTGGTCACGGTGCCGCTCGACCGGGCGATGCTGGCGGGGCTCGCCGACGTCGTGGAGCAGGCGACCGCGGCCCTCGAGGCCTACGACCACACGCGCGCCCTCGAGGTCACCGAGACGTTCTTCTGGACGTTCTGCGACGACTACCTCGAGCTCGTCAAGGACCGCGCCTACGGCGAGGGTGCCGGCGCCGACAGCGCGCGCGCCGCGCTGTGCCTCGCGCTCGACGTGCTGCTGCGCCTGCTCGCGCCGGTGCTGCCGTTCGCGACCGAGGAGGTCTGGTCCTGGTGGCGCGAGGGCACCGTGCACCGCGCCCCGTGGCCCGAGGCCGCGCCCTTGCGCGGCGCCGCGGGCGACGCGACGTTCGGCACCGTGACCGCCGCGGGTGCCGCCCTCGCCGCGCTGCGCAAGGTCAAGTCCGAGGCCAAGGTCTCCATGCGCACCGAGATCCTCGCGGCGCGCCTGGAGGTCCCGGCCGAGAGCCTGGACGCGGTCGGCACGGCGCTCGACGACGTGCGCGCCGCGGGCCGCGCGACCGGCACGCTCGAGCTCGTCGGCGGCGACGTCGAGCAGCCCGTGGCGCACGACGCGCAGCTGGGCGAGCCGGTCAAGCGCGGCGGCTGACTCCCGCTCGCGGTCGAGGCGGGCGGGGCTCGTCGGACGCACGTAGCGTGAAACCCATGACCCTCCTCACGCACGCGCTGTCCGACGGCCTCGCCCTGCCCGCGATCGGGTTCGGCACCTACCCGCTCAAGGGCTACGCCGCGCGGGACGCGGTCGCCGACGCGATCGACGCGGGCTACCGCCTGATCGACACCGCGTACAACTACGAGAACGAGGCCGGCGTGGGTGCCGGCGTCCGAGCCTCCGGCGTGCCGCGCGACGAGCTGGTGCTGCAGTCGAAGCTGCCCGGGCGCTACCACCGGCACGACGACGCGGTCCGCGCGGTGCAGGAGTCCCTGCTCCGCGCCGGGCTCGACCACTGGGACCTCTACCTCATCCACTGGCCCAACCCGGGGCACGGCCTGTACGCGGAGGCGTTCGCGGCGCTGCTGTCGCTGCGCGACGCGGGGCTCGTCCGGTCGGTCGGCGTGTCCAACTTCCTGCCGGAGCACCTCGACTCGCTGCAGCGCGTCACCGGCGAGCTGCCCAGCGTCAACCAGGTCGAGCTGCACCCGCGGTTCGCCCAGGCGGAGCAGCGGGCCGCCGACGCCGCCCGTGGCGTGGTCACGCAGTCGTGGAGCCCGCTCGGACGCGGCAGCACGGTCCTGGAGGACCCCGCCGTCGTCGGCATCGCGCAGGAGCACGGGCTCACGCCCGGGCAGGTGGTGCTGCGTTGGCACGTCCAGCTCGGTGCCGTCCCGCTGCCCAAGTCCTCGTCGGCGGACCGACGCCGGGAGAACCTCGCCGCGCTCGACGGGGACGGGCTGTCCGACGAGGAGATGGCGGCGATCAGCGCCCTGACCCGCCCCGACGGGCGGATCGCCGACCAGGACCCGGCGGTCTACACCGAGCTCTGAGCGGCGGTAGGGTCGCGGCGTCCACGGTGCCACCGACCTCGGGAGACCCACGTGCCCGGCACGCCCGCCACCGCCACGGCCGACCCGCTCGCGGACGCGCCGCGCAACGTCCCCGGCCTGCTGGCCCGCCGCCTCGAACGCGATCCCGAGGGCGTGCTGGTGGAGCGCTCGTCGGGCCCCGGCACGCCGTGGGTCCCGCTGTCGGTCCGCGAGGTCTCCGGCCACGTCACGGCCGTGGCGCGCGGTCTCGTCGCGCGCGGGCTGCAGCCCGGCGACCGGGTCGCGATCATGAGCCGCACGCGCTACGAGTGGACGCTGCTGGACCTGGCGGTCTGGGCCGCCGGCGCGGTCGGGGTGCCGATCTACGAGACCTCGTCGCCGGAGCAGGTGCGCTGGATCTGCTCGGACACGGGCGCGCGGCTCGCGGTCGTGGAGACCCCGGCGCACGCCGCGGTGGTCGCGCAGGTCCGCGACGACCTGCCCGGGCTCACCGACGTGCTCGTGATCGACGAGGGCGCCGTCGACGCGCTCGTCGCCGAGGGCCGCGACGTCCCGGACAGCGAGGTCGCGCGGCGCAGCGCGTTGGCGGGGCCCGACGACCTGGCCACCGTCATCTACACCTCCGGCACGACCGGTCGCCCCAAGGGCGTCGAGCTCACGCACGGCAACTTCGTGTCGCTCGCACTGCTGGGCGTCGACGGCCTGGGCGACGTCTGCGCGCGGCCCGGGAGCCGGACGCTGCTGTTCATGCCGCTCGCGCACGTGTTCGCCCGGTTCATCCAGGTGCTGTGCATCCCGTCGGGCGCGGTCCTGGGCCACACGCCCGACACCCGCAACCTCCTGCCGGACCTGGCGTCGTTCCAGCCCACGTTCGTGCTCGCGGTCCCCCGGGTGTTCGAGAAGGTCTACAACTCCGCGGAGCAGAAGGCCGGCTCGGGCGCGTCGCTGCGGGTCTTCCGGTGGGCCGCCAAGGTCGCGATCGCGTACTCCCGCGCGATCGACGAGCCCGGCGGCCCCGGCGCGGCGCTGCGCGCGCAGCACCGCCTCGCGGGCCGGCTGGTGCACGGCCGGCTGCGCGCGGCGCTCGGCGGGCGGGCCGAGTACGCGATCTCCGGCGGGGCGCCCCTGGGCGAGCGCCTCGGCCACTTCTACCGCGGCATCGGCGTACGGGTGCTCGAGGGGTACGGCCTCACGGAGACCACGGCGCCGACCGCGGTCAACCGACCGGGGCTGGTGAAGGTCGGGACGGTGGGCCCCGCGTTCCCGGGGACCCGGCTGCGGGTCGACGAGTCCGGCGAGATCTGGGTGGCCGGCCCGCACGTGTTCCGCGGCTACCGGCACGACGAGGAGGCGACCCGGGCCGTGCTCGTCGACGGCTGGTTCCGCACCGGCGACCTCGGCACGCTCGACGAGGACGGCTACCTGCACATCACCGGCCGGTCCAAGGAGATCATCGTGACCGCGGGCGGCAAGAACGTCGCGCCGGCGGTGCTCGAGGACCGCCTGCGCGGGCACCCGCTCGTGAGCCAGGTCGTCGTGGTCGGCGACCAGCGCCCGTTCATCGGCGCGCTCGTCACGCTCGACGCCGAGATGCTCCCCGGGTGGCTCGCCAACCACGGGCTGCCGGAGATGGACGTCACCGCGGCCGCGACGCACCCCCAGGTGGTCGAGGCGCTGGACCGCGCCGTCTCGCGCGCCAACGAGGCCGTCTCCCGCGCCGAGTCGATCCGCAAGATCCGCGTGCTCGACACCGACTTCACGGAGGCCAACGGCTACCTGACGCCGAGCCTGAAGGTGAAGCGCGCGCTGGTGCTGCGCGACCTGGCGGACCAGGTCGACGCGCTCTACGTGGACACGCGCGAGGGCACCGACCGGGCGTGAGCCCAGCCGGCGCCCCGGGGGCGCCGGTGCCCGTCGTCAGACGATCGAGCGCACCCGGCCGGCGTCCGCCGACTGCGTCAGCAGCTGCTCGCTCGGCGTCGACTCGTCGGTCCAGCGCAGCAGCGCGCCCACGCCGTCGACGAGCTCGACGGTGCCGTCGGGCGCGAACGTGACGCCCGCGTCCTGACCCAGCGCCGCCCGGACCAGCGCGACGATCGCCGGATAGCCCCTGGACTCGGTGGCGCCGAGCGCGTCGAGGTCCGCCTGGTTGGTCGCGAGCTCCAGGGGCTGGCCGCCGACGACGAGCTCACGGTCCTGCAGCCCCGCGAGCCCCGCGTCCGCCAGCACCAGCTCCGCGACCTGACCGCGGCGCAGCACCTCGACCACGTCGGCGAGCGACGTGACGGCGCCGTCACCGCGGCCCAGCGCCTGCGCGAACCGGTCGAGCGTCGCGCCGCGACGGCGCATGCGGAACGCGTCGACCTCCTCGCGCACCTTCGTCGCGAACGCCCCGGCCTTGACGCCTTCGCCACGGGCGCCACCGGGCACCTCGACGACGAGCTCGCGCACGTGCTGACCGACCGCCTCGCACACCAGCGCGACCGCCCGCACGTCGCCCGTCACGACGACGAGCTCCGGCGAACGCTCCGTCACCCGCCGGTCGAGGAACGCCGCGACCGCCTCCGCGTTGCGGTGCCACGAGTCCTCGGCGCGCGTCTGGCTGCGCCGGGACAGGCCGCCCTCGCGCGTCTTGTGGATGTCGTCGTGGTCGCCCTCCACCGTCTCGCGGCCGGGCTGGTCACCGCCCTCCGCGGTGGACCGGGCCACGTCCGCGTCCTTCCAGGTCAGGTCCGCACCGGTGCGGTCGACCTCGACGACGAGCAGCGACACCGACTCGTCCGCCGACCGGACGGCCGGCAGCAGGTCGGGGACGGGGCCGTGGGTCGCGACCGTCTGCGCGGGCGCCTCCGAGACCACCCGGTCGATCACCACGCCGTCGGCGTCGGCGACCACGACCCGGCCGTGGGGTCCGCGCACCGAGGGCGGCCGCGCGACCAGCTCCTCGATCTCGTCCAGCACCCCGGACGCCGCCCCCGCTCGCTCCAGGTCGCGGCGCGCGGCGCGCCACCGGTCCGACGCCTCCGACTCCCCCGCGACCTCAGCGCGGGTCGCGTCGAGGAACACCGTGGTGAACGGTGCCGGGCGTCCGAGCAGCGGCGTGAGCCAGTGCAGGTCCATGGGCAACCTCCTGTGGGCTGGTACGGGCCCCTGCATCCACGTCCGGCCAGGGCCCGCGTGCTTACCCCACCAACCAACCGCACGCCGCCCGGAGCCGCCACCCCAGGAAAGACTGCGCGCCTGAGCGCGACCGCACGCGACCCACCTAGCGCGACGGCGAGCGGCCGCCCGAGCCGCGCTGCTCGTGCCGCTAGTCCTGCTGCTGGTCCTGAGCGTGGTCCTGCGCCAGCGCCTCGTGGTGCCGGATGACCTCGGCCACGATGAAAGCCAGGAGCTTCTCCGCGAACACCGGGTCGAGGTCGGCGGTGCGGGCGAGCTCGCGCAGGCGCGCGACCTGGCGCTCCTCGCGACCGGGGTCGGACGCGGGCAGCCCGCGCTGGGCCTTGAGGACACCGACCTGCTTGGTCGCCTTGAACCGCTCGGCGAGCAGGTAGATCAGCGCGGCGTCGATGTTGTCGATGCTGTGGCGCAGGCGCGCGAGCTCGGGCGGGATGCCGTCGTCGTCCCGGGACGTCGTGGCGGGCGTGTCGGTCACGCGAGCGATCCTAGGCCGGGCGGACGGCTCGACCCGTACTCTCAGGCGCTCTTCTCGCGCGGCGTGCGCTTGTCCCGCGGCGCCTCGCGCGGCACCAGCGTCGGGTTGACGTTCTCGAGGACCACCTCGCGCGTGATCAGCACGCGCGCCACGTCGTCGCGGCTGGGGACCTCGAACATCACCTGCTGGAGGACCTCCTCCATGATGGCGCGCAGACCGCGCGCGCCCGTCCCCCGCAGCAGCGCCTGGTCGGCGATCGCCGCGACGGCCTCGTCGGCGAACTCGAGCTCGACGCCGTCGATCTGGAACATCCGCTGGTACTGCTTGACCAACGCGTTCCGCGGCTCCGTGAGGATCCGGACCAGTGCGTCCTGGTCGAGCCGGCCCACCGCGGCGACCACGGGGAGCCGCCCGATGAACTCCGGGATCAGCCCGTACTTCTGCAGGTCCTCGGGGCGCACCTCGGAGAACAGGTCGCCCTCCTCGTGGTGGTCGACGAGCGGCGCGCCGAAGCCGACGACGCGCTTGCGGGCCCGCGCGGCGATGATGTCGTCCAGCCCGGAGAACGCACCGGCGACGATGAACAGCACGTTGCCCGTGTCGATCTGGATGAACTCCTGGTGCGGGTGCTTGCGGCCGCCCTGCGGCGGGACCGAGGCGGTCGTGCCCTCGATGATCTTCAGCAGCGCCTGCTGCACGCCCTCGCCCGAGACGTCGCGCGTGATCGACGGGTTCTCGCTCTTGCGCGCGATCTTGTCGATCTCGTCGATGTAGATGATGCCCTGCTCGGCCTTCTTGACGTCGTAGTCCGCGGCCTGGATGAGCTTGAGCAGGATGTTCTCGACGTCCTCGCCGACGTAGCCCGCCTCGGTCAGGGCGGTCGCGTCCGCGATGGCGAACGGCACGTTCAGCATCCGCGCGAGCGTCTGCGCGAGGTACGTCTTGCCCGTGCCCGTCGGTCCGACGAGCAGGATGTTCGACTTGGCGATCTCCACGTGGTCGTCCGCGCTGCGCGCGCCCTCGCCCGCCTGGATCCGCTTGTAGTGGTTGTACACCGAGACCGACAGGGCCTTCTTGGCCTGCTCCTGGCCGACGATGTACTGCTCGAGGAACTCGAAGATCTCCTTCGGCTTCGGCAGCTCCACCAGGCCGGTCTCGCTGGCCTCGGCGAGCTCCTCCTCGATGATCTCGTTGCAGAGCTCGATGCACTCGTCGCAGATGTAGACGCCGGGCCCCGCGATGAGCTTCTTGACCTGCTTCTGGGACTTCCCGCAGAAGGAGCACTTGAGGAGGTCGGCACCGTCCCCGATCCGAGCCACGTCGTGTCCCCTTCCGTGCAGTCCTGCGTTCCGTGTCCGTGCAGTGCGTGTGCCTGTTCATTGGACACTACGCCGTGCCCCGTGTCAGCCGTAGCCGCGCCGAGAGTCGCGGCGTGTCCCTGTCTCTTCGGTCCTGAACCGGTTCACACGAGGAGCCAGCGGCCGAATCACCCGCATGAGCGCTCACGGCGGCGCCGCGCCGTCCCGCGGTCCCCGGGTCCAGCATGCGGACCCGGGACGGGACGGACGCGACGCCGCCGTCAGGACGAGCGGGTCAGGAGGGCTCGATCACCGTGGGCTGGACGCCCTTGCGGCTCGCGAGCACCTGGTCGACCAGGCCGTACTCCAGCGCCTGCTGCGCGGTCAGGATCTTGTCGCGCTCGATGTCCTGACGCACCTTGTCGACCTCGCGGCCGGTGTGGTGCGCGATCGTCTCCTCGAGCCACTCCCGCATCCGGATCAGCTCGTTGGCGTGGATCTCGATGTCGGACGCCTGCGCGTAGCCGCCGCCCTCCATCGCGGGCTGGTGGATCAGCACGCGGGCGTTCGGCAGTGCCAGACGCTTGCCCGGCGTGCCCGCGGCCAGCAGCACGGCCGCGGCCGACGCCGCCTGGCCCAGGCAGACCGTCGCGATGTGCGGCTTGATGTACTGCATCGTGTCGTAGATCGCGGTCAGCGCGGTGAACGAGCCACCGGGCGAGTTGATGTACAGCGTGATGTCGCGGTCCGGGTCGGTGCTCTCGAGCACCAGGAGCTGGGCCATGACGTCGTCGGCCGAGGCGTCGTCCACCTGCACGCCGAGGAAGATGATGCGGTCCTCGAACAGCTTGGTGTACGGGTCCTGGCGCTTGAAGCCGTAGGCGGTGCGCTCCTCGAACTGCGGCAGCACGTACCGGCTGGACGGCGCGGCGGCCGCCGGCCGGCCGAAGCCGCCGGCGAGCGTGCCCGCGCGGGCGATGAACTGGGACTCGGTGCTCACGGGTTCTCCTCGAGGTCTCGGTGGGCGACGGGCCGGCCGGTGCCGGCGACGCGGCGCACGCTCAGGCGGTGCCGCCGGCGCCGGTCACGGAGCTCGCGGCCTCGACCACGTGGTCGATGAACCCGTACTCGAGCGCCTCGGGCGCGGTGAACCAGCGGTCGCGGTCCGAGTCGGCGTGGATCTGCTCGACCGGCTTGCCGGTCTGCTCCGCGATCAGCTCGGCCAGCACGGTCTTCATGTGCAGGATGAGCTGGGCGTTGATCCGCACGTCGGTCGCGGTGCCGCCGATGCCGCCGGACGGCTGGTGCATCATCACGCGGGCGTGGGGCGTCGCGTAGCGCTTGCCCTTGGCGCCCGACGAGAGCAGGAACTGCCCCATCGAGGCCGCCATGCCCATCGCGATCGTGGCGACGTCCGGCTTGATGTACTGCATGGTGTCGTAGATCGCCATGCCCGCCGTGATCGAGCCACCCGGCGAGTTGATGTACAGCCAGATGTCCTTGTCCGGGTCCTCGGCCGCCAGGAGCATCATCTGCGCGCAGATCGCGTTCGCGTTCTCGTCGCGCACCTCGGAGCCGAGCCAGATGATCCGCTCGCGCAGCAGCCGGTTGTAGATGTGGTCGTTCAGGCCGAATCCCGGGGAGTCAGCCCGGGCCATCGGGGCGTCGTTCACGAAGGCTCCTTGGTCGGTACGGGGGTCCTGCGTTGCAGTGACACTAACGCCAGCGACGGCGCCGTCATGGCCGGGCGGGGCCCGTTTTCGCTGTCGGCGCAGCCGAGCGCCCGGTGGGTCGCAGGCGGCCCCGGGGACGACGAAGGCCCCGCCCAGGCGCAGAGCCGGGGACGGGGCCTTCGAGCGGGCTCAGGCCTTGGCGGCGGCGGCCTCGTCGTCCGTGGTCTCGTCGGCGGTCGCCTCCGCCTCGGGCGCGGACGCGACGGCGGCGTCGGCCACCGCGGCGGCCTGGGCCGCGGCGTCCTGCTCGGCGGCCGCGTCGTCCTCGTCGGACCCGATGAAGTCCGAGAGGTCGACGTCGGCGCCCGCCGGGTCGGTGACCTTGACCTGGCGCAGCGCGACCGCGAGCGACTTCGAGCGCGCGACCTCGGCCACCATCGCCGGGATCTGGCCGCCCTCGTCGAGCGTCTTGATGAACGTGTTGGGGTCCATGCCGTACTGGCGCGAGGCCTGGACCAGGTACTCGACGAGCTCCTGCTGCGAGACCTTCACCTCGAGCTGCTCGGCGAGCGTGTCGAGCAGGATCTGGTTGCGCAGGGCGGTCTGCGCCTGCTCCGTGACCTCCGTGCGGTGCTCGTCGTCCTCGAGGCGGTTCTCCGACTCCAGGTGACGGTGCACCTCGGCCTCGACCACGCCGGCCGGCACGGGGATGTCGGTGCCCTCGAGGAGCTTCTCGACCAGGAGGTCGCGCGCCTGCACGGCCTGGTTCGAGACCTTCGTGCGGGCGGCCTGCTCGCGCAGGTCGGCGGTCAGCTCCTCGAGCGTGTCGAACTCCGAGGCCAGCTGGGCGAAGTCGTCGTCCGCCTCGGGGAGCTGGCGCTCCTTCACGTTGGACGCCGTGACGGTGACCTGAGCCTTCTCGCCCGCGTGCTCGCCGCCGACGAGCTCGGTCTCGAACGTCGTCGTCTCGCCCGCCGACAGGCCCGTCAGCGCCTCGTCGAGGCCCTCGAGCATGTTGCCCGAGCCGATCTGGTAGCTGATGCCGGAGACCGAGTCGACCTCCTCCTCGCCGATCTTGGCGACCAGGTCGATCACGACGAAGTTGCCCTCGACCGCCGGGGCGTCGACGCCCACCAGCGTGCCGAAGCGCTCGCGCAGCGCGTCCAGGCGCCCCGCCACGTCCTCGTCGGACACCTCGACGCCGTCCACCGTGATCGCGACGTCCGTCAGCGCGGGGATCGTGATCTCGGGGCGCACCTCGATCTCGGCGGAGAAGTGCAGCTCGCCCTCCTCCTCGCCGGCGACCAGGCCGGGGACCTTGGTGACCTCGACCTCGGGCTGGCCCAGCGGGCGCAGCTTGTTCTCGCGCACCGCGTCGGCGTAGAAGGCGCCCAGGCCCTCGTTGACGGCGTGCTCGATGACGGCCGGACGGCCGACCCGCTGGTCGATGATCCGCGGCGGCACCTTGCCCTTGCGGAAGCCCGGCACGGTGACCTGCTCCGCGATGTGCTGGTAGGCGTGCTCGATGCTCGGGCGGAGCTCGTCGTACGTGACCTCGACGGTCAGCTTGACCTTCGTCGGGTCCAGGGTCTCGACGGCGCTCTTCACTTCGATGCTCTCCAACTGATCGGGGTGGCTCGCCGAGATCGGCGGCTGGCGTGCGCGGCTCGCAGGACGCGCGGGCGACCCTCGATGGTACGCCACGGCGGTTCCCCGGGCCGAATCACGGGCTGGCGGGAACGACGTCCGGCGAACGCGGCAGCGGGCTGCGCGCACCGGGTGTCGCCGGTGCCGGACCGTCCGCGAGAACCGGTAGCCTGTCGGGGCTGGTCACCCCGCGGGTGGCCCGTGCGGACGTAGCTCAATGGTAGAGCCCCAGTCTTCCAAACTGGCTACGCGGGTTCGATTCCCGTCGTCCGCTCCCAGCATCAGGCCAGGTCAGGCCATATTTGACCGGTCGGCCGAAGGGCCCGGCGAGGCGGTTTCAGTACCGGGATGGGCCGTTGTGGCGTGTTCCGGTACCCACTCAGTACCGACTCGGTACCGGCGGCGGGTGCAGACTGGCTATCAACCCGCGTTCGAAGGTCCCCGTGCCACGACCGTTCGGCCGTGTCCGCGAGCAGGCCGGTTGGTGGCATGGCAGGCCTACCACCCAGGCCCTGACGGGAAGCGCGTCCACGAGACCACCCACTTTGAATCCTACGACGACGCCCGTGGCTGGCTCGACGACCTCACCGGGGCGGGTGGAACGACCCCGCTGCGCCACAGCTGCCGCTTCGGCACCCTGGCGAGCTTCCGGGCGGTCATCGCGGCCACCTCGTCGGCAGTGAGGATTCGTTCACCGTCACCACGCGGGTTCGTCGTCACGCCGCTCATCGTCCCTGGCAGGACGGCCAGGGGCGAAATGCCCGGCCCTCCCTGATGAGGGTCACCGTGCCGGGCGGTATTCGCTTCGACTTCGTCGCACGTCAGGAGGCGGCCCGGCTAAGGGCTTTGTGTCATCACTTGGTGCGGGGGTTCCCCACGGGTAACGACCTGGTCACCCCTACTCGCATACCCGACCTTCGGGGGCCACGGTGATGCTTGTGTGCGTAAAGGCCGTGTGAGGAGTGCCCTCGACTTTGTAGTGAACTACAGACTGGTGCGCCGACCCGCCCTCCTCAGAGGCCTTGACTACCTGAACGAGACCCCACGTCTCGCCAGCGGGAACGACCGCATCCGCGCCCGGGGGAATCGCCTGGCTGACCCACTCGTCGCTCGGCCTGAACGGTGCGCCGTTCATCAGTCTCTGCCAGACCTCCGGAGGCGCGATGTACGCCTTTGTGAGCTCGAGGGCCTTCTGCTCCTGCAGTTCGACCGACTCGACCGTCAGATCTCGGTCGCCGCGACTATTGTCCAACCCCACTGTAGCGCTGATGACACCGGTATCGGCGTATGGCACGCAGTGCTCGGAATCTACCGAGTCGTCGTCGGCTCCGATTAGGTTCTCGACTGCGGGCGCCGACGACGTGCAGGAGGACAAGGCTAACGCTGCCGCGACTAGGAGGGACGTCCTACCTGCGTACGACTGTCGACCTACCGGTCTCTCTCCAGCCGCACCGTGTACGGACGTGAGCATCGGTGCTCCTGTCTCGGCCCGGGCAGATCGTGCCACCGGTTACGAAGTCCCAGCGCGTGTGTACAGCCGCGCGGCAACGTTGGCTGGCCCGTTGGTCCCGCAAATTCGGGCAGCCTTGTTGAACTGGTATCGGATCTTCACGCGGGTGTTGTAGCCAGCCTGCGAGCTCAACGTCATACCGATGGCATCGCCAACTGCCAGGCCTCCGCCGAACGTCGCAGCCTTCTCACTCGCCCTGCCGTAGCTGCTGCCGGCGACCTGATTAATGCAGTACTTGAGTGGACCCGTCGGAACGTTGGTGGAGGATGAGACTGCCGTCCCTCCTGCGCCCGCCCAGGGGCGCAGGCTGTAGGAGACTGAGATGGGATTAGGGTTATGAAGCGACCAGCATGTCGTCTTGTAGATGGCCATGAAGAACCCAGTCTTGTACACGTTCTTCGATGCGAAGTAGGTGGAGGCCGGGAAGTCGACTTCGACATCCGACTTGAGCGTCTTGGTTCCGGAAGCCTTCCAGCCTCCCGCCTTGGAGGTCGCAGAAATCGCTGTTCCAAGCGTCGTCTCACGACCCTCGTTGTACGAGAACTGGTTGGTCACGCCGGTCGAGTTGTAGCCTTCGCCAACGATCGCCCACCGATTGCCGACTTCCTTGTAGCGTGCCACGGAGCATGAGCTGGCGGGGGTCGCCTCGCTGGAAGCAACCGTGGAGATCGGCGCCGTGGTTGCGGCGGCCGAGTCCGCGTCCATCTCTGCGGTCTCCTCTAGCGGTACCGTTCCATCCGGGCTTAGGCTGATCCCGTTTGTTTCGACGGTGGGCTCGATCTCGGCGACTTCGACCATCCCGGATGTTCCCTCTGGCGTCGTACCGCCGTTCACCACGGGAAGCCCCGGACGCACGCCTCCCGCAAGAATCTTGCGCACGCTGCGCTTGACGGAGAACGACGAGCTCACTGGCTGCGCATCCGCCGATGTCATAATCTCCAGGTCCGCAATGCCGTCGCCAGACGAGAACGGCGCGAGCGCGTCCGAGTTGGGCAGTCGAAGTTCAAACCTGCCCGCCGTGGTCGTCGTTGCGGCGACCGGCGTCAGCGGGAGTGCCTCTCCGATGGCCGCACTCGCGAGCGCTTCGTCGTCTGGCCACGCGTACAGCACGACGGGGGTTCCATCGCCTACAGCTGCGCCGGTGGTGGTTCGCAGGGTGCCGCTGCTTAGCAGCGGGGTGTCAAGGCTGCGGGAATCTTCGATGCCACTCGGAAGTTCTGGTGCCGCTACGTCCGGCGGCGCGACCGCTCCCGCCGTAGTCAGCGCCACGGTCACTGCAAGGGCAGATGCCGCTGCCGCTGCCTTGCGCTCGAGCATGTGCTTCATCTACCCGGAGCCCCCTAAGTGGTGCGATACCGGGTGTATCGCGCGTCCAAGGTAGCCCTTGGTTGACGCACCCGGAAGGGTTGTTGACTCCGGCGTCATGCGGCCGGGGTGTGATCCGCATCACATCGGGAGGGAGCGCGTCGGACCCCCCTCTGCCTGCGTCGTGCTCACCCCCTGCGTGCGGCGTCGAGCCCTGAGCATGAAGAAGCCCCCGGTGACGTTCCACCGGGGGCTTCTCTCGTCACTTGGGCGGGGTCAGCAGGACGCGGCTGCCGCTTCCCTGAGCTGCCGCCGCGTCGTGGTCGCGGGGGCACGGTCCGGGTCGGTCGTCGCCATGGATCGGGCAGGGCGGCTCGGACCCGTAGCGAACAGGCCGCGAGGGGTACGTGGGGTAGACCCGCACGCGGATGCCGGGGCGCTCCTCGGGTGGGTGCTCGAGCAGCGCGCGACCCTGTACCGGGAGCTCTGACGACCAGTGCGTGCCGAGCCGCGTGCAGCGGCTCACCGCCAACGGGCCGCGCGTGCCGTGCCAGGACCCGGCGTGAGGCGCGCTCAGTCGCTATCGCAGCCGTCTCAATTGGGACCTGGGACCGGCCAAACGAGCGACTCGACACCGCGTAGTCCGAACTGGTTGACGACGTCTTCTGTCAGTTGCCGGCTGACGTGACGCCTGTCGACGACCGCTGCTGGGTCGATGAGGTCGGCCTCTGCTGGAAGCACCCGCTTCAGTCCGATGGTCCAGTCCGCAACCTCGTAGCCGAGGTCGAGCCCGCCGATGACCCGGCGGGTCACTGCGCGTGTGAGCTTGGCGGCGGGGGTGACACGCGAACGACTCTCCAGCGAGAGTGCAATAGCGCCACCGAGGCCTAGCGACTCCGCCCACGCGGTCGCAAGCGATGCCAGCGCCACGGATGCCGTCTCGACGAGTTGGGACGGCAGCAGCGAGTCATCTCGGTAGACCGCTTCGAGCTGCCTCGGCGCGCGCACGGGCAACGCCAGGCTCGTGGAGCCATCGTCGTGGAACTCTGCGTAGATCTCGTAGACGAGTCCAGTGAGGCGGGTCTGGTCGCTGTCGCGTCGGAGAACCCACCGTCGAAGCCCCTTGCGGGGATTCACGGCCGCGTCACCGAAGGTGACCAGGGTGCGTGCGATGCGTGCGAGCGCCTGGCCCGGACCGCTCTGCACATCGACGCCCTCCCAGAGCGTCTCCTCCTCAATCGCCGCGGCACGCGCTACGGCTGCGGTAACGGCGTCTCTGTCGGGCGACGAGAGTGACAACCCTGCGGGTGACCGTGGTCTGGACACGCCGACCAGCCATGGATGCTCGCCCGCCAGCCGCTCAGCGGTCGACTCGAACAGCCGCTCAAGCCGGGCGTGTTCGTCCTGACGGCGCGCAAACCGGTCTGCGTAGGCGCGCTCAATCTGACGCTCCAGCATCGCGTCCGTGTGCGAACCGTTCCTCCACGGTGCAATGGTCGACTCACGACGCTCAACGAAGTGCGGCGCATCGGGCGACCGCGGGATGTACACGACCACGACGCCGTATCCAGGTCGCGAATCGCAGGGCAGCTGAGCGACCTCAACTCCTTGTACGACTGGCCGAACCCGAGACACGTTCACTGCCCGAACCTGCTGCTCGGCTTGCTCCCCGAGCGCGACCGGGCTGAGTTCGAGGGCTTTCTCCGCTCCCTTGCCCTTCTCTGCAACACCGATGACAAGGACGCCGCCTGCGGTGTTCGCCATCGCAGCGATGTCCTTGGCGAGTTCGGCTCTCGCCGCCTCGTCGGAGCGTTGGTCCGACTTCCAGTCGAGGTCGTCCGCCTCGCTGACGTTGGCGGCAACGGCGCGGGCCACGAGTTCATAGGTCAGCGGACCGCGGGGGGCGCCCAGGGCTTCGTGGATTCGCGACCAGGATGTCGGCACGCGTCGAGTCTGTCAGCCCAGTACACAACTCGGGTGACTATCCGATGCCGACCCACTCCCCTCTCGTGTCACGCAAGCCGGGGTGCACTGGTTGGGGCCACGCGCCCGGCCGCACGTGCCCCGGTCGGCCCTACCTCCACTTCCTCATGTACTTCGATACCGACTCGATACCGACTGGCTATCGAACAGGTGCTGCGATGCAGGTCAGCGCACTTAACACCCCAGTCTTCCAAACTGGCTACGCGGGTTCGATTCCCGTCGTCCGCTCCCCTGTCTCGGATCTCCCGCTCGGCCGCTCCGTGGCCGTCGCCCGCCGCAGCCGGTGTGGGACGGTGTGCCGATGACGACCTTTCGCACCGTCCTGATCCGGTCCGGCGCCAACAACGTCGGCATCGATGTCCCGGAGGACCTGGTGCTCGCGCTCGGTGCGGGGAGGCGGCCGCCCGTCCTCGTGACCCTCAACGGCCACACCTACCGGTCGACCGTCGCACCGATGGGTGGCCGGTACCTCGTCCCCGTCTCCGCCCAGGTCCGCGCGGAGGCGGGCGTCGCGGGCGGCGAGGAGCACGAGGTGACGATCGTGCTCGACGACCAGCCGCGCACCGTCGACGTGCCGGACGACCTCGCCGCCGCGCTCGCCGCGGCGGGCGTGCGCGACGCCTTCGACGCGCTTGCGCCGTCGCGGCGCAAGGAGCACGTGCGCGGTGTCGTCGAGGCGAAGCAGGAGGCGACGCGAGCGCGACGCGTCGCCGCGGTCGTCGCGTCGCTCACCTGAGCGCCCTCCCTTGCTGGGCGCGCCCGCGACCGGGACCGCGACGAACCCCGTCGCCTCGCCGTGTCGGTGGTGCTGGCTAGCGTCGGGACGTCGGTGCGCGCCGCGCACCGACTCCGCTGCGGACGCCGAGGGGGTCGCTCGTGAAGGTCGGGATCGTGGGGACGTTCGGCGCGGCGGGCGAGGTCGTGGACCTCGCCGTCGCGGCCGAGGAGCACGGGTGGGACGGGTTCTTCACCTGGGACGCCGTCGACCTGCGGATGGAGGACGCGGTCTGGGACCCCTGGTCGATCCTCGCCGCGGCGGCCGTGCGGACCCGGCGCATCACGCTGGGCGCGCTGGTGTTCGCGCTGCCGCGGCGGCGGCCGTGGGTCGTGGCGCGGCAGGCCGTGACGGTCGACCACCTCTCCGGCGGGCGGCTCGTCATCCCGGCGGGCCTGGGCGTGCCGACCGACCACGGGTTCGTCGGCGTCTCGGGCGAGCTCGTCGGGACGCGTGAGCGTGCGGAGCTGCTCGACGACCATCTCGCGATCCTCGACCGGGCGTTCAGCGGCGAGGTGTTCGCCTACGCGGGCACGCACCACACGGTGACCGACCTGCAGATCCGCCCGCGGCCCGTCCAGCGACCGCGCGTGCCGCTGTGGGTCGTCGGCGCGTTCCCGAGCGAGCGGTCGATGGGCCGCGCGGTGCGCTACGACGGGGTCGTCCCCCAGCTGCGCGGGGACCGCGCGATGGACCACCTGGGGCCCGACGAGGTGGCGGAGGTCGCCGCGTGGGTGGCCGAGCACCGGCCGGCGGACGCGGGCCCGTTCGACATCGTGCTGCAGGGCCGTCTGCCCGACGACGCGGCGGAGGCGCGGGACCACCTCGCAGCGCTCGCCGAGGCCGGCGCCACCTGGTTCATCGACTCCCGCTGGGAGGGACCGGAGGCGACGATCGAGGCGGTGTCCGCCCGGATCCGCGCGGGAGCGCCCGCGCGCTGAGTGCAGCCACGCCGCGGGATGCGGCCGGCCGTGCGCATCCTGCGGCAGGCCGGGCCCCCGTGCGCCACTGCGCTCGGCCACCGCTCTCCCGACGGGTCAGCCCCAGGTGGAGACCTGGCGCTGGACGGCCTCGCGGGCGCGGTGGAGCTGCTCCGCGACGAGCCGGCGCTCGGCCCAGAGCACCTCGCGGGCGCGCAGTGCCCCCTCGATCCGCGCGAGCTCGTCGTCGTCGACGGCCAGGCCGTAGGCGGTCGGGACCATCCGTGCGAGATCGGCGCGGTAGTCGTGCCCGCGCGCGACGAAGGTGCCCGGGACGGTGCTCATCGCGTTGGTGACGTCGACGAGCGTGAGCACGAACGACACGAGCGGGTACCAGTGCGCCAGCCGGGAGACGCCCGGCGGTCGGGTCGCGACCGGCCCCAGCCAGCCCGGCTGCTGGATCGCGAGCGCGCCGTCGAACCGCGTGATCGGGTCCTCGTGGTGCGAGAGCAGGAAGTAGCGCTGGCTCTCGCGCACGTCCTCGTCCTGCGCCGCCCACTCGGCCCACGAGCCGACCTCGACCGCCTGCGCCCCGGGATCGTCCCGCTCCGGGTCGAGCCGCCACTGCTTGGCCCACGAGCTCCCCGCCGGCGTGCCGAGGAACAGCGCACGCTCCATGTCGACGCGGTGCAGGCCGCGCACCCCCTCGTGCAGGAACGCGTCCTGCAGCGTGTGGGCGCCCAGCGACTCGCCGAACCCGACCAGGCGCGGCCGGGACTCCTCCGGGATGCTGCGCAGGCGCCAGGTGAGGGCGTGGAACAGCGCGCGGTTCTGCTCGCGCCCCATCGCGACGCGGTCGAGCGAGAGGAACGAGGGGCGCAGCGAGTACTGCAGGGCGACCGTCGCGCAGTCGCCGCGCGTCAGGTACTCGAGCGTCTCGATCGCCACGTAGTTCACGTACCCGCTGCCGGTGGGCGACGCCACGCAGATCACGCTGCGCTCGAACGCGCCCAGCCGCTCGAGGTCGCGCATCACGAGGTCGACCCGGGCGTCCACGGTCGGGGCGCTCGCCAGGCCGACGAAGGCGCGCACCGGCTCGACCACCTGCGCCTCGTCCGCGCCCGTGACGTCCGTGATCTCGCGCGGCGTGAGCGCCATGTTGACGAACCGCACGCCCTCGCGCCCCATCGTCGACCACGGCACGAGCGACGCCGGCCCGCCGCTCACGCTCGTGGACTCGGGCGCGCTGGTGTACGCGGCGTCGATCGCCGCGCCGCCCGCGTCCGCGGTCCGCAGCGCGTACTCGACGGCGCCCGCGAGCCCCGCCGCGGTCGCGCCGAGGGCCACCGTGTGCCCGACGGCACCCGCGAGCCGGCCCGAGCCCGGGGCCACCCGACGCACGCCGGCGCTCACCGTCCGGGCGAACAGCCCCTCGAGCGCGGCGAACGACTGCAGCCCGACGTTGACCGCCGCGCCCAGCACCAGCGAGCGGGTGACGGGCGGAAGCGGCAGGGCCGTCGAGGCGTCGGCGGTCCCGATCGACGCGCCGGTGACGGGGTCCACCGCCGGCGCCAGACGAGCGCGCTCGTCAGGGTCGTCCGTGCGGTACTGCCGGATCTGCCAGGCCGCGAGCGCCGTGCCGACCGCCAGGCCGGCGCCGCCGGACGCCGCCCGCAGCCACCGGTGCCGGTCACCGAGCGCCGCGTCGGCCGCGGCGAGCGCCGACACCGCCACGCCGGACAGGCCCACCCGGAACGTCCGACGACCCACGGTGCGCACCATCGCGCGGCGCACGCGCTCCCCGTGGCGCGGCGACGCCAGGCGCTCGGCGGCCGCGCCCGCCGTCGCCAGCACCAGGCCCGCGCCCGCCTGCACGGCCAGCCGGCGCGCGGCGGCCGCCGTCGTCCCGTCGTCGTCGACCAGGTGCCGGGCGACCGCCACCGAGACGGACTGCGACGTGACCACCAGGCCGTACTCCGTGGCGGCCACCACGCCCGTGGCGACCGCCTGGTCCGCGCCGTCGCGCGCGAGCAGCCCCGGCATGAAGGTCATGCCGGTCGACAGCGCCGAGACGAGCGCCGCCGTCTGCTCCGCGGGGTCGACGCCCGCCACGAGCCGTGCGGCCTTCCGAGCTGCTCCCGCGACGTCCATGGCGCGATCCTCTCGTCCCCCGCGGCCGGACGTCCATGCCTGTCCGGCGGTGGTTGTCACCGCCACCTGGCACCCTGGCCGCGAGCGCCTCCAGGGCGCCGGGAGGAGGCGGACGTGATCGAGACCGTGGCGGTCGAGGGCTACCGCTCGTTGCGTGGGCTCGTGCTGCCGCTGGGCGGGCTCACGGTGGTGACCGGGGCCAACGGCACGGGCAAGTCCGGGGTGTACCGGGCGCTGCGGCTGCTCGCCGAGTGCGCGCTCGGCGGCGCCGTCGGGGCGGTCGCCCGGGAGGGCGGCCTGCGCTCGACGCTGTGGGCCGGGCCCGAGCGCGGCACGCGCCGCCGCGGTGGCGACGCGCAGGGCACCGTGCGCTCGGGGCCGGTCGCGCTCCGGCTCGGCTTCGCGAGCCGTGAGGACCTGGGGTACGCGGTCGACCTCGGTCTGCCGCAGGACGGCGGCTCTCCGTTCATGCTCGACCCGGAGGTCAAGGTCGAGTCGATCTGGAGCGGGCCGTTCCCCCGCCCCGCGACCACGCTCGTCGAGCGGCGCGGTCCGGCGGTCCGGGTCCGGGACGACGAGGGTGCTTGGCAGCCCGTCGGCGGCCGGCTGCGGCCGTTCGACTCGATGCTCTCGGAGGTCGTCGACCCCACCGGAGCGCCCGAGGTCGTGGCCGTGCGCGAGCGCCTGCGGGGCTGGCGGTTCTACGACCACCTGCGCACCGACGCC
This sequence comes from Cellulomonas fulva, assembly GCF_018531375.1. NCBI lineage: Bacteria > Bacillati > Actinomycetota > Actinomycetes > Micrococcales > Cellulomonadaceae > Cellulomonas > Cellulomonas fulva. The sequence goes on along the minus strand of NZ_JAHBOH010000002.1, from coordinate 398,622 downwards.
GACGCCCCCGCGCGCCGCGTCCGCGTGGGCACCCGCACCACCGCCCTCGCCCACGACGGCGGCGACCTGGCGGCGGCGATCGAGACCGCGCGCGAGCTGGGGCGCGGCCAGGAGCTCGACGACGCGGTGGCCGAGGCCTTCCCCGGTGCCCGGGTGGTGGTGCGCGCCGACGACGGCCGGTTCGCGCTGCAGCTCGAGCGCCGGTCGCTGCTGCGTCCGCTCGACGCGGCGGAGCTGTCCGACGGCACGCTGCGCTACCTGCTGTGGGTCGCGGCGCTGCTGACCCCGCGCCCGCCCGAGCTGATGGTGCTCAACGAGCCCGAGACGAGCCTGCACCCCGAGCTGCTGCCCGCGCTCGCGCGGCTGGTGCAGCGCGCGGCGCGCGACACCCAGGTCGTGGTCGTCACGCACTCGGACGCGCTCGCCGCCGCTCTGGTCGCGGGCCCGCAGACCGTGCCCGACACCCAGGAGGTGCGCCTGCTGCTCGAGCAGGGCGAGACCGTCGTGGACGGCCGCGACGGGCCGCTCGACCAGCCGGCGTGGCACTGGCCCTCGCGCTGACCCCGGTCCGCGTCCGGTCGCGCTTAGGCTGAGGGACACCGACCACGCCCCCGGAGCTGCCGACATGACCGCCGACACCTGGGCCGACGCCGGCCTGGTCCTCCTGTTCATCCTTCTCGGCGGCGTGTTCGCCGGGACCGAGCTCGCGCTCGTCTCGCTGCGCGAGTCCCAGCTCGGCCAGCTCGAGAAGCAGAGCCGACGTGGAGCGCGGGTGGCCGCCGTCGCCCGTGACCCCAACCGCTTCCTGGCGGCCGTGCAGATCGGCGTGACGGTGGCCGGGTTCTTCTCGGCGGCGTTCGGCGCGTCGACGCTCGCGCCGTCGCTGTCGCCCGCGCTCGAGTCCCTGGGGCTGTCGCCCGGGGCGGCGTCGGGCACCGCGCTCATCGTGCTGACGCTCGTCATCGCCTACCTCTCGCTCGTCCTGGGCGAGCTCGCCCCCAAGCGCATCGCCATGCAGCAGTCCGCCCGGGTGTCGCTGTGGGTGGGGCCGCCGCTCGACCGGTTCGCCGCGCTGATGACGCCGGTCGTGTGGCTGCTGTCCGTCTCGACCAACGGCGTCGTGCGGCTCCTGGGCTTCGACCCGCACGCGACCAGCGACCAGATGTCCGACGAGGAGCTGCGCGACCTGGTCCGCACCCACCCGGACCTGCCGGAGGACGAGCGGCGCCTGATCGACGACGTCTTCGCCGCCGGCGACCGCTCGCTCGTCGAGGCGATGCGTCCCCGCGCGGACGTGCAGTTCCTCGCGGCGGACGCGCCGATCGCCGAGGCCGCGCGCGTCGTCGGCGACCTGCCGTACTCCCGGTACCCCGTGACCGGGGAGGACTTCGACGACATCGTCGGGTTCGTGCACGTCCGCGACCTGCTGGCGCCCGTCGCGCGCGCCGTCCGCGACGCCGACGAGGACCCGGACACGCGGGGTGGGGAGGGCGTGGTCGAGGCGATCATCGAGGTGGCCGCGACGACCGTGCGCGACGTGACGCGGCCCGTGGTGTCGCTGCCCGGGACCAACGCGGTCCTGCCGACGCTGTCGATGATGCGCCGCACCGGGGCCCATCTCGCGGTCGTCGTCGACGAGTACGGCGGCACCGACGGGATCGTGACCCTCGAGGACCTGCTGGAGGAGCTCGTCGGCGACATCGTCGACGAGTACGACGTGGTGCCCGCGTCCCCTCCCGCGTCCCGGGACCAGGACTCCGAGGTGGACGCGCGGCTCACCCTCGAGGAGTTCGCGCAGCGCACGGGTGTCACGCTGCCGGACGGACCGTACGAGACGGTCGCGGGCTTCGTCCTCGCGCGGCTGGGCCACATCCCCGTGACGGGCGAGGCGGTCGACGTCGAGCCGGCCGACGGGGCGCACGACGGGTCGGTCCCGAGCGGGGCGCCGGTCGCGCGGATCGTCGTGCGGGACGTGGACCGGCGCCGCATCACCTCGGTGCGCGTGGAGCGCGACCCGGCCCCGGCCGACGACCCGCTCTGACGACCCGGTCCGACGACGGGGTCTGAGGTACCTCAGACCCCTCACCCTGACCCTCACCACCCCTCACCTCTGCCTCACGCGAGAACACTGGACGGTCTCCCGATCCACCCCGGCGCGCCTCACGACGAGAGTCGACGTGTCGGATCGAGACGGGTCGGCTCCAGGACGGGTCGGCACACTTCCGGAGGGGGAAGAGCCATGGTCGAGATCGTGGACTGGTCGGGGGCGGAGCTCGCGTACCGCCGCGAGCGCGTGGTCGAGGACCTGCGGGCGGAGCGGGGTCACGCGGACCGGGGGCGTCCGGCGCGGCGCCGCACGCGGGGCGAGACGTCCGCGCACCGGCGGACCCGTGCGCCGCGTGGGTGGTCGCTGCGAGGATCGGGGGCGTGGTCCGCGGCCCGATGAGCACACCCTTCGTCGCCCGCTCGCACCAGGTGGACGTCCTGCGGGACGCGCTGGTCCGGGCGGGCGCCGGCGCGCCCGGCGTCGTCCTCGTCGCCGGTGACGCCGGCGTGGGCAAGTCCGCCCTGGTGCGGGAGGTCGCGCGCCGCGCCGCGGACGGCGGGGCGGCCGTCGTCGTCGCGCACTGCGTCGACCTGGGCGAGATCGGCCTGCCGTACCTCCCCTTCGCCGAGGCGGTCGCCCGCCTGCGGGAGGAGTGCCCGGAGACGGTCGCGCGCGTCGCGGCCGACCGCCCCGCGCTGGGCCGGCTCCTGGGCCGCGGCGACCTGGGGGACGACGCGGACCGCCTCCAGCTCTTCGACGCGCTGGCCGAGCTGTTCGCCGCCGTCGCGAGCGCCGACCGACCGCTGCTGCTCGTCGTCGAGGACGCGCACTGGGCCGACGCCTCGAGCCGGGACGTGCTGCGGTTCCTCGTCAGCCGGCTGCACGACGAGCACGTGCTGCTCGTCGTGTCCTACCGCACGGACGACCTGCACCGCCGTCACCCCTGGCGGCCCGTGGCGCTCGAGCTCGCCCGGCACCCGCGCGTGCAGCGCCTCGAGCTGCCTCCGTTCACCCCCGCCGAGGTGCGGGAGTTCGCGACCGCGCTCACCGGACGGGCGCCCGCCGCGCGGACGGTGCGTCGCGTCGCGGAGCGGTCGGGCGGCAACGCGTACTTCGCGCAGGAGCTCCTGGAGCAGCCCGACGACGAGCTGCCGGGCTCGCTCGCCGACGTCCTGCGAGCCCGCGTCGAACAGCTCGACCCAGCGGTCCAGCAGCTCGTGCGGGTCGCGTCGGTCGCGGGTCGCCGGGTCGACGAGCCGCTGCTGCGGGCGGCCGCCGGCGCGCTCGACGCCGGCCTGACGGCGGGGTTCGACGCCGCGCTGCGGGAGGCGGTCGGTCACCACGTGCTGGCGGTCGAGGACGGGCACCTGGCCTTCCGGCACGCGCTGCTGGCCGAGGCGGTGGCCGCCGACCTGCTGCCCGGGGAGACGACCGCGGTGCACCGCGCCTACGTGACCGCGCTGCGCGCCGAGCCGGCGCTGGGGAGCGCGGCCGAGCTCGCCACGCACGCGATGCAGGCGCACGACCTGCCCACGGCGCTCGGCGCGTCGCTCGCGGCGGGGCGGGCGGCGCACACGCTCCTGGCGCCCGAGGAGGAGCTGCGCCATCTCGAGGTGGCGCTCCGGCTGTGGGACGCGGTGCCCGCCGCGCCGGAGGAGTCCGGGGAGCGGCGCGACGCCGTGCTGGCCCGCGCGGCGTCGGCCGCCGCCGCGACCGCACGGCGGGACCGCGCGGTGCAGCTCGCGCGCTCGGCCGTCGAGGAGGCGACCGACGCCGACCGCCCGCGCCGCCGGACCGCGCTGGCCCGCCACCTGCAGGCCGTCGAGCGCGTGGCGGACGCGCTCGAGCAGTCGGGCCTCGCCCTCGCCGACCTGCCCACGGCGCCCAGCGCCGAGCGGGCCTGGGCGCTCGCGACGCACGCGCGCTCGCTGGTCTACCTCGACCGTACCCTCGAGGCCTTCGCGACCACGCAGGAGGCCCTCGCGGTCGCGCGCGGCATCGGCGCGCTCGACGCGGAGTCGGACGCGCTGACGACGCTCGCGGTGATGGTCGCCGACGACGACGCCGACCAGGCCGAGCAGATGCTGCACCAGGCGCTCGAGCGTGCCCGCTCGGTCGGCGACGTCGTGACCCAGCTCCGGATCCTGACCAACATGGCGGCCAACCGGTACGACGTCGGCGACCTCGAGGGCACCGGGCGCCTCGCCGCTGACGGGGTCGGCCTCGCCGCGGCGGCGGGGCTGGCCAACACCGAGCACGGCCTCGAGCTCGCCGGCTACGCCGCACTGGTCGCCTACCAGCGCGGCGACCTGTCCCCCGTGCCGGCGCCCGCCCGCGGGCCCGACGAGGACGGCGGACTGCTCGACGTGGCCGTGTTCTACAGCGCTGCCGCGCGGGGCGACGAGGACCTGCTCGACCGGGCCCGGGCGCTCGAGCCGCAGTGGGAGCGCGACGGCCTGATCGCGCTCGTGACCGGCGGGTGCGCCGCGGACGTGCTGACCCGCCAGGGCGCCACGGACGAGGCCGTCGCGCTCGTGTCACGCGTGGTGACCCTGTTGAGCGAGGCGTGGAACCCGCAGTTCTTCGGTGGGCTGTGGCTCTCCGCGCTCGCTCTCGCCGCCCTGGCCGACGCCGCCGAGGACGACCGCCTGCACGGCCGCGACCCCGCACCGCGCGTCGAGCAGGGCGAGCCGTTCCGCGAGCGGGTCGAGTCCACCGCGGCGCGGCCGCTGCCCCCCGGCCGACGCGTCGGCCCCGAAGGGCTGGCGTGGGTCGCCCGGGCGCGCGCCGAGCACGCGCGCCTGCGCGGGGCGCACGACGAGGCGGTCGAGCTGTGGCGCGCCTCCGTCGAGGCCTTCGGGTACGGCAACCGGTACGAGCAGACGCGCAGCCGCTCGCGCTGGGCCCAGGCCCTGCTCGAGGCCGGCGACCGCACCGAGGCCGCGCGTCAGGCGACGACGGCGCTCCAGGACGCCCGCGCGATGGCCGCGGTGCCGCTCGCCGAGGAGCTCGAGGCGCTCGCGCGCCGCGGTCGGCTCGCCGTCCCGGGCACCGCGTCGGAACGCGCGGGGGCCGACGTGCTCACCGCGCGCGAGTCGGAGGTGCTCGCGCTCGTCGCGCAGGGTCTCTCGAACAACCAGATCGGCGCGCGGCTCTTCATCTCCGGCAAGACCGTCTCGGTGCACATCTCGAACGTGCTCGCCAAGCTCGGGGCGTCGGGGCGCGCCGAGGCGGTCTCGATCGCCCACCGCCGGGGCCTGCTCGACGTGGCCGCGGCGCCGGGCTGAGCCGACGATGCTCGTCCCGCGGCATCGCCGAGATCGCGCAGAGATCGCCGAGCACCGCGCCCGGGGTCGTGCTGCGCCTCGTCGTGCGTGCTCGTCGTGCGACGCGCACGCACGCCCCTGCGTGGTCGGGGTGGTCGGATTCGAACCGGCGACCTTCCGCTCCCAAAGCGGACGCGCTACCAACCTGCGCCACACCCCGCCGCACGGCACCGAGGCCGTGCGCGGGTTCAGGCTAGTGGACGGCCCGCGCCCGGTCCCGCGGCACGGCCCGATGTGGTGGGATGACGCCCGTGACGACGTTCCTGCAGCGTGGCGACCGCGTCCTCTTCCAGGGCGACTCCATCACCGACTGGGGCCGCGACCGCGACGACCCCATGAGCCTGGGCCACGGCTGGGTCGCGATCGCCGCGGCCCTCGCGGGTGCCCGCCGGCCCGAGCTCGGGCTCGAGTTCCTCAACCGCGGCGTCGGGGGCGACACCGCGGCGATGGTGCGGGACCGCTGGGAGCGCGACGCGCTGGAGCTCCGGCCGACGGTGATCTCGCTGCTCGTGGGGATCAACGACACGTGGCGCCGGTACGACGCGGGCACCGCCACCAGCACGGACGAGTACGAGGAGCACTACCGCGCGCTCCTGGACCCCGCGCGCGAGCGCCTCGCGGCGCGGTTCGTCCTGGTGGAGCCGTTCCTCCTCCCGCTGACCCCCGACCAGCCCGCGTGGCGTGAGGACCTGGACCCGCGGATCGCAGTGGTCCGGCGCCTGGCGACCGAGTACGACGCGCTGCTGCTGCGCGCGGACGACCTCTTCGCCGAGGCCGCCGAGGCCGCGGGGGCGGAGCACTGGACCTTCGACGGCGTGCACCTGTCCGTCGCGGGCAACGGGCTGCTCGCCGAGGCCTGGCTCGACGCGGTGGGCATCCCGGCGTGACCTGTCCGGCGTGATCTGTCCGGCGTGACCTGTCCTGCGTGACCTGTCCGGCCGGAACTGTCCGGCCGGCACCTGTTCGGCTCGATCTCGCTGGTCCTGGTTGCGCACGGCCCGTCCGACGAGCCTGCGCGCGGCCTGTCGGTGGCGTGCGGCAGGCTCCGAGGGTGCTCGTCCTGCTCGCGCGACCCGCGTCACCCGCCGGCGCGCCTCGCGCCGCGCCTCCCGACGCACCTGCCGACGCACCTGGTCCCGCGGGGTCCGTCGGTCCGGTGGTCAGCGTGCGGAGCGTGCCCGACGCCGTCGTCGGGCATGAGCGCGCCGTCCGCTGGGTGTGGGCGGACACCGCGAGCTGGTACCCGCGCCTGCTGCAGGACGGCACCCGCGTCGAGCGCTGCCTGGACCTGCGCCTCACCCACCGCATCCTGCGGACCTCGGCCGCGACCGCGGGCTCCGCGCTCGCCCGCGACGTGCCCGGCCCGTTCGACCTCGCGGCCGCGGCAGCCGTGCCCGGTCCCGTGCGCCCCGACGGTCGCCAGGACACCCTCTTCGACGCCGACGAGCCCGACGAGCACGGCGCCGCGGGCGGGTCCGACGACGCGGCCCCGGGCGTCGACGCGTGCGAGCGGGAGCTCGCCGCCCAGGACGCGGCGGTCACCGGCTCGACCGCGCCGCACCGGTTGCGGCTCCTGCTCGTCGGCGAGTCGGCCGGGGCGCTCGCGGCCGCGGAGATGCAGCACACCGGGCTGCCCTGGGACGTCGCGACGCACGACGCGGTGCTGACCGACCTGCTGGGGCCGCGACCGCCGCGCGGCGAGCGGCCCGCGCTCATGGCGGACCTCGCGGCCCGCCTCCGGACCGCGCTCGACGCGCCGCTGCTCAACCCCGACTCGCTGCCCGACGTGCTGCGCGCGCTGCGCCGCCAGGGGCTCCCCGTCACCTCGACCAGGTCCTGGGAGCTGCGGGAGGTCGACCACCCCGCCATCGCGCCGCTGCTCGCCTACAAGAAGCTGTCCCGCCTGCACAGCGCGAACGGCTGGACCTGGCTCGACCAGTGGGTGCCCGACGGCCGGTTCCGGCCCGAGTACGTCGTCGGCGGCGTGGTCACCGGTCGGTGGGGCTCGAGCGGCGGCGGTGCGCAGCAGATCCCGCGCCTGCTGCGGTCCGCCGTGCGGGCGGACCCCGGGTGGCGCCTGGTCGTCGCCGACGCTGCCCAGCTGGAGCCGCGCGTGCTCGCGGGGCTCGCGCACGACGAGCGGATGGCCGCCGCCGGGGCGGGCAAGGACCTGTACGCGGGCATCGTCGAGTCCGGCGTGGTGCCCGAGCGCGCGCTCGCGAAGGTCGGGATGCTCGGTGCGCTGTACGGCGGCACGACGGGCGCGAGCGCGAGCGTCCTCCCCCGGCTCCTCCAGGCGTACCCCCGAGCGACCGGGCTGGTCGAGGAGGCCGCCCGCGCGGGCGAGCGCGGTGAGGTGGTCTCGACGCTGCTCGGCCGCAGCTCGCCGCGTCCCGACGCCGCCTGGGCGCAGGCGCAGGCGGACGCGCTCGACCCCGAGGCGAACGAGGGCGCCCAGTCCCGCGCCCGGGCACGGACGCGCGCGTGGGGCCGGTTCACCCGCAACTTCGTCGTCCAGGGCACCGCCGCCGAGTGGGCGCTGTGCTGGATCGCCGAGCTGCGCCGCAGCCTGTGGGCGATGGGCGTCGACGACGATGCGCCGGGCCTGGTGCGACCGCCGTTCCAGGGCCGCCCGCACCTCGTGTACTTCCTGCACGACGAGCTCGTCGTGCACTGCCCCGCCCGGCACGCCGGGGCCGTGGCGGACGCGGTCGTCGACGCCGCGACGACCGCCGGGCGCCGCCTCTTCGGCGACTTCCCGATCGAGTTCCCGCTCTCGGTGGGCACCGCCGCGACGTACGACGCAGCCAAGGAGTCGGCCGAGCTGCGTCAGGGCCCGGCGGGCAGGGTGTGACGCGCGAGACGGTCCGGTTCCTCCCGGAACGTCGGAAATGACGGCGACCGGTGTGGGTGGCGGCACCTAGGGTCGAGAGGTCGCCGGGCCTCCGCGCCCGCTCGCGCGGCGCTCGGCGCCGCGCTCTCGCACCAGCACACTCACCACGCATGCCACAAGGGGATACCTCCGCTATGAAGTCGTCCGTCATCCGTTCCGTCGTCGCCCTCGTCGCGGTGGCCGCCCTCGCGGCCGGCTGCTCCGACGACTCGTCCGACGAGTCGTCCGACGCGACCACGGGCACCAGCGCCACGGCTTCGGCCACCGACATGGCCGACGCCGACGCCACGCCGCAGGACACCGCCTCCCCCACGGAGGTCGAGGTCCTCGACATCACGTACGTGCAGCTGCAGACCGCCATCGACACCCTCGGCCTGCGCGGCCTCGAGGCCAAGGCCGTGGACGCCGACGGCAACGAGGTCACGCCCGACGAGGACACCACCTGGCTCGTCGTCGACCAGGACCCGATCGAGGGCGTCGTGCCCGTCGGGACCGTCGTGACCCTCACCGTGAAGAAGCAGGGCAGCTGACCTCGTCCCGCCTCCGACGACGCCCGCCCGGCCACGGCTCCCGCCGCGGCCCGGCGGGCGTCGTGCGTCACGGCCCGGGAGACCGTCCGAGGCGCGGGAACCTTTGCGCTCGGGTTCCCGTTGACGCTAGCGTCACCACGTTCGCGGCCGGCACCGGCCGCCCCGGGAGGAGAACGATGAGCGAGCGGACGTCCGTCCCCGCCTCCTTCCCGCGCGCCCTCGTGGCGCCCTGTTGTCGCTGTCGGTAGAGCGCTGGCTCCCGCGCGCGACGACACCACCCCTGGGTGAGGATCGTCCCTGTGCACCAGCGCTCGCCCCGGCGGCCGGCTCTGCACGGACAGCAGGCACGGACAGCAGGCACGGACCGCAGGCACAGACCGCAGGAACGGCCCTGCGGAGACCCCGTCCTCAGCACGACGACACCCCCACCGCCGACCACCCGCGTCGGCTCGACCGAAGAGGAACCATGGCACGCATCTACGACGACGCGACCGCGCTCATCGGCAACACGCCGCTGGTCCGCATCAACAAGATCACCGACGGCGCCCCCGCCACGGTCGTCGGCAAGCTCGAGTTCTACAACCCCGCCAACTCGGTCAAGGACCGCATCGGCGTCGCGATCATCGACGCGGCCGAGGAGTCCGGGGACCTCAAGCCCGGCGGCACGATCGTCGAGGCGACGTCGGGCAACACCGGCATCGCGCTCGCGTTCGTCGGCGCCGCGCGCGGCTACAAGGTCGTGCTGACCATGCCCGAGTCGATGTCCAAGGAGCGGCGTGCGCTGCTGCGGGCGTTCGGCGCCGAGCTCATCCTCACCCCCGCGGGCGAGGGCATGAAGGGTGCCGTCAACCGCGCCAACGAGGTCGCCGCCGAGCGTGAGGGCGCGATCCTGGCCCGCCAGTTCGCCAACGAGGCCAACCCGGCGATCCACCGCCGCACGACGGCCGAGGAGATCTGGGCGGACACCGACGGCAAGATCGACATCCTCGTCGCGGGCATCGGCACGGGCGGCACCATCACGGGCGTCGGCCAGGTGCTCAAGGAGCGCAAGCCCGACGTCAAGATCGTCGCGGTCGAGCCGGCCGAGTCCCCGATCCTCAACGGCGGCCAGCCCGGCCCGCACAAGATCCAGGGTCTCGGGGCCAACTTCGTCCCCGAGATCCTCGACACCACGGTGTACGACGAGGTCATCGACGTGGACGCCGAGACGGCCGTGACGTACGCGCGCCGCGCCGCCGCCGAGGAGGGCCTGCTCGTCGGGATCTCCTCCGGCGCCGCGCTGTACGCAGCCAAGCAGCTCGCCGAGCGCCCCGAGAACGCGGGCAAGCTGATCGTCGCGGTCATCCCGTCCTTCGGCGAGCGCTACCTGTCGACGGTGCTCTACGCCGACCTGCTCGACTGACCGGTCGCCGTCCCCCGGCCGCCACCGCGGCCGGGGGACGGCGCGCTCCGGCCCGTCCCCCCGCACCACCACCCGAGAGCCAGGTCCCATGCCCCCGCTGCGCCACTTCGCCGCCACCTTCCGCGAGGACCTCGAGGCCGCGCGCCGCCGCGACCCCGCGGCACGCTCGCTGCTCGAGGTCGCGCTCGCGTACCCCGGCGTGCACGCGGTGTGGACCTACCGGGTCGCCCACGCGATGTGGCGCGAGCCCGGGCTGCGCCTGCCCGCGCGCCTGCTCTCGCAGCTGGTCCGCGCGCTGACCGGCATCGAGATCCACCCCGGCGCACGTCTGGGGCGGCGTCTGTTCATCGACCACGGCATGGGCGTCGTGATCGGCGAGACGGCCGAGGTCGGCGACGACGTGGTGCTGTTCCACGGGTCGACGCTCGGCGGCAAGTCGATGCGCCACGGGAAGCGCCACCCCACGCTCGGCGACCACGTCGTGGTCGGTGCGGGCGCCAAGATCCTCGGTCCGGTGTGGATCGGCGACGGTGTGCAGGTGGGCGCCAACGCGGTGGTCATCCACGACGTGCCCGCCGGTGCGATCGCGGTCGGCGTGCCCGCCCAGATCCGCCGGCGCAGCGTCGCCGCTCCCTTCGACGCCGAGGTCGACGACCCCGCGATCTACATCTGAGGCGATCGACGTCTGAGGCGATCTACGTCTGAGGCGGCCTCGGGCCGCGGCGGCTCACGGCTGAGGCGGCGCGTCGCCCGGCGCCGACCGCGCCTCGACGCGCACCCGTCCCGCCTCGACGACGAGAACCGTGTCCTCGTCGGGCGGCGGAGCGCCATCCGGCAGGAACGCGCCGACCAGCTCGGTACCGCCGACCAGCTCGGGGCCGAGCCCGTGCAGGGCCCGCGGCACGAACGGCAGCGTCGGCAGGGCGCCGACCTCAGCGAGCGCGACCCACGCCAGGTCGTCGGACGTGCCGTCGACCTCCGGCCGCTGCGCTCCCCCGACGAGCTCGAGCGGGTAGCAGAGACGGACCGAGTGGACGACGACGCCCTTGCCCCGGACGTCCATGACGTCGGAGACGACGACGGGCGCGCCGACGACGCGCGCGGTGAGCCCGGTCTCCTCCGCGACCTCGCGGACGACGGCGCGCTCCGGGCTCTCCCCGAACTCGACCCCGCCGCCCGGCAGCCACCAGGTGCCCGGGACGTCGGAGCGGATGCTCGCGCGCACGAGCAGCACCTCGGGCCCCGCCGGGCCGGGCCGGGCCAGCACGCCGTACGCAGCAACCCGGACGACCCGCTGCGACCCCACGTGCCGAGTCTAGGCCGCACCCGCCGGGCCGTCGGGTACCGGCCGGTAACCTGACCGGGCCGCACCGACGCGGCGCGACACCACGGGAGGCATGGATGCGGCTGGGCTACTCGTTGGGGTACTGGTCCGCGGGGCCTCCGCCAGGCGCCCTCGAGACGGTGCTCGCCGCCGAGCGGCTTGGCTTCGACTCGGTGTGGACGTCCGAGGCGTACGGCTCGGACGCGTTCACCCCGCTCGCCTGGTGGGGCTCGCGCACGACGAGCGTGCGGCTGGGCACGGCGATCGCGCAGATCTCCGCGCGCACGCCCACCGCGACGGCGATGGCGGCGCTGACGCTCGACCACCTGTCCGGGGGCCGGTTCGTCCTGGGCCTGGGCGCGTCCGGGCCGCAGGTCGTCGAGGGCTGGTACGGCGCGCCCTACCCGCGGCCGCTGGCCCGCACGCGCGAGTTCGTCGCGGTGGTCCGCCAGGTGCTCGCCCGCGAGGCGCCCGTGACGTACGACGGCGCCTTCTACCGCCTCCCCCTGCCGTCCGACGAGGGCGCCGGGCTCGGCAAGGCGCTCAGGCCGACGGTGCACCCGCTGCGTGCGGACCTGCCGATCCACCTGGCCGCCGAGGGCCCGCGCAACGTCGCCCTCGCCGCGGAGGTCGCCGACGGCTGGCTGCCGATGTTCTACTCCCCGCGGATGGACGGCGAGTACCGCTCGCTGCTCGCCGAGGGCTTCGCGGCCCGCACCGACGGGCGCGGCACCGAGGGCTTCGAGGTCGTGTGCCCCGTGCCCGTGGTCCTCGGCGACAGCCAGGAGTCCGCCGCCGACCAGGTGCGCCCCTTCGTCGCGCTGTACGCCGGAGGCATGGGCGCCAAGGGCGCGAACTTCCACCGCAACGTGCTCGACCGGCTGGGGTACACGGAGGTGTGCGACGAGATCCAGGCGCACTACCTGGCCGGGGACAAGGAACGGGCCGCCGCCGCCGTGCCGCTCGAGCTCGTGCGGGACGTCGCGCTCGTCGGGACGCCCGACGACGTGCGGGCCCAGCTGCCCGCGTGGCGCGCGACCGCGATCACGACGCTCGTCGTGCAGGGCGACCCGCGGACCCTGCCCGCCGTGGCCGAGGTGCTGCGCGAGGACGGCTGAGCAGGGCAGGCTCCCGTCGTGGACGAGACGTACCTGGAGGCCGTGCTCGACCTGGTCGCGAGCATCCCCGCGGGCCGGGCGATGACGTACGGGACGGTGGCGGAGGTCGTCGCGGAGCGGTTCGTCGCGGCCGGCGAGCCCGCCCGCGGCGGTCCGCGGCAGGTGGGGCAGGTGATGGCGCGGGCCGGCTCGGGGGTGCCGTGGTGGCGCGTCGTCAACGCGTCGGGGGCGCCGCCCGCGCGGCACCTGGCGCGCGCGCTCGTCGAGCTGCGGGGCGAGGGCACGCCGCTGGTGCCCGACGGGACGCGGGTCGCGCTGCGCCGGGCGATCTGGTTCCCGGACGACGACGCCTGACCGCCGCCGTCGCCCAGAAAGCGCTGGGCAGCCCGGCTGCCCGGACGCCACCATGGGCGCATGACTCCTCTCCCGGACGGGTACCGCGTCGTCGCCGTGCCCCGCGAGCGCAAGCCCGAGCTGCTGGCCGTCGACCACCTCGCGTTCGCGTACGAGCCCGACGCCGCGACGAGCGAGATCGTCCCCGACCAGCTCGAGTGGGACCGCACGGTCGCCGTCGAGCGACCCGACGGCACGCTCGCCGCCGTGCACGCGTCGTACGACTTCGACCTGCCCGTGCCGGGCGGCGAGGTGGCCTGCGCAGGCCTCACCTGGGTGGGGGTCCGGCCCGACGAGCGACGTCGCGGGCTGCTCACGGCCATGATGGACGCCCACTTCACGCGGTCGCTCGAGCGCGGCGAGCCGGTCTCGGCGCTGACCGCCGCGGAGATGGCGATCTACGGCCGCTTCGGCTACGGCTGCGCGTCCGACGACGTCCGGCTCAAGGTCCCGCGCGGCGCACGGCTCCGGGACGTCCCCGGCAGCGACGCCCTGACGGTCCGGATCGCGACGGCGGACCCCGACGAGCACACCGAGCTGGTCCACGCGCTGCACACCGCCGCGGGAGCGGGGCGGCCCGGGTGGGTGCTGCGGTCGAGCGACGCGCTGCGCCGCGGCCGCGTGGTCGACCCGCCCGCGTGGCGCGACGGCGGGGAGCCGCTGCGGATCGTCACGGTGCACGACGAGGCCGGCGAGCCGCGCGCGTACGCGCTGCTGCGCCGCAAGGAGACGTGGGCGGAGACCGGCGCGCGCTACCCCGTCATGGTGCGCGAGGCCGTCGCGGCCGACGCGGCGGCGGCGCACCGGCTGTGGTCGTTCGTGCTGGACATGGACCTCACGCACGAGGTCTCGGTGCGCGGGCTGGCACCGGACGACGCCCTGCTCTCGCTCCTGCTCGACTCGCGCTCCGCCGTCCCGCAGATCGGCGACAACGTCTGGGTGCGCCTGCTGGACGTGCCGCGCGCGCTGACCGCCCGGCGCTACGCCGCGCCCGTCGACGTCGTCCTCAAGGTGACGGACGACCGCCTGCCGGCCAACGCGCGCCGCTGGCGGCTGACCACGGGCGAGGCCGACGGCGCCGGCCTGGCCGCCGAGGTCACGCCGTCCGACGACGAGCCCGACCTGCGCCTCGACGTGCGCGAGCTCGGCGGCGCGTACCTGGGCGGCCGCTCGCTCGCCGCCTACGCCCGCGCCGGCCTGGTCACCGAGCTCACGCCCGGGGCCCTGCTGCGGACCGCCACGGCCTTCTCGTGGCCGCTCGCGCCGGTGTGCAGCTGGGTGTTCTAGGACCGCGTCGCGTCAGCGGGACTCGTACGTCGCCAGGAGGTCGATGCGGCGCTGGTGGCGCGGGTCCCCGCTGAACGGCTCGGCCAGGAACGCGTCGACCAGCTCCGTGGCCTCGTCCACCGAGTGCTGGCGGGCGCCGATCGCGACGACGTTCGCGTCGTTGTGCTGGCGGCCCAGGCGGGCGGTCTCGAGGTTCCACGCGAGCGCGGCCCGCACGCCGCGGACCTTGTTCGCCGCGATCTGCTCGCCGTTGCCGGACCCGCCCAGGACGATGCCGAGCGAGCCGGGCTCGGCGACCACGGCCTCCCCGGTCTCGAAGCAGAACGGCGGGTAGTCGTCCTGCGCGTCGTACGTGTGCGCGCCGTGGTCGACGACGTCGTGCCCTGCGGCCTGCAGGTGCTCGACGAGCGCGACCTTGAGCTCGTAGCCGGCGTGGTCGGAACCGATGTGGATGCGCATGGCGCCATCCTGCCGCACCGGGCGGCGAGCACACCCACCGCGTCCGTAGGCTGGGGCCATGACGCGCAGCGGCCTCGACCTGACCGACCTCGACCCCGACGTCCGCCCCCAGGACGACCTGTTCCGGCACGTGAACGGGCGCTGGATCGCCCAGCACGTGATCCCCGCGGACCGCGCGATGGACGGCACCTTCCGCGCGCTGCACGACCGGGCGGAGGAGCAGGTCCGCGACATCATCGCCGACCTCGGGGCGCAGGCCGACGGCGACGCGTCGGGCGCCGGTGCCAAGGTCGGCGCCGTCTACGCGAGCTTCATGGACACCGAGGCGATCGAGGCGGCGGGCCTCACGCCGCTGCGCACCGACCTGGCACTGGTCGAGGACGCGACCTCGCAGGCCGAGCTCACCGGCGCGCTGGGCGCGCTGCAGCGCACGGGCGCCGGCGGCGCGGTCGGCTTCTGGGTCGACAACGACGCGGACGACCCCGAGCGGTACGTCGTCTACCTCACCCAGAGCGGCCTGGGCCTGCCGGACGAGGCGTACTACCGCGACGAGCAGTACGCGGCGGTGCTCGCGGCGTACCGGCCGCACGTCGCCCGCATGCTCGAGCTCGCGCAGGTCGCCTCGGGCGACGAGGCCGACCGGCTCGCCGGGCTCGTCGTCGACCTGGAGACGCGCCTCGCGGCCGGACACTGGGACGTCGTGAAGGACCGCGACGCCGACCTGACCTACAACCCGACCACGCTCGCGGCGCTCGCTCAGAGCGCGCCCGGCTTCGACTGGCGCGCCTGGGCGCAGGCGCTCGGCGCTCCGGCGGGCTCGTTGGACCAGCTCGTCGTGCGCGAGCCGGAGTACGCGGAGGCGTTCGCGCGGGCGTGGGCCGACGAGCCGCTCGAGAGCTGGCAGGCGTGGCTCGCGTACCACGTGGTCACGGCGCGGGCGCCGTACCTGACCGACGAGGTCGTCGAGGCGAACTTCGACTTCTACGGCCGCACGCTCACCGGGGCGCAGGAGCTGCGGGACCGGTGGAAGCGCGGGGTCTCGCTCGTCCAGGGCGTGCTCGGCGAGGCGGTGGGCGAGGTCTACGTCGCGCGGCACTTCCCGCCCGCGCACAAGGAGCGGATGGACGAGCTCGTCGGCCACCTGGTCGAGGCGTACCGCGAGTCGATCACCGGCCTGGACTGGATGAGCCCGGAGACCCGGGCCAAGGCGCTCGCCAAGCTCGACGCGTTCACGCCCAAGATCGGCTACCCGGTGCGGTGGCGGGACTACTCCGCGCTGCAGGTCGACGCGACGGACCTCCTGGGCAACGTCCGGCACGCCAACGCGTTCGAGCTCGACCGGGAGCTCGGCAAGATCGGCAAGCCGATCGACCGCGACGAGTGGTTCATGACGCCCCAGACCGTCAACGCCTACTACAACCCGGGCATGAACGAGATCGTCTTCCCCGCGGCGATCCTGCAGCCGCCGTTCTTCGACGCCGAGGCGGACGACGCGATGAACTTCGGCGCGATCGGCGCGGTCATCGGCCACGAGATCGGCCACGGCTTCGACGACCAGGGCAGCAAGTACGACGGCGCGGGCCGGCTCGAGGACTGGTGGACCGCGGACGACCGCGCCGAGTTCGAGCGCCGGACCGCCGCGCTCGTCGCGCAGTACGACGCGTTCTCCCCCGCACAGCTCGACGGGTCGCACCACGTCAACGGCGCGCTCACCATCGGCGAGAACATCGGCGACCTGGGCGGCCTGTCGATCGCGCTGCGCGCCTACCGCATCGCGCTCGGCCGTCCGCTCGACGAGGCCCCGGTGATCGACGGCGTCACGGGCGTGCAGCGGTTCTTCCTGGGCTGGGCGCAGGCCTGGCGGACCAAGGGCCGCGACGAGGAGGTCGTCCGCCGCCTGGCGACCGACCCCCACGCGCCGGACGAGTTCCGGTGCAACGGCGTGGTCCGGAACGTCCCGGAGTTCGCCGCGGCGTTCGACGTGCAGCCCGGCGACGCGCTGTACCTGGAGCCGGAGCGCCGCGTCCGCATCTGGTGACCGCCGTCAGGGCAGCTCCTCCCAGGAGGCGCGCGCGAGCTTGAAGCCCACGCCGGCGTCGTCGGTGCACGTGACGCCGTCGGTGGCGCTGGTGCACGTGTAGCCGCCCGCCGTCGCCGACGAGCCGTACTCGAGCACGGGCACGTCGTCGCCCGCGACCGACGGCGCCGCCCCGTTCACGCAGTCGAACGCGAAGCCGTCGTCGTTGAGGACGAGCACGTGGCCCGTGTCGCCCGTGCAGCCGGCGACCGCCGGCGGGTCGTAGGTGATGCTCGCGATCGTGCAGGTGACCCCGCTGGCCGCCATGGTGCACGCGATGTTGCCGCTCGGCAGGGCGAACTCCGTGGCGTCGCCGGCGCGCGTCGCGACCGCCGTCGGGGACCCCGACGGTGGCCCGGCGCCCGGGTCCGCGGGCTCGTCGTCGCCGCTCACGAGCGTGACGACCAGCAGGACCAGGAAGACCGCCACGAGCACCGCGTCGATGACGACCCACGTGCGGATCGTTCGCCTGGTGGCCATCACGGGACTCCTCACCGTCAGCTGTCGTGTCCGTCGCCTCGACGGGGCCGCGCGGCAGCCGGCAGGGGCCGGCCACGGGACCGCGTCACGCTAGCCTGCCACGCCGTGCCCGGCGCGCACCCGGCGTGGCCATCGCCCTCGTCGGCCCCGTCGACCCGTCCTCTGCCCGCGCGGCCCCGTCAGAACTGGGGGCCGGCGGTCCGCGTGCGCTTGAGCTCGTAGAAGCCGGGGACGCGCGTCATCAGCACGAGCCCGTCGAAGAGGTCGAGCGCCGCCTGCCCGGTCGGGGCGGGCGTGACGACGGGGCCGAAGTAGCCGACGCCGTCGATCGCCACGACGGGCGTGCCGACCTCGTCCCCGACGAGCGCGATCGCCTCGCCGTGCGAGGCGCGCAGCAGGTCGTCGACCTCGTCCGTCGCGCCCACGGCGGCCAGCTCGGCGGGCAGGCCGACCTCGGCGAGCGACTCGGCGATGACCGCCTCGTTGTCCTCCCGTCCGCCCGGGTGCTTGCGCGTGCCCATCGCGTCGTACAGCGGCTTGAGCACCTGGTCGCCGTGGTCACGCGCGGCGGCGACCAGCACGCGGACGGGCGCCCACCCCTCGCTCATGAGCCGCACGTACCGCTCGGGGAGGTCCTCGCGCCCCTCGTTCAGCACCGACAGGCTCATGACGTGCCAGCGCACCTCGAGGTCGCGGTGGCGGGACACCTCGTCGATCCAGCGGGAGGTCATCCACGCCCACGGGCAGGCGGGGTCGAACCAGAAGTCGACGACGGGACGTGCGGGCGTGCCGGACACAGGCGCTCCGTTCCTCGGGTGGCCGACGGCGGGTGGCCGGCGGCGGGGGTGTGCCCATCATGCTCCGTCACCCCTCGGCGCTGCGTGCGATGATCGGCTGCGGCCCGCAACCCGGGCCTATGAACCGACCGAAGGAGCCCCTGTGCCCGCCGAGAACCTGACCCGTGCCGAGGCGCGCGAGCGCGCCTCGACCGTCGCGACGCAGTCGTACGACGTGACGCTGGACCTGACCACGGGTCCGACGACGTTCGCGTCGCGCACGGTGCTGCGGTTCACCGCGACGCCCGGTGCGAGCACGTTCGTCGACCTGATCGCCCCGGCGGTGCACGAGGTCACGCTCAACGGGCGCTCCCTCGACCCGGCGCAGGTCGTGGCCGACTCCCGCATCGCGCTCGACGACCTCGCCGAGACCAACGAGCTCGTGGTCGTCGCCGACTGCGCGTACATGAACACGGGCGAGGGCCTGCACCGGTTCGTCGACCCGGTGGACGACGAGGTGTACCTCTACTCGCAGTTCGAGGTGTCGGACTCGCGCCGCGTCTTCGCGGTGTTCGAGCAGCCCGACCTCAAGGCGGAGTTCACGTTCACCGTGACCGCGCCCGCGCACTGGGTGGTCGTGTCGAACTACCCCCAGGTCGGGGAGCCGGTCCCCGTCGAGGGCGGCGTCAACCGCAACGGCGGCCGGGACGAGGGCACGGCCACCTGGACGTTCGAGACCACGCCGCCCCTGTCGTCGTACGTCACCGCCGTCGTGGCGGGTCCGTACCACCACGAGCACAGCGCGCTGACGAGCGCGGACGGCCGCGAGATCCCGCTCGGGGTCTACTGCCGCGGCTCGCTCGCGCAGTACCTGGACACCGACGAGATCCTGGACGTCACCCGCCGCGGGTTCACGTTCTACGAGGAGCAGTTCGACCGGCCGTACCCGTTCGCGAAGTACGACCAGCTCTTCGTGCCCGAGTTCAACGCCGGCGCCATGGAGAACGCGGGCGCGGTGACCTTCCTCGAGACCTACGTCTTCCGGTCCAAGGTGCCCGAGGCCACGGTCGAGCGGCGCGCGGTGACGATCCTGCACGAGCTCGCGCACATGTGGTTCGGCGACCTCGTGACGATGCGCTGGTGGGACGACCTGTGGCTCAACGAGTCGTTCGCCGAGTACGCGTCGACGCTCGCGGCGGCCGAGGCGACGCGGTGGACCTCGTCGTGGACGACCTTCTCCTCGCTCGAGAAGTCCTGGGCGTACCGCCAGGACCAGCTGCCGAGCACGCACCCGATCGTCGCGGACATGCGCGACCTCGAGGACGTCGAGGTGAACTTCGACGGCATCACCTACGCCAAGGGCGCGAGCGTGCTCAAGCAGCTGGTCGCCTGGGTGGGCCAGGAGGAGTTCTTCGCGGGGGTCCGCGCGTACTTCGCCACGCACGCGTGGGGCAACACCGAGCTGCGTGACCTCCTGACCGAGCTCGAGCGGACCTCCGGGCGCGAGCTCGCGCCGTGGTCCGCGCTGTGGCTCGAGCAGGCGGGCGTGACGCTGCTGCGGCCCCGGGTGACCTCCGACGAGGACGGCACGATCACCTCCTTCACGATCCACCAGGAGGTGCCCGACGAGCACCCCGTCCTGCGCCCTCACCGGCTGGCGGTCGGCGGCTACGACCTGGCCGACGGACGGCTGGTGCGCACGCTGCACGTGGAGCTCGACGTGGACGGCGAGAGCACGGACGTGCCCGAGCTAGTGGGGCAGCGGCGGCCGCTGCTGCTCCTGGTGAACGACGACGACCTGGCGTACGCGAAGGTCCGGCTCGACGAGGAGTCGATGGCCGCGGCCATCGAGCACCTGGCCGCGTTCGACCAGTCGCTGCCGCGCACGCTGATCTGGGCCGCGGCCTGGGACGCGACGCGCGACGGCGAGACCCCGGGCCGTGACTACGCCGACCTGATCGTGCGGAACGTCGCGCACGAGACGGACTCGACGGTGGTCCTGGTGCTCATGCGCCAGCTCGCCACGACGCTGGACCTCTACGTCGCGCCCGAGCACCGCGAGGCGGCCGCCACCGCGGCGGCGGACCGGCTGCTCGAGCTCGCCCGCTCGGCCCCCGCGGGCTCGGACCTGCAGCTGCAGCTGCTCAAGGCGTTCGCCGCCCGCGCGGCCACGGCCGAGCAGCTGGACGCCGTCGCCGGGTTCCTCGACGAGCGCGAGGTGCTGGACGGCCTGCGGATGGACACCGACCTGCGGTGGGAGCTGCTCACCGCGCTCGTGGCCGGCGGTCGGGCCGACGAGGTCCAGATCGCGGCCCAGCTCACCCAGGACCCGACGGCCACCGGCGAGCGCGCCGCGGCCCAGGCGCGCGCGGCGCTGCCCACGGCGGACGGCAAGCGCTCGACGTGGGAGGCGATCGTGCACGGCGACCTCCCGAACGCGATCCAGGCCGCGTCGATCGCCGGGTTCGGGCGCGTGCACGACCGCGCGCTCCTGCGCCCGTTCGTCGCCGCCTACTTCGCGAGCCTCGAGAGCGTCTGGAAGGACAAGACGAGCGAGATCGCGCAGAACATCGTCGTCGGCCTGTACCCGACGCTGCTGGCGGACGACGAGGCCGCGGACGTGCTGGGCGCGACCGACGCCTGGCTGGCGTCGCACGAGGACGCCACCCCCGCGCTGCGGCGCCTGGTGCTCGAGGCCCGCGACGGCGTCCGGCGCGCCCTGGCCGCCCAGCAGGCCGACCGCGCGCGCGGCTGAGCCCGACGACCCCGCGGGCGGCGCACTGCCGCCCGCGGGGCTGCGTGCGTGCTCGGCCGGCGTGCTTACCGGTGTGCTCGACCGGGGTGCTCGACCAGCGGGCCCGACAGCTGTGCCCGGCAGCCGGGCTCAGGACCGGAGGACCGCCGCGAGGCTGCGGAGCCGGGCGTTGGTGAAGAGGTCGTCGAGCAGGACGACCTGACCCACCGAGTCGGCCAGCGGGACCTTCCAGTTGGGGTACTCCTGGTCGGTGCCGGGCTGGTTCTGGGCCCGTCGTTCCCCCACCGCGTCGGCGAGCGAGACGCCGACCAGCACGGCCGGCGTGGCCATGACGTAGCGGTGCAGCGCCTCGACGACCTCGCGCTCCGAGGGGTCGTCGCCCACCAGGCCGCGCTGCCGCAGGGCCGCCAGCATCCGGTCGCGCTCCGCGTCGGCCTGCGCGCGGACGACCGCGAGCGGCTCGGTGAGCAGGCCGAGGCGCTCCCGGATCGCGACGTGCTCCCCGGCGAGGTAGCCCGCGCTCGGCGGCAGGTCGTGCGTGGTCACCGTGGCGAGCACGAGCGGCCGGTAGTGCTCGGGGGGCAGCGGGCTGCCGTGCCCGTCGCCCTCGAACCACAGCACCGAGGTCCCGAGGATGCCGCGCTCGGACAGGTAGTCCCGCACCCACGGCTCGACGGTGCCGAGGTCCTCGCCGATCACGACGGCACCGGCGCGGTGCGCCTCGAGCGCGAGGATGCCGACGAGCGCCTCGTGGTCGTACCGCACGTAGGCACCCTCGTCGGCGCCCGCGCCGGTCGGGATCCACCACAGCCGGAACAGGCCGATGACGTGGTCGATGCGGATCGCGCCGGCGTGCCGGAGCACGGTGCGCAGCATGTCCCGGTAGGGCGCGTACGCGGCCCGGGCGAGCGCGTCGGGGCGCCACGGCGGCTGCGACCAGTTCTGGCCCTGCTGGTTGTACATGTCGGGCGGGGCGCCGACGGTCGCACCGCGGGCCAGGACGTCACCGAGCGACCACACGTCGGCGCCGGCGGGGTGCACGCCCACCGCGAGGTCGTGCATGATCCCGATCGCCATGCCGCCGGCGTGCGCGGCGGCCTGCGCCGCGGCGAGCTGCTCGTCGGCCACCCACTGCAGCCACGTGTGGAACTCGACGCGGTCCGCGAGCGCCGCCCGCTCGGCCGCGACCGCGGGCGACGCGGGGTCGCCGAGCTCGGCCGGGATCGTCTCCGGCCCGTACTTCTCCGCGAGCGCGCACCACAGCGCGAACGTGCCGAGGCCCGGGCCCTGCTCCTCGACGAAGTCCTGGTAGGCGGCCTGCCGCGCGGCGGAGCGGGGCTGCGCGAACAGCACGTCGAGCGCGGACCGCTTCGCCTCCCAGGCCGCGTCGCGGTCGATCGGCCCGGCGTCGAGCGCGAGGCCCTGGACCGACTCGAACGCCCACTCGACCAGCGAGCGGTCCGCGGAGGTCAGGTAGGCGGCCTCGGGGACCGCCTCAGGGCGGATGTACAGCGGGTTGACGAACCGGCGCGTGGTCGGCAGGTAGGGCGACGGCGTCATGGGCGCCACGGGCTCCGCCGCGTGCAGCGGGTTGATCAGCAGGAAGTCGGCGCCCGCCTCCCGGCCCGCGAGCCAGCCGATGTCGGCCAGGTCCGCGAGGTCGCCGACGCCCCACGAGCGCCGCGAGCGCACCGAGTAGAGCTGTGCCATGTAGCCCCACGACCGCCCGCCGCGCAGCCGCTCGGGGAGCTCGAGGCGGTCGGGGGTCACGACCACGACCGCACGGGCGTTCGCCGACGGGCCCGCGGCGTGGATCTGGTGCCAGCCGAGCGGCAGGTCCCCCGGGAGCGTGAACGTGGCACGTCCGACGCGTCGGCCGTCGACCGCTCGCGGCTCGACGTACGCGTCGACCTGCGTGAGCTCCCGGCGTCCGCCGCCCGCCTCCTCGTCGAGCTCGAGCCAGACGTGCACCGGGTCCCCGTCGGTGACGTGCACGGGAACCTGCTGCTGCCGGCCCTGCCGCGTGACGACCACGGGCGGCAGGATGCGGCGCCACGGCTGGTCGTCGACGTGCGCGAGCGCGACGTCGATCCGCTCCGGCGAACCGGCGTCCACGCCGAGCGCGGCGAGGACGGCGCGCAGGGTGTCCGCGGACGCGCGGCGCAGGTCGCCGTGGAAACCCCAGTGGTCGGGGACGACGCCGTGCGCTGTCGCGAGGCGCAGCAGCGCCTCGGAGGGTGCCTGGGTGTCGTCCGCCACGGTTCGATCCTGCCAGAGCACCGCGGCGACGGCCGTCCCACAGGTCCCGACGCGCAGGCGCAGGCGCACGTCGTAGCCTTGCGGACCATGACCGCACCCTCGTCGAACCCGGTCCCCCGCACGCCCCGGGCGGCCGACCCCGCGGCCGCCCCGACGTCCTTGACCTCCCCGGCCACCCCGTTCGGGTACCCGTCGGCACGCCGCGTCGACCTCGTCGAGGACCTGCACGGCCACCGGGTCGCCGACCCGTACCGCTGGCTCGAGGACGCGGACGACGACGAGACGCGCGCCTGGTCGCAGGCGCAGGACGAGCTCTACGAGCGGTGCCGCGCCGCGGCCGAGCCCGCGGACGGCCCGTTCGCGACGGCGACGCTGACCGCGCGGATGCGCACCCTGCTCGGCGCGGGCTTCGTCGGCGCGCCGGTGTGGCGGGGCGAGCGGCGCTTCTTCTCCCGCCGCGCGGGCGACCAGGAGCACGCGGTGGTCGTGCTGGCGGAGCCGGGGGGACGAGCGTCCGGGCCCGCGGGTGCCGAGAGCGCCGCGGGTGCGCACGGCACCGGCGCGGAGCGCGTGCTCGTCGACCCCATGCAGCTCGACCCCGCGGGCACCACGACGCTCGACGCGTGGCAGCCGTCCCGGGAGGGCGACCTGCTGGCCTACCAGGCGTCCACGGGCGGGACCGAGGAGTCCGTGCTGCGCGTGCTCGACGTGGCGACCGGCGAGGTGGTGGACGGGCCGATCGACCGGGCCCGCTACTCGCCCGTCGCGTGGCTGCCGGGAGGCGAGGCGTTCTTCTACGTCCGCCGCCTGGCTCCCGTGCTGCTGCCGGAGGACGAGCGGCAGTACCACCGCCGGGTGTGGCTGCACCGGGTCGGCACCCCGGCGGACGACGACGTCGAGGTGTTCGGCGCCGGGCTGGCGCACACCAGCTACTACGGCGTGTCCGTCTCCCGGGACGGGCGCTGGCTGATCGTCTCGGCCTCCGCCGGCACGGCGCCGCGGACGGACGTGTGGATCGCGGACCTCGCGACGTCCTCGCCGCAGGCGCCGGTCTTCGTCGAGGTCGCGGTCGGTCTCGACGCCGAGACCGGCGCGTGGGTCGCCCGCGACGGCCGGCTCTACGTGCACACGGACCTGGACGCGCCCCGCGGGCGGCTGGCGGTCACGGACCCCACCACGCCGGGCGTCCCCCACTGGCGCACGCTCCTGGCGGAGGACGACGAGGCCGTGCTCGAGGACGTCGCGTTCACCGACGACGGCGGGGACGACGGCCGGACCCCGAGGCTCCTGCTCGCCTCGTGGCGCCGGCACGCCGTCTCCGAGGTCACGGTGCACGACCCCGCGTCGGGCACGCGCCTGCCGGGCGCCGACGGCAGCGTGGTCCTGCCCGGGCTCGGGTCGGTGTCGGGCCTGGTCACCCGCCCCGAGGGCGGTCCGGAGGTGTGGTTCTCCTACACGGACCACACGAGCGTGCCGAGGGTGCTGCGGTTCGACGCGACGACGCGGGAGGTGACGCTGTGGGCCGCTCCCCCGGGTGCGGTCGCCGACGTCCCGGACGTGCGCGTCCTGCGCCACGCGGTGCCGTCCGCGGACGGGACCACCGTGCGCGCGTTCGTCGTGGTGCGGGCGGACCTGGTGCGCCCGGGCGCCTCCGGGGACGACGAGGACGTGCGTCCCCTCGCCGCGCTGCCGACGATCCTGTACGGCTACGGCGGCTTCCAGATCTCGCTGGACCCCGCGTACTCCGCGTCCACGCTCGCGTGGGTGGAGGCCGGCGGCGCGTACGTCGTCGCGAACCTGCGCGGCGGCGGCGAGGAGGGCGAGCAGTGGCACCGCGACGGCATGCGCGGCGCCAAGCAGAACGTGTTCGACGACTTCCACGCGGTCGCGCAGGCGCTCGTGGCGCAGGGCTGGACCACGCCGGACCGCCTCGCGTGCTGGGGCGGCTCCAACGGCGGCCTCCTGGTGGGGGCGGCGATCACGCAGCGGCCGGACCTGTTCGCCGCGGCCGTGTGCTCCGCCCCGCTCCTCGACATGGTCCGCTACCAGCGGTTCGGCCTCGGCGTGACCTGGACCGAGGAGTACGGCGACGCCGACGTCCCCGAGGAGCTCGCCTGGCTCCTGGGGTACTCCCCCTACCACCGCGTCGTCACGGGCACGCGCTACCCCGCCACGCTGTTCACGGTGTTCGAGGGCGACACGCGCGTCGACCCGCTGCACGCGCGCAAGCTGGCCGCGGCGCTGCAGCACGCGACCTCGGCCACCGTCGAGGACCGTCCCGTCCTGGTGCGCCGGGAGACGGGCGTGGGCCACGGCGGCCGGGCGCTGTCGCGCACCATCGGTCTGACGGTGGAGCAGCTCCAGTTCGCGGCGCGCCACACCGGCCTGGCAGGCTCGTGACGATGACTGCCGCCACCCTGGCCACCGCACTGGCCACCACGACGCCGAGCCCCGGCCCCACCGACTCGGACCTGGCGCCGGGCGACCTGACGTCCGCGAGCGCGTGGTGGGACTGGCTGCTGGGCGTCCCGCTGCGCATCGCGATCATCGTGGTGGTCAGCGCGATCGTGCTCGTCGTGCTGCGGTCCGCGATCCGCCGCGTGACCGACCACGTCGCGGAGGGCACGCCCGCGCTGCGGCGGGGCGTGCTCAAGCCGATCGGCGACAGCGCGGTGGGCGCGACGCTGCTCAAGGCGGACCCGATCGCGACCGCTCGTCGCGCGCAGCGCGCCCGGACCCTCGGCTCGGTCCTGCGCTCGACCGCCACGATCCTGGTCGGCAGCATCGCGGTCATCCTGGTGCTCGACGCGCTCAGCGTGAACGTCGCACCGTTCATCGCCTCCGCCGGCATCGTCGGGGTGGCCCTCGGCTTCGGCGCCCAGAGCCTCGTCAAGGACTTCCTCACCGGCACGTTCATGCTGCTCGAGGACCAGTACGGCGTCGGCGACGTCGTCGACGTCGGGCCGGCCAACGGGACCGTGGAGGCCGTCACGCTGCGGGTGACGAAGATCCGCGACGACGACGGCACGCTCTGGTACGTGCCCAACGGCACGATGCTGCGCGTCGGCAACAAGACCCAGGGCTGGGCGACCGCCGTGGTCGAGGTCGACGTCGACTACTGGGTCGACCTCGACGAGGCCCGGTCCCTGCTGACCCGCGCGGCCCGCGCGGTGGCCGCCGACCCGTCGCTCGAGGGCGCCGTCCTGGGCGCGCCGCGGATCACGGGGATCGAGAAGCTCACGGCCGACGCCGTCACCCTGCGGATGCGGGTGCGCACCTCGCCGGCGATGCAGTGGGAGGTCGCCCGCGCGCTGCGGACCGCGGTCCGCAGCACCCTCGAGGAGGCCGGCGTCCCGCTCGCGGGCCAGCGCGACGCGCTCACGGCCTACCGCGCCCGCGCGCAGGAGGCGGCGTCCGGCGGGGCCGACGACCAGGCGGGCGGGTCCACGGCCGAGGAGGAGCCCGCCGAGGACGCGCCGCAGTCCGCGGACGACGCGCGACGCCCGCGCGACCCGCACGCCACCCCCGTCGAGGAGGCCCTGGACCCGCCCGCCCCGGAGCCGCCGGCGCGCCCCTGACGACGGACGCCGGGCCGGGGATCCGGGGTCGCGGATCGCGCGGTGTCGACGGTCTCAGCGCCGGATCTCAGTGCCAGGTCTCAGTGCCAGGTCAGCAGGTGGTCGCCGGCGGCGACGTGTGCGCCCACGGGCGCGGCCTGCTCGACCACCGCGGGCTCGGCCTGCAGCGCGATCACGGGGCACACGGTGGGCATCCCGGACGCGGCGACGTCCACGGGTGACCACGTGATCATCCGCTGGCCCGCGTGCACCTCGGCGCCGCGGTCCACGTGCAGCTCGAACCCCAGCCCGGCGAGGCTCACGGTGTCGATGCCGAGGTGCACCAGGACGGAGCGGCCGCCGTCGACCTCGAGGGCGAACGCGTGGGGGTGCAGCGCACCGACGACGCCGTCGCACGGTGCCACGGCCGTGAGGCTCTGCACGCGGTCCGGCTCGACGGCGGCGCCGGGGCCGACCATCTCGCCGGCGAAGACGGGATCGGGCACGCCCGTCAGGGCGACGACCGTGCCGGCGACGGGGGCCAGGATGCGGAGCTCGCTCATCGGCGGGCGGCTGCGCGGGGTGCCGACCGGCGGCCGGTCAGCGCAGGGAGTCGAGCTCGGCGGCCAGGTTGTCGGCCTCCGGGCCGACGATGACCTGCACGATGCGGCCGGACCGCACGACGCCGAACGCGCCCGAGGCCTTGAGCGCCGCCTCGTCGACGAGCTGGGCGTCGCTCACCTCGACACGCAGTCGCGTGATGCACGGCTCCAGGTCGACGACGTTGCCGTCGCCACCCAGTGCGGCGAGGATCTGCTCTGCCTTGCTCAATGCCACTCCCCGAGGTCCAGGCGAGAACGGCGCGGCGGGGTCGCCGCGCACCTGCACCAGCCTAACGCGCGGGGAGAGCCGTGCACGTCCCCGCGTGTCCGGCTGGCGGCGCGGGTCGCGCGGGGGCCAGACTGCCCCCGAACGACGAGGAGGTCGCCCCGTGAACGCCCAGCCCCCCACGGTGGTGCCCGGCCTCGGCGTGAGCCCCGGGCGCGTGGTCGCGCCCGTCGTGCTCATGCCGGAGCCCATCACCGAACCCCCGTCCGGTCGGCGGCTCGCCCCCGGCGCGGACCACGAGGCCGCAGCGGCGCAGATCGCCGCCGCGTCCGAGCGGGTGCGCGCCGCCCTGGACGCGGCGGCGGACCGGGCGCAGGGCGACGCGGCGGACGTGCTCCACGCGACGGCGGCGATCGCGGCCGACCCGACGCTGGTCGCGGACGCCGTGCAGCGCGTGATGACCGACCACCTGGTGCCCGAGCGTGCCGTCTGGGAGGCGGCGGAGTCCGTCGCCGAGCAGTTCGCGGCGCTCGGCGGGCTGTTCGCCGAGCGGACGCGCGACATCGCCGACGTCCGCGACCGCCTGGTCGCCGACCTCACGGGCCGGGCCGCGCCGGGCGTGCCGGACCAGGACGAGCCGTTCGTGCTCGTCGCGCCGGACCTGGCACCCGCGCTCGTCGCGACGCTCGACACCGCTCGCGTGCTCGCGATCGCGACCTCGCAGGGCGGTCCGACCGCGCACACCGCGATCCTCGCCCGCGCGCGCGGCATCCCCGCGGTCGTCGCGGCGCGCGGGCTCGAGACCGCCGTCACGGCGGGCGACGTGGTGATCGTCGACGGCGGCGCGGGCACGGTCGTCGTGCACCCGGACGACGAGCAGGTGGAGGCGGCCCGCGCGCTCGCCGCCCAGGCGCGGACGTTCGACGGCGACGGCCGGACCGCCGACGGGCACCGCGTCGAGCTGCTGGCCAACGTCGGCGACCCCGCCGACGCGGAGGCGGCCGCCGCGGCGCACGCCCAGGGCGTCGGGCTGTTCCGCACCGAGTTCCAGTTCCTCGACCGGGACGAGCCGCCGACGATCGACGAGCAGGTCACCGCCTACCGGCGCGTGTTCGCGGCGTTCGCGGGCCGGAAAGTCGTCATCCGCACGCTCGACGCGGGCGCGGACAAGCCGATGCCGTTCCTGACCAGCGACGACGAGGCGAACCCGGCGCTGGGCGTGCGCGGTCTGCGGACCGCGGCGCTGCACGCCGACGTGCTCGAGGACCAGCTCACCGCGATCGCGCGCGCCGCGGACGCCGAGTCGGCCGTGGTGTGGGTCATGGCGCCGATGGTGTCGACCGTCGACGAGGCCGAGGACTTCGTCGCGCGCTGCGCCCGGCACGGGCTCGGCACCGCGGGGGTCATGGTCGAGGTGCCGAGCGCGGCGCTGGTCGCGGACCGCATCCTGGCGCACGCGGCCTTCGCGAGCATCGGCACCAACGACCTCACGCAGTACACGATGGCGGCGGACCGGCTGCTCGGCTCGGTCGCCCACCTGTCCGACGCTTGGCACCCCGCCGTGCTGCGCCTGGTCGCCGAGACGTGCCGCGGCGGCGCCGCGCAGGGGCGGCCGGTGGGGGTCTGCGGTGAGGCGGCCGCGGTGCCGGCGCTCGCCGTCGTGCTCGTCGGGCTCGGTGTCACGTCGCTGTCGATGACGCCGCGCGCCCTCGCCGACGTCGCGGCCGTGCTGGGTGCGACCACGTCCGACGAGTGCGCGCGCCTGGCGCAGCGGGCGCTGGCGGCCCCCACCGCTGCCGACGCCCGCGAGCTGGTCCGCGCGGCGCTCCCCGTGCTCGCCGAGCTGGGGCTGTGACGCCCGGCTGACGTCCGGCTGACGTCCGGCTGACGTCCGGCCGGCGCGCGTGCGACGTCCGGGACCGCCGTGCCTCCGTGTGAGGATGGGCCGGTGAGACCCGACTCGTTCTACGCCGCCGTGGGCGGGCACGAGACGTTCGTCGCGCTCGTCGCGCGGTTCTACGAGGGCGTCGCGGCGGACCCGGTGCTGAAGCCGATGTACCCGGAGGAGGACCTGGGGCCCGCCGCCGAGCGCCTCACGCTCTTCCTCGAGCAGTACTGGGGCGGGCCGACGACGTACTCCGACCAGCGCGGCCACCCGCGACTGCGGATGCGGCACGCGCCGTACAAGGTCAACCCGGACGCCCGCGACCGCTGGCTCGCGCACATGCGCGACGCGGTCGACTCCCTCGACCTCGCGCCGCTGCACAAGGCGGAGCTGTGGGACTACCTGGAGCGGGCCGCCCACTCGATGCTCAACACGTTCGACGACTGAGGCGACGACTGAGGCGGACGCCACCGCCGCGGGGTCCGCGCGGACGCGACGCCGGACCGGGGCCGCGTGAGAGTCTGCGGTCATGACCTCGGACCCCGCTGCGACCCCCCGCACCGGACGCATGGCGCCCGTGCTCGACGTGCTCCGCCTGACGGACGACCCCGCGAACCCGGACCTGTTCCAGGGTCGCTCGCTGCCGCAGCCGAACGGACGCGTCTTCGGCGGTCAGGTGCTCGCGCAGGCCCTGCTGGCCGCGGGGGCCACGGTGCCCGACGACCGGCTCCCCCACTCGCTGCACGGCTACTTCCTGCGCGCCGGTGTGGTCGACGAGCCGATCACGTTCGCCGTCGAGCGGCTGCGGGACGGGCGGTCGTTCACGGCCCGACGGACCCACGCGCTGCAGGGCGGCGCGCCGATCCTGTCGATGATCACCTCCTTCCAGGCCGAGCAGGACGGGCACGAGTACGCGGACCCGATGCCGGCGGGCGTCCCGGGTCCCGACGATGTGCGCTCGGCGTACGACGTGATCGGCCACATCGACCACCCCGTCGCGAAGTTCTGGACGCAGGAGGCGGCGTTCGACGTGCGGCACGTCGAGGGCGCGCTCTACCTCGGTCCGGCGGCCGAGCCGTCGGGGCACCAGATGGTCTGGTTCCGCGCGCTCGACCCGCTGCCGGACGACCGGCTGCTGCACCGCGCGCTCCTGGCCTACGCCTGCGACCAGGTGATGCTCGAGCCCGTCCTGCGCCGCGCCGGCCAGTCCTGGATGACCCGGGGCATGTCGATCGCGAGCCTGGACCACGCGATGTGGTGGCACCGGGACGTCCGCGTCGACGAGTGGCTGCTGTTCGTCCAGTCCTCGCCGAGCGCGCAGGGCGGGCGCGGTCTGGGCGCGGCCCGCGTCTTCACGCGGTCCGGCGAGCTGGTCGCCTCGATCGCCCAGGAGGGGATGGTCCGGCTGCCCTGACCGGACCGGGGGTCACGCGGGTCACGCGGGTCACAGGGGTCACAGGGGCACTCGGGTCACGGCGGCTCCGACGACACGCCGACGCGCCTGACCTGCGGTTCGACGAGCGCGGTGGCGCGTCGTCGTCCATGCTCGCACCATGTCCCGACGCCCCGCTCTCGTGCGCGCCGTTCTCGTCGCCGTCGCCGTCGTCGCCTGGCTCGCCATCGGCTCCTTCGGTGGCATGGCCCAGGGCAAGCTCTCGCAGGTCCAGACCAACGACGCGGCGGCGTTCCTCCCGTCGTCGGCGGAGTCGACCCTGGCGGCCGAGGCGAGCCGCGCCTTCGTCGAGACCCCGACCCTGCCCGCGCTCGTCGTCCTGACCCCCGCCGACGGCGGCGCCGTGTCCGACGAGCAGGTCGCGGGGGTCACCGAGGTCGCCCAGGCCGTGCCCGACGGCGAGGTACCCGGGACGCAGGACACGTGGGCGTCGTTCCTCACCGCCGACCCGGTGGTGACGCCGTCGGACGACGGCGAGGCGCTGCTGGTCGTCTACTCGCTCGACGCTGACGCGGCGGACCAGCTCGTCGGGGCGGACGAGGAGTCGGTCACCGAGGCGTTCGTCGCCGATCTGCGCCAGACCTTCGACGACGAGCTCGGTGCCACCGCGGACTCCGCGGGCGAGCTGGGGCTGAACGCCTGGGTGACCGGGCCCGCGGGCTTCGTCGCCGACCTGGTCACCGCGTTCGGCGGGATCGACGGCATCCTGCTCCTCGTCGCGCTCGCGGCGGTGCTCCTCATCCTCGTGGTGGTGTACCGCTCGCCGCTGCTGCCGCTCGTCGTGATCCTCACGGCCGTGTTCGGCCTGTGCCTCGCGGGCCTCGTCGTCTACCACCTCGCGGACTCCGGGACGATCGTGCTGAACGGCCAGGCGCAGGGCATCCTGTCGATCCTGGTCGTCGGCGCCAGCGTGGACTACGCGCTCCTGCTGGTGGCCCGCTACCGCGAGGAGCTGCGCCGCGCGGAGCACCCGGCGACCGCGATGCGGCGTGCCTGGCGCGCGTGCCTCGAGCCGGTCGCCGCGTCCGCCGGGACGGTCATCGCCGGCGTCCTGTGCCTGCTGCTGTCCGACCTGGGCTCCAACCGCAGCCTGGGCCCCGTGGCCGCGATCGGCATCGCGTCCGCCTTCCTGGCGGCGCTCACGCTGCTCCCCGCGCTCCTCCTGCTCGGCGGGCGGCGTTCGCGGTTCTACTTCTGGCCGCGGATCCCCCGGCCCGCCGCGCCGACGTCCGACCTCACCTCCGACGGCCTCACCTCCGACGCGCACGGGCAGCACGCCGCGCCGGCGCAGGACCCGGCCGAGTCCACCGGCCTGTGGGGCCGCCTCGCCCGCTGGGTCGCGCGCCGCGCACGCCCGGTCTGGGTGGTGACCGCGGTGGTCCTGCTCGGCTTCGCCGCGTTCCTGCCCACCTTCCAGGCGTCCGGGACCAGCGAGTCCGACGTCTTCCGGACCGACGTCGACGCGGTCGCGGGTGAGGAGGTGCTCGCCGAGCACTTCCCGGCGGGCGCGGTCCAGCCGATCACCGTCGTCGTGCCGCAGGAGGACGCGCAGGCCGCGACGCAGGCCGCGCAGGACGTCGCCGGCGTCGACGCCGTCGCGCCGTACACGGGCGCGCCGGCGGGCGCAGGCCCGGGCGGGGGCGGGCAGGAGGCCGAGCCCGTGGTCGTCGACGGCCGGGTGCGCCTGGACGTCACGACGAGCGCGCCCTCCGACTCGCTGGCCGCGCAGGACGCCGTGCGCGACGTGCGCGAGGCGGTCCACGCCGTCTCGCCCGACGCGCTCGTGGGCGGCGCGGCGGCCGAGCAGGTCGACACCGTCGACGCCGCGCAGCGCGACCTGCGGGTCATCGTCCCGGTGGTGCTGACGGTGATCGTCCTGATCCTCATGCTGCTGCTGCGCTCGGTGGTCGCGGCGCTGGTCCTTCTGGTCGCCAACGTGCTGTCCTTCGCGGCGTCGCTCGGCGTCTCGGCGATCCTGTTCAACCACGTCCTCGACCTCCCCGGCGCCGATCCCACGGTCCCCCTGTTCGCGTTCGTGTTCCTGGTCGCGCTGGGGGTCGACTACTCGATCTTCCTGATGACCCGGGTGCGGGAGGAGTCCGTCCACTCCGGGACCCGGCTGGGGGTGGTGCGCGGGCTCGCGGTGACGGGCGGGGTCATCACGTCGGCCGGCGTGGTCCTCGCGACGACGTTCGCCGCGCTCGCCGTGATCCCGCTGCTGTTCCTGGTGCAGATCGCGTTCATCGTCGCGTTCGGCGTCCTGCTCGACACGTTCGTCGTGCGCAGCCTCCTGGTCCCCGCCCTGGTGCACGACCTGGGCGACCGGACCTGGTGGCCCTCGCGCATCGGCGGCGCCACGCACCAGCCCGCGCACGCCACGCCCGACGCGCCGGTCGCGGACCGGTCGGGCGAGCCTCGCCCGGGCGGGCCGCAGCCGGGCGACCCGGCGAGCGGTCCGCGAACGGCCGGGTGAGACTGCCCGCATGGTCCGTCTGCGTCGTGTCCGCATCGACGACCCCGGCTGGTCGCGGCGGCGGTCCGGCTCGGGGTTCGTCTACCTCGACCTCGACCGTGCCCGGATCGTCGACGAGGAGCACCTGAGCCGGATCGTCGGGCTCGCGATCCCGCCCGCGTGGCAGGACGTGTGGATCTGCCCGCTGCCCCACGGCCACATCCAGGCGGCGGGGCTGGACGACGCGCAACGGCGGCAGTACCTGTACCACCAGCAGTGGCGGGCCCGCCGGGACCGGCTCAAGCACGACCACGTGCTCGAGGTGGGCCGCCGGCTGCCCGCGGCGCGCCGCCGCGTGCGCCGGGACCTCGCGCTCGACGGGTTCCCGCGGAACAAGGCCCTGGCGCTCGCGTTCCGGCTGCTCGACCTGGCCTACCTGCGGGTCGGCGGCGAGGGGTACGCGCTGCGCCACGGCTCGTACGGCCTGGCGACGCTGCGCAAGGACCACGTGCGCGTGCTGGCTCCGGCCGACGACGCCGACCCGGGCCGTGTCCACCTGCACTTCCCCGCGAAGTCCGGCCAGGTGCGGGACACCGTCGTGGAGGACGACGACGTGGCGGAGCTGGTACGCACGCTCGTGCGGCGACGCGACGAGAGCCCGGAGCTGCTCGCGTGGCGCGACGAGGCCGGCTGGCACGACGTGACCAGCGCGGACGTCTCGTCGTACGTGAAGGAGCGGCTCGGCGAGGACGCGAGCCCCAAGGACTTCCGGACGTGGCACGCGACCGTGCTCGCCGCACGCGGGCTCGCGGCGGCGGGGGCCGCACCCTCGTCGGACCGCGGCCGACGACGCGTCGTCACGCAGGTGGTGAAGGACGTCGCCGAGGAGCTCGGCAACACCCCGGCGGTCTGCCGCGCGTCCTACATCGACCCGCGCGTCATCGACCTCTGGGAGCGGGGCCAGACCATCCGGCCCACGCGCTCGCAGGCCGTGGCCGAGCGCGAGACCCTCGCGCTGCTGTCCTGACCCCGGCCCGGCCGGCGCGACCGCGCCTCCGGGTTCGCGACCGCGGCTCCGGGTGCGCGGCCGCGCGCGGGCACGCAGACTGCGGCGATGACGTCCGACGCCGATCTCGCCCCCGAGCCCGTCGCCCGCACCCTGCAGGGCCTGGTCCCGGGGACCGGCCCCGACGGGCGCCCGCGTGCCGACGCGCCCCTCGCCGTCGTCACGGGCGTCACCGGCTACGTCGGCGGCCGCCTGGTCCCCGAGCTGCTCGCCGCCGGCTACCGCGTGCGCGCGCTCGCCCGGCACCCCGACCGTCTCCGCAGCCGTCCCTGGTACGACGAGGTGGAGGTGGTCGCCGCCGACGCGTCCGACCGCGAGCAGATCGGTCCGGCGCTGCGGGGGGCGCACGTCGCCTACTACCTGATCCACTCCCTCGGCTCCGGGCGCGACTTCGCCGAGCGCGACCGGCGCACCGCGACCACGTTCGCCGACGCCGCCCGGGCCGCGGACGTGGGCCGCGTGGTGTACCTCGGTGGCCTGATCCCGGACGACGAGGACCTCTCCCCTCACCTGGCCTCGCGCACGGAGGTCGGCGAGATCCTCCTCGCCAGCGGTGTCCCGACGACGGTGCTGCGCGCCGCGGTGATCCTGGGCTCCGGCTCCGCGTCGTTCGAGATGATGCGCTACCTGACCGAGCGGCTCCCGGCGATGACGGTGCCGCGGTGGGTGGAGAACCGGATCCAGCCGGTCGCGATCCGGGACGTGCTGCGCTACCTCGTCGGGTCGGCGGCGATGCCCGCGGAGGTGTCCCGGACCTTCGACATCGGCGGCCCGGACGTCCTGACCTACCGGGACATGATGCAGCGGTACGCGGCCGTCGCGGGGCTGCCCCGGCGCCTGATCGTCGGCGTGGGCGTGCTGACGCCGCGCCTCTCCAGCCTGTGGGTGTCGCTGGTCACCCCCGTGCCGAGCGGGCTGGCGCGCCCGCTCGTCGACTCGCTGGTGCACGAGGTGGTGTGCCAGGAGCACGACATCGCGCAGCACGTCCCGGACCCGCCCGGCGGGCTCGTCGGGTTCGAGCGCGCCGTGCGGCTGGCGCTGCGCCGCGTGCAGGAGGCCGCCGTCGCGACCCGGTGGTCCTCGGCCGCCGTGCCCGGCGCGCCGTCCGACCCGCTCCCGAGCGACCCGGACTGGGCCGGCGGGTCGCTGTACGTCGACGAGCGCCGGGTCGAGGTCGACGCCTCGCCGGCGGCGCTGTGGCGCGTGCTGGAGGCGGTCGGTGGCGAGCGCGGCTGGTACTCGTGGGCGCTCGCGTGGCGGGTCCGTGGGCTGCTCGACCGGCTGGTCGGCGGGCCGGGCCTGCGCCGCGGCCGCCGCGACCCCGGCCGGCTCCTGGTGGACGACGCGGTCGACTTCTGGCGAGTCGAGGCGATCGAGCACGGCCGCCTGCTGCGGCTGCGCGCCGAGATGCGGGTGCCGGGCCTCGCGTGGCTGGAGCTGCGGGTCGAGCCCGCGGAGGGCGCCGACCCGGCCACGGCGTGGACCACGCGCGGCGTGACCTACGCGCAGCGCGCGCTGTTCCACCCCCGCGGGCTCGCGGGCCAGCTGTACTGGTGGTCCGTCGCGCCCTTCCACGGCGTCGTGTTCGGCGGGATGCAGCGCAACATCGCCGCGGCGGCGATGAGCGCCGAGCGCGCCATGGTCCGGCGCGAGACCGCGCCGCCGCCGGCCCCGGCACCCGCGTCGTCGACGCCCGCCGACGAGCACCCGGCGTCCTGACCCGGCGCCCCGGGGTCCTGACGAGCGGCCCCGGCTCCCTGGCTCAGCGCGCGCCGCGGCGCCGGATCGCGACCGGCTCCTCGAGGAACGTCTCGAGCACGGCCCGTTCGGCCGCCCCGATCCGCGTGGGCGATCCCGTCGCCGGGTCGACGAGCACCAGCGTGGTGACCGCCCGCGCGTGGACGACCGACGCGGGGTCCGCCGCGGGCAGGTCCCGCACCTGGTAGCAGACGTCGAGGCTCGCGCCGCCCAGGTGGCCGAGCCACATCTCGACCACGACCGGTGCCCGGCGGTAGCCGAGCGGCCGCAGGTACTGGATCTCCTGGTGCGCGACGAGCGTCGAGACGGTCGCCCCCGGGCCGGCGTCGATCACCGCGGTGGCCCACCGGGGCTCCGGACGGACGCCGTCCGGCCCCGGCGGGTGCTGCCAGAACGCCTCGATGCGCGCCTCCTCCAGGAGGCGCAGCATCTCGACGTTGTTGACGTGCTGGTACGCGTCCATGTCCGACCAGCGGAGCTGGACGGACACCTCGAGCCGGGCCACCGGGCGTCAGTCGCGGCGCAGCTTGCGGTACGTCACGCGGTGCGGACGCGCCGCGTCGGCGCCGAGCCGGGCGACCTTGTTCTCCTCGTAGGAGGCGAAGTTGCCCTCGAACCAGTACCAGTTCGCCGGGTCCTCCTCGGTGCCCTCGTACGCCAGGATGTGCGTCGCGACGCGGTCGAGGAACCACCGGTCGTGCGAGACCACGACGGCGCAGCCCGGGAACTCGAGCAGCGCGTTCTCGAGCGAGCCGAGCGTCTCGACGTCGAGGTCGTTGGTCGGCTCGTCGAGCAGGAGCAGGTTGCCGCCCTGCTTGAGCGTCAGCGCCAGGTTGAGCCGGTTCCGCTCGCCGCCCGAGAGCACGCCCGCAGGCTTCTGCTGGTCCGGGCCCTTGAAGCCGAACGCCGCGACGTACGCGCGCGACGGCATCTCCACGTTGCCGACCTTGAGGAAGTCGAGCCCGTCGGAGACCACCTCGAAGAGGGTCTTCTTGGGGTCGATGCCGCCACGCGACTGGTCGACGTAGGAGATCGAGACGGTCTCGCCGATCTTCAGGTCGCCGTCGTCGAGCGGCTCGAGGCCGACGATCGTCTTGAACAGCGTGGTCTTGCCGACCCCGTTGGGGCCGATCACGCCGACGATGCCGTTGCGCGGGAGCGTGAACGACAGGCCGTCGATGAGCGTGCGGCCGTCGAACCCCTTCTGCAGGTCCTTGGCCTCGAGCACCACGTTGCCCAGTCGCGGACCCGGCGGGATCTGGATCTCCTCGAAGTCCAGCTTCCTGGTGCGGTCGGCCTCGGCCGCCATCTCCTCGTAGCGCGCCAGGCGCGACTTCGACTTGGTCTGGCGGCCCTTGGCGTTGGACCGGACCCACTCGAGCTCGTCCTTGAGCCGCTTGGCGAGCTTGGCGTCCTTCTTGCCCTGGATCGCCAGGCGCTCCTGCTTCTTCTCGAGGTACGTCGAGTAGTTGCCCTCGTACGGGTACAGGCGGCCGCGGTCGACCTCGCAGATCCACTCGGCGACGTGGTCGAGGAAGTACCGGTCGTGCGTGACGGCCAGGATCGCGCCGGGGTAGTCCTTGAGGTGCGCCTCGAGCCACAGCACGCTCTCGGCGTCGAGGTGGTTGGTCGGCTCGTCGAGCAGCAGGAGGTCCGGCTTCTCGAGGAGCAGCTTGCACAGCGCCACGCGGCGACGCTCACCGCCGGACAGGACGGTGACGTCGGCGTCCGGGGGCGGGCAGCGCAGCGCGTCCATGGCCTGCTCGAGCTGGGCGTCGAGGTCCCACGCGTCCGCGGCGTCGATCGCCTCCTGGAGCTGGCCCATCTCCGCCAGCAGCGCGTCGAAGTCCGCGTCGGGCTCCGCCATGAGCGCGGAGATCTCGTTGTAGCGGTCGAGCTTGGCCTTGATCTCGCCGACGCCCTCCTCGACGTTGCCGAGGACGGTCTTCTCCTCGTTCAGCGGCGGCTCCTGCTGCAGGATGCCGACCGAGAAGCCCGGGCTGAGCCGCGCCTCGCCGTTCGAGGGCTGGTCCAGCCCCGCCATGATCTTGAGGATCGTCGACTTGCCCGCGCCGTTCGGCCCGACGACGCCGATCTTGGCGCCGGGCAGGAAGTTCAGCGTGACGTCGTCGAGGATGACCTTGTCGCCGTGCGCCTTGCGCGCCTTGTACATGCTGTAGATGAACTCAGCCACTGGCTCGGTACTCCGCCTCGGTGCTCGGGTGCTCGGGTGCGCGTGCGATCGCCCGCCGGCCCCGCTGCACGCGGGCCGCGCGGCGATCCCCGCCGACGCCGGCCGCGGCACGTGCGGCGTGCGCGTGCGCGCCGCTGGACCGCGGCCGGGCGTCGTCGGGATCGCGATGCACCAGCCTAGACGCTCAGGCGCGGGACGCCGCCAGCACGCCCGCGCCGGCCTCCTCGAGGTCGTCGTCGTACTCGTCGAACCCGTCCTCGCCCGGCGCCCGGTCGTCCGCGAGCACGTCGCCCGCCTCGACCAGACCCTCGTCCTCGCCGCCGCGCTCGTCCTCGTGCACCCCGTCCACCGCCGTGAGGGCCGAGAGGTCCACGGGCGGCCGCTCGGCACGCTCCTCCTGCGGGC
This sequence comes from Cellulomonas fulva, assembly GCF_018531375.1. Taxonomy (NCBI): domain Bacteria; kingdom Bacillati; phylum Actinomycetota; class Actinomycetes; order Micrococcales; family Cellulomonadaceae; genus Cellulomonas; species Cellulomonas fulva. The sequence continues at coordinate 359,898 of NZ_JAHBOH010000002.1, read as the reverse complement.
TCTGCGCGGCCGCGCCGGACAGCGTGCGCTGGAACTGCCCCACCGTGCCGTAGCTGAGGTCGATGCCGACGGACGTCGCCTCGAGCACCAGCGACGTGCGCAGCGCGCCGCCCGCGTCCTGCCACTCGCGCGTCGAGAGCCGGCCCTGCACCACCACCGGCACGCCCTTGCGCAGCGAGAGGCCGACGTTCACCGCGAGCGCGCGCCAGGCCTTGACCTGGAACCACTCGGTCTGCGAGTCCTGCCACGCGCCGGTGGCACGGTTCCACCAGCGCCGCGTGCTGCCCAGGCGGAACGTCGTGTACGCCGCCCGCCCGTCCTGCGCGGGCAGGGTCGTGACGTCGCTGCCCACCAATCCCGTGACCGTGATGTCGAGGGTCCCGTTGCTCATGCTGCCTCCCGTGCCAGGGCGCCCCTGCGTGGGACGCGTCCGGCCGAGCGTCGCGCGTCGCGGGGCGCCGAGAGCCGCGCGCCGACCGGTTGTGGAGGACCGCGCTCGGTCAGGGGGCTGGGGTCGGGTCGCGGGCCCCACCACGGTCAGGCGCGCACGGCCAGGAGCGCACGGCCAGGCGCGGACGGTCAGGCGCGCACGGTCAGGTGCGAGCCGTCAGGCGCGCGCGGCCTCGAGGAGCCCGCGGACGCGCCGGTGCTCCGCGACCACCTGCGTCGCGGGGTCGACGAGGTCGCGCCGCGCGACCGCCTCGATCGCCGCGCGGCCCTGCTCGTGCACGCGGGCGCCCGCCCGGGTCGCGGCGGTCCGGCGCAGGATGCCGGAGGCCGCACCGGCCAGCACGGCGAGCACGGCCAGCACCACGGCCGTCCACAGCAGCCCGGCGCCGGACCCGCCGGCGCCGTCCGGTCCCAGCATCCGTCCCCCGGCGACGCCCCCGACGACGAGCGCGCCCGCGCCCAGCGCGACGGCCAGCCAGCCGAGCACGGACACCACGCCCGAGCGGCGCGCGCTGACGGTGACCTCGCCGAGGGCGTCCGCGAGGTGGGTGCCGACCCGGTCCGCGGGGACGACGCGCTCGTCGACCGACCGGACCCACGGCCGCGGCAGCCCCGCGGTGGCGGCGGCGAGCCATGAGGAGCGAGCGAGCCGGACGGCGTCCGGGTGCACGGCCGCGAGCGCCGGGACGCCGGAGCGCCGGCCGCGCCCGCGCAGCACCGCGACCACCGCGTCCCGCACGGCGTCGAGCCCCGACGCCGCGGCGAGCGTGTCGACCAGCGGGCCGGTCGCGAACGCCGTCGGCCCGGGCTCGCGCTCGGCCAGCCCCTGCCCCACGCGGTCGGTCGCCGCACGGACCTCGGCCTCGGCCCGGCGCGCGGCCAGCGACCGCCCGGCGACGACCGCCGCGAGCCCGGACCGCAGCTCGGCGATGCCCTCGCCCGTCGCCGCGGACGCGGGCCGCACGGGCACCCCGGGCAGACCGTCCGCCGCCAGGAGCCGGCCGACGTCGCGGACCAGCGCGTCGCGCTCGTCGGGCCGCACGGTGTCCACCTGGTTGAGCACGACGAGCATCGAGGTGTCCTGACCCACGAGGCCCTGCAGGTACCCGGTGTGCAGCGCGTCGTCGGCGTACTTCTGGGGGTCGACCACCCACACCAGGAGGTCGGCCTGCGGCAGCAGCGCGTCCACGACCTCGCGGTGGGTGGGCTCGACCGAGTCGTGGTCCGGCAGGTCGAGCAGCACCAGCCCTCGCAACGGCGCCTCGGTCTCGCCGTCGAGCAGGCTCTCGCGCTCGATGCGGCGCTCGGGGTCGACGCCCAGCCAGTCCAGGACGGCACCGCCGCCGCTGCCCCACACGCACGCCGTGACCTGCGACGTCGTCGGCCGGCGGACGCCCACGTCGGCGAAGTCCAGCCCGCTGACCCGGTTGAAGAGGCTGGACTTGCCGGAGCCGGTGCCGCCGACGAGCGCGACGACCGTGTGGTCCACGCCCAGCCGCAGCCGCTCGCGCAGCCGCTCGACCGCCGTGCGGGCGTCCTGGACGGCGTCGGCGTCGAGGCGGTCGCCGCCCAGCTCGATCGCGTCCTCGAGGGAGGCGACCCGCGCCTCGAGCGCCCGCGTCTCCTCGCCGACAGCCACGTCGGTGCGTTCCGCGGGCGTCGGGCCAGGTCCTGCCGGTACCTGCTGCGGCGTCTCGGTCATGTGAGCCCCTTGATGACGGCCAGGCGCACGCGCAGCCGGGCGGCGGCGTCGGCGGCCAGGTCGGGATCGGCGAGCGGCTGTGCCGCCTCGGCACGCACCTGCTCCACGCGGGTGGCCGCGTGCGCGGCGAGGTCCGCGCGCAGGTCGTCGACCGCGGTCCGGCCGGCGGGTCCGACGAGCGCGACCAGGAGGTCCCCCGCCCCGGCGACGCCCGCCGCGGCCGTGAGCCCGATCGTCGCGAGCGTCTGCTCCCCCAGGACGCGGACGGCCTTGTCGCGACGACGAGCGGCCGCCTTGTCCGCGAGCGGCGCCTGGAGCGCCGCGGTGACGGCACGGACACCCTGCCCGGCCCACGCCCGGGCGTGCTGCTCGGCGGCGGGGTCCGGGCCGGGTGGCTGCACGGTCCACCGGGCGAGGACGGCGTGAGCACCGGCGGAGCCCGACTCGAGCGCGGCGCGCAGGGCCTCCTCGGCGTCGTCGGCGGCGGCCGAGAGCACCGTGGTGGCCGCGCGCGTCACCTCGTCGCGCAGCGGCTGCACCCCGGCCTCGCGCTCCGCCCGACCGCGCGGCGAGCCCTTGACCTTGCCGGTCGGTGCGCCCGTCCGGTCGACCACGCCGCCGAGCGGCCCGGCCGGCGACGTCAGCTCCGCCCACCGCACCCCGACCGCGCCGTCGGCCACGTCACCCCGCTCGACCGCGGCCACGGCCGCGCGCACCGGTTCGGCGAGGGCCTCGTCGAGCAGGGTGCCCACGCTCTGCGCCGCGTCGGCCTGCTCCTGCACCGCCTCCGCGAGCTCGTCGACCCACACGCGCAGGGCCGCCAGCGAGCCGCGCAGCGTCCGCCCGATGACCGTGCGCGCGCGGTCCGGGCCGGCCAGCATGAGCAGCCATCGCGTGACCGGGGCGACCGTCGCCGCGTCGAGCGGGCCGCTGTGGGGTCCGCGGTCCGGCACGACGAACAGCGGCGACCCGGCGAGGCCGTGCTCGCGCAGCCGCTCGAGCAGGTCGCCGCGGACCGCGGGCAGCGACGCGGGGGGCACGCGGTTGAGCACCATCGCGATGGACGCGCCCCGGGCGACGGCGTCCTCCAGCACGCGCCACGGCAGCGCGTCGCCGTACCGCGCCGCGGTGGTGACGAAGAGCCACAGGTCCGCGGCCTCGAGCAGCCGGTGCGCCGAGGCCCGGTTGGCCTCGAGCAGCGAGTCCAGGTCCGGTGCGTCCAGCAGCGCGACCCCGCGGGGCACGGCCTCGTCGGCGACGGCGCGCGCGGACCCGACGAGCGGGTGCGCGGCCAGGAGGTCGGCGTCACCCGGGTGGTGCACCAGCACGGGCTCGCGGGTCGTCGGGCGCAGCACGCCCGCCGTCGTCACCTCGCGGCCCACGATCGAGTTCACGAGCGTCGACTTGCCGGCCCCGGTCGACCCCGCGACCACGACGACCGCGGGGGCCGAGAGCTCGGTGAGCCGCGGCACCAGGTGCTCCGTGAGCTGGTCCACCAGGCGCGCACGCGAGGCGCGGGCGCGCTCGACGCCCGGCAGGTCGAGCGGGAAGGCGGTGTCGTCGACGTCGCGGCGCAGGTCGCGCACCGCGTCGAGCAGCGAGCCGGCGGCCAGCGGCCGGGCGAGGATCGAGCGCGGGTCGTCGGCCGTGTGCCGGCCGGCGTGCACCGGTGACCCGCCGCCCGTGCTGCCCGACGACGCGGCCGACGCGACGTCCCGCGCGACGTGGGGCACCTGTCGCGCCGAGTCGGTTCCCTGGGCGCTCACGGTGACATTGTCGGGGCCCCGGATGACCAGGACAAACGCGCCACGCGGGGGACGGTCCGCCGATCCGCGCGCCGGGTATGTCCGGACGCCGGCGGATCGGCGCGTGCGGCGCCCCCGGCAGGACTCGAACCTGCGACCGGCCGCTTAGAAGGCGGCTGCTCTATCCACTGAGCTACGGGGGCCTGTGCGCCGCAGGTTACCGGCTCCCTCCCCCGGTCCGACGGGCGGCCCGGGTGCGGCCGGGTTGCAGGTGGTGACAAATGCCGTGACGTGGGTATCTGTCCCGTGGTCGAGTGCTCCTGCTACCTCGTCGGACCACGGTCACGACGATCTCGCGGCCCGGTGCCGCACCCACCCCACCCACGCAGCAGGAGTCCGTCATGCACGCCTACGAGCTCGACCTCAACCGCACGCACCTCGTCCAGCGCCTCACCGACCGGCTGGCCGACCAGGCGCACGACCGTGCCGCCGAACCACGCGAGCACGCCCCGAGCCATCCTCCGGATCCCCGGGCGGCCTACGCACGCGCGTCCTGAGCCCACCGGCTCCTGCGCGCTCGACGGGCGCGGACCCTCTCCCTCACGGGACGGGTCCGCGCCCGTCGTCGTCCCGGCGCCGTGCCACGATGTCGCCATGCATGACCGGCGCGACGGGCGCGACGAGCGCGACGAGCCGCAGCGCACCGCGCTGCGCGATCCGACGCCCCGGACCGGCGGCGGCGACGCGGACGCCCCCTGATGGGGCGGCACGCCGACGCGCCCGTGCCGGCGCCGGACGCCCCGCGACGCCGCTCCGTGTGGCTGGAACGCGCCGCGACCGGGCTCGTCGCGGGGGCCGTCCTCGCCCTGGTCCTGCGGTGGACCGGCTGGTCCTGGTCCGCGAGCCTCCTCCTCGGCGCGGCGGTGCTGGCGGGCGTCCCGCTGGCGGCCTGGCTCGCGGGCACGGTCCCCGGTCCGCCCGACGACGGTGGACGGGCCGCCGCGCCGCACGACGAGGAGCCCTAGGCTGGCCCCCGTGACCAGCAGCAGCACCAGCCCGGGCAACGGGCACGAGAGCGCGGACCGGATCGTCTGGATCGACTGCGAGATGACCGGGCTGGACCTGGCCGCCGACGCGCTGGTCGAGGTCGCCGTCGTCGTGACCGACTCCGAGCTCAACGTCCTCGGCGAGGGTGTCGACGTCCTGATCGCGCCGCCGGCCGCGGCCCTCGAGCAGATGGGCGACTTCGTCCGCACCATGCACACGACCTCGGGCCTGCTCGACGAGCTCGCCCACGGCACCACGCTCGCGGACGCGCAGGAGCAGGTGCTCGCCTACGTGCGGCAGTGGGTGCCGGAGGCGAACAAGGCGCCGCTGGCCGGGAACTCGGTCGGCACCGACAAGGCGTTCCTCGAGCGGGACATGCCGGAGCTCGTCGGGCACCTGCACTACCGCGTGGTCGACGTCTCCTCGATCAAGGAGCTCGCCCGCCGTTGGTACCCGCGGGTGTACTTCGCCTCGCCGAGCAAGCAGGGCGGCCACCGCGCGCTCGCGGACATCCTCGAGAGCATCGACGAGCTGCGCTACTACCGGGCGGCGCTGTTCCCCGCGCTCCCCGGCCCGGACTCCGCCACGGCGCGCAAGATCGCGGCCGAGGTCACCGCGACGTCGGTCGCCGCACGCTGAGACCCATCGCACGCTGAGACCCATCGCACGCTGAGACCCGCCGCACGCTGACACCCGCCGTGCGCGGGTGCGCGGTGCGCAGGAAGATCGTGGCCATGGCCACGACGACGTCCGCCACCCCGCCCCCGATCGTCCTCGTCCCGGGCTACTGGCTCGGCGCGTGGGTGTGGGACGCCGTGGTCGCACGGCTCGCCGAGCGCGGCCTGGACGCGACCGCGCTGACCCTGCCCGGACTGGCCCCGGGCGCCACGCGCGCGGGCGTCCGGTTCGCCGACCACGTCGCGCACGTCGCCGAGCACGTCCCGCCGGGGCGCGGCACGGTGCTGGTCGCGCACAGCGGTGCCGGCGCGGTCGCGACCGCCGTCGCCGACCGCGCACCGGACGCGCTCGCGCGCGTGGTCTACGTCGACTCGGGCCCGGTCGCGGACGGCCACGTGCCGGACGCGGACCTGCCCGCGGACCAGGTCGACGTCCCCTTCCCCGGTCTCGAGGCGCTCGGCGAGCAGGGTGCGAGCCCCGAGGGGCTCACGGCCGCGGACAGGTCGCGGCTCGAGACGCTCGCGGTCCCGCATCCCGCGGGCGCGGTCCGCGACCGGGTGGCGCTGCACGACGCGCGGCGCGACGCGGTGCCGACGACGCTCGTGTGCTGCTCGATCCCGAGCGCGACCGTGCGCGAGCTGGCCGGATCGGGTGAGGGGATGTTCGCACCCGTGGCGGCCCTGACCGACCTGACCCTGGTCGATCTCCCGACGGGCCACTGGCCGATGCTGTCCCGCCCGGTCGACCTGGCCGACCTGATCGCGGCCGAGGCGACCCGGGGCTCCTGACGGCGGTCCGTGGCCGGTCCGCACCCGGGCCGAGAGCCCCGCAATGGGGCGAGGCCCGCCCCGCGGCCGGAGTGTCCTCCGGTCCCGCGGTGCGGGCCTCGCCCTCGTCGGGGTGGCTAACGGGACTTGAACCCGCGACCCCCTGGACCACAACCAGGTGCTCTACCTGCTGAGCTATAGCCACCATGCCGTGCGCACGACCCGGCGGACCGGGCCGACGAGAAGTGTACCTGCTCGTCGTACACCCCTCGAACACGATCCGCGCAGGGGCCTGTCGTCAGCCCGCGGTCACCCGCGCGGCCACGGCGTCCGCGAACCGGTCGACCGCGCCCGGGGCGTGCTCGAAGAACAGGGACGGCTCGGTGAGCTCGAGCTCCAGGAGCACGGGGTTGCCCTCGTCGTCCGGGATGAGGTCGACCCGCGCGTAGAGGAGCGGCCCGTCGAGCCCCAGCACCTCCGGCAGCAGGCCGATGATCCGGCGCGCCAGCTCGAGCTCGGCCTCGCTCGCGTCCCGCGGGGTCATGACCTCCTCGCGGTAGAGCAGGCCCTCCTGGTCACCCTCGCGGTACGGACCCTGCAGCAGCGGCCCCTTGCGCACCGCGTGGCTGAACTCGCCCTCGACGAAGACGAGCGCCGTCTCCCCCGCCGAGTCCACCTGCGTCAGGTAGCGCTGGATCATGACCCAACGCCCGACGCCCAGGAGGTTCTTGGCGTGCATGATCGCCTGCGAGCGCTGCGGCGTCTCGTCCGCGCGGTAGCGCCCGGTGTCCCGCGACCCCGCGCTCACCGTCGGCTTCACCACGAAGTCACCGAACGCCGGGAAGCGCGTGTGGATCGCGCGGGAGTCGAAGTTGCGCGCTGGGTCCAGCCAGATCGTCGGGACCGTGGCGATCCCTCGCGCCTCGAGGTCCCGCAGGTAGGTCTTGTCGACGTTCCACGCGACCACGCCGGCCGGGTTGAGCAGGACGCTCGACGCCTCGACCTGCTTGGTCCACTGGGTGAAGCGCAGCGGCCGCTGCGTGTAGTCCCACGTCGAGCGGATCAGGACGTGCTGGTACGTGCCCCAGTCGACCGTGGGGTCGTCCCACACGACGACGTCGGTGGCGATGCCGCGCGCCTCGAGAGCGGTCCGCAGTGGGACGTCGTCCGGGTCCAGCTCGGGGAGCTCGGCGCACGTGGCGAGGGCGAGGCGCGCGTGCTGCCCGTCGGGTGATGTCGTCACCCTCGGAAGGCTACCGGCGCGACGACGAGCGCGACCCTGGTGACGCTCGTCACGTGAGCCGCCGCGGTCCCGCTCGGCGTACGACGCTGGAGCGCAGGGCGCCGACGGCGCGGGACGCGGAAGGCCCCCGACGCACGAGCGTCGAGGGCCTTCCGGGGTGGTACGGCACCAGGGACTCGAACCCTGAACCCGCTGATTAAGAGTCAGCTGCTCTGCCAGTTGAGCTAGTGCCGCGCGGTGCAGAAGATTAGCAGCCCCCGGGCGCCGGAGGCGAACCGGATCCGCCACCGTGACGAGGCTCACGAGCCGACCCGCTCGGACACGGGACGGCCGGCCGGGACGCCGTCACTCGCCGAGCCGCTCCTGCCGCAGGATCTGCTCGCCCGTCGCGGCGCCGGGCGCGAGGTCGAGCAGGAGCGCGTGCGGCACCCGCCCGGCCACCAGGGCGCGGATGCGCTCGGGGCTCACGTCGACGTCCTCCGGGCGGCCGGTCCGGCCGCGCGGCGGGACCGGCTCGAGCGGCCGTCCTCCGGACTGCTTCATGGTGCACCTCCACACCGGGTGGGACTGCGCCCGGTCAGCACACACCATCACCCGGACCTGTGCGTGGCAACCTGCCACGGCCCGGGCGGCCAGGTCCTGACGAACCCTTCACAACGCGGTCCCGTCCCGCTCACCTCGACGGTGGTCGACGAGGCGTGCAGGGCGCCTCGACAAGCACGCGGCTGGACCGCCGGCTGGACGGACGGCTGGATCGACGGCCGGTCGTCAGAGGTACAGGCCGGTGCCCTGACCGCCGGGCCGCGGCGCGGCGACGGCGTGCACGTCCTTCTCCCGCAGCAGCAGGAACGTCTGCCCGTCGAGCTCGACCTCCGCGCGGTCCTCCGGGTCGAACAGGACGCGGTCGCCGACCTCGACCTGGCGCACGTGCTGCCCGACCGCGCGGACGCGCGCCCAGGCGAGCCGCTTGCCGACCACCGCCGTCGCGGGGATGACGATGCCGGCCGACGAGCGTCGCTCCGACGCGTCGGCGTCGAGCTCGACGAGCAGGCGGTCGTTGAGCATGCGGATCGGCAGCTCGCGCGCGGTGGCGGCGGCCGCGTCCGGCGCGGCCGCGGGTCGCGGGTCGGGAGTCGTGCTCACCCGCCGACCGTACCCGGGTCCCGGCACGGTCGGCGCCGCGCGCAGCGACCGGGCCCGACCGTCTCGTCGTACCCTGGCGCAGCCCGCCCGGACCCGCTCCGGCACGTCCCCGAAGGAGACCCCGTGCCCCGCCTCGCCGTCGGCGACACCGCCCCCGACTTCACGCTGCCCACCGCGGACGGCGGCAGCCTCACGCTGTCCGACCTGCGCGGACGGCGCGTCATCGTGTACTTCTACCCCGCGGCCGGCACGCCCGGCTGCACCAAGCAGGCGTGCGACTTCCGGGACTCGCTCGCGTCGCTGCAGGGCGCCGGCTTCGCGGTCGTCGGCGTCTCGCCGGACCCGGTGGCCAAGCTCGCGCGGTTCGCGGCCGACGAGGAGCTGACCTTCCCGCTCGTGTCCGACGAGTCGCGGGAGGTGCTCGAGGCGTGGGGCGCCTACGGCGAGAAGCCGCTGTACGGGAAGACCGTCACGGGCGTGATCCGCTCGACCGTGGTGCTCGACGCCGAGGGGTACGTGGAGCTCGCGCAGTACAACGTGCGCGCCACGGGGCACGTCGCGAAGCTGCGCCGGGACCTCGGCGTCTGACGCCCGGCCGCCGGTCCGGCCCCGTGTGGAAGGATCGGCGGTCTCGCGGGAGTGGTGAAACGGCAGCCACGCCAGGTTTAGGTCCTGGTGCCCTCACGGGCGTGCGGGTTCGACTCCCGTCTCCCGCACCCAGCGGGTCCGTGACCTCCGGGCGACCTCGTGGCTCCGCGGTCACGAGGTGGCCCGCAGCTCACGATCTCGCGGCGCCTGCCCCGACGTGACGAGAGGGCTGGTCCGCGTGGACCAGCCCTCTCGTCGTGCGTGGTGAGTCGGTCAGGACTCGGTGTCGGAGGTCGCGGCGATCTTGGCGCGGACCTCGTCCATGTCCAGGTCCTTGACGGCCTGGACGACCTGCTCGAGCGCGGGCGCGGGGAGCGCGCCGGCCTGGTTAAAGACCAGGATGCCGTCGCGGAACGCCATGAGCGTCGGGATCGAGAAGATCTGCAGCTCCTGGGCGAGCTGCTGCTCGGCCTCGGTGTCGACCTTGGCGTGGACGACGTCCGGGTGGGTGTCCGACGACGCCTCGAAGACCGGGCCGAACCGCTTGCACGGTCCGCACCACTCGGCCCAGAAGTCGACGAGCACGATGCCGTTGTCGTTGATGGTCTGACCGATCGTCTCGGCGGTCAGCGTGGTGGTGGCCATCAGGCCTCCTTCGTCTCGGGGTCCGCCAGGTGGAGCGTCCGTGCGCGCACCAGTATTCCCGCGGACCCGCGCGCCCGCCTGCGCGCCTGTGGGCGTCGCCGCGCTCGTCGGGGTAGAACGGCACGGTGACCGAGACGGCCGACTTCCCCCCTGACCGCGAGCGCCCCGCCGGCTGGCTCCCGCCCGAGGAGATCGCGCGGGTGCGCGGGATCATGCCGCTCGTCTACGTCGACGCGGTGCCGGTCCGCGTCGACGACTCGGGCGACGTGGTGGCGGTCGGGCTGCTGCTGCGCGTGACCCGGGAGGGCGTGATGTCCCGGGCGCTGGTCTCCGGCCGGGTGATGTACCACGAGCGGGTGCGCGACGCCCTGGTGCGGCACATCGAGAAGGACCTCGGCCCCGTGGCGCTGCCGCAGATCCCCGCCGCGCCGCAGCCGTTCACCGTCGCGGAGTACTTCCCGACCCCGGGCATCACGAGCTACCACGACCCGCGCCAGCACGCCGTGTCGCTCGCCTACGTCGTGCCGGTGCTCGGCGACTGCCGGCCGCAGCAGGACGCGATCGACCTGGCCTGGCTCACGCCGGAGGAGGCGTGCGCGGAGCAGGTGCAGGTCGAGATGAACGGCGGCCAGGGCGTGCTGCTGCGCCAGGCGATGGCGCACGTCGGCCGCCTCGGCTGACCCGCGTCAGGTCAGGTCCAGCACCGGCCAGTCCGCGAGGTCGGCACGCATGCGCCGGTCGTGCGTCGCGACGACGACAGCGGCGGAGGTCGCGCGCAGGGCGGCCGTGAGCTCGTCGACGAGCCCGACCGACAGGTGGTTGGTCGGCTCGTCGAGCAGCAGCAGGTGCGGGGCGGCGAGCAGCGCGCACGCGAGGTCGAACCGCCGGCGCTGCCCCACCGACAGCTCGCGCACCGGCCGCTCCAGGTCCTCCTCGCTCAGCAGCCCGAGCGCCGCGACCGGGACCAGCTGGTCGGGGTCGAGCAGTCCGCCGTCGAGCAGGTCGAGCGCGTGCCGGGCGTACGCGTCGAACGCCGTGCGCGCCGCGGCCCCGTCGTCGCCGCGCTGCTGAGCGTGCACAGCGCCGTGCACGGCGTCGTGCGCTGCGACGTGCTCGGCCGGACCCTCCTGCGCCAGGACGCCCAGCCGCACGCCCGGCGCGAGCGTCCGCGTGCCGCGGTCGAGGGCGACCGTCCCGGCGAGCGCGGCCAGCAACGTGGACTTGCCGGAGCCGTTGGGCCCGACGACGAGCAGGCGGCCGGCCGGCCCGACGTCGACCCGACGCCCGGGCAGGTCCAGGCGCGGGCCGTGGGGACCCGCGACGCGCGGCGCACGCACCTCCAGCAGCGGTCCCGAGTGCGCGGCGCGCCGGTCCGCGTCGGGGTCGAGCGGCCGGTCGGGGTCGGCCCCGGTCGACGCCCGACGCGGCAGGCTCGGCAGGTCCGGGAAGACGAGGCTGGGCGGCGGCACGGGCACGGCGACGGCCTCCGCCTCGAGCTTCTGCACCAGCCGGTCGGCGGCCTTGACGTGGATCCGGGCGCGCGTGGCTCGGCGGTGCGGGCGCGAGCCCTTCGGCGGGCGCCACTCGTCGGACAGCCCCTCGTAGGACGCGTCGAGCTGCGCCGCGAGCCGCTCGGCGCGCTTGCGCTCCTGCCGGTACCGGGCGCGCCAGCGGCGCAGCATCTGGTCCTTGGCGAAGCGGTAGTCGGCGTAGCGGGTGGCGCCGTAGAGCGCGGGCCGGCCGTCCATCGCCGGGTCCAGGTCGAGGATCGCCGTCATCACGTCGTCGAGGAGCTGGCGGTCGTGGGTCACGATCACCACCGCTCCGGGCCACTCCCGCAGCACGCCGGTCAGGTAGTCGATGCCCGCCGCGTCCAGGTGGTTCGTCGGCTCGTCGAGCAGCAGCACGTCCGCGCGCTCGCCCAGGCGGCACGCGAGCCGCACGCGGTACCGCTCGCCGACGCTGAGCGTGTCCAGGCGGCGCTCGGGGTCCCGAGGGGCGCCGAACCGGGTCAGCGCCTCGTCGACCCGTCGGTCGACGTCCCACGCCGCGAGCTGCTCGCAGCGCTCCATGGCCGCGCCGAGCTCGGCCAGGTCGCCACGCTCGTGGTCGAACGAGGCGATCGCGCCCTGCAGCGCCTCCGCCGCCTCACGCACCGTGCGGGACGTCGCGGCGACGAGCGTGCCGACCGTGTCCCCGGAGGCGACGACGAGCTCCTGCTCGACCACCGCGAGCGACCCCCGCACCCGCACCTGCCCGGAGCGCGGCGCCAGCTCCCCCGCGAGCACGCGCAAGAGGGTGGTCTTGCCCGCGCCGTTCTCGCCGACGAGCCCCAGCCGCTCCCCCGCGGAGACGGTCACGTCCAGCCGGTCCAGCACGGGGCGGCCCGGGTAGCCGAACGTGACCGCCTCCGCGACCAGCTGGCAACCCGTCGGCCCGGCGGGCTCAGCCACCGGCACCCGGGGCGAGCACGCGTACCACGTACGGCGCCAGCGCGCGGAACGCCTGGCCGCGGTGGCTGATCGCGTTCTTCTCGTCGGGTGCCAGCTCGGCGCACGTGCGGGTCTCGCCCGTCGGCACCAGCAGCGGGTCGTACCCGAACCCGCCGGCCCCGCGGGGCGCGGTCGCCAGGGTCCCGACGAGCGCGCCCTCCTCGACGTGCTCGAACCCGTCCGGCGTCACGAGCGCGGCCGCGCACACGAAGCGGGCGCCCCGGTGCGGGTCGCGGATGTCCGCGAGCTGCGCGACGAGGAGCTCCAGGTTCGCCGCGTCGTCGCCGTGGCGGCCCGCCCAGCGCGCCGAGAAGATGCCGGGCGCACCGCCGAGCACGTCGACGGCGAGGCCGGAGTCGTCGGCGACCGCGGGCAGACCGGTGAACGCGACGAGCGCGCGCGCCTTGAGCAGCGCGTTCTGCGCGAACGTCACGCCGTCCTCGACCGGCTCGGGCGCCGCGACGTCGCGCGCCCCGACGACAGCGCGCTCGTCGAGCCCCGGCAGCAGCGGCGCCAGGATCGCGCGCAGCTCGCCGACCTTGTGCGCGTTGTGGGTGGCCAGGACCAGCCGCGCGCCGACCGGGCCGCTCACGCGTCGGTCCCGTGCGTCGGCCCGTCCGCCAACCCACCCGCCGGCCCGCCCGTCGACCGCGTGGCGGAACCGTCCCCGGCCGGCGCCGCGAGCGCGGCGCGCTGCAGCTCGGCCAGGCGGGCGGTGCCGGCGACCGCGAGGTCGAGCAGCGAGTCCAGCTCCGCCCGGTCGAACGGCGCGTGCTCGGCGGTCCCCTGCACCTCGACGAACGTGCCCGATCCGGTCACGACGACGTTCATGTCCGTCTCGGCGCGGACGTCCTCGACGTAGGGCAGGTCGAGCACCGGGACGCCGTCGACGATGCCGACGCTGACCGCGGAGACCGAGTCCGTGAGGACGGTGCGCCCGGCGCGCACGATCCCGCGCTCGCGCGCCCACTCGACGGCGTCCGCGAGCGCCACGTAGGCGCCGGTGATGGCCGCGGTGCGCGTGCCCCCGTCGGCCTGCAGCACGTCGCAGTCCAGCACGATCGTGTTCTCGCCGAGCGCCGAGACGTCGATGATCGCGCGCAGCGAGCGGCCGATCAGGCGCGAGATCTCGTGCGTCCGGCCGCCGATCTTCCCGCGCACGGACTCGCGGTCGGAGCGGCTGTCGGTGGCGCGCGGCAGCATCGAGTACTCGGCGGTGACCCAGCCCTGGCCCGAGCCCTTGCGCCACCGCGGCACGCCCTCGGTGAAGGACGCGACGCACAGCACCTTGGTGCCGCCGAACTCGACCAGCACGCTGCCCTCCCCGGCGGTGAGGAAGCGGCGGGTGAGGGTCACGGGGCGCAGCTCGTCGGCCTGGCGGCCGTCGGGGCGTGCGGGGGTCACGGCAGCAGCAGACATGCCCCGAGCCTAACGAGCCGCGCGGACACCTCCGCGCGGCGGGTCACAGCACGTACGTCGCCCCGGGCTCCGCGACCGTCACGTCGCCGCGGTACGACGAGCGGGCGTGCGCGAGCACGTCCGCCGGGTCCTCCCAGGCCGTGAGGTGGGTCAGGACCAGGCGCCCGGACCCGCCGCGCGCGGCCGCGGCCCCCGCCCGGGCGCCGTTGAGGTGCACCCCGCGGATCGCGTCGTCGTGCCCGTCCCGGAAACCCGCCTCGCACAGCAGCAGGTCGCTCGCGGCGAGCTGGTCGAGGCCGGGGCACTCGTCGGTGTCGCCGGTGTACGCGAGCGTCACGGCGCGCGCCGGCTCGTCGTCGGACGGCCCCGTGACCCGCACCCCGTACGCCTCCACGGGGTGGTTCACCGGCACGGCCTGCAGCGTGAGCGGCCCCACGCGCACGGGCGCGGCGGGGTCCCACGTCCGGAACCGGAACTGGCCGTCGACCTCCGTCGCGGGGTCCTTGCCGGCCATCTCCGCGAGCCGCTGGGCGGTGCCGGACGGGCCCCAGACGTCCACGGGCGGCAGCGGACCGTCCGGCCGGTAGCGGCGCAGCACGTTGAGCACCACCAGGTCGGCGACGTGGTCCGCGTGCAGGTGGGACAGCGCGACCGCGTCGAGCGCGGTGGGGTCGCCGTACCGCTGCAGCGCGCTGAGGGCGCCGTTGCCGTGGTCCAGGAGCACGGTCCAGGTCCGGCCCGTCGCGTCGTCGGCCTGCACCAGGTACGACGAGGCGGCGGACGTCGACGAGGGGTACGAGCCGGCGCAGCCCAGCACGACGAGCCTCATCGCAGCGCCCCCGCCGGTTCGACGGTGCCGACCTCGGGCCCGAGGAACCGCCGTGCGAGCGCCCGGAACGAGTCGGGGTCGCCCGTGGCGAGGAACCGGTGCTCGGGCGGGCCGGCGTCGGCCGACCGCTCGAGGCCGTGCGCGACGAGCGTGCGGTACACGTCCTTGGCGGTCTCCTCCGCGCTCGAGACCAGCGTGACGCCCTCCCCCATGACGTAGGAGATCGCGCCGGTGAGCAGGGGGTAGTGGGTGCACCCGAGCACCAGGGTGTCGACGCCGGCAGCCCGCACCGGGTCCAGGTACTCGTGCGCGACCGCGAGCACCTCGGGCCCGGACGTCACGCCGGCCTCGACGAGCGGGACGAACCGGGGGCAGGCCTGCGTGACCAGCTCGACGCCCGGCGCCACGGCGAACGCGTCGTCGTACGCGAGCGACTCGACGGTCGAGCGCGTGGCGATCACGCCGATCCGCCCGGTCCGGGTGGCCGCGACGGCGCGGCGTGCCGCGGGCAGGATCACCTCGACCACCGGGATGCCGCGGCGCAGCGTGTACCGTTCGCGCGCGTCCCGCAGCATCGCCGAGGACGCGGTGTTGCACGCGATGACCAGGACCTTGACGCCCGCGTCCACCAGGTCGTCCATGACCTGGAGCGCGAACGCCCGCACCACCGCGAGCGGCTTGGTGCCGTACGGGGTGTTGAACGTGTCCCCGATGTAGAGCGTCGACTCGTTCGGGAGCTGGTCGAGGATCGCCCGCGCGACGGTCAGGCCCCCGACGCCGGAGTCGAAGATCCCGATGGGCGCGTCGTTCACGCAGCCGAGCCTAGCCCGCGGCGCCCGGGGTGCCGCCCCCGCGCCGGTGTGAGGTGCCCCGCGCCCGCGCGGCCGTCAGCATCGCGCCGACCAGCGACTCCTGCAGCTCCGAGAGCACCGCGTACACGCCGACGAAGGCGTGCCGCACCTGCGCGGCCCGGTCCTCCGCCGGGTCCTGCGCGAGCTCCGCGTAGAGCCGGTCGCCGTCGTCGTCGGTGCGCACGCCCAGCCGCTCGGCGAGCACCAGCCGGACGTCCGTCATGGCCGCCGCCACCGCGGGCGCCTCCGCCTCGGTCACCGCGACCGCGTCGCCCTGCCGGCCGCCGGGCGTCGTCAGCGCGGCCCACCAGGTGCGCAGCCCGGCGATCTTGCGCTCGCGCAGGTCGCCCTCCGTGAACCGGCGGAACTCGGCGGCCTGCTCGGGGTCCAGCGAGCCGTCGGGCAGCAGCCGGCGGACCGCGGGGTCCTCGGGCGGGTCGACGGCCTGGGACCACGGCCACGCGCCGTGCGGGTCCGCCGCGCGCTCGCTCGTCGGGCGGCCGGAGCCCGCGGGAGGCTCGTCGCCCGCCCCGGCCCGACCGGCCGCCGGCTCGGGCGCCGCGTCGAACGGGGCGGCCCCGAGCATCCGCGCGACGTCGGACGCGACCGTCGCCAGGACCTCGCGCTCGTCGGACCCCAGGCGCACCACGTACTCGCCCTGCCGGGCCACGAACCGCCGCATCACTGGCCGCTGCGCTGCAGGGTCGCCCACAGGCCGAACCCGTGCATCGCCTGCACGTCGACCTCCATCGCCTCGAGCGTTCCGCGCGAGACGACCGCCCGGCCCTCCTGGTGCACCTGCCGCATCAGCCGCGTCGCGACCTCGTGCGGGTGGCCGAAGTAGGTCTCGAAGACGTACGTCACGTAGGTCATGAGGTTCACCGGGTCGTTCCAGACGATCGTCACCCAGGGGTCGTCGACGGACGCCTCGGCGGCGGCCTCGACGACCTCGTCCAGCTGGGGCACGGACATCCTCACGCGCCCCACTGTAGGCAGCGCGCGAGCGCCGCGCTTCGGCCTACCGTGTGGCCATGACGACGCCGTCCGCTGGGTGGACCACCGATCGCACGGCCGGGAGCGCACCCGACCCCGGCCCCGGCGCGGGGTCCCCGGCGCTGCTCACGGACCGGTACGAGCTGACCATGCTGCAGGCCGCGCTCCGCGACGGCACCGCGCACCGGCGCTGCGTGTTCGAGGTCTTCACGCGCCGGCTGCCGCCGGGGCGGAGGTACGGCGTGGTCGCGGGCACGGGCCGCGTCCTGGAGGAGATCGAGCGGTTCCGGTTCGGCACGCCCGAGCTGGACTGGCTGTCCGACGAGCGCGTGGTCGACGACGCGACGCTCGAGTACCTGGCGGGCTACCGGTTCACGGGGTCGGTCGTCGGGTACGCGGAGGGCGAGACGTTCTTCCCGTCGTCGCCCGTGCTCGTCGTGTCCGGGACCTTCGCCGAGGCCGTGCTCCTCGAGACGCTCACGCTCTCGGTCCTCAACTACGACTCGGCCGTGGCGTCCGCCGCGTCCCGCATGACGAGCGCCGCGGTGGACCGGCCGTGCCTCGAGATGGGGTCGCGTCGGGCGCACGAGCACGCGGGCGTCGCGGCCGCACGGGCGGCCGTCGTGGCCGGGTTCGCGGGCACGTCGAACCTCGAGGCCGGGCGGCGGTACGGGCTGACGACGATCGGCACGGCGGCGCACGCGTTCACGCTGCTGCACGACGACGAGGAGGCGGCCTTCGCGGCGCAGGTCGCGGCGCTGGGCACCGGCACCACCCTGCTGGTCGACACCTACGACGTGCACCGCGGGGTCGAGCGGGCACTGGCGGTGGCGGGAACCGGCCTCGGCGCCGTGCGCCTGGACTCCGGGGACCTGGGCGTGCTGGCGCACGAGGTGCGGGCGCAGCTCGACGCCGCGGGGGCCACCGGCACGCGGATCACCGTGACCTCCGACCTCGACGAGCACGCCATCGCGGCGCTCGCCGTCGCGCCCGTCGACTCCTACGGCGTCGGCACGTCGGTGGTCACCGGTTCCGGGGCGCCCACCTGCGGCATGGTCTACAAGCTCGTCGCCCGGGAGGGCGCCGACGGGCGGCTCGCCCCGGTCGCCAAGGCCTCGGCCGCCAAGACCAGCGTCGGCGGCCGCAAGGGCGCGGCCCGGCGCGTCGTGGACGGGCGCGCCGTCGAGGAGGTGCTGGTCGGCGGGGCCGACGAGCGCGTGGCCGCGTGGGTGGCCGACCCGGACCCCGGCGCCCTGGGACCCGACCGGGGTGCGGGCGAGCTGCGGCCGCTGCACGTGCCGCTGGTGACGGACGGCGTGGTGGACGCGCGCTGGACCGGCGCCGGCGGCGTCGTGGCGGCGGCCGAGCGCCACCACGCGTCGCGCGCCGAGCTGCCCCGCGGTGCACGTCGGCTCTCGGCCGACGAGGCCTGCGTCCCGACCACCGCGCTCACCCTGCCCGCCTGACCCCTGACCTGTCCGGGTCGAGCACGCTCGGTCATCCCGGGCGCGACGACGCCGGCCGGGCCGCACCGTGAGGCGGGCCCGACCGGCGTCGGGGACTGCGGGCAGCTCACGCTGCCTGGTGGCGACCGCTACACGCGGCGGCGGCCGACGAGCGCCAGGATCAGGCTGACGACGAGGACCGCGATACCGATCCAGATGAGGAACTGCCCGACACCGGCGAAGCCCAGGATGAGGAGGACGACACCGATGATGATGAGGATGAGCCAGGCGGACATCGCATAACCCTTTCGTCGGGGGCGGGGATCATCCCGCCGTTCCAGAGGGGCGGGGCTCCGGCGGTACCGGGGCCCTCGAGCACCCCCCAACGTTCCCGCGGTCGGCGTCGCTCGGCACGTCGAGAGAGCAGTTGCGTCGGAGAGAGTCGCTGGTATGTGGACACGCGTCCACGGCCCTGACCTGCGAGTTCTCACGCCCGGTCCGCTCTAGGCGGGTGTCCACATCGTGAGACGGGCCTTGCGCCCCATCCGGCTCAGGCGTACTAGCGCTTGCCCACGAACCAGCCGCGGAGCATGGCGACGCGGGCCTCGAGCTGACCCGGGTCCGCCAGCGCCACCTCGGGACCGCCGCACCGACGCCGCAGCTCGGTGTGCACCGCGCCGTGCGGCTGCCCGCTGCGCCGCGACCAGGCACCCACCAGCTGCGCGAGCTCCTTGCGCAGCTCCGCCTGCTTGCGGTGGTCCATCTCCGCGAGGTCCGGCTCGGTCCGCACGGACCGTCGCCCCTTGAGCTGGTCGGCCTGCCGCTGCCGCAGCAGCGCCGAGACCTGGTCGGCGTCGAGGAGCCCCGGCAGGCCCAGGAAGTCGAGCTCCTCCTCGGAGCCGACCTCGGCGCCGGTGCCGAACTCGCCGCCGTCGAACAGCACCCGGTCGAACGAGGCCTGCGCCTCGAGCGCCTCGAACGTGCCCTGCAGCCCGTCGGGACCGACCGCGTCGGGCCCGTTGCGCTCGCTGTTCGCGGCCGCGAGGAGCGCGTCCTCCGGGCTGTATTCGGCACCCTCCTCCTCGGCGGTACGCGGCCGGTCGAGCGCGTGGTCGCGCTCGAGCTCGAGGCCGTTCGCCAGCGCGAGCAGCTGCGGGACCGAGGGCAGGAACACCGAGGCCGTCTCACCGCGCCGCCGCGCCCGGACGAACCGCCCGACGGCCTGGGCGAAGAACAGCGGCGTCGCCGTGCTCGTCGCGTACACCCCCACAGCGAGGCGCGGCACGTCCACGCCCTCGGAGACCATCCGCACCGCGACGAGCCAGCGCGAGTCCCCCGCGGAGAACTCGTCGATCTTGTCGCTCGCGCCCTCCTCGTCGGACAGCACGACCGTGGGCGAGCTCCCCGTGATGCGGGCCAGGTGCCCCGCGTACGCGCGCGCGTCGGTCTGGTCGGTGGCGATGATCATGGCGCCGGCGTCCGGGACCGTGCGCCGCACCTCGGTGAGCCGGCGGTCGGCCGCCTGGAGCACCGAGGGGATCCACTCGCCGCCGGGGTCCAGCGCGGTGCGCCACGCCTGCGCCGTCATGTCCTTGGTCATCGCCTCGCCCAGGCGCGCGCTGACCTCGTCGCCCGACCGGGTCCGCCACCGCATGTCGCCGCTGTAGGACAGGAAGATCACCGGACGCACCACGTGGTCGCGCAGGGCGTCGCCGTAGCCGTAGGTGTAGTCCGCCGCCGAGCGCCGGATGCCCTCGGCGTCGCGCTCGTAGGTGACGAACGGGATCGCGGCCGTGTCCGACCGGAACGGGGTGCCCGTCAGCGCGAGCCGGCGCGCAGCGCCCTCGAACGCCTCCCGGACGCCGTCGCCCCAGGACAGCGCGTCACCGCCGTGGTGCACCTCGTCGAGGATCACGAGCGTCGGTGCGGCCGTCGTGCGCGCGGCGTGCAGCGCGGGCTTGTTGGCGACCTGCGCGTACGTCACGGCGACGCCGTCGAACCCGTGCCCGTGCCGGCCCTGCGCGTTCGAGAAGTTCGGGTCGAGCCGGATCCCGACCCGCGCCGCCGCGTCCGCCCACTGCCGCTTGAGGTGCTCGGTGGGTGCGACCACGGTCACCCGGCGCACCACGCGCGCCTCGAGGAGCTCCGTGGCGATGCGCAGCGCGAACGTCGTCTTGCCGGCCCCGGGGGTCGCCACCGCGAGGAAGTCCCGCGGCGAGCGCGCCCGGTACGCCTCGAGCGCCTCCGCCTGCCACGCGCGCAGCTTGCCGGCCGTCCCCCACGGCGCACGCGACGGGAACGCCGGCGGGAGGTGCGACGCCGCCGACGTGGACGCGTGGGTGGTGGAGGGCTCCTGCCAGGCGCTCAACGAGCCGACGAGCCGCGGCCGAAGCCCCAGCGGCGGCCGCCGCCGGAACCGGAACCGCCGGAACCACCGCTACCACCGCCCGAGCCGTCACCGTCGTCCTGCGGCGGGCGCAGGCCCTCGTAGATCTCCTTGCACGTGGGGCACACGGGGAACTTGTTCGGGTCCCGGCCCGGCACCCAGACCTTGCCGCACAGCGCGACCACGGGCTTGCCGGTGAACGCGGACTCGGTGATCTTCTCCTTGCGCACGTAGTGCGCGAAGCGCTCGTGGTCCCCCGGCTCGACCTGCTCGGTGGTCTCCGTGCGCTCGAGGACGCTGGTCCCCGTGCCCTGGTCCGGGCCGAACGGCTCGTCGGGTGCGGCGGGGAACTGCGGTTCGCTCATGCCGGGAAGTCTACGTCGCGCCTCCGACACGCAGGAGGCGCGTCGGCCGCTCCCGCCCGGCCCGGCGCACGCGTCACAGCCCCTGCCAGCCCGGCTTCGCGGCGTACGTCTCGCGGTAGTAGTCCGCGAGCTGCAGGCGGCTCGCCGCGCCGTCGTCGACCAGGACGGTGACGTGCGGGTGGTGCTGCAGGACCGTCGCCGGCCACATCGCGGACACCGGGCCCTCGACCAGCTGGTGCACCGCCTCCGCCTTGCCCCGGCCCTGCGCGAGCAGCACCAGGTGGCGCGCGGACATGATCGTCGCGAGGCCCTGGGTCAGGCAGTGCGTGGGCACCTGCGCCACGTCGTCGTCGAAGAACCGCGCGTTGTCCTCGCGGGTCTGCCGGGTCAGCGTCTTGATCCGCGTGCGCGAGGCGAGCGAGGACCCGGGCTCGTTGAACGCGATGTGCCCGTCCGTGCCGATCCCCAGGATCTGGAGGTCCACCCCGCCCGCGTCGAGGATCGCCCGCTCGTACGCCGCGCACGCCGCCACCAGGTCGTCGGCGAGGCCGTCCGGACCCTGCACCGCGCCGGGTGCCAGGTCGACGCGGGACGCGATCTCCTTCTCGATGACGTTGCGGTAGCGCTCGGGGTGCTCGGCGGGCAGGCCGACGTACTCGTCGAGCATGAACGCGCGCGCGTGCGCGAAGGACAGGCCGTCCTCGTCGTGCCGCCGCGCGAGCTCGTCGTACACCGCGAGCGGGCTCGAGCCGGTCGCCAGACCCAGCACGGCCTGCGGGCGCGCCCGCAGCAGCTTCTCGATCGCGTCCGCCGCGATCCGGGCCGTCTCCGGCCCCGGGGCGATGACGACCTCCATCAGATCCCTCCTCGTCCGACGAGCGCCGCGCCGACCGCGCCGACGGGCACGCCGACCGGCGCCAGGCGCACGCGGCCCGGCAGGTCCGCGGCCCGCAGGAACGGCGACGACGCGGCGCGCCGGTCCAGCTCGGCGACGAGCGCGCGCAGCAGCGGCTCGCCGAGCTGGCTCACCCCGCCGCCGATCACGATGCGACCCACGTCGCACGTCAGCACGAGCACGCGCACCGCGGCGGCCACGGCGGCGACGAACTCGTCCCGAACCCGCCGCGCGACGCCGTCTCCCGCGGCCGCGGCCTCGAAGAGCTCCACGGGGGCGGGCCGGCCGGTTCGCGAGGGCCAGAGCGCGTCGATCGCCGACCCGGAGGCGTAGCGCTCGAGGCAGCCGGCCTGCCCGCACTTGCAGGGCAGGCCGTCGGGCACGTACTGCAGGTGGCCGATCTCGCCGGCCGCCTGGTGCGGCCCGCGCCGCAGCCGCCCGTCGAGCATGATCCCCGCCGCCAGGCCGGTGCCGAGCGCGACGAACGCGAGGTCGTCGACCGGGCCCTCCCCCGACTCCGCGAGGTGGTGGGCCGCACCCAGCACCGCCGCGTTGAGGTCGTTCTCGAGGCGTACCGCGACGCCGTCGCCCAGCCGCTCGGCGACCAGGTCCGCGAGCGGCACCCGGCCCCCGATCCCGAGGTTCACCGCGTTCGCGACCGAGCCGGGGCCGGGGTCCACGACACCCGGCACCCCGATCCCGACGCCCGCGAGCGCGGCACGCGGGACGCCCGCCTCCGCCAGGACGCGGTCGACCGCCTGCGCGGCGTCGGCCGCGACGGACGTGGCCCCCTTGCGGGTGGGGGTGCGGTCGTGGGCGACGACGTGGCCCGCCGCGTCGAGCAGGATCGTCGCGGTCTTGGTGCCGCCGACGTCCACGCCCACGGTGTAGCCGGCGGAGAGGTCCGCCGTTGTGCTGGTCTGCATGTCCGCTCGCGCCTCAGCCCTTGACCGCGCCGGAGACCAGGCCGGAGGTCATCCGGCCCTGCACGAACAGGAAGAACACGATCACGGGGATCGCGATGAGCGTGGAGGCGGCCATGACCTGGCCCCAGTCGACTCCGCGGTTGGCGGACGCGGCCAGGAAGCTGCGCAGCCAGATCGGGAGCGTCTGCGACGTCTCGGAGGGCAGCGCCACGAGCGCGACCGTGAACTCGTTCCACGCCTGCAGGAAGGCGTACACGCCAGAGGCGACCAGGCCGGGTGCGAGCAGCGGGAACGTGATCCGCAGGAACGCCTGGGTCCGGGACAGACCGTCCACCATCGCGGCCTCCTCGAGCTCGGCGGGCACGCCCGCGACGAACCCGCGCAGCATCCACACCGTGAACGGGATGATCGCCGCGACGTACAGCACCGAGACGCCGATCACCGAGTTCAGGAGGTTCGCGCTCGACAGCATCTTGTACTGCGCGATGAACAGGCCCTCGGCCGGCAGCATCTGGATGAACAGCACGGCCAGGATGAACGACTTGCGCCCCCGGAACCGCCAGCGGCTGATCGCGAGCGCCGCGAGGAAGGCGAACGCGAGCACCACGACGAGCGTCAGCAGCGTGATCGCGAGGCTCATCCGCAGCGCCGACAGGAAGCTGTCCCCCGTCATCACGCGACTGAAGTTCGACCAGGTGGCGTGCATCGGCAGGAACTCCGGCGTCGAGCGCCGCAGGTAGGCCGCGGGCGTGAACGCCGACAGGACCATCCAGTAGACCGGGAACACCCAGACGACGGCGGCGACGATCCCGAGGGCGCTCACCAGGATCTTCCCGACGAGCCTGCGGCGCGCGCCCGGGGCGTGCTGCTTGCGGGCCGCCTGGCGCGTGGTGACCGGCGCCGTGGCGGGCGGTGCGATGGCGCTCATGCGTCCTCCTTCAGAAGGCTGCGGACGTACGGCCAGCTCAGCACGATCGTGAGCAGCAGGACGAAGATCGAAACGGCAGCGGCGCCGCCGAAGTCCTGGCGGCTGATCCCGAGCTCGTAGATGAAGTTGCCCAGGAGGTTGGTCTCGGAGACGGGGGCACCGGCGTCCTGCAGCAGCCGGATCTGGGCGAAGACCCGCAGGTCCCAGATGATCTGCAGCAGGAGCACGATCGAGAGCACGGGCCGGACCATGGGCAGCAGGATGTGCCAGAGCTGCTGGGCGCCGCTGGCGCCGTCGATGCGCGACGCCTCGAGCACCTCCTCGGGCACGGACGTGAGCCCGGCGTAGAGGGACAGCGCCACGAACGGCACGGACATCCACACGATGACCAGCGTCGCGACCAGGAAGAAGGTCAGCGGCTGCGAGAGCCACGAGAACCCGTCCATGCCGGCGAAGCCGACCTGCACCAGGAACCAGTTCACGACACCCGTGCGGTAGTCGAACAGCCACTTGAAGACCGTGACCGCGGCGACCATGGGCATGGCCCACGCCAGCAGGAGCGAGACCTGCAGGACGATGCGGATGGTCGTGCCGACCGCCCGCATCAGGAGAGCGAAGCCGAGTCCGATGAGCACCGTCAGGCCGGCGTTGACCAGGCAGAAGGCGACGGAGCGGGCCACGACGGCCCACAACGCGTCCTCGGAGAAGATGCGGGCGAAGTTGTCGAGCCCGATGAACGTGGGCGGCTGGCCGAACTGCTGAGCCAGACCGTACTCCTGCAGCGAGGTGACGATCTGCCAGTAGACGGGGTAGCCGAGCCCGAGGAGGAGGGCGACGACCGCGGGGACCAGCAGCACGTACGGGCTGGCCGGGGTCCGGCGCCGACGGACGACCGGCGCGGGCGCGGTGCCTGGCCGGCGTGCGGCCGGCGCACCGGCGGGCACGCCGAGGGCAGCGTTCTGGGACATGGGTTCTCCTGGCGCCGGGGCGGCGCGGCATCGGTGCCGAGGCGGTGCCCCGGGTGGCGTCGTCCGCGGGGCGCGGGGGGGTCGCGCCCCGCGGACGATCGGGTCTGTGCATCAGGTGGGCCGGGCCGTGGCCCGGCCCACCCGGGGCGGGCTCAGCCCGCGGCGCCGCCGTTGAGCATCGGCGTCAGCTTGGCGTCGTACTCCTTCGCCAGCTCCGTGACGTCGCCGCCGTCGGCGATCTTCTGGAACAGCTCCTCGTAGACGAACGCGCCCTCGATGGCGGCCCAGCCCGGCGCCGCCGGGGTGAGCTTGGAGGCCTGCGCGGTCTCGATCATCGTGGTGGCGAACTTGTCGTCACCGAGCGAGGACACGTAGTCGGAGTTGCCCGGGCCCAGGCCCGCACCGCCCAGCATCTCCTGGTACTCCTGCGAGAAGATGATCCGCATCAGGTTCTCGGCCAGCTCCGGGTGCTGCGACTTCGCGGACACCGCGATGTTCGAACCACCGGCGAACACCGGCGCGACGCCGCCGTCCACGCCCGGCAGGGCGAAGATGTCGAACTTGGTGTCGTCGGCCATGCCGTCGCGCACCTCGTCGCCCTCGTCGTTCTTCGTCATGTCACCGATGGACCAACGGGCCCAGCCCGGCGCCATGATCGTCGCGGCGGCCGGCGCGTCCGGGTCGTCGTTCAGGAAGTCCCAGTACGCGACGTCACGCTCGGTCGAGGGCAGGTTGGACGCACCCTCGTACACGTCCTGCCACTGCTCGAGGCCCTTGATCGTGTTGGGGTCGGAGAGCGTGGAGGTCCAGGTGGTGCCGTCGACCGTGGCGAGCTCGCCGCCGTTGGCGAAGACCCACGAGATGCCGTTGCGCCAGTCCTGGCCACCCATGGCGAAGCCCGACAGCTTGTCCGTCTTCAGCGACTTCACGGCCTCCGAGAACTCCGAGAGCGTCTTGGGCACCTCGAGGCCGGCGTCCGTCCAGATGTCCTTGCGGAAGAACATGTAGCGCGAGCCGAAGTAGTACGGCAGCGCGTAGTGCTTGCCGTCGTAGTCGCCCGCCTCGACGAACGACGGGAGCAGCTTGTCGCCGCCCAGCTCGTCGTACATGGGCGTCAGGTCACGGAAGGCGCCCACCGTCGAGAACGTCGGGGCCTGCGTGTTGCCGATCTCGACGACGTCGGGGGTGTTCGCCTCGTCGGGCAGCGCGGTCGTGAGCTTGGGCACCAGGTCGCCCCAGGCGACCTCCTCGATGGTCAGCGTCGAGCCCGGGTTCTCCGCGGCGAACGTGTCCTTGAGGTACTGGCGGAGGTCGTCGTTGGTGTCACCACCGGCCAGCCAGAGGGTGATGTCGGCGGCCTCGGGGGCGGCCGTCGTCTCGCCACCGCCGTTGGTGGCCGGGTCGGTGGGGTCGTCGTCGCCGGAGCTGCACGCGGTCAGTGCGAGCGTCGCCGCCACGCCGAGAGCGGCGAACCGTAGCATCTTCACGTTGGGGTTCCTCCCGTGAGCGAGGCGAACGCCGGGGCGGCGGTCGCCGGGATGGTGCTTCGACCTGCAAGGGGGCGGCTCGGGGTCGTCACGTGACCCCGAGCTGCCCTGACAGGACCAGGACTGCCGCGCCGGACAGCACCCCGTCCTCGTCGAGCGAGCCCATGCGGACCGAGAGGTCACGCCCGATGACGGGCATGGTCCGGGTCCGGATGGCGGTGAGCGCCGCATCGCGCAGTGGGCCGTCCAGCAGCTCCGGGGGGCCGGAGAGCAGGACCTCCGCGAGGTCGAGCGCACTGACGACGGGTGCGAGGGCGATGCCCAGCAGCCGTCCGACCGACGCCAGGGCGGCGTCGGACTCCTCGGGGGCGAGACCGGCGACGCGGCGGCGCAGCGCCGGCACGCTCAGCACGGTCTCGAGGCAGCCGGCGCGCCCGCACGCGCAGGGCGCGGGCACCTCTCCGGCGGTCGTGACGTCGACGACGGTCACGTGGCCGAGCTCGCCGGCCGCGTTGTTGCGGCCCAGCACCAGCGCTCCGTCCACGACGAGCCCGGC
Organism: Cellulomonas fulva; assembly: GCF_018531375.1. Taxonomy (NCBI): domain Bacteria; kingdom Bacillati; phylum Actinomycetota; class Actinomycetes; order Micrococcales; family Cellulomonadaceae; genus Cellulomonas; species Cellulomonas fulva. The sequence goes on along the minus strand of NZ_JAHBOH010000002.1, from coordinate 333,350 downwards.
GCCCACGCCCTCGCCCACCGTCAGCACCATCGAGCCCGAGCCCGACGCGGTGCCGAAGGTGAACTCGCCCAGCGCGCGGGTGTTGGCGTCGTTGGCCACGTGCACCGGCACGCCCAGGCTCTCGGTGAGCCGCGCGGCCAGCGGCAGGTCGTACCAGCCGCGGTTGGGTGCCTGGACGACGTGGCCGTCCGTGGTGATGACGCCCGGGGAGGCGATGCCGACGCCGATCACCGGCCGCGTCGCCGCGGCGAGCAGGTCCCGGCACAGGTCCTCGAGCGCCCGCACCGCCGCGTCCCCGGAGCGGCCGTCGAGCGGCACCTCCCGCCGTGCGACGACGTCGCGCACCAGCGTGAGCACGGCACCGTGGATCGTCGCGTCGTCCGTCAGGTCCACCGCGACCACCTGGAAGGACTCGGTCCGCATCCCGACGAGCGTGGCCGGCTTGCCCACCTTGCCCTCCGCGCGGATCCCCAGGTCCTCGACCAGACCCTCCTCGAGCAGGTCCCCCACCAGGCCGGACACCGTGACGCGGGTCAGGCCCGTGGACCGCGCGATATCGGCGCGCGACGACGGCCCCGTGTGGAACAGGTGCCCCAGCACGAGCGACCGGTTGTGGGCCCGCGCGTGCTCCGGCAGCGCCTTGTCCGTCGGCCGCAGGGCGCGGCCGGCGCGGGCACCGGAGTGGCGGGTCGTCGTGGTCACGTTTGTTAGTAGACGTTCCTTACTAATCCAATGTCAAGCACCATCCGTGACCGTGATCACATCGTGACCCCCCGTTCACACCTCCGGAACACCGCCACCGCCCCGCCGCTCGGCGACGACCCGGCCGGCGCTCCGGTCACGCGGGCCGGGAGGCGGAGGGATCGCTGGGGCGGGGGGCGAGGAGGGCGTAGGTCGCTGCTGCTAGGGCGGCCGCGGTCAGGAGGACCGAGGGCCAGGCGCCGAGAGCGGTCCGGGCGAGGAGGTGGGTGGCCACGAAGCCGACACCACCGAGCGCCAGGACGGCCGCGATCCGCCACCACGCCACCGCCGGCCGCGAGCGCCACGCGCACCAGGCAGCCCCGAGCACGAGGACCGCTCCCCCGAGCGCCCGGACGTCGGTCAGCTGGGCGACCCCGAAGCCCACGACGAGGGTGAGCGCGGCGATCAGGGCGGTCAGGGCTCGTCGGGACACGCGCCACACCCTAGGCGCCGGGCCGTCGAGCTCGTGAGGTCGTCAGAGCACCCCGACGCCCTCGTGGTCCCACGGACGTCCCGAGCGAGCCGTCGCGCCGGGCCAGTAGGTTGGGAAGGTTCGCGCGCAGCCGGAGCGCACCGCGCCCGGAGCGCCGCGCGCCCCGCTCAAGCAGCCGGTCCCAGTCATCCGGAGGAACCATCGTGACCAGCCCCATCGACGCCACGACGACGAGCGCGTGGCAGGACCTGTCCGCGCACGAGTCGACCCTCACGCCCGACCTGCGCGGCTGGTTCGCCGCGGACCCGGGCCGCGCCCAGCGACTCTCGCTGCGGCTCGCGGACCTGCACGTGGACCTCTCCAAGAACCTGGTGACCGACGAGACGCTCGCCCTCCTGGTGCGCCTGGCCGACGAGGTCGACCTGGCCGGCCGCCTGCAGGCGCAGCTGCGCGGCGAGCACATCAACGTCACCGAGGATCGCGCCGTGCTGCACACGGCGCTGCGTCGGCCCGCGGGTGCGCAGCCGCCGCTCGTCGTCGACGGGCAGGACGTGGACGCCGACGTCCACGCGGAGCTCGAGAAGATGTTCGCGTTCGCCGAGCGCGTCCGCTCGGGTGCCTGGACCGGCGTCACGGGCGAGCGCGTGCGCACGGTCGTGAACATCGGCATCGGCGGCTCGGACCTCGGCCCGGTCATGGCGTACGAGGCGCTCAAGCCGTACGTGCAGGAGGGCCTCGAGGTCCGGTTCGTCTCCAACATCGACCCCACGGACCTCGCCGAGACCGTCAAGGACCTGGACCCGACGACGACGCTGTTCATCGTCGCCTCCAAGACGTTCGGCACGCTCGAGACGCTCACCAACGCGCGGCTCGCGCGCACGTGGCTGTGGGAGCGACTGGCGGCCGCGGGCCACCTCGAGGACTCCGACGACGCCCGCACGGCCGCCGTCGCCCAGCACTTCGTCGCGGTCTCCACCGCGCTGGACAAGGTCGCCGCGTTCGGCATCGACCCCGCCAACGCGTTCGGGTTCTGGGACTGGGTCGGCGGCCGGTACTCGGTGGACTCGGTCATCGGGACCTCGCTCGCGATCGCGATCGGCCCGGACGCCTTCCGCGACTTCCTCGCGGGCTTCCACGCGGTCGACGAGCACGTCGCGAGCACGCCGTTCGCGCAGAACGTGCCCGTGCTGATGGGCCTGCTCAACGTCTGGTACGTCAACTTCCTGGGCGCCCACACGCACGCCGTCCTGCCGTACGCCCAGTACCTGCACCGCTTCCCGGCGTACCTGCAGCAGCTCACCATGGAGTCCAACGGCAAGTCCGTGCGCTGGGACGGGACGCCGGTCACCACGGCGACGGGCGAGGTGTTCTGGGGCGAGCCCGGGACCAACGGGCAGCACGCCTTCTACCAGCTGATCCACCAGGGCACGCGCCTCATCCCGGCCGACTTCATCGCGGTCGCCAACCCGGCCCACCCGCTGACCGACGGCGGCACGGACGTGCACGCGCTGTTCCTCGCCAACTTCTTCGCGCAGACCAAGGCGCTCGCGTTCGGCAAGACGGCCGACGAGGTGCGCGCCGAGGGCACGGCCGAGGAGATCGTCCCCGCTCGGGTCTTCTCGGGGAACCGTCCCACGACGTCGATCCTCGCGCCGTCGCTGACCCCGGCGGTGCTGGGCCAGCTCATCGCGCTGTACGAGCACATCACGTTCGTCCAGGGCGTGGTCTGGGGCATCGACTCGTTCGACCAGTGGGGTGTCGAGCTGGGCAAGAAGCTCGCGCTCGAGATCGCCCCCGCGGTCGAGGGCGACGTCGCGGCGCTCGAGGCGCAGGACCCGTCGACGGCGTCGCTCATCGCGACGTACCTCTCCCTGCGCGACTGACCCCCGCGACCGCCCGCCACCACGCGGGGCACCCGACCCCGGACGGGTGCCCCGCGTCGTGCGTGACCAGCCTCAGGGCGTCACGACGACGCGCCCCTGCGCGCCGGACTCCGCGTCGGACATCGCGTGGGTCACGAACGGGTACGTCCCGGCCTCGGGGAACGTCAGCTCGACGAAGCCACCCTCCGCGGGCTGCAGCGCGAGCACCTGCGAGCCGCCGCTGCCCGTCGAGCCGCCGTCCCGGAGCGCGTACTCGCCCTCGCGGAACACCGTGTCGAACTGCCCGCCCACGACGTGGAACGCGCTCGGCCGGTTGGGCCCGGCGTCGAGCACCCAGAACCGGACCCGCTCCCCCGCGGTCGCCGTGAGCGGACGGTCCCGGTACTGGTTGGCGTAGCCGTTGAACACGACGAGGTCGGGCTGCGCGGCGGCGACCTGGGCGGCGTCCGCCTCGCCCCCCTGCGGGCCCAGGTACAGCTCGGACTGCACGACGACGTACTGCCGGCCGACCTCCGGCAGCCCGTCGGGCTCGATCACGACCGCACCGAGCATGCCGTTCGCGAGGTGCACCGACATCGGCATGGTCGAGCAGTGGTACATCCAGATGCCGGACCGGGTGGCCGTGAACGTGTAGGTCAGCTCCTCGCCCGGCGCGATGGTCCGCATCACGTCGTCGGGCGCGAGCGCGCCCGCGTGGAAGTCGATCGAGTGGCCGATCGTGCCGTCGTTGACGAGCGTCACGACGAACGTGTCGCCGACCCGCCCGTGCAGCACGGGTCCGGGCGCCTCCCCACCGAACGTCCACAGCCGCTGCGTGACCCCCGGCGCCACCTCGCGCACCACCTCCTGCACCTCGAGGCGCACGCGGTGGGTGACGGGTCCGCGGTCGGGCCCGAGAGGGCTGAGGGCGGCGTCGCGCGCGACGAACGCGTCGTCGGGCGTCGCCATCAGGTCCAGCAGGTCCGCCGCGTCCGTGCTGCCGTCCGAGGTGGCGCCCGAGGTGACGTCGTGCCCCGACATGTCGTGCCCGGAGTGCTCCGCCGGCTCGTCGGGGTCCGCGGACGGACCCGCCGCTACCACCGCCTCACCCGTGACGACGACCTGCAGCGTCATGCCCATGAGCCGGTGGCCGGCCACCGAGCACCAGCCGTCGAGGTCCGCACCGACGACGCCGACGTCGACCGTCGCGGCCGCACCCGGGGACAGCCGTCCCGAGGTGGTGCCGTCCGCGAGGACCAGGTCGTGCACGTCGTCGTCGGCGTTGGTCACCTCGAGCACCAGCCGGTCCCCGGCGGGCACCTCGACGCGCGCGGGCACGAAGCGCATCTCGCGCGCCTCGACCTGGACGGTCGTGGTCCGGCCCGTCGCGACCACGTCCGGGCCGACCCCGTCCACCGGGGCACCCGCGGCCGCGATGCCGGCAGCGGGCGGGTCGATCGCGACCCCGACGACGAGCGCGAGCGCCAGGGCGCCCACGCCGACCGCGAGCGCCCCGGAGCGCGGCGGCCGGGGCGGGCCGGGCACCGCCGACGAGACCGCGCCGGACGACGCAGGCGCGGGTGCCGGCGCAGCCGCGGGTGCCGGCGCAGCCGCGGGTGCCGACGCAGCCGCGGGCCGCCGAGCGACCCGGACCGCACGCGCCGCGAGCACCAGGAACGCGACGAGCGCGCCCAGCACGACGAAGGACACGAGCACGCGCACGGTGCTCGGCACCGGCGCGCAGAACAGCAGCAGCCCGCCGTTGACCAGCACGAGCCGCACGACGGCGCCGCGGTCGAGCTCGGCCGCCGTCCGACGCGCGACGGCCGGGCCGCCCCCGAGCACCACGGGCAGCAGGTGGGACAGCGCACCGAGCAGCACCTGCGCGGCGAAGCCGACCGCGAACGGCGCGACCAGGCCGCGCACCCGCAGCGCCGCGACGTCCCAGCCGGGCGCGGCGACGACGACCACGCCGAACGCCACGAGCGAGCCGACCAGCCAGGCCACGGACGCCGCGAGCGAGCCCGGCGCGAAGACGGGCGGCACGTGCACCGGCGCGGTCCGCGCGGGCACCACCCGTGCGGCGTTCGCGGCGACCACGGGAGCGGCTGCCCGGTGCTGGCGCCACATCATGGCGCCGACCAGCCCGGCGCCGACGGCCACGACGACGCACCCCGCCAGGACGAGCCAGCGCCAGCCGGTCGCGGCGGCGAGCACCACGACGCCGAGGCCGGCCAGGACCACAGGCAGCGCACGGCGCCCCGCGGCCTCGTCGGACGGCTCGATGCGAGCGTGCCGGACGGTGGGCCACAGGACCACGAGCGTGCCCAGGACGGTGGTGGCGACCCAGCCGACGAGCGTGAGGACGACGTGCGCGACGTAGAGCCGCCCGTGCACGTCGTCGGACACGGTCCCCCGCGCGAGCACGACGCCGCACGCGACGCCGAGCGGCAGCACCGCGCCCGCGCCGACGTACCAGCGCGCGAGCGGCCGGAACCGCGACGGCAGCGCGGAGCGCATCTGCCGGCCCACCACGACCGCCTGGCCGACGCCCGCACCACCGACGAGCACCGAACCCGCGAGCACCAGCGCGAAGGCGGGCACGACGAGGCCGGCGACCACGAGCACCGCGCCCAGCGTGTGCGCCGCGAGCCGCACGACGAGCCCGCGCCGCCCGCCGGGCGCCGGCTGCCGCAGCAGCGTGTCCGCGAAGTGCTGGCTCCACAGCAGGATCGCGGTGCTGACCGCGCCGAGCAGGAGCAGGTGCACCATGAGCCACTGGGCCGCCGCGACCCACCGGTGCGCGACGGTCAGCACCGCCGCCGCGACGAGCCACGCCAGCACCAGCCCGTTGGCACGCAGGTGCCACGACGCGCGGCTCACGCGGTCACCTCGACCGGCTCGGCGCCGGCGGGCGACGCGGCCTCCGGGACGCGCCCTTGCCTCGTGGTGCGGCCCGTCCGTCGCGGTGCGCCGCGCAGCACGCTCGTCACCGCCACGCCGACGAACGCCAGCACGGCCACGATGTTGCCGACCCCGCCCACCTGGACGGCCCACCCGACGCCGCGCGCGTCCCCGACGAGCACGCGCAGCACGAGCGTCGCGTGCAGCAGCGCCAGCGGGACGTACATGGCCGCCCGGTACGGCAGCGGCCGAGGCAGCACCGCCGGCAGGATCACCGGCGCGTGCGCCATGACCATGGACATGACGAAGCCGAGGAAGACGGCGTGCAGCACCGCGTCGTACCGCACGCCGCCGGTCGTGGGGCCGCCGACGAGCCAGGTGGCTCCGGCGACCGCGAGCCAGGCGAACGCCGCGAGCATCGCGACCGCCATGAACCGGGGCAGGCCCGTGCCCCGCACGGTCCGCCGCGCGACGTCGTACCGCAGCAGGACCACGACGAGCCCGACGAGGGCCGCGCCCACTACCGCGGTGCCGGGCCCCGGCCACAGCAGCGCGAGCGCGGCCCCGGCGACGAGCGCGAGCGCCCCGGCGACCAGACCGTGCTCCGCCGTCGCGGGCACCGGCACGATCCGCATCAGCTCGAGCCGCTCGCCCACGACCGTCAGCACCAGGAACGCGACGAGCCACGGCGAGAGGTCCGGCACCGGCACCCCGCCCGACCACAGCACGGCCGCACCGACCGCCGCGAGCGCGCCCAGGCCCTGCACCGCGATGGCCGCGTCGGGGCGGCGTCGCCACGCGGCGCCGTAGAGCGCGACGAGCACGCCGGAGCCGACGACCTGGCACGCCTGCCCGGCGCGCACCGGCGCGGGCGAGACGAGCAGCAGCGCGCCCAGCCCGAGCAGGCCGGGCGCGGCCCAGGCCCACGGCCGCGCGCGCTCGGGCTGCGTCCCGCCCTGGGCGCGTGCGAGCGCCACCGCCCGCTCGAGCGCGACGAGCGTCCCGACGAAGCCGAGCACCATCAGCGGACCGTGCACCTCCGGGAGCCGCGCGAGCTGCACCGGAGCCGGCAGGCCCAGCAGGGTCAGCGCGGCGTCCAGGCCGGCGAGCAGAGCGGTCCCGGCGGGCAGCAGCAACGCCAGCCGCCCGGGCGGGACGGCGCGTCGCGGGCGGTTTTCCACGGAACCGACCGTAGGTATCCGCGCGCAGGGTCGGCGCGGGACCTCCGTCCCCTTTTCCACGGCCGGGCCGGGCCGCAGACTGCCTGCATGCCCGCCACCCGCCGCCTGCCCCTCGAGGGCACGCTCGCGGCCGCGAGCCGCGTCGAGCTGCTGCACCTCCTGCAGCGCGGCGGCCAGCACACCGTGAGCGAGCTGGCGCAGTCGACCGGGCTGCACCAGAACACGACGCGCGAGCACCTGGCGCGCCTGGTGCAGGACGGTCTCGCCGCGCGCGCGCCGGAGGTGCGCACCGTGCGCGGGCGCCCGCGCATCCTCTACCGCGCCGCGTCCCCCGACGACGCGCGCGAGGACCCGGAGACGATGCGGCGGCTGGAGCGGTCCATCGCTCAGGTCGCGCTGACGCGCGTGCTGCTCGAGGGCTACGGGCGGGACCTGGGCCCGACCGCCGAGGCCGCCCGCAGTGCCGGCCGCGCGCTGACGGCACCCGGCGGCGTCCTCGAGCCCGCGCTGGGGTCACGCTCGCCGGCCGCGTCCGACGAGGACAGGTCCGACCGCGCGGCCGCGCGTCAGCTCGATGCCCTCGAGGGTCACCTCGACCGGCTGGGGTTCGACCCGGCGCGGGACGACGACGGCCTGCGCGTGGACCTGTGGCGCTGCCCCTTCGTCGAGCTCGCGCGGCAGCGTCCCGAGGTGGTCTGCAGCGTGCACCTGGGGCTCGCCGCCGGTGTCCTGGCCACGGCCGGCGGTCCCGTCACCGCGCACCGGCTGCGGCCGTTCGTCGGCCGCTCGCACTGCGTGCTCGAGCTGCGCCGGGCCGCGTCCGACGAGGGGTCGTCAGCGGGCGGGACCTCGACGGCCGGACCGTCGCCCAGCGTGTCCACGCTCGATTTTTCCACGGTCGGATTTTCCACGGTCGGTCCGGCGGCACCGGACGCGGCCGAGGACCGACGCTCGACCCACGGGCGGAGCACCGCCCAGGAACCGGAGGCATCATGACCAGCCAGCACGTCGACATCCAGACGTCCCGCCCACCTCTCGAGAGCGCGCCCCTCGCGAGCGCGCCCGAGGGCGGCCACACCTGCGGGTGCGGCGGCCACGACGAGGGCGACCCGGTCCTCGACGTCCGGACGATCCCGCACGCGATCCGGCACGCGACGGTCTTCGGCGCGTTCGAGGCGATCGCGCCCGGCGAGTCCCTGGTGCTCGTCGCGCCGCACCTGCCTCGCCCGCTGCTCGCGCAGCTCGCCGAGCGCGCGCCGATCGACACCGAGGTCCTGGTCGACGGCCCCGACGCGTGGACCGTGCGGATCACTCGCCGCGCGGCCTGACCGTCTCCTCGCTGCTGCCGACTGCCGTCTGCTTCCTGCCGTCTGCTTCCTGCAGACCGACTGTCAGCGCAGCGGCAGGACCAGCCTCGTCACGTTCGCGGCCGGGTCGCCGTCCGGAGACGGGTCGGTCACGTACTCCTCCCAGAAGTCGCCGCGGCCGGCGGCGTCGTGCTCGCCGGCCCACGCGACGACCTCGCTCCACGCGTCGGGGAGCCCGTCGTACGGGCCGGTGTAGGTCCCCACGACCGCGGCGGACGCGGGGAGCTCGACGGTGTCGACGCCCTCGAACGGCCCCGAGCCCTCCGGGACGGCGAAGCCCGCGGCGACGTCGACCGAGTCGGTCGGCATGCCGGCGTACCAGCCGACCGCCGGTCCCGCGGGCGCCACGCCTGACGCCGCGAGCGCCTGCGCGACCTGCCCGTACGCCTGGTCGTAGAACCCGGCGAGCTGGTCCATGCGCACGGTCCGGCGCACCGCGACCAGCGTCACTGCCGGGAGCTCCACCCGCTCGACGTCCATGCTGCCCCGCCCCTCGTCGTCCCACGGCCACCCCCACGGCGGCCGCACCGATCGTCGCACCCGGGCGCCGGGCGCGCAGCCGGTCGCCGCGACGAGGCGCACGGCCGTGCCGCCGGGTGCGCGCGGCCGGGTGCGTGCCGCCGGGTGTGTCAGGGTGGGTGCGTGGCGGAGGCGGTACGGGCGCGCGTGGACGCGTGGTGCTGGGCGGTGCGCCTGTTCCCGACGAGGTCGGCAGCGGGCGCCGCGTGCCGCGCGGGGCACGTGCGGATCAACGGCGAGCGCGCCAAGCCCGCGACGATCGTCGTGCCGGGCGACGAGGTGCACGTGCGCGGCGGCGAGCGCGAGCGGGTCGTGATCGTGCAGCGCACGATCGTCAAGCGCGTCGGCGCCGCGGTGGCCGTGACCTGCTACCTCGACCGCTCCCCCGCGGTGCCGCCACGTGAGCAGGTCGCCGTGGCGGCCGTCCGCGACCGTGGCGCGGGCCGGCCGACCAAGCGCGAGCGCCGCGAGATCGACCGCCTGCGCGGCCGCGCCTGACGCACGCCCGGCGACCGGCGACCGGCGACCGGCGCGCGACGACCGGCGACCGGCGACCGGCGAACCTCACCGCAGCCGTGCGATGAGTCCCTGCGCGTCGACGGGCGCCCGCACCTTGACGTCGTTGTCGAAGTAGACGAAGACGTCCCGGGGCGTGGCCACGGCCGGCGGGCCGAGCCGGCGCGCGTCGTCGGGCTCGCCGCCCGCGGCCCACGCCCGCACGCGCGCGGCCCAGCGGTCGAGCGCGGCGTCGTCGTACCCGCTCGTGTACAGCTCGGTGTCGCCGTGCAGGCGCACGTAGACGACGTCGGACGTCACGTCCTCGATTCGCGGCCAGCGGCCCGCGGTGTCCGCCACCACGACGCCGACGTCGTGCTCCCGGGCCAGCGCCACGAACGCCGGCTGCTCGAAGGACGCGTGCCGCACCTCGAGCACGTGGCGCAGCGGCCGGTCGGCGTCGGTGGTGGTCCACGCGCGGCCGTCGAGGCGCTCGTCGTGCTCCGCCGCGAGCGCCGCCGCCGCCGCGGTGCTGCGCGGCAGCAGCGCGAAGAACGAGGCGAGCCGCGCCTCGTCGTACCCGAGGTTCGGCGGGAGCTGCCACAGCACCGGCCCCAGCTTGTCGCCGAGCGCCAGCACTCCGCTGGCCAGGAAGTTCGCGACCGGGGTGCGCACGTCCGCGAGCTTCTTGAGGTGCGTGACGAAGCGCGGTCCCTTGACCGAGAAGACGAAGTCCGCCGGCACGTGCTCCGCCCACGACCGGTAGCTCTCCGGCCGCTGCAGCGCGTAGAACGAGCCGTTGATCTCGATGCTCGTCATGCGCTGCGCCGCGAACTCCAGCTCGGCGCGCTGCGGCAGCCCGCGCGGGTAGAACTCACCCCGCCACGGGGCGTACCGCCAGCCCGAGATCCCCACGCGCACGTCCATGCGGACCAGCCTGCCCTGCCGTGCGGAGGGCGGCAGGGCGGGCCGGTCCGGGCGCGTGGACCCGGGGCTCAGGCTGCGCGGCAGGTGACCGAGGTCGCCGTCGGGTCGCCCGTGCCCTGGAACCCGAGCTCCGTGGTCCCACCGGCCGGGAGGCTGCCGTTCCACGGCGCGGGCGTGAACGTCGTGGTGCCGCCCGCCGTGGTCACCTGCGAGCTCCACGCGTTCGCGACCTGACCGCCGGGCAGGGTGGCGGTGACCGTCCACGACGAGATCGGCCGGGCGCCGGCCGTGACCCGCACGGTGACCACGAAGCCACCGGGCCACCGGCTCGCGACGACCCACTGCGCCGTGCAGCCGAGGTACGGGGGCATGGTGAACGTCGGGCTCGCGGTCGGCGAGGGCGTCACCGTGGGCGTCACCGTGGGCGTGGGCGTGGGCGTGGGCGTGGGCGTCGGCGTGGGTGTGGGCGTGGGGGTCGAGGTGGGTGTGGGGGTCGGCGTCGGGCTCGTCGTCGGCTGCGTCCCGGTGAGGACCGCGGCGAGCGGCGCGTACCACCGGTCGGCCATCTTCACGATGCCGGCGTCGTTCGGGTGCACGCCGTCACCGGTGTCGGTCGCCGGCACCCAGCCGGTCCACTGGTCCACCACCCGGACCGGCGACCGCGCGGTGCTCAGCCCGGCGGCCCAGGCGGGGATCGCCTGGTTGAGCGCGACCGTGCGGGCCGGGCACTCGGCGCACGACGCGGGCGCGACCGGGATGATCTGCGCGACGAGCACCACCATGTCCGGGTTGTCGGCGCGCATCTGCTGCACGAGCGTGGTGTACGCGGCGAGGATCTCGGTCGTCGAGCGGTTCGACCACACGTCGTTGGTGCCGAAGTGCATGAGCACCACGTCCGGGTGGGTCGCGCCCAACCACCCGACGAGCTGGCCCCGCGCCGCGACGTCGGTCACCAGGTAGCCGCCGTGGCCCTCGTTCTCGCCGTCGTACGCGAACCCGCAGCCCTGGCCCGGGAGCGTCCCCACGAAGTCCGTGCCGGTGAGCCCCGCGGTCTGGAGCCGCTGCCAGAGCAGCGCGCGCCAGCAGCCCGGCGAGCCGGTGATCGAGTCGCCCAGCGCCATGATCCGCACGGGCGAGGCGGCCGCGCCGGCGGGCGAGGTCGCGACGAGCCCCATCACCGCGGCCAGCGCCGCGACCGCGAGGCCGGCGAGCAGCGCCGCCCAGCGTCGCGGGTGGGACCGCCCGTCCGCAGCCGGTCCGCTGACGGTCGTCCTGGTCGTCGTCATGCTCGTCCTCCCCCGTCGGGTCCGCGACGTCGCGGACGTCCGCGTACGGCCACCTGGCGTGTGCAGCGTGCAGCCCGCGTCCGCTGCGCCCGTCGTTCGCGGATCGTCGAACCGCCTCCGGCGCGGGCGCGAGCGCGCGTGGTCTCGTCGTACCGTCCCGCACGTCAGGCGGTCCGCACACCCGTCGAATCGCTTAACCTCGCGGCCCTCCACGACGCCTCGCCGCGGGCCACTCCCCCGGCCGTCCGGCGCGCCGGAGCACGGGTGGCCGCGTTCCCCGGCGCCGAGCGCGACGAACCCGCCAGGATGAGGTGTCGAGATCGTGATCGCTCGCGCGTCACCACCACGAACGGCCCGGGAACCCGGGCCCCCACGACCCAGGGAGCCACCATGCAGTTCCTCATGCTCGTCTGCACCGACCCCGAGGCCGAGCCGTACCGTGCCGAGGACGACAACATCGGCGAGTGGGTGCGGGACGTCGAGCAGCGCGGCGTGCACGTCATCGGCAACCGCCTGCGCCCCGCGGCCGAGGCGCGCACCGTCCGCCTGCGCGGCGGCGACCTGTCCGTGACCGACGGCCCGTTCGCCGAGGTCGGTGAGCACATCGCCGGGTTCGACCTGCTCGAGTGCGCGTCGCTCGAGGAGGCGGTCGCGGTCGCCGGCCGGCACCCGATGGCCCGGTTCGGGCGCATCGAGGTGCGCGCCGCGTGGCCGTTCGAGGACGAGGCGCCGAACCCCGCGTGACGGCCGCGTCGGACGCGGGTCCGGCGGTAGGCTGCGCGTCATGAGCGAACCCGTCCTCCAGCGCCGCGACGACGACCGCTCCGGGTCCCCGGAGCGCGCGGTCACCGTCTTCTTCGCGTTCCTGCTGTTCCTCCTCGGCCTCGCGCTGTTCGCGGTCGCGTTCGAGGTGGTCGACGCCGCCAAGCCGTGGGTGTTCTTCGGTGGCATCGCGTCGATCGCGCTCGCGTTCGCGATCCCGATGACGATCGTCCCGGCCCTCGAGGACCGCTGACGACACCGGCACGACACCGGCACCGACACCGGCGCGGACGCCGCACGGCGCCGGCACCACCGCACAGGCCGCAGCCCGCTCGGGTTGCGGCCTGTGCTGCGCCCGGGGGGCGTGACCTTGGTCTCACCTGCGGGGCACCCGGCACTCCTACGTTCGGTCGCGAGAACACTTCGCCGCCCGAGGGGATGTCGTGGACGCTGTCGCCCGCACCAGTGAGAACCGCCCGCCGCACGGCCGCCGCCGACGACCCCGGGCGCTGCGCGCCCTGCTCGCCGCCGCGCCGCTGACCCTGCTCGCGGCGTGCGGTCAGGCCGCCTCGGGCACCGAGGGCGCGCACCGCGGCGAGGCGAGCCTCGCCCTGCCGGACCTGAGCCAGGTGAGCGTCCTCGGTGGGCTGTCCGGCCGCGTGCTGCTGGGCCTCGGCCTCGTCGTGTGCGTGATGGGCCTGGCCATGGGCCTGGCGACGTACCTGCAGCTGCGCCGGCTCGAGGTGCACGCGTCGATGCGCGAGGTCTCGGAGCTGATCTACTCCACGTGCCGTGCGTACCTCGCGCAGCAGGGCCGGTTCTTGCTGGTGCTGTGGGGGTTCATCGCCGCCGTCATCGTCGTGTACTACAAGGTGCTCGTCGGGTTCGCGTGGGGTCGGGTCGGCATCGTCATCGCGTTCAGCCTCGTCGGCATGGCGGGCTCGTACTCGGTCGCGTGGTTCGGGATCCGCGTCAACACCCTCGCCAACAGCCGGGTGGCGTTCGCGAGCCTGCGCGGCCGGGCGCTGCCGCTGCACCGGGTCCCGCTGCAGGCGGGCATGTCGATCGGCATGGTGCTGATCAGCCTCGAGCTGATGATGATGCTGGTGATCCTGCTGTTCCTGCCGCGGGACGTCGCCGGCGCGTGCTTCATCGGGTTCGCGATCGGTGAGTCGCTCGGCGCGAGCGCCCTGCGCATCGCGGGCGGCATCTTCACCAAGATCGCGGACATCGGCTCCGACCTGATGAAGATCGTCTTCAAGATCAAGGAGGACGACGCCCGCAACCCCGGCGTGATCGCCGACTGCACGGGCGACAACGCGGGCGACTCGGTCGGCCCGTCGGCGGACGGCTTCGAGACGTACGGCGTCACGGGCGTCGCGCTCGTGACCTTCGTGCTGCTCGGCGTCCCGGACCCGGCCGTGCAGGCCGGCCTGCTGGTGTGGATCTTCGTCGTGCGCGCCGTGATGATCGTCGCGTCCGCGGCGAGCTACCGCCTCAACGACCTGGTGGCGAGCCGGCGCTACCGCGACGCGGAGCGGATGGACTTCGAGAAGCCGCTGTCGAGCCTGGTCTGGCTCACGTCCGCCACGTGCATCGTCGCGACGTTCGTCACCACGTGGTTCGTGCTCGCGGACTCCGCGGCGGCCGACCAGTGGTGGCGGCTCGCGACCATCGTGTCCTGCGGGACCATCGCGGGCGCGCTCATCCCCGAGCTCGTCAAGGCGTTCACCTCCACGTCGTCGCGGCACGTGCGGGAGGTGGTCAAGAGCTCGCGCCAGGGCGGCCCGTCGCTCAACATCCTGTCCGGGCTGGTCGCGGGCAACTTCTCCGCGTACTGGCTCGGCGTCGCGATCGTCGGCCTCATGGGCGGCGCCTACCTGCTGAGCCTCGACGGCCTCGCCGACCTCATGATGGCGCCCGCGGTGTTCGCGTTCGGGCTGGTCGCGTTCGGCTTCCTCGGGATGGGTCCGGTGACCATCGCGGTCGACTCCTACGGCCCCGTGACCGACAACGCGCAGAGCGTCTTCGAGCTGTCCGTGATCGAGGACCTCGAGGGCATCGACGACGAGCTCGAGCGCGACCACGGCTTCCGGCCGCAGTGGGAGCGCGGCAAGCTCATGCTCGAGGAGAACGACGGCGCGGGGAACACCTTCAAGGCGACGGCCAAGCCGGTGCTGATCGGCACCGCGGTGGTGGGCGCCACCACGATGATCTTCTCGATCATCATGGGCCTGACCGAAGGGCTGACCACGGGGCTGGAGAACCTGTCGCTGCTGCACCCGCCGTTCCTGCTCGGCCTGATCACGGGCGGCGCGGTCATCTACTGGTTCACCGGCGCCTCCATCCAGGCGGTCACCACCGGGGCGCACCGTGCGGTGGAGTTCATCCGCACCACCATCAAGCTCGACGGTGCCGCGAAGGCCAGCGAGGCCGACTCCCGGCGCGTCGTGGAGATCTGCACGCAGTACGCGCAGCAGGGCATGCTCACGATGTTCCTGGGCGTCTTCTTCGCGACCCTCGCGTTCGCGTTCGTCGAGCCGTTCTTCTTCATCGGCTACCTGGTGTCCATCGCGATCTTCGGGCTGTACCAGGCGATCTTCATGGCCGACGCGGGCGGCGCGTGGGACAACGCCAAGAAGATCGTCGAGACGGACCTGCACGCCAAGGGCACCGCGCTGCACGACGCGACGATCGTCGGTGACACGGTCGGCGACCCCTACAAGGACACGTCGTCGGTCGCGCTCAACCCCGTCATCAAGTTCACGACGCTGTTCGGGATGCTCGCGGTGGACCTCGCGGTGTCCCTGACCGACCGCGGCCAGCACACGCTCGTGCTGACGCTCGCCGCCGCGTTCTTCGTCGTATCCGCGTTCTTCGTGCACCGGTCCTTCTACGGCATGCGGATCCGCACGTCGCTCGAGGGCGAGGACGAGCCCGCGGTCGAGGACGGTCCGACGAGCACGCCCTCCGCCGGGTCCGAGGCGGCCCGCAGCCCGCACGACGAGCAGGTGCCGCAGGAGGCCGGCGCGCGATGAGGATCGCCGTGCTGTACCGCGACGCGCTCGTCGACCCCGACGGGCGCGTCGCGGGGCACGACGCGGGCGCCACGCTCGTGCGCCGGCTGCTGCGGGTCTTCCCCGGCTCGATCGTCGTGGGCGACGGGCCGCGGCGGTGCCAGGGGTTCGACGTCCTGCCCCTCGAGTTCGTGGACGCGGCGGACACGCTCGTCGTGAACATGGACGTGGTCGACTCGCCCTCGGTGTGGCGCACGCTGCGCGCCTCGCACGACGAGCCGCGCGTCATGAACTTCGTGTGGTGGACCACCTCCCAGTTCACGCACCCGGTCGAGCGCGCCGCCCTCGGGCTGTCGTGCGCGCTGTTCCCCACGTTCGCCAACTCGGAGCGCACCGCGACCGAGGTCCGCGAGATCGTCGGGCAGCAGGTGGTGCAGCAGCTCGCCGAGCACGCGCGGATCGGCTGGGTGAACCTCGGGATCCGGCTCGAGCACGTGCACCCGCGCCGTGAGCCGGACGTGCCGGTGGTCCTCTACCCGGCCATCTACCTGTCCGAGCGCAAGCAGCCGCGGCTGTTCGTGGACGTCGTGGAGCGCGTGCACCGCCAGGCGCCGCTGCGGGTCGAGGCGCGCCTGGTCGAGTCGCACCTGGTCTCCGAGGAGGCGATGCGGCTGTCCCGGCTCGACTGGGTGTGGCTCGGCCCGCTGACCGCGAGCCGGGACGACTACTGGCAGGCGCTCGCGCGCACCACGGCCTTCCTCGCGACCTCGACCGACGAGTCGTACGGGCTCGAGTACGTCGAGGCCCTCGTCGCCGGCGCGGTCGGCGTCCTGCCCGACCGCGCGTGGGCGCGCGCGCTGGTCCCCGACGGCTACCCGTTCCTGTACCGCGACGCGACCGAGGCCGAGCGGCTGCTCCTGCGCGCCGTCCAGGACCCGGGCGCGTGCCGCCGCGAGCTCGACGCGTGCGTCGACCCCACCGGGTCGGGCGGCGCGTTCCAGCGCTGGCTGCGCGCCCGGCACGACGACGACGGGTTCGACCGCGCGGTCGTCGAGCACGTCCGGCGCTGGTTCGGCTGACGGGACCGTCCGTCGGGTCCCGGGCGTGTCAGCCGGACCCGACGAGCGGGACCAGCCAGTCCGCGACGTCCGGCGCGAGCGAGCGCGCGTAGGTCGCGGTCATGTGGTGCGCGTCGCGCCAGACCAGCGCGCCCCCGATGATCGGCGGGCAGGACCCGTCCGGGCAGAACCGGTCGGTGAGGTCCAGGACCGGCACGTCCGAGGTGCCGGCGGCCGACTCCTGCTGGGCGAGACCGGAGCGCGCCGCCGCGGCCTCCTCCCCCACCGTGCACGCGCTCGCCCAGCTGCCGGTGTGCCGCGCGACGCACTCGGGCACGTCGATCCCGACCCACGGCGTGTCCCCGAGGACGACGACCCGGGTGCCCGCGGCCGCCAGCTCCTGCCACGTCGCGTCGAAGCCGTCGACGACCGCCTGCTCGCCCGCGGCTCCCGTGAGCGGGCCGTCGTCGCCCGCGGGCTCGACCGCGTCGTTGCTGGTGACCACGACGTCGGGCGGGTCCGCCAGGAGCGTGTCGAGCACCGCGCGGTTCCACTCGACGCACGTCTCGTACGGCCCGTCGATCGTGGACAGCCAGGGCGTCGCGGACGTGAACGCGCAGCTGCCCTTGGTGTAGGTGTCCAGCCGCCAGCCGTTGTCCTCGGCGACCTCGCGGACCGCGGGCTGCCACTGCCCCGCGTGCGAGTCGCCGACCAGCGCGACGACGGTGGACGCGCCCGGGTCACCGTACGTGCACGCAGCCGGCTCGACGCCGAGCGAGTTCTGGTGGCAGCCGTCCGCGTACAGGTCCGCGACGTCCTGCGTCGCGTCGGCGAGCGACGGCACGAGCGTGTCGAGGTCCATGCCGGCGTCCGGCCCGTCCCACCCGCCGTCGCGCAGCACCTGCGCCCCGGGCGGCGTCGTCGCCGGCGTCGGTGTGACCAGCCCGTGCACCGCGGCCGCCGCCCCGAGCCCGACGAGCGTGCACACCACGCCGAGCGCCCCCGCGGCACGGGTGGTCGCCCGCCACCGCACGTGCAACGGCCGCTCGACCAGCAGGTAGGACGCGACCGCCGGCACCACCGAGACGGCCACCGCGGCCACGCCCCAGGTGACCGGCAGGTCGCCGTCCGCGAGGCTCGTCGCCACCACGACCGCCGGCCAGTGCCACAGGTACAGCGAGTACGAGGTGGCACCCACGGGCTGCAGGACGCGGGCCCGCAGCGGTGCGAGCCCCGCGCCGACGACCCCCGAGGCGAGCACCAGGAGCGCGCCGGCCACCGGGACAGCCGCGGCCACGCCCGGGAACGGTGTGGCTCCCGAGAAGGTCGCGGCCGCGAGCACGACGAGCCCGAGCCCCACCCACCCGGCCGCGGTCAGCCAACGCCGTGGCAGGCGTGCCACGCGTGGCACCGCGAGCGCCAGGAGGGCGCCCGCCGCCAGCTCCCACGCCCGGGTGGTGGTCACGAAGTAGGCGCGCGCGGGCTCGTCGTGCGTCAGGTGCACGGACCAGGCGAGCGAGGTGAGGCCCAGCACGGCCACCGCGACGACGAGCGTGCGCCGGCTCAGGCGACGGCCCCGCCGACGGGCGACGGCCAGCAGGGCGACCACTAGCAGCGGCCACACGACGTAGAACTGCTCCTCCACCGCGAGCGACCAGAAGTGCTGCACGGGGCTGGCCGCGCCGCCCGCGGCCAGGTAGTCGACCGAGCGGTCCGCGAGGCGCCAGTTGACGACGTACAGCGCCGTCGCGGCCACGTCGCCCGCGATCTCCCGCCACCGCGTGACCGGCAGCCAGACGACCGTCGCCGCCGCGACCCCGACGAGGGTCAGCGCCGCCGCCGGCAGCAGCCGCCGTGCTCGTCGGGCGTAGAAGCGCCCCAGGCGCAGCCGTCCGGTGGTCAGCGCCTCGTCGACCAGCAGTCCGGTGATGAGGAAGCCGGAGATGACGAAGAAGACGTCGACGCCGACGAACCCGCCCGGCACCGGGAGGCCCGCGTGGTAGCTCAGCACCAGCAGCACGGCGACGGCGCGCAGACCCTGGACGTCGGCGCGGCGGGGCGTCCGCTCGCGCGCGGGCGCCCGGACGACGCTCGGCGGGGTCTCGGTCTGCTGCACCGGGGGACGGTAGCAACCCGCCCCGTCACCCGCTCGGTCGCACCCACCGGCGACGGGCGGGGACAATGGGACGGCACGACGCACCGCACCACCACCCCGCGCCAGGAGGCACAGCGTGAGCGAGCCCACGAGCCCTGCACCGACGGACACCGCCGGCACGAGCACGGACCGGATGAACGTGGAGTCGTTCAACCTGGACCACCGGACCGTCGCCGCGCCCTACGTGCGCCTCGCCGACGCCAAGCGCCTCCCGGCCGGCGACGTGATCGAGAAGTACGACGTACGGTTCACGCAGCCCAACGTCGCCCACCTCGAGATGCCGGCGGTGCACTCGCTCGAGCACCTGGTCGCCGAGCACTCGCGGAACCACACCGACCAGGTGATCGACTTCTCGCCCATGGGCTGCCAGACGGGCTTCTACCTCACGCTCGCGGGGCACTGGGAGTACGACGACGTGCTCGCGCTGGTCGAGGCGACGCTGCGCGACGTCCTCGCGGCGCAGGAGGTGCCGGCGGCCAACGAGGTCCAGTGCGGCTGGGGCGCCAACCACACGCTCGCCGGCGCGCAGGACGCGGCACGCGCCTTCCTGGCGCAGCGCGACGCGTGGAGCACGGTGACGGCGTGACGTCGCCCGACGACACGGCCACGCGCCCCGGCGCGCTCCCGGCCGTGGACGCCGTCGTGGTCGTCGCCATGGACGTCGAGGCCGAGCCGTTCGTCGCCCTCGCCGAGCACGCGCACCCGCCGGTCGTCGCGCCCGGTGGGTCCGAGCACCGTCGGCTCCGGCTCCGGGGCGCCGACGTCCTGCTGGTGCGCTCCGGCATCGGACTGGTCAACGCGACCGCCGCCGCAGCGGTCGCCCTCACGACCGTGACGCCCCGGTTCCTCCTCAGCGCGGGGAGCGCGGGCGGTCTCGCGGCCGGCGTGCGCGTCGGCGACGTCGTGGTCGGGGTGCAGCACGTCCACGCGGGCGCGGACGCGCGCGCGTTCGGGTACGCGCTGGGTCAGGTGCCCGGCATGCCCGCCGTCTACCCGGCCGACGAGCGCCTGCACGCCGCCGCGATCACCGCCGCCACCTCGCTCGCCCCTTGGCCGGGTGCGCCGCACGAGGTGCGGGTGCTGCCCGGCGCGGTGGTCTCCGGCGACGTGTTCGTCGACGCCGACCGCGTCGCCCCCGTGCGGGCGGCCTTCCCGGACGCGCTCGCGACCGACATGGAGACCTCCGCCCTGGCCCAGACGGCGTACCGCTTCGGCGTGCCCTTCCTGGCCGTGCGCGGGATCAGCGACCTGTGCAGCCCGATGGAGGCCGGCGAGTTCGCGACCCACGTCGACGACGCCGCCGACCGCTCCGCGGCCGTGGTCGCCGCGTGCCTCGCGCAGGTGCTGCGGCAGACCTGAGCCCGGCACGGCCTCGATCGTCGCGTGCCTCGATCGTCGCAGGCCTGGATCGTCGCCGCGCCGGGTCCTGGGCGCGCTCAGGCGCCGCGGCGGGCGAGCTCGGCGTCGATCTGCGGGTCGCCGAGCTGGCCGAGCCAGTGCAGCAGGTCCGGGTAGGTCGACGGGTTGGCGGCCAGGTGGACGCGCAGCTCCGGCGCCTGGGCGGCGATCGCGGCGAGGACCTCGAGGTCCGTCGTCGGGTCGAGCGCCTGCTCCGCGGTGAACGGGTGCGCGGGCACCGCCGTCCCGGCGGAGTGCGGCACGGGGCGGTCCACGCTGCCGGTCGGGCCCTCGCTCGGCGTCGTGGCCTCGACGGCCGGGTCGCCTGCCGGGGCGCCGACGACGTCCTGCTCCGACCCCGCGACCGGCTCCGGCGAGAGCGTCGGGGCGACGACGGGCGCGGCGACCGGCGCGTGCGCCGTCGTCGGCTCGTCCGCCGGCTCCTCGTGCGCGAGCTCGACGAGCTCGATGCGGTCGGCCTCGATGCGGTCGGCCTCGATGCGGTCGGCCTCGTCACGCTCGGTCTCGTCGGGCTCCACGGTGTCGATGTCCACGCGGTCGATGTCCACCGGGTCGAGGTCACGCGCGGGCTCGTCGGTCGCGGCGACCGCCGTCGGCGTCTCGTCGAGCGCAGCGCCCTCGGTCGCCGGAGCGGCGGCGTACGGCGGTGCCACGGGCGGCTGCCCGGCGCGGGCGGCGGCGAAGGTCGGCTCGTCGTCGTCCCGCCACCGGCGCAGCGGCTCGTCGTCCGCGTGCTCCACGAACCACGCGCGGACCGGTGCGGGCACCAGCAGCGCGACCGCGGCGAGCACCGGCAGCCCGAACGCCACCAGCAGGAGCTCGATGCCCACGCCGACGCCGGCCCCGACGAACCCGTCGGCGCTCGAGGCGACCAGCGCGATCGCCACGACCCCGAGGACGACGACCACCCCGGTCACCGCGAGCGCGGGGACGCGGGCCGACGACGGGCTGCCGAAGAAGATCGTCCGGGCGATGACCGCGGCCACCGCGGCGAACACCAGCACGACGACGAGCACGACGAACCAGGCGGGGACGCCCGCCCCGCTCAGCAGCGCCACGCCCACGAGCCACAGCACGAGGACCACGGCGTAGAGGGCGGCGACGGCCGTCGTCGACAGCCACGCGAGCGAGGCCGTGGTGAACCAGGGGCGCTCGGGTGCGTCCAGCGGCGCGGCCCGCAGGATGCGCCGAGCCGCGGGCGTGACGGCCAGCGCTCCCGCGGCGGGCAGCAGGACGAGTGCGGCGCTCCCGCCGGCGACCGACATCGTCAGGAGCACCTCGCGGCCCACACCGTTGAGCGGGCCGAGGAACAGCAGGTCGAACGCCGCCACGACGGCGACGGTCACGAGGAGCGCGCGCCACGGCGCCGACCGCAGCACCGTGCCGAGCAGCGGGACCGCGGCCACGGCAGTGATCAGGAGCGCGCGGACGAGCGAGCTCAGCAGGAACGCCCAGCCGCCCGAGCCACGCAGGATCGACGGGCTGTCCACCAGCACCGACACGACCCCGACGGCCTGCAGGAGCAGCATCATCACGAGCAGCGCCACGAGCGCGGTGCGCAGCGCGCGGGCGAACAGGTCGGCGGTGCGCGGCGCGCCGATCTCCGCAGCGCGCGGCGCCACCACGAGCGCGACCCCCGCGAGGCCGATCGCGACCGAGGGCCCGAGCCCGCCGCCGGCGGAGAGGCGGCCGTCGTCGAACGCCGCGACGACGTCGAGGACCACGTAGACCAGCACCACGACCAGGTACGGCACGTTGGCGAGGGCCCGCACCGCGACGACCGTGCGGTTGGTCCATCCCGGCGGCATGGCGCCCGCACGCGCGAGGTAGAACAGGGACAGCGACAGGATCGAGACGACCGTCGTGAGCACGACCTCGACCCGGTCGGTCGCGGAGCTCCGCGCGTCCCAGCCGAGCCCGAGCGCGACGCACAGGAGCACGATGGCGAGGACGTCCGTGACGTAGTCGCGCACGGGGACGCTGCTGAACGGGCCGGGCCGGCGCGCGCTCGCGTGGGGCAGGCCGTCGCTCCGGCCGTCGGGCACCCTGACCTCGTCCGGGTCGCTCATCGTCGTCTGGCCTCCGTGTCGTCGAGCCGTGGTCACCCGGTCGCCGTCCCGCACGCGTTCGCGCTGCGGCGCACCAGCCTCGTCGTGACTGTAGCGGCGCCACCCAGGTGCCGCGTCCGTTTCGTCACGCGGTGGAGGAGGCTGCACCGCCGGGGGCCGCGCGCTCGAGGAGGACCGCCACCTCGTAGTGCGTCGTCTGCGGGAACATGTCGAACACGCGCGCCTCGCGCACCACGAGCGCGGGCATCGCGGCGAGGTCGGCCGCGAGCGACACCGCGTTGCAGCTGGAGTACACGACCCGCGGCACGGTCGACTCCTGCAGCCACCGCGCGAGCTCCGTCCCGATGCCGCGCCGGGGCGGGTTCACCACCACCGCGTCCGGGGGGTGGGCCGGGTCGGTCGCGAGCGCCCACGCGGTGGCGTCGGCCGCGACGAACCGGGCGTCGGGGTGCCCCAGCTCGGCCGCCGTGAGCCGTGCGGAGGCGACCGCCTCCGCGCTGGTCTCCACGCCGACCACGTGCGGGGCGCCGACGTGCAGCGCGAACCCGCCCACCCCGCAGTACAGGTCCCACACCGTCTGCGCGCCGGTGTCCGCGACCCAGCCGGCCGCCTGCGCGTACAGCGCCGCGGTGACCGCGGTGTTGGTCTGGAAGAAGCTGCGGGGCCGCAGGTGCAGCGCCACGCCGTCGACCTCCATGGTGAGCGACTGCCGCTCGGTGAGCGGGATCTCGAGCTCGCCCTCCAGCACGGCCTTGTGCTCCGGCAGCACGTTGACGGACGCCACCTCGAGCCGCGGCAGCTCCGCGCGCAGGCTCGGCAGGTGCTTGCGGATGCGGGCGACGGCCTCCTGGGAGCGCAGCACGAACCGCACCATCAGTGCGCCGTCGGGCGCCTGGGTGACGAGCACGTGCTTGAGCTCGCCGCGCCGCGAGGGCACGTCGTAGGGCGTGATCGCGGCGCGGGTCACGAACCGCGCGACGGCCGGGAACGCGGCCCGCAGCCCGTCCGGGTACAGGCCGCAGCCCTGCAGGTCGACGCCCTGGCCGGCGGCGTCGAGGATGCCGAGCGTCGGTGCGTCCGCGGTGCCGGCCACGACCATCTTCGCCTTGTTCCGGAAGGCGTCCTCCGGGCTCGCGACCGGCGGCAGCCACACCGGCTCGTGGTCCGCCAGGAGTGCGCGGCAGTGCTGCTGCTTGGCCGCGAGCTGCTCGTCGTACGGCCGCCCCATCCAGCCGCAGGACCGGCACAGGCCCGCGTCGAAGTAGGAGCACTGCACGTCCACAGCCTACGGGCGAGGCCCCGGCCGGCTGTCGGGCCCGGTCGCTAGGGTGCGGGACGTGGACGACGAGGCCGTGGCGCAGCTGCGCGGGCCCGGCGCGCGGGGGGCCGCGGCGACCGGGCTGCGCGTGCACGTCGCCGAGCGGGCGGACGCGCTGGTCACGGCGCTGGCGGACGAGCTCGCCGTGCCACCGGAGGACCCCTTCGCCGCGGACCTCGTGGCGGTCCCGACGCGCGGCGTCGAGCGGTGGGTCGGGCAACGGCTCGCGCACCGGCTCGGCGCCGGCCCCGACGACCAGGACGGCGTGTGCGCGAACGTCCGGTTCGGCTCCCCGGCGCGGCTGGTCGCCGACGTGCTGGCGGCGGTCGTGGGAGTCGACCGCGAGAGCGACCCGTGGCGGCCGGACCGCCTCGCCTGGGACGTCCTCGCCGTGGTCGACGAGCACGCGCACGAGCCGTGGCTCGCCACGGTGGCCCACCACGTGGGCGCCGCGGGGACGTCGGACGACGAGCACGACGAGCTGCGCGCGGGTCGGCGCATGCACCTCGCGCAGCGGATCGCGCGCCTGCTCGTCGCCTACGACGCGCGGCGCCCGTCGCTCGCCCTGGCATGGACCGCGGCGACCGGGCTCGAGAGGACGGCAGCCGTGGGAGCGGCCGCCGACGACGACGGCGCGGGGCAGCCCCTGCCCGCCGACCTGGCGTGGCAGCCGCGGCTGTGGCGCGAGCTCGTCGCGCGACTGGGTCCCCCGCCGGCCGCCCGGCTGGCGGAGGCGACCGCCCGCCTGGTCGAGGAGCCGGCGCTCGTCGACCTGCCGGACCGGCTGCACGTCTTCGGCCCGACCGCGCTCCCCGCCGCGCACCTCTCCGTCCTCGCGGCACTCGCCGAGCGGCGCGAGGTGCACCTCTGGCTGCCCCAGCCGTCGCTCACGCTCTGGCGCGCCGTGACGAGCACCGCTCGCCCGCCGACGGCCGCGCCGCTGCGGCGCCGGGAGCGCACGTCGCCCGCGCACCACCCGCTGCTGCGCTCCATGGCGAACGACGCGGTCGAGCTCGCCGGGCGCGTGCAGGCGCTGCGCCCGGCGGTCGAGGAGGTCGCCGCGCCCCCGACCCCGCCGACCGTGCTGGGCGCGCTGCAGGCGCGGCTGCGGGCGGACGCGCCGCCGGACGGTGCCGGGGGCCGGCACGTCGCGGCGCCCGGGGACCGCTCGGTGCGGGTGCACGCGTGCCACGGGCGCTCGCGCCAGGTCGAGGTCCTGCGCGACGTCGTCGTCGGGCTGCTCGCGGACGACCCGACGCTCGAGCCGCGGGACGTCGTGGTCATGTGCCCGGACGTCGAGGCCTTCGCGCCGCTGGTGCAGGCGGTGTTCGGGCCGGCCCCGGACCTCCCGGGCGAGGACGCACCGCCCGAGCACCCCGGGCGGACGCTGCGCGTGCGCATCGCCGACCGCGCGCCCACGCGGACCAACCCGGTGCTCGGCGTGCTGGCCACCCTGCTCGAGCTGGCCGACTCGCGGGTGACCGCCTCCGCCGTCGTCGACCTCGCGGGCCAGGAGCCGGTGCGCCGGCGGTTCGCGCTCGACGACGAGGGCCTCGACCGGCTGCGCGCGTGGGCGCTGGAGTCCGGGGTGCACTGGGGCGAGGACGTGGAGCGGCGGGCGCGGTTCCGGCTCGGCGCGGTCCCGCAGGGCACCTGGGCGGCGGCGCTCGACCGGCTCCTGCTGGGCGTCGCGATGGCCGAGGAGGACCAGCGCTACGTCGGCGCGGTGCTGCCGGTCGACGACGTGGGCTCGGCCGACGTCGCGCTCGTGGGGCGGGTGGCCGAGCTGCTGGACCGGCTCACGGCGGTGCTGGCGGACCTCGCCGACGCCCGGCCCGCGGAGCGGTGGTTCGACGCGCTCGACCGGGCGCTCGCGCTGCTCACCGCGGTCGCACCGGCGGATCGCTGGCAGGAGCTCGAGGCGACGCGCGTGCTGGCGGAGGCGCGGGCGGATTCCGCGGGACGGGGTGGCCTGCTCCGGCTGCCCGACGTGGTGACCCTCCTCGCGCCGCGGCTGGCAGGCCGGCCGACCCGGGCGGGCTTCCGGACGGGGGCGCTCACGGTGTGCTCGCTCGCGCCGATGCGCGCGGTGCCGCACCGCGTCGTGGTGCTGCTCGGCATGGACGACGGCGCGTTCCCGCGCGGCGGGCGCCGGGACGGCGACGACGTCCTGGCGCGCGACCCCCTCGTCGGCGAGCACGACCGCCGGCAGGAGGACCGCCAGCTGTTCCTCGACGCCGTGACGTCCGCGACCGAGAGCCTGGTCGTCCTGCACACCGGCGCGGACGAGCGCACGGGGGCCCACCGCCCGCCGTGCGTCCCGGTCGGCGAGCTGCTGGACGCGGTCGACGACGCCGCCGACCTCCCGGGCGGCGCGCGCACCGCGCTCGTGGTCGAGCACCCCCTGCAGCCCGTCGACGCGCGCGTCTTCGAGCCGGGTGCGCTCGGCCGGCCCGGGCCGTTCGGCTTCGACGCGCTCGACCTGGCCGCGGCGCGCACGGCGACGCGACCGCGCCTGCCGGCGGGACCGCTCGTCCCGGTGCCCCTGCCCGCGCCGGAGGAGGGCGGCGTCGTCGAGCTCGACGAGCTGGTGCAGGTCCTCGAGCACGCCCCGCGCGCCTTCTTCGCGCAGCGGCTAGGCGCGCGGCTGCCCAGCGACACCCCGCAGCTCGACGACCGGATGCCGCTCGAGCTGGACCCGCTCGCGCGGTGGAGCATCGGCGACCGGCTGCTGCGCGCGGTGCTCGACGGTGCGGACCCGGCCGAGGCCGCCGCGGCCGAGCGTCGCCGCGGGCACCTGCCCCCGCGCGAGCTCGGGGGCGCGGCGCTCGGCCGCATCCTCGGTGAGGCGGAGCCGGTCCTGGAGACCGTCCGGCCGGTCCTCACGAGCGAGGCGCGGTCGTTCGACGTCCGCGCCCGCGTCGCCGGGCGCGACGTGACGGGGACCGTCCGGGACGTGCACGGGGGGCGGCTCGTGCGCGCCGTGTACTCCCAGCTCTCGGCCAAGCACGTGCTGCGCTCGTGGGTGCAGCTTCTCGCGCTCGCGGCGAGCGAGGCGGGTGGCGCGAGCGAGGCGGGTGGCGCAAGCGTGGCGACCGTGCGCTCGGCCGTCACCATCGGGCGCGGACGCGCCGGCGCGAGCACGACGATCCTGCGCGCCCCGGCCCCGGAGCACGCGCTCGCGGTCCTCGGCGAGCTCGTGGCGGTGCGGGACGAGGCGCTGCGCGAGCCGCTGCCCCTGCTCACCCGGACGAGCCACGCCTACGCGCGCAGCCGCTGGGAACGCGGCTCCACGCAGGAGGCGCTCGCCGCGGCCCGCCGCGAGCTCGGCACCGCCGAGCAGGCCGAGGGCGGGCGGGGCGGGTTCGAGCGGGTCGACGCCTACCACGTGCTCGCGTGGGGTGAGGGCTTCGAGCTCGCGGACCTCCTGGGCGAGCCGACCGCCGTCGACCGCGCGACCCGCCCGCAGGAGCCCACCCGGTTCGGCGCGCTCGCGTCGCGGGTGTGGCGCGAGCTGCTCGCCGCGGAGACGTTCGAGGAGGCGCCGTGACCGACGACCTGCGCGAGCACCTGCGCGAGCAGGACGGCACGGGCGCCGTGCCGGTGTTCGACATCCGCGGCCCGCTGCCGGGCGTGGAGACGGTCGTGCTCGAGGCGAGCGCCGGCACCGGCAAGACGTGGACGATCGCGTCGCTCGCGGTCCGGTTCGTCGCCGAGCAGGACGTCCGTCTGCCCGAGCTCATGCTGGTCACGTTCGGGAGGGCCGCGACCACCGAGCTCCGGGACCGAGTCCGGGCCCGGCTGGTCGAGGTCGAGCGCGCGCTGCGCTCCCCCACGGCGGGCTCGTCGTCCGACGACGTGGTGGCGCACCTGGCGACTGCCACCCCCGAGGAGGTCGCGGTGCGCCGGTCGCGACTGGCGCGCGCCCTGGCGGAGTTCGACGCCGCGACCATCACCACGACGCACGGGTTCTGCCAGCAGATGCTCACGATGCTGGGCACGACGGCGGACGTCGACCACGACGCGACGCTGCTGCCGGACGTCGCCGACCTCGAGGCGGAGGTGGTCGACGACCTGTACCTGCGCACGTACGCGAACAGCGCCGAGCCGCTCGTCCCGGTGGCCGACGCGCGCGAGCTGATGCACGCGGCGATCTCCGACCCCTCCGCGGCCGTCGAGCCCCAGGACGCCGAGCCGGGGACGCCCGCGTTCCACCGGCTGCGCCTCGCGCAGGTCGCGCAGCAGGAGATGGTCCGGCGCAAGCGCGCGGGTGGCGTCGTCGACTACGACGACCTCCTCACGCTCCTGCGCGACGCGCTGACCCACCCGGTGACGGGGCCGGCGGCCCGCGACCGCGTGCGCGGCGCGTACCGGGTCGTCATAGTCGACGAGTTCCAGGACACGGACCCCGTGCAGTGGCAGATCCTGCAGGCCGCGTTCGACGGTGCCCGCACGCTCGTGCTGATCGGCGACCCGAAGCAGGCGATCTACGCCTTCCGGGGCGCGGACGTCGCGACCTACCTGGTCGCCGCCGGCGGTGCCCGGCGCGAGACGCTCGCCCGCAACCACCGCGCGGACCCCGACGTCCTCGCGGGGCTGCGCCCGCTGCTCGACGGCGCGGCGCTGGGCGACCCGCGGATCGTGGTGCGGCCGGTCGTGGCCCAGCGCACGGGCCGACGCCTCGAGGGCGGACCGCCCGTGGTGCTGCGCCAGATCACGCGCGAGGCGCTCGGCACGACGAGGGTGCCCGCCGTCGGCGCGCTGCGGGACTTCGTCTACACCGACGTCGCCGCGCAGGTCGTGCGCACGCTGCGGACGTCCCGCCTCACCGAGGGACCTGCGGCCTGCGGGCGTGCGGTGCGGCCCGGCGACGTCGCGGTGCTCGTGCGGCGCAACCGCGACGCCCAGGCGGTGCAGCGCGCGCTCGCCGCGGTCGGCGTCCCCGCGGTGATCTCGGGCCTGGCCAGCGTCTTCGGCACCCGGGCCGCGCAGCACTGGCTCACGCTGCTGTCCGCCCTCGCGCGCCCCGACGACCCCCGCCTGGCCGCCGGCGCGGCGCTCACGCCGTTCCTCGGCTGGTCGGCGAGCGAGCTGGCGCTCGCCGGCGACGAGGCGCGCGACCGGCTCGCGGAGCGCGTGCGTGCCTGGTCGGGGACGCTCGCGTCCCACGGCGTCGCGGCGCTGCTCGAGGCGGCGTCGGCGGCCGGCCTGCGCGAGCGGGTCATGCGGACGGCGGAGGGCGAGCGTGACCTCACCGACCTGCGGCACGTGGGCGAGGCGCTGCACGCGGTCGCGGTGCACGACGGCCTCGGCGCCGCCGCGCTGCTCGAGTGGCTGCGGGCGCGCGTCGACGAGGCCGCGCGGGACTACGCCGAGGAGCGCAGCCGACGCCTGCAGACGGACGCCGCCGCCGTGCAGGTGATCACGGTGCACGCGAGCAAGGGACTGCAGTTCCCGGTGACGCTGGTGCCGTTCGCCTGGGACCTGTGGGTGCCGTCCGACCCGACCGTGCTGCGCTTCCACCGCGACGACGAGCGCACGCTGCACGTGGGCGGCCCGGGCAGCCCCGGCTACGCCGACGGCCTGGCGGCCCACCAGCAGGACGAGGCCGGCGAGCAGCTGCGGCTCACGTACGTGGCGCTGACGCGCGCGCACAGCCAGGTCGTCGTGTGGTGGGCGCCGAGCAAGAACGTCGAGCGCAGCCCGCTCTCACGGCTCCTGCTCGCCGAGCGCGCCCCGGACGGCACGCCCGCGGCGATGGTCCCGGTGCCGAGCGACGAGGCGGCGAGCGAGGCGTTCGCCGCCCTCGCGGCCACGACGGACGGCGCCCTGGTCCACGAGCTCGTCACGGCCGCGCCCGCGGTCGACGCCTGGACGCCCACGACGGCCGAGCCCCCGGCGCTCGAGCTCGCCCGGCTCGGGCGGGCGCTCGACACCGCGTGGCGGCGGACCTCGTACACCGGTCTGACCTCGGCGGCCTACGACGTGCGCCACCACGCGCCGTCGTCGGAGCCCGAGGAGCGCGGCCTCCAGGACGAGCCCGAGGGCGCCGCCGGCTCCGGGTCCCGCGTCGGCTCGGCCGGTACGCCCGAGGCCGACGGCGCGCCCGGCGCGGACCAGGAGACGACGCTGCGCGCGCTCGCGTCGCCCATGGCGGACCTGCCGGCAGGGACGGCCTTCGGGACGCTGGTCCACCACGTGCTGGAGCACGTCGACACCCGCGCACCCGACCTCGCGCGCGAGGTCGCGGCCCGGTGCGCCGAGGCGGACCCCGGACGGCAGCTCCCGGGCGGTCCGGACGAGCTCGCCAGGGCGCTGCTCCCAGCGCTGCGCACGCCGCTGGGCCGGCTCGCCGGCGACCGCTCGCTCGTCGAGGTCGCGCCCGCCGACCGGCTCCCCGAGCTCGAGTTCGAGCTGCCCCTCGCGGGCGGGGACGCGGCGGACCGCACGGCCGGCACACTCCGCGACGTCGCCGCGCTCCTGCGCACCCACCTGCCCACCGAGGACCCGTTCGCGCACTACGCGTCGCGGCTCGACGACCCGGCGCTGTCGACCAGCGCCCTGCGCGGCTACCTCACGGGCAGCATCGACGCGGTCCTGCGCGTGCCGTCGCCGGACGTCCCGGGCCAGGTCACGCACCTCGTCGTGGACTACAAGACGAACCGCCTCGGCTCCTGGGAGGAGCCGCTGAGCGCCTGGCACTACCGGCCGGTCGACCTGGTCGACGCGATGGTCGAGCACCACTACCCGCTGCAGCTCCTGCTGTACTCGGCCGCGCTGCACCGCTACCTGCGCTGGCGCGTGCGCGGCTACGACCCCGACGTGCACCTGGGCGGCGGGCTGTACCTCTTCGTGCGCGGGATGCTCGGGCCGACCACCCCCGTGGTCGACGGGCCGGGCGGGCCGGCGCCGACCGGAGTGCTGGGCTGGCGTCCGCCGACGGCGCTGGTGCTCGACCTCTCCGACCTGCTGGCAGGTGCCCGATGACCGACACCGAGCCCCCGCCCGTGACCCACCCCGCGGCCGTCCTCGACCCGTCGCCCGACGTGCCCTGGCGGGTCGACGGGCTGCTCGCGCCGTTCGTGGCGGCTCGCGTGCTCACGTCGGCGGACGTGCACGTCGGACGGCGCGTCGCGCGGCTGTGCGGCGAGGAGGAC
Source organism: Cellulomonas fulva (assembly GCF_018531375.1). Classification (NCBI taxonomy): domain Bacteria; kingdom Bacillati; phylum Actinomycetota; class Actinomycetes; order Micrococcales; family Cellulomonadaceae; genus Cellulomonas; species Cellulomonas fulva. Next base: position 302,680 of record NZ_JAHBOH010000002.1, on the reverse strand, counting down.
GAGCGCGTCCACCTCGCGGCCGCGCTCGCCGTGCGGGCGCTGCGCGCCGGCTCGGTGTGCGTGGTGCTCGCGGACGCGCCGGCCACCGTCGTCGAGCCGGCGGAGGACGAGGACGCGGCGAGCCCCGACGTCGGGCCGGGTGTCACCGTGCCGGCGGACCCGACGTCCGGCCCGCTGCCGTGGCCCGAGGCCGCGGCGTGGACGGCCGCGGTCCGCGCCAGCCCCGCGGTGGCCGACGGCCCGGACGGGCCGCCGGACCGGCCGCTGCGCTGGTCCGGCGACCGGCTGTACCTCGACCGGTACTGGCGGGACGAGGTGCAGGTGCGCGAGCAGGTCGTCGACCGATCGCGCGACGTCGCGGTCGACGCGTCCCGGCTCGAGTCCGCGGTGGATCGCCTGTTCCCGCGCGCGCAGGACGAGCGCCAGCGCGCGGCCGTGCGCACGGCCGCCACGTCCCGGCTCACGGTGCTCACCGGCGGACCGGGCACCGGCAAGACGACGACCGTCGCCCGGCTGGTGGCCGCCCTGCAGGACGTCGCGGGTCCGGGGCTGCGCGTGGCGCTCGCGGCGCCCACCGGCAAGGCCGCCGCCCGGCTCCAGGAGTCCGTGAACGACGAGCTGCGCGCGCTGGCCCACGACGAGGACCGCGAGCGCGCGGGAGAGCTGCGCTCCAGCACGGTGCACCGCCTGCTCGGCACCCGGCCCGGCAGCAGCACCCGCTTCCGGCACGACGCCGGGCACCGGCTCCCGCACGACGTCGTGGTGGTCGACGAGTGCTCGATGATGTCGCTGCCGCTCATGGCCCGCCTGCTCGAGGCGGTCCGTCCCCAGGCCCGCGTGGTGCTGGTCGGCGACGCGCACCAGCTCGCGAGCGTGGAGGCCGGCGCGGTCCTGGGCGACCTGGTCGCGGCGCTCCCACGGGGCGTCGTCGAGCTCACGCACGAGCACCGGTTCGGCGCCGAGCTCGCCGCGCTCGCGCGCGCGGTCAAGGACGGCGACGACGAGCGCACCGTGGAGCTCCTGCGCGCGGGCGGCGAGGCCGTCGAGTGGGTCGAGACGACCGGGGACCGCCCGACGGCGTCCGAGGTCGCGGCGATCGAGGCCGACGTCCGCGCGACGGGTCGCCTGCTGGTCACGGCGGCACGGGCAGGCGACGCGGACACGGCGCTCGCCGCGCTCGGCGCCCACCGCCTGCTCCTCGCGCACCGCCGCGGTCCCGCGGGCGTCGCGCACTGGTCGGAGGTCGCCGAGGACTGGGTGGCGCAGGAGACCGGCGGCCGGTCCGCGGCGCGGTTCCCGCCCGGACGTCCGCTGCTGGTCACCACCAACGACCGGCCGACCGGCCTCTACAACGGCGACACCGGCGTCGTCGTCAGCACCGCTGACGGGGTCGCGGTCGCCTTCGGCGCCCCGGGGGCGCACCGGCTGGTGCCCACCTACCGGCTGCCCCCGGCGCAGAGCGTGCACGCCATGACCGTCCACCGCGGCCAGGGCAGCCAGTTCGCGCGCGTGAGCGTGGTCCTGCCGCCCGCGAGCTCCCCCCTGCTCACCCGCGAGCTGCTCTACACCGCGATCACGCGCGCGCGGGAGCGGATCCGGGTCGTCGGCACGCAGGACGCCGTGCGGGCGGCCGTGCGGCGCCGCGTGCAGCGGGCCAGCGGCCTCGGCCGCCCGCTGTGAGCGCCCTCGCACCGCACCGGCGGCCCGGCCCAGCGCCTGCCCGGCCGCGTGGTCAGCGCCCGAGCGGCAGCCAGGCCAGGACGTCCTGGATGCGCGCGTCCCAGTAGCCCCACTCGTGGTCGCCGGGTCCCTCGACGTCCGCGAGCACGTCGATCCCCCGCTCGCGAGCGCGGTCGAGGAAGCTCAGGTTGTGCCGGTGGAGGAAGTCCTGCGTCCCGCACGTGACCATGAGCGCCGGCAGCGCGGCCGGCTCCGCGGCATCCAGCAGCGCGAGCAGGTCGTCGTCCGGTCCGGGTCCCGCCGGTCCCCAGACCTGCGGCACGTCGTGCACCAGCTGCGCCTCGGCACGGATGTCGAGCGCCCCGGAGAGCGACGCGGCGGCGGCGAACCGCGTCGGCTCACGCAGGGCCCACTTCACGGCGCCGTAGCCACCCATCGACAGGCCGGCCACGAACGTGTCCTCGCGCCGGTCGGAGACCCGGAAGAACGACGAGACGAGCGCGGGCAGCTCCTGCGTGAGGTGCGTCCAGTGCGCGCCGCCGTGCACCTCGTCGCTGTAGAACGACCGGCCCGCCCGCGGCATGACCACGGCCACGCCGCGCTCGGCCGCGTAGCGCTCGATCGAGGTGCGCCGGGTCCAGATCGTCTCGTCGTCGGACAGCCCGTGCAGCAGGTACAGCACCGGCGGCGGCGCGGCGCTGGCGACGCCCGCGAGGCCGATCTGGGACTGCGTGGCCTGTGGCAGCAGCACCGTCATCGCGGTGCTGACGCCGAGCGCCTCGGAGAAGTAGTGGCAGGTCACCAGCGCCACGCCGGCCTCCTCGTCGTCGGGGTGCGCCCGTCGTCGGGCACCGCCAGCGTGCCACGGACGGAGGCGGGACGACGAGGTCGGCACCCGCTCAGTTCGCGGGGCCCTCGGCGAGCGTGACGGTCGCCGTCCGCGTCCCGCCCGTGCTGCCCGACGTCCAGGTGAGGGTCACCCCGTCGCCCGGCGCGTACCCGGCGAGCACCGAGGACAGCTCGTCGCCCGACCCGATCGTGGTGCCGTCCACCGCGGTGATGGTGTCGCCCGCCGCCAGCCCGGCCAGCGCGGCGGGGGTGCCGTCGACGACGCCCGCGATCATCGCGCCGCTCGTCGTGCCGTCCGCCGTGCCGCCCAGCGCGCCCCCCGGCCCGGTCGCGGCCTGGGCCAGGGACACCCCGAGGAAGGCCGGGTAGCCGATGGTGACGCCCTCGGAGGCGTCGCCCGCCTCGATCTGCCGCGCGATCACCAGGGCGTCCTGGATGTCGATCGCGTACGCGACCGTCGTCGTCGAGCCGCTCGAGGCGGCCGTGGTGATCCCGACGACCTCGCCCTCGTCGTCCACGACCGGTCCGCCGGAGTCGCCCGAGACGACGTCCGCCTGGAGCTCGATCAGGCCCGACAGGGTCTCCGAGTCGGTGCCGTCGGTCGAGGCCGTCATGGTCTGGTCCGTCGCGGTCACCGTGCCGGCGGCGGCGACCAGGTCGCCCGTGCCCTCGGCGTTGCCGATCGCGGTCACCTCGTCGCCCGTGGTCACCCCGCCGTCGTCGTCGATGTCGACCGGCGTGAGGCCCGACGCGTCCTCGAGCTGCAGGAGCGCGACGTCGGAGTCCGGCGCCGTGCCGACGACCGTCGCCGTGTAGGCCCGCCCGGTGGACTCGACCGTCACCTCGATCGCGGTGGCGCCGTCGACCACGTGGTTGTTGGTCAGGACCAGCCCGTCGGCGCTCAGGACCATGCCCGTGCCGGCCGCGCTCCCGCCGGAGTACCCGAGCTCGGTCACGATGGTCACCACGCCGACCTGCTGGTCCGCGTCCGCGGGGACCGCGCCGGTCGGCGACCCGCCGAGCGCACCCGATCCGAGCCCGTCCGACGCGCCCGGCGCCTGGTCCAGCCCGCCGAGCCCGTCACCGCTCGGCCCGCCCCAGCCCTCGCCGCCCTGGCCGGGCTGCGCACCCGAGCCATCACCCGTGGAGCCGTCGGAACCGCCCGCCGCGCCGTCATCGGTGCCGGGGTCCGCCGGCTCGAGCTGCGCGGTCACGCCCGTGCCCGACGAGGTGGCGGCACCGTCCGCCGCGTGGAGACCACCCAGGACGCCGACGCCGACGACCGCGGCGATCGCGACGGGCGCCACGCCCATCGCGACGAGCTTCCACGTCGCGACGCGGTGCTCGGCCGGCGCGGGCGCCGCGGGGACCGCCCACTCCGGCGCCGGAGCCGACGACGCGGGTGCAGGCCCTGGCGCTGGTGCCGGCGCGGCCGCACCCGGGACGGGGGCCGAAAGCAGGGGAACCGGGGGTAGGGGAACCGGAGGCAGGGGGTGCGGCGGGACGGGGCCGGACCCGTCGCGGGCCGCGTCGTCGGGGGTGCGGTCGGAGCCGTGGGGCGTGGTGTCGGTCATGGTCGTGGTCCCTCCGTCGCGCCCGTCTGGCGCTCTGGGAGCCATGTCACCCGGCGAACCCGGGAGCCGGCTGGGAGCCGCGTCGGACCCGCCTGTGAGTTCGCGCGCGGGCGTGCCGCGGTCGGGCGGCCGGCGCGGCGTCCCGTCAGCGGACGCGGTTGCGCACGAGCTCGAGCGCCACGTCCTCCCACCACTGGCCGGCGCCCGGACCGCCGTTGCACGTCCCGTCGGACTCCCCCGGGTGCTTGACCCACAGCAGCGCGTCGAGCTGGTAGCCCGCCTGCACCGCGCGGGGCCGCACGCCGAGCCCCTGGCCTCGCGGGTTGCACCACTGCCCGTCCGCGCTCGCCGTCCCGTTGCGCGAGGTGTCGACGACGTAGTGCCGGTGCCCCGCGCCCAGGCCGCTCGCGGCGAGCCGGCGCGCGACGGCCTGGGCGTACGACTTCTCGCGCGAGGTCGCGTTGTAGTTCGAGACGTTCGTGAAGAAGCCGCGCGCCCGCGCCACGCCCGCGGCGCGCAGCCGGGAGGCCGTGTCCGACGCCGTGCGCCAGTTCGAGTGGCCCGCGTCGAGGTAGACCCACGCACCGGTCGCGGCGAGGCGCGCGGTGGCGTCGCTCATCAGCCGGTTGCGCCGCGCGTCGAACGCCGCGCTGCCGCAGTCCATCATCAACGAGTCGGGCTCGAGGACGACGAGCGCCTGGCTGCGCCCGCCGACGGCGCCGTCCCGCAGGCCGAGGGCGACCTGCGCGACCCACCGCGGGTACGTCGTCTCGTCCAGGCCGCCGCCCGAGTAGCTGCCGCAGTCGCGCCCGGGGATCGCGTAGAGCACGAGCTGCGGCGTCCTCGCGGCGGCCCGCGCCTTCCGCACGTAGCTCGCGACGGTCGACCGCACGCTCGCGGTCGGGTACCAGTCGCCCACCCACATCGCCTGCGGCGCCGACGCGATGACCTGCAGGCTCGTCGCGACCCCGGTCCGCCCCGCGGCCCGCGCGGCCGCGACCGCGTCGTGCGCCTGGGTCGTCCGGTCCACGTAGAGCGGCTGCCGGAGCCGCGGCGCGGTCGCGGGGTACGCGTTCGTCGCGAGGGCAGCGCTCGTCGCGGCGGCTGGACCGGAGGCTCCCGGCGCCCCGTCGGCCGCGTGCGCGGGACGAGCCCGACGACGAGTGCGGCGACGAGCGCCGCGCCGGGCAGGAGGGCGGGGAGGACAGCGCGCGCGGTGCTGCGCGGCGGGCGTACGGTCACGGCGCGAGGGTAGCGACCCGGCCGCGACGCGTCACTGCGGCACCGTCCCTCGTCGAACGGCTAGACGTCCACCAGGCGCAGCCGCACCCGCGCGACGTCACCCGCCTCGACCGACTCCGCCCGCCGGACGGCGGCCTTCACCGGCAGCACGTACGTGGTCGCCCCGGGGAAGATCGAGGTCCGCCACGTCGTCGCGCCGATCGTGACCTCGACCCGCACCGAGCCGAACCCGCGCGCCACGCCCTCGGCCTCGTCCGCGATCTCGTCGGCGACGCTCGTCGGAAGGTCCGCGAACGTCCACGAGTCGCTCTTCCGGGCGTCCCACAGCCGCAGCCGTGCCTCGAACTCGAACTCCACGCCCCCATCATCCCCAGCCCCACCGACACCGGCCCACCACCCTGCTCTCTCCGGCCCGCTTCGACGCCCGCGGCGACGGATTCGGTGGGCGGGGTGGGGGCGGGGCTCAGGCCTGGAGGGGATGCGTCGACGGGCGGACCGGGGACGGGAGCGCGGTCGAGCTCGTCAGGTAGCGGTCGACCGCGGCCGCCGCGGAGCGCCCCTCCGCGATCGCCCACACCACGAGCGACTGCCCGCGCCCGCAGTCGCCCGCGACGAACACGCCGTCCACCGCGGTGGAGTAGTCGTCGGCCCGGAGGATCGCCCCGCGCTCCCCCAGCGGGAGCCCGAGTGCGGCGGGCAGCGCGGGCTCGGGGCCGGTGAACCCCAGCGCGAGCACGACGAGCTGCGCGGGCAGCACCCGCTCGGTGCCCGCGACGGGGAGCAGCGCGCCGTCCGCCGCGCGCTCGACGCCGACGACGCGCACGCCGGCCACGCGCCCCTCGTCGTCCCCGACGATCTCGGTGGTGCTGACCGCGAAGGCGCGCGTCCCGCCCTCCTCGTGCGAGGAGGAGACCTTGAACAGGGCGGGGAACACGGGCCACGGCTGGTCCGCGGGCCGGGTGCGGGGCGGCTCGGGCAGGATCTCCAGCTGGGTGATCGACCGCGCCCCCTGGCGCACCGCCGTGCCCACGCAGTCGGCGCCGGTGTCGCCGCCGCCGATCACCACGACGTCGCAGCCGGTCGCGACGACGGCCCCCCGCACCGGCCGGCCCTGCGCCGCGTGGTTGGCGGGAACCAGGTACGCCATCGCGGGCAGCACGCCGGTGAGCGCCGCCCCGGGGACGGGCAGCGGGCGCGGGAGCGTCGCGCCCGTCGTCACGACGAGCGCGTCGTGCCGGCTGCGCAGCTCGTCGACGGTCACGTCGCGCCCCACCTCGATCCCGCACCGGAACACCGTGCCCTCGGCACGCATGACGTCCAGCCGCCGCTCGAGCACGGCCGCGGGCAGCTTGTACTCCGGGATGCCGTACCGCAGCAGGCCGCCGGGCGCGTCGTCGCGCTCGTACACGCACACGACGTGGCCGGCCTGCGTGAGCTGCTGCGCGGCGGCGAGCCCGGCCGGGCCGGACCCGACCACGCCGACCGTGCACCCCGTCATCCGCTCCGGGGGCAGCGGCACGACGAGCCCGCGGTCGAACGCCTCCTCGGCCAGGCTCAGCTCCACGTTCCGGATCGTCACGGGCTGCGCGCCGATGCCCAGGACGCACGCCGACTCGCACGGCGCGGGGCAGAGCCGGCCCGTGAGCTCCGGGAAGTTGTTGGTCTGGTGCAGCCGGGCGACGGCGTCCGGCCACTGCCCGCGCCACGTGAGGTCGTTCCACTCGGGCACCAGGTTGCCGAGCGGGCACGCGTGGTGGCAGAACGGGACCCCGCAGTCCATGCAGCGCCCGGCCTGCCGGTGCAGCACCGCGAGCTGGTCGACGTCACCCGTCGGGTGCCGGTGCACCTCGTCCCAGTCGAGGATCCGCACGGCGACGGCGCGGTCGGGTGGCAGCTCGCGCTGGCGCGTGCGCAGGAAGCCCCGGGGATCGGCCATGCCGGGAAACTAGCGGCGCCGCACGGCCCCGCCGCCCGCCCTTGGTCCCGGTCCGGTCCCGGCCGTGCGACCGGCTGCCGCGCCGGCTGCCGAGCTCGCGGGGTGCCGGCCCGCGAGCGGGACGCCGGACCGGTCCCGGCGGTGCGCGAACACCAGGCTGCGCTGGACCTGGAACCCGACGACGAACAGGCCCAGGTCGGTGACCGCCTTCGCGACGAGCAGCGGCACCCCCAGGTGCGTGAACGCCCACAGGCAGGCGTACCCGGCACCGAGCAGGACCGCCGCGAGCACCCAGTACCGCGCGGCCTCGCGACCCAGCCGGCCCCGGGTCGCGCTCGGCGGAGCCACGGGTCGGGTGAAGACCCACCGCCGGTTCACGACGAAGTTGAGGCCCGAGCTCAGCACGCGCGCGAGGACCACCGAGAGCAGCAGCGCGTCCGTCGCGGCGACCAGCGCGACGAGCGCGAGCGCGTCCACGGCGAACGCGGTGAGCGAGGACGCCGCGAACCGCAGCAGCGGCGCGTACACCCGCGCGGAGTCGACCAGCGGCCGGAAGTGCGAGGACGCGTTGGCGTCCAGGTACACCGTCGCGATCGGCACCTCGACCACCGTCAGCCCCTCGGCGACCGCACGCAGCAGCACCCGCAGCTCGTACTCGAACCGTTCACCGCCGATGCCCGCGAGCCACGGCAGCACGCGGCCGGGGTACGCGCGAAGCCCTGTCTGCGTGTCCTGGACCCGGTGCCGCGTGCCGAGGTGGAAGGCCGCGCGCGTCACCGCGTTGCCGAACCGCGAGCGCAGCGGCACCTCCCCGGTGAACCGGCGTGCGCCGAGCACCACGTCGGCGTCGCCGCGCGCCGCACGGTCGGCGACGACGAGCACGTCGGACACCGTGTGCTGGCCGTCGCAGTCCGCGCAGACGACCGGAGCACCAGGGTGGCGCGCCGCCACGTGCGCGAACCCGGTCTTGAGGGCGCGGCCCTTGCCGCGGTTCTCGTCGTGCCGCAGGACCGTGGCACCGGTGGCCGCGACCTCGTGGAACACCTCGCTGAACGCCGGTCCGCTGCCGTCGTCGACCACCACGACGGGCAGGTCGCGCCGCGCGGCACGCAGGTGGACGACCAGGGAGACGAGCCGCTCGTCGGGCTCGTAGGCGGGGATCAGGACGACCACGGCGATCACCCGGCCGTCGCCGACGAGAGCCCGCCGACGTACAGGATGTCCGACGTGCCTCGCTCCTGGCCGCGGCCGAGCGGGTCGTTGACCAGCTCGCCGCCGAACACCATGGTCGACGAGCCGCCGCCGTCGATGTTGTACGCGGTCTGCGCGCCGAGCCCCTGCATGATCCCGGCCAGCTCGGTCATCGTGACGCCGCGGCTGTAGCCCGTGCTGCGCCCGTCGACGACGACGAGGACCAGGTGGTCGTCGTCCACCACGCCGACCGCGGTGCGGGGCTGCGCGCCCTGGATCGAGTGGTTGCCGACGTTGGTGTCGACCTCGACCTCGTCGATCCCGTCGAGCACCTGGCCGTCCTCGAGCAGCGCGGGACCGAAGCTGAGGGTGTTCCACACGCCGTCGGCGACGAGCTCGTCGGCGGTCGTCGCAGTCTCGTCGTACACCTCGACGTGGCCGTCCCGGTAGAACGCGAGCCCCTCGCGGGCGCCCTCGTCGCGGAAGACGACGCCGTCGCGGATCACGATCCCGGTGTCCCGGAAGCCGTAGTAGTCGCCGTTGATCGCGAGCACCGCGTCGTTGTCCGCCGCGATGTCGGAGGTGTCCTCGACGATGTTGGTGCCGAACTCGTTGTTCGCGAACGCCGACCGGAGCACGGTCGCGTCGGACAGCACCACGTCGGCGACGTAGTACGTCACCGTGTCGTCGCCGCTGCCCGTGGTGACCGTCGAGATCGTGATGCTCGCGTCGTCGGACGTGTAGGACGTGTCCGTCAGCGTCCCCGTGCTCGCCGCGCCGTCGGACGAGGTGCCCGTGGCCGTGCCGGTCGAGGTGCCGGTCGAGGTGCCGGTCGAGGTGCCGGTCGAGCCGTCGGCGGTCTGCGCCGCGACGTACGCGTCGACGTCGGCGATCTCGACGTGGTCGATGACGAACCGGTCGAGTGCCCACGCCCCCGTCCCGCCGACGGCGAGGACGACGACGGCACCCGAGGTGACGAGCACGCGGCGCAGCCGGCGCCGGCGGGAGGGGTCAGGTCTCTGCATGCCCTGATGTCTACGGACCCGACCTGGTGCGACGGTGGGTGCGGGCTGGGCCTGCGCTGTGGGTCCTGCCGTGCGGCCCGGCGGGCACTCGGCACCGGGAGTGTGACCCAGGTCCCAGGTCGCGCGGTCTCCGCGGCCGTACGTTGCGGGTCACGCGCGGATCGCGAGCAGGTGCGGTGCCCGTCACGTCGACGTCGCCCCGCGGTCCCCCGACGAAGGGAGCACCCGTGGGTCCCGTACCCCAGCTGTCCGCCGTCCGTCTGCCGCCGGCCGTGCGCGCCGCGATCGAGGCCAGCCCCCGTGTCGTGGTCCCGGCGACGCGCGACGAGCTCTACCGCCTCGCGCTCGGCCCCGCCGGCGGGCCGGTCCACGAGGTCGCGTACGACGTGGACGTGGCGTCCGACGAGGGCCCGACGAGGGTGGTCGAGGCGACCGTGACGCGCTGCCGCAACGGCATCGCGGTCAACTACCCGGAGGACTACCTGCGCCGCCGGGACCCGGACTGCATGCGGATCGCGGACGACCTGCCCACGGACAAGCCGCGCTTCCGCGACGTCTACGGCGAGGAGTTCGGTCCGCTCAAGACGCGCACGCTCGAGTGGCTCGGGAGCCAGGAGCTCGTCGTCGTGCCGTTCATGGCGGGCGGACCGACGTACGGGTACCCGTCGCTCGCGCTGGTGCCGCTCAACGCCGCGTTCTTCGCGCTCACGCTCGTCGACCTGCAGGGCTGGGTCACCTTCGAGGAGCTGCAGGCGCAGCACGGCGAGCTCACGCCCCGGTCCGTCCTGTACGTCGCGCCGCCGTTCCGGCACACCGCGTTCGCGGGGCGGCAGGCGGTGGTGCACGACCGCACGCCGGACCTGCACGAGGTGTTCGCGTACAACCTGTACCCCGGGCCGAGCGCCAAGAAGGGCGTCTTCTCGGTGCTCCTGGACATCGGCCAGGCCGAGGGCTGGGTCACGGCGCACGCCTCCGCGGTGCGCGTCACCACGCCGTACGACAACGAGACCGTGATCATGCACGAGGGCGCGTCGGGCGGCGGCAAGTCGGAGATGTGCCAAGAGTTCCGCCGGCAGGACGACGGCCGCATCCTCATGGGCACCAACGTGGTGACGGGTGAGCCGTACGTCATCACGCTCGCCGAGTCGAGCGCGCTCGCGCCGGTCACCGACGACATGACGCTCTGCCACGCGTCGTTGCAGGACGGGGACGGCCGCCTGGTGATCGCGGACGCCGAGGCGGGCTGGTTCGTCCGCGTCGACAACCTGCGGTCCTACGGCGAGGACGTCGCGTTCGAGCGCGCGTGCATCCACCCCGAGCAGCCGCTCGTCTTCCTCAACATCCAGGGCGTGCCCGACGCGACCGCGCTGCCGTGGGAGCACACGCTCGACTCGAGCGGCGCCCCCTGCCCCAACCCGCGCGTCGTCATCGACCGCAGGATGATCCGCAACGTGGTGTCCCGGCCCGAGCACGTGGACGTGCGCACCTTCGGCGTGCGGATGCCGGCGTGCACCCGCGAGCACCCGACCTACGGGATCATGGGCGTGACGCACGTGGTGCCGCCCGCGCTCGCCTGGGTGTGGCGCCTGATCGCGCCGCGCGGGGACAAGAACCCGTCGATCGGCGAGTCCCGGTCCGAGGCCACGGTGATCGCGCACGGCGGCATGGTCTCCGAGGGCGTCGGCTCCTACTGGCCGTTCGCCACGGGCACCAAGGTCGCCGCCGCCAACCTCCTCCTGCGCCAGCTCGTCGACGCGTCGCGCACGCGCTACGTCCTCACGCCCAACCAGCACGTCGGCGCGTACCGCGTCGGGTTCGCCGCGGAGTGGATCACGCGCGAGTACCTGGCCCGCCGCGGCGGCGGGCGGCTGCGCCGGGACCAGCTCGTGCCGGCGCGGTGCGCGCTCTTCGGGTACGCGCTGCGGGAGATGAAGCTCGACGGGCAGCTGGTGCGTCCCACGTGGCTCGCCCCCGAGAAGCAGACCCAGGTGGGCGTGGACGCCTACGACGAGGGCGCGCGGGTCATCTCGTCGTTCTTCCGCGCCGAGCTCGCGCAGTACCTGACGGACGACCTCGACCCGCTCGGCCGGGCGATCATCGAGGTGGTGCTCAAGGACGGCGCCGTCGAGGACTACGAGGCGCTGACCCCGCTGCACGTCTGAGCCGGTGCTGGCGCGATGTCGGCGGTCGGGTCGAACATGTGTTCGTGGACCCGGGAGCGCGCGCGACGATCCTGCACGCCGACCTCGACGCGTTCTACGCGTCGGTCGAGCAGCGGGACGACCCCCGCCTGCGCTCCCGTCCGGTCGCGGTGGGCGGCGGGGTGGTGCTCGCCGCGTCGTACGAGGCGAAGCGGCGCGGGGTCCGCACCGCGATGGGCGGGCGGCAGGCGCGCCGGCTGTGCCCGGACCTGATCGTCGTGCCCGCCCGCTTCGAGGCCTACCTCGAGGCGAGCCGGGCCGTGTTCGAGGTGTTCCGGGACGTCACGCCCCAGGTGGAGGGCGTCTCGATCGACGAGGCGTTCCTCGACGTCGCGGGCCTGCGTCACCTCGACCCGACGCCACCGGTCGAGATCGGCCGCCGTGTGCGGGACCGGGTGCGCCAGGAGGTGGGGCTGCCCATCACCGTCGGCGTCGCCCGGACGCCGTTCCTGGCCAAGGTCGCCAGCCGCGTCGCCAAGCCGGACGGCCTCCTGCTGGTGGAGCCGCACGACGAGGCCGCGTTCCTGCACCCGCTGCCCCTGGAGACGCTGTGGGGTGTCGGCGAGGCGACCGCCGCCAGGCTGCGCGCGTGGGGTCTGCGCACCGCGGGCGACGTCGCGGAGCTGCCCGAGCAGGTCCTGCGCGGCGCACTGGGACCGGCGGCGGGGTCGCACCTGTTCGCCGTGGTCCACGGCCGGACGCCGGCGCGGGTGGTCACCGACCGGTCGCGGCGCTCGGTGGGTGCGCAGCGCGCGCTCGGTGCCGGCCCGCACGACGACGCGTCCGTGCGCGCCGCGCTGCTCGGGCTGGTCGACCGCGTCTGCCGGCGGCTGCGCGCCGGCCACCGGACGGCCCGCACGGTGGTGCTGCGGCTGCGGTTCGCGGACTTCTCCCGCGCGACGCGCTCGCGGTCGCTGCCGTTCCCCACGGCGAGCGGCGACGAGCTCGCGGCCGCGGCGCTCGCGCTGCTCGACGCCGCGTCGCCGCTGGTCCGGGCGCGCGGGATCACGCTCGTCGGGGTCGCGCTCACCGGCCTGGGGTCCGACGAGGCCGTGCAGCAGACCCTCGCACTCGACGCCGCCCACCCCGCCGCGGCCCGCGAGCGCCTCGACGCGGCGACCGACCTGCTCGCCGACCGGTTCGGCTCCCGGGCACTCACCCGCGCGAGCCTGCTGCACCGCGGCGCCGGCATCGAGGCTCCGCTGCTGCCCGACCCGTAGCGGACTCGCGCCGGGTCGCGTCTCCCCGGGACGCCGACGCGCCTAGCCTGGGCGCATGCGCACGGCACTCGTGATCGGTGGCAGCGGACAGATCGGCCTCGCGGCGGTGCCCGCGCTGGTCGCGGACGGCTGGTCGGTGCGGGCGCTGGTCCGCACGGCCGAGGGCGCGGAGACGGCGTCCGGGCTGGGCGCCGTCCCGGTGGTGGCGGACCGGCACGACGAGAGCGCGCTCGACGAGGCGCTCGGCACCGGCGTCGACGCGCTCGTCGACGTCGTCGCGTACGACGACCGGGACGCCGCGCCGCTCCTGGCCCGTGCCGACCGCATCGGGTCGGCCGTCGTCGTCTCGTCGGCCGCGGTCTACGTCGACGGGCGGGGTGGCGGCTTCGAGACCGAGGAGTTCGCCGACTTCCCCGTCCCGGTCACCGAGGACCAGCCGACGGTCGAGCCGGGACGCGACACCTACGCGACGGGCAAGGTCGCGCTCGAGCGCGCGTGGCTCGAGGGGCCGGTGCCGACGACGGTGCTGCGCCCCGGGGCGATCCACGGACCCGGCTGCCGCCAGCCGCGCGAGTGGACCTTCGTCAAGCGCGTGCTGGACGGCCGGGACGTGCGGGTGCTGGCCTTCGACGGCGCCAGCCGCTTCGCCACGACCTCGACCCGGGTGCTGGGCGAGCTCGTCCGCCTGGCCGCAGCCGCCCCCGGCGACCGCGTCCTCAACGCGGCCGACCCGGACGCGCCCACCGTCGCCGAGATCGCGGCCGCGGTCGACGCCGCGATGGGCGTCACGTCGCGGACGGTGACCGTGCCCGGCGAGCCGGTCGACGGCGTCGGGCTCACGCCGTGGGCGGTGCCCCGGCCCGTCGTGCTGGCGATGGACCGTGCGGCGGCCACCCTGGGCTACGTCGCACCCGGCCGCTACGCCGAGACCGTGCCGGCGGCGGTCGAGTGGCTGGTGGCCCAGGTGCGCGGCGGCGCCGACTGGCGCGAGGCCTTCCCGGGCTTCGTGCGGATGGAGGCCATGGGCGACTTCTTCGCGTACGCCGCCGAGGACCGGTTCCTGGCCCGGGCCGCAGGGCCGGGAGCCGCGGACCGGGACGGGAGCTGAGGTCCGGCGTCACACCGCGGACGGCTCGTGCGCACGGCTCGTCGTGCCGATCCACTCCCCGTGACCGCTGAGCCGACCCACCCGCCGACGGCCGTGCCGGGCCTCCTGCCGGGCGCCCCGCACCGCCGACGAGCCGGCAACCGGCGCGCCGTCGTGGCGTTCGTCGGCGCGCTCGTCGTCGTGCTCGTGGTGGGCTGCACCCCGACCGACGGCCCGGGCTCCACGGCCTCGTCGACCCCGGCCGCGACGATCGGCGCTCCCGGCCCGACGTCGACGCCCGCGCCGGCGCCGCCGGATCCGACGGGCACCGCTGCGGCGAGCCCGGAGACGGGCTCCGCTCTCGCCCTGCTCGCGACGCTGCCGGTGAAGGGCCGCGCCCCGCTCACGGGCTACGACCGCGGGGCGTTCGGCTACGACGTGGAGGACCTCGACGGCGACGGCTGCGACACGCGCAACGAGATCCTGCTGCGCGACCTGTCCGACGTGACCCTGCGACCCACGGGCTGCCTCGTGGCGACCGGCTCGCTCGCCGACCCGTACTCGGGACGGACGATCGCGTTCGTCCGCGGGGTCGCGACCTCGTCGGCGGTCCAGGTCGACCACGTCGTCGCGCTCGCCGACGCGTGGCAGAAGGGTGCGCAGCGGTGGGACGAGGCGACGCGGGTGCGCTTCGGCAACGACCCGCTCAACCTGCTCGCGGTCGACGGCCCGCTCAACCAGCGCAAGGGTGCGGGCGACGCCGCGACGTGGCTGCCTCCGAACACGGCCTACCGCTGCGCGTACGTGGCGCGGCAGGTGGAGGTCAAGAGCGCGTACGGGCTGTGGGTGACGCGCGCCGAGCAGGACGCGATCGCCCGCGTCCTGCAGGCGTGCCCCGACGAGCCGCTCCCCGACGCGTCGTCGAACGGCTGGACGCCGCCGGCCGCCCCGTCCGAGCCGGAGGTCGAGCCGAGCGACGGCGGCGACCCGACCGGCTCGTCGGACGTCTACTACGAGAGCTGCACGGCCGCCCGGGAGGCCGGTGCCGCGCCGCTGCACCGCGGCGAGCCCGGGTACCGCTCCGGGATGGACGGCGACGACGACGGCATCGCGTGCGAGTGACGCGCGACCGCCGGTGCGGGTGCCGCGGCCGTCCGGGGACGGGAACCCGGGCGGTCAGGCGCTGCCGCGCACGACGAGCGTGGGCGCGTAGAGGGTCGGCTCGACCGGCCCGTCGGTCCGGTCGAGCTGCTCGAGCAGCAGGCGGGCCATCTGCGCGGCCATGGTCTCGATGGGCTGGCGCACGGTCGTGAGGGCGGGCCGGCACATCAGCGCGGCGGTCGAGTCGTCGAACCCCACGACCGCGACGTCGTCGGGCACGACGAGCCCGCGCTCCTGCGCGGCGAGCACCGCACCGACCCCCATGTTGTCGTTCGACGCGAAGACGCCGTCGACCCCGGCGTCGAGCAGCTCGCGCGTCGCGGCCATGCCCGAGTCCACCGAGAACGTCCCCGCGACGGGCGGGAGCGGCTCCAGCCCGTGCGCAGCCATCGCCTCGACGAACCCCTCGAGCCGGTCCTGCGCGCCGGGGACACCGAGGGGGCCGGTGACGATCCCGAGCCGTCGGCAGCCCCGCGCGACCAGGTGGTCGACGGCCAGCCGGGCGCCCGCGCGGTTGTCCACGTCGACGTACCCCACGGGCAGCGCGTGGTCCGGCCGGGAGAACAGCACCACCGGCACGCCCGCGTCGACCAGCTGCCCCGGCAACGGGTCGGGCGCCTCGGCCGAGACCAGCAGCACCCCGTCGGCGCTGCCCTCGCGCACGTAGCTGACGACGCGCGCGCGCTCGTCGTCGGTCAGCGCGAGCATGAGCACCGGGTGCACGTCGCGCGGTCGCAGCGAGCTCATGAGGCCGCCCGCGAGCCGGCCGAAGAAGGGGTCGGCCAGCACCTCGCCCGGTCCCCAGGGCCCCTCCACCGAGCGGTCGGCGCCGGAGACGACGACGAGCGCCGTGCCGGCTCGTCGGGTCACCAGGGCGCGCGCCGCGCGGTTGGGGACGTACCCGGTGGTCGCGATCGCCTGCTGCACCACCTCGACGATGCGCGGCGCGACGTCGGGCTTGCCGTTGACCACGCGCGAGACGCTGGCGCGTGACACCCCGGCCACGCGCGCCACGTCCTCGAGCGTCGCGGCCCGACCGCTCCCCTGCTCCGGCACGGCGGTCACAGTAGCGCCACGCCCTGGCGCCGTCAGCCCACCTTGGCGGTGAAGAGCGTGGACAGCAGCCCGAACGTGATCCGGAACGAGTCGCCCGTCACCGTCCTGGTGCCCGACGAGCCCGTGAGCGTGATCGTCTTCACGCGGCCGCCGTAGGCGCCCTTGCCGTCGCGGGTGAACGTCACCGTGCGGAGCGTCCCGATCCCGTAGGCCGCCGCGACCTGCGACGCCGTGACGGTCCGCTTCCACACGTCGAACTCGTCGTAGGGGTCCGCGAACGCCCGCAGGTACGGCTGCGACCCCTTGACGGTGTACCCCCC
This sequence comes from Cellulomonas fulva, assembly GCF_018531375.1. Classification (NCBI taxonomy): domain Bacteria; kingdom Bacillati; phylum Actinomycetota; class Actinomycetes; order Micrococcales; family Cellulomonadaceae; genus Cellulomonas; species Cellulomonas fulva. The sequence continues at coordinate 286,138 of NZ_JAHBOH010000002.1, read as the reverse complement.
GTTCGACGCGCTGAACTGCGTGAACGCGGGCTTTCCGCCGTACGTGCGGACCTGGCCCGCGGTCGCCGCCACGGCCTTGTTCGTCGCGGACCAGACGTAGGTCGCCACGAGCGAGCCGCTCGTCGTGTAGTCGGCCTCACCGCGGAAGACCTGGCAGGAGGCGGAGTCGCACGTGTCGTACCACCACGGCCGGTACGAGCTCGCCCGCTCGTAGGAGGCGTAGGTCCGCGCGGCGATCGCCTGGGCCCCGAGGGCCTGGGCGTGCCAGTACGTCGGCATCTCCGAGGGGACCACCGAGCGCAGGTAGTGCGTGAACGTGGTGGTCGCGGTCACCCGCACGGTCCGCTGGTCCAGGTTCGCGCTGAGCTTGCCGCGGTACTGGCGCGCGGTGCTGCCGACGACGTTGCGCACGGTGCCGTCAGCGGACGTGACGGTCACGCGGGTGGCGCCGCTGAGCGTCGCGCGGATCGCGGCCGTCGAGACGTTGACCCAGGCGCCCTTCGCGCGGGCCTGCACCCGCCACGCACCGCTCGCGCGCTTGACCCGCCACCGGTCCGGGGTCGCGCCCGAGACGGTCGCCGGCAGCGTCACGAGCGACCGCGTCACGCCCTTCGCCGGGTTGCTCCCGCGCAGCCGGAGGCCTGCCTCGCGCACCACGTTGAGCGCGCCGTCGGTGTCCGCCGTGAGCCAGACGTCGATCGCGCGCGCGTCCGACGCGGTGCCCGCCGACGTGCCCCAGTAGTAGGCCTGGACGATCTGCTGCGCGGTCTTGCCCGCCTCCGCGCGGCCCTTGGCCCCGTACTGGGAGAGGCCGATCCCGTGCCCGAACCCGCGCCCCGTCACGGCGAGGTCCCCCGCCGCCGCGGGTGCGGCGTCCCCGGCTCCCCGTGCCGCGGCGCTGCCGCCCGCACCCGCAGCCGTCGCGTCAGCGGCGAGCGCATCGACGGCCGTCTCGGCCGAGCCGTCCGGACCGACAGCCGGCCCCCGCAACCCGCCGAGGACCGCCGCCTCGGCGCCCGCGCCCGACGGGTCGGCCGCGGGCGGCCGCTCGGCCGCCACGGCCGGCGACCCGCCCGCGAGCCCCAGCGAGAGCACGAGCGAGGCTGCGACGACGGCGACCGATGCCCGCCCCTGACGACGACGACTGGCGAGAGACATGCGCCCCACCCTAACCACCGCCCCCACCCCGCCATCGCTCTGGCCCCCCGCCCCCGGGCCAGGGGCAATCGCTGGGTCGGCGGGTGGGCGGTCGGTGGGGTTGGGCCGGGCGGGTGCCTCGTAGAGCGCTCTCTTGTGCGGGCGTCCAGGACGGCGCCATACTGCTCGCGCCACGGTCAGAGAGCGCTCTACGAGCGTGCACCACCTGCAGGACCGCCGCTCGACGACGAGCGGCATCGCACCCGGTCAACGCCGACCGGACGTCTGGAGGACCGATGACAGCCCCACCAGCCCTGACCACCCGACCCGCGACAGCCCGACCCGCGACACCCTGGCGCCGGCTCACGGCCGCCCTGACCGCCGCGGCCCTGACCGCGACCACCCTCACCACCGTCGGCATCGCGATCGCCTCCCCCGCGAGCGCCGCCGACGCGCCCGTCCTGCTCTCGCAGGGCAAGCCGGCCACCGCGACGTCCGGCGACGCCGCGAAGGCGTTCGACGGCAGCACCACCACCCGCTGGGAGAGCGCCAGCGCCGACCCGCAGTCCATCCAGGTCGACCTCGGCAAGGTCGCGACGATCTCGCAGGTCGTGCTGCGGTGGGAGACCGCGCGCGCCCAGGACTACACGCTCGACGTCTCCGCCGACGGCGAGACCTGGACGACCGTGCACACCACCACCGACGCGCCGTACGCCGCCAACGCGGTCGACACCGTCACCCCCGACGGCGGCACCGCGGAGGGCCGCTACCTGCGGATGCACGGCACGCAGCGCACCACCGCCTACGGCTACTCGCTCTGGGAGCTGGAGGTCTACGGCTCGGTCGAGGTCGGGACGCCGACGGACCCGACCGGGCGCACGGTCGAGGTCGTCGGCAGCTACGGCGACTGGGACCTGTACGTCGACGGCGAGCCGTACACGGTCAAGGGCCTCACGTGGGGCCCGACGACGAGCGGCGCGGGCGCGATCAGCGCCGCGAAGCTCGACGAGTACCTCGACGACCTCGTCGGCCTGGGCGTGAACACCATCCGCACCTGGGGCACGGACGCCGGCTCGCAGGTCCTGCTCGACGCGGCCGCCGCGCACGGCATCCGCGTGATCGCGGGCTTCTGGATCCAGCCCGGCGGCGGCCCTGGCTCGGGCGGCTGCCCGGACTTCGTCGCGGGCACGGACGGCTACCTCGACGACGTGCGCGACGACGTCGCGACGTACGTGGCGCAGTACGCGGACCACGACGGCGTGCTCATGTGGAGCCTCGGCAACGAGTCCCTGCTGGGCCTGCAGAGCTGCTACTCGGGTGCGGAGCTCGAGGACCAGCGGCACGCCTACGCGGCCTTCGTCGAGGAGCTCGCGCAGGACGTGAAGGCGATCGACCCCAACCACCCCGTCACCTCGACGGACGCGTGGGTCGGCGCGTGGCCGTACCTCCAGGCCGAGGCCCCGTCGCTCGACCTGTACGCGATCAACGCGTACGGCGCGCTCGACGGCGTGCAGCAGGCGTGGCAGGACGGCGGCTACACCGTCCCCTACGTGGTCACCGAGACCGGACCGCGGGGCGAGTGGGAGACCGACGCGGACTGGACGGGCAAGCCGTCCGAGCCGTCCGACGCCGCCAAGGCGCAGGCGTACCTCGACGCGTGGGCGGAGATCCAGTCCCACGAGGGCGTCGCGCTGGGCGCGACGATGTTCCACTTCGGCACCGAGACCGACTTCGGCGGCGTGTGGTTCAACCTGTTCCCGGGCGAGCAGCGGCGCGCGTCCTGGTACGCGGTCGCGCAGGCGTACGGCGGCGCGGCGGCGGACGGCAACCGGCCGCCGACGGTCACGGCCGTCACCGGTCCCACCTCGGCCGTCACCAGCGGCTCGACGTTCCAGGTCACGGCCACGGTCGCGGACCCCGAGGACGACGACGTCGCGGTGCAGGTCCGGCAGTCCGGCAACTACGCCACGGGCGACGGCTCGCTCACGCCCGCGGTCGCGACGGGCGGCGTCACGGACGGCGCCGGCACCTGGACGGTCACGGCCCCGGCCGACGCGGGCGTCTGGAAGGTCTACCTCACCGCGACCGACGGCCACGGCAACGTCGCGTACGCGCCGCTGTCGGTGACGGTCACGGACGCGGCGGGCACCAACGTCGCCCTGCACGCGACCGCCACGGCCTCGTCCGCGCAGGACCCGGCCGCCAACGGCGTGGACGGCAGCATGTCCACCAAGTGGGGCAGCGCGCTCGACGGCTCGTGGAACGGCAAGGACGACGAGTGGTACCAGGTCGACCTCGGCCGGTCCTACCCGGTGCACCAGGTCAAGCTGTTCTGGGAGGGCCAGGCCTACGGCAAGGACTACGACGTGCAGGTCTCGTCGGACGGCGACACCTGGACCACGGTGGCCCAGCAGCGCGGGCAGTCGGCGGGCACGCACACGGTGACGTTCGACGAGACGAGCGCGCGCTACGTGCGGATGCAGGGCATCCACCGCGGTAGCACGTTCGGCTACTCGTTCTACGAGATGCAGGTGCTCTCCGGCTCGGGCGTCCCGTCCGGTGCCCAGCTGGTCTGCGGCCGCGACCTCGTCAACGCGACGAGCGTGACCGCGACGGCGTCGCACGGCAACGGCAACGACGCCGTCAACAACAACGTCTGGGCGCGCTGGGACTCGGGCACGCAGGAGGTCCCGCCGGGCTCCGGCAACTGGGTGGGCCGGGACGGCGAGTGGCTCCAGGTCGACCTCGGCACCACCACCCAGGTCTGCGGCGTCAAGCCGTACTGGGAGGAGGCGTTCGCGCGCGACTACGACGTGCTCGTCTCGACGAACGGCACCGACTGGACCACCGCGGCGCAGGTGCGCGGCGTGACGGGCAGCGGCCCGCACGTCTCGCGGTTCGACGCCGTCACGGCGCGGTACGTCCGGATCCTCGCGGTCACCCGCGGCACGCAGTTCGGGGTGTCGATGTGGGACCTCGAGGTCTTCGAGCCGCGCCAGGTGGTCCTGCCGACGACGAGCCTGCTGGGTGACCACGTGCTCGTGTTCGACCCGTCGATGGACGGCAAGGACATCCAGGCGGTGATGGACTCGGTGTTCGCCGACCAGGAGACCGACCAGTTCGGCACCGGCCGCTGGCAGCTCTTCTTCAAGCCCGGCGAGTACACGGTCGACGCCCGCGTCGGCTTCTACACCTCGCTCGCGGGGGCCGGGCTGGACCCGACCGACGTGACGATCTCCGGCGCCGACTGGGTCGACGCGGAGTGGTTCGGCATGAACGCCACGCAGAACTTCTGGCGCTCGGCCGAGAACCTCACGTACGCACCGGACGGCGGGGTCGGCCGGTGGGCCGTCTCGCAGGCCGCGCCGCTGCGTCGCGTGAACGTGGAGGGCGACCTGCTGCTCGACTCGGGCCGGTACGGCTGGGCGTCGGGAGGCTTCATCGCGGACTCCAAGGTCTCGGGGTACGTGAAGTCCTGGACGCAGCAGCAGTGGTACACCCGCGACAGCGAGGTCGGCACGTGGGCCGGCGGCGTGTGGAACTTCGTGTACTCGGGCGTCGAGGGCAAGGTCTCGACGGGTGACGCGCCGGGTTCGCCCACCGCGATGCTCCCGGACACGGTGCCCGCGTGGCCGACGCCGCCGCAGACGGCGCTCGAGCACACGGGCAAGCTGGCCGAGAAGCCGTTCCTGTACCTGTCGGGCGACGACGAGGAGGACGCCGCCGACTGGTCGGTGTTCGTCCCCGCGCTGCGCGACGGCACCACCGGGACCACCTGGTCGGACGGCACGGACGCCACGGACGGCGAGTCGCTCCCCCTGACCGACTTCACCGTCGTGCAGCCCGGCGCCACCGCGGCCGAGGTCAACGCGGCGCTGGCCGGGGGCAAGAACGTCCTGCTCACGCCGGGCGTGTACGAGATGGACGAGACGATCCAGGTGACCCGCCCCGGCACGGTCGTGCTGGGCCTGGGCCTCGCCACGATCATCCCGACCGGCGACAGCTTCGGCATGCACGTGGCCGACGCCGCCGCCGGCTCCCGGGTCGCCGGGATCCTGTTCGACGCCGCGGTCACCGAGTCGCCCGCCCTGCTCGTCGTGGGCGACAAGGGCGTGCACACGGATCACGGCGACGACCCGGTCGTGCTGAGCGACGTGTACATGCGCGTCGGCGGCCCGGTCGCGGGCAAGGTCAAGGCGGCCATGGTGGTCAACGCGGACGACACGATCGTCGACCACCTGTGGTCCTGGCGCGGCGACCACGGCGAGGGCATCGGGTGGGACGAGAACACGTCCGACTACGGGCTCGTCGTGAACGGTGACGACGTGGCCGCCTACGGCCTGTTCGTCGAGCACTACCAGAAGTACAACACCCTCTGGAAGGGCGAGAACGGCCGCACGGTCTTCTACCAGAACGAGCTGCCGTACGACGTCCCGGACCAGGAGTCCTGGGACCACGACGAGGTCCAGGGCTGGGCGGCGTACAAGGTGGACGAGGGCGTCACGCAGCACGAGGCGTGGGGCCTGGGGTCGTACTCCAACTTCACCTCGGACACCGAGGAGGAGGAGATCACGGTCGACGGCGGCTTCGAGGTCCCGAAGGGCGAGCCCGGCGTGCGGCTGCACCACATGCTCACGGTCTCGCTGGGTGGCGAGGGCATCTTCGAGCACGTGGTCAACGGGGTCGGCGAGCGCCAGTTCTCGTCGGACACCATCCCGTCCTACGTGGCGGAGTACCCCGTCCCGGGCGACGCGGACGCCGGGATCGACCCGCCGGCCGCACCCGTGGACCCGGCGACGGACCCCGAGACGGACCCCGCCGTGGACCCGGAGCCGCACGCGGCGACCGTGACCGCCGCGCGGCCGTCGCTCACCTACGGCACGGCCGGCACCGTCACGGTGCGGGTCGCGTCGGCCGGCCCGGTCCCCACCGGGACGGTGCAGGTGCGCGAGGGGTCGGCCGTGCTCGGCACGGCGACGCTCGATGCCGCGGGCAAGGCACGCGTGCCGCTGCCCGCGACGCTGAGCCGGGCGAGGCACACGCTCGTCGTCGCGTACCTCGGTGACGACGAGACCGCCCCCGCGACGCTCGGCGCGCTGCGGGTGAACGTCGCCAAGGTGGTGCCGCTCGTCACCGCGAGCGTCACGCCGCTGCGGCACGGCACGGCGGGCCGGCTCACGGTGAACGTGGGCGCGCCTGCCGGGGACGCCTCCGGGAAGGTCACGCTCACGGGCGTGACCAACGGGATGGTGCGGGTCGCGACGCTCTCGCACGGGGTCGCGCGGTTCGACCTGCCGCCGGGGCTCACGCCGGGGTCCTTCACGTTCCGCGTGAAGTACCAGGGCAGCAGCACCGTCCGGCCGGGAGCGACGCTGCTCACGACGACGGTGCGACGGGCGGCGTCGACGACGACCGCGCGGCTCTCGTCGTCCAGCGTCACGCCGACGACCTCTGCGGTGCTCACCGGCCGCGTGAAGGGCGTGGGCGTGTACCCGAAGGGCACCGTGCGGGTCCGCGTCCTGACGGCGTCCGGCGCGGTCGCGCACGCCGCGACCGCGACGCTCGACGGCGGCGCCTACCGCGTCGCGCTCCCCCGCCTCGGCCGGGGTGCGTACACGGTGGTGGCGACCTACGCGGGCAGCACCACGGTCGCCGTGTCGACGACGAGGGTGTCGCTCACGGTGCGCTGAGCCGCAGCGCGACGACAGGCGGGGCCGTCCGGGACCACCCGGGCGGCCCCGTCCGCGTCCGGAAATACCGTGGCGCCGCCGCACGCTCCGTGCGAGGGTGCCGTGTCCTTGCCGTCGAACGAAGGTCGTGATCATGACGGGCAACCGGTCCGCGCCGCGTCCCGCGCGCTGACCCCGCCCCGCCGCCCGCTCCGGGCGGCCGAGGGCTGACGGTCGCGCGCACCCCGCCGACCCTCCGGAGCCCTGCATGACCTCACCGACCCCTCTCGCGTTCGCCGACGCCACCCTGGTCCGCCCCGACGGCACCGTCACGCTCGACCGCGTGACCGGCACGTTCGGCACCGGCCGCACGGGCCTCGTCGGGGCCAACGGCTCCGGCAAGTCCACGCTGCTGCGGCTCGCCGCCGGGCTCCTGGAGCCCACGTCGGGCAGCGTCCTCGCGCCGGACGACGTCGCCTACCTCCCCCAGTCCGTCGCCCTCGACGGCTCCCGGCGCGTGGCCGACCTGCTCGGTGTCGCCGGTCCGCTCGACGCGCTGCGTGCGATCGAGTCGGGCGACGTCGCGGTGCACCACTTCGACGCGGTCGCCGACGACTGGGACGTCGAGTCCCGCGCCGCCGACGCGCTGCGCCCGCTCGGGCTGGGTGCGGCCGACCTCGATCGCCCCGCGGACACGCTCTCCGGCGGCGAGGCCGTCCTGGTCGCCGTGACCGGGCTGCGGCTGCGCCGCGCCGCGCTGACCCTCCTCGACGAGCCGACCAACAACCTCGACCGCGCCGCGCGCGCGGTCGTGCGCGAGCTGGTCCGCGGGTGGCCGGGCACGCTCGTCGTCGTCTCGCACGACACCGCGCTGCTCGACGAGATGGACGAGACCGCCGAGCTGTACGCGCACCGGCTGACGGTGCACGGCGGGGCGTACTCCTCGTGGCGCGCGCAGCTGGAGATCGAGCAGGCGGCCGCCGTCCAGGCGGCGCGCACGGCCGAGCAGCGGGTGCGGGTCGAGCGGCGGCAGCGCGTCGAGGCCGAGACCAAGCTCGCGCGGCGTGCCCGCGTCGGCCGGACCATGGCGGAGAACGCCCGGGCCGCCCCGATCGTGCTGAACGCCTGGGCCGCGCAGGCGCAGGCCACCGCCGGCCGGCACCGGCGCGCGCTCGACGGCAAGGTCGCGGACGCCCGTGAGGCCGCGGACGCCGCGGCGCAGCGCGTGCGGGAGGACGAGTCCGTCCGCCTGGACGTGGTCGACCCCGGGGTCCCGCGCGGCCGACGCCTCGCGGAGCTGCCGGTGCTCCTCGACGTCGCGGGGCGACGGGGCGCGCCGGCCGAGGCCGACCTCGCGGGTGTCGCGCCCGTCGTCGTCCAGGGACCGGAGCGCGTGGCGCTCGTCGGCCCGAACGGCGTGGGCAAGACCACGCTGCTGGAGGGCCTCGTCCGCGGCACGGGGCCGGGGCGCCTGCTGACGGACCGCGTCGGGTACCTGCCGCAGCGCTCGTCGCACCTGGACGACGAGGCGAGCGCGCTGGAGGTGGTGCGGGCGGCCGCCCCGGACGTGCCGGACCGCGAGCTGCGCAACCGGCTCGCCCGGCTGCTGCTGCGCGGGGACACCGTCCACCGGCCCGTCGGGACGTTGTCGGGTGGTGAGCGGTTCCGCGTCGCGCTGGCCCGCCTGCTGCTCGCCGACCCGCCGCCGCAGCTCCTGGTCCTCGACGAGCCGACGAACGACCTCGACCTGCCGACGGTCGACCAGCTGGTCGAGGCGCTCACGTCCTACCGCGGGGCGCTCCTGGTGACCAGCCACGACGACGCATTCCTACGCCGCCTGGCCCTCGACCGCGTCCTCGAGCTCGGCCCCGACGGCCGACTCCGGGAGACCCCCCGCCCCGCTAGCCCCCGACCACCGCCGGGACAGTGATCCCTCGACAGTGATCCCTCGACAGTGATCCCTCCGGCTCTGAGCGCTCAGAGCCGGAGGGATCACGAGCGCGCGGCGCTGGGGCCGGCGTGGGTCAGCGGCCGACGAGCTGAGGTCGGGCGGCGCTGGTCTCGTCGTGCTCGTGGTGCTCGTCGTGCTCGTCGACGCCGGGCCCGCGCGGGTGCGGGACCACGGCCTCGGCGACGAGCGAGCCCTCGACCGGTCCCTCGACGACCGGCGACTCGAAGCCGGGCAGCTCGTCGGCGGCGCGTGCGCGGTCGGGGGCGCTCGTCGTCGCCCGGCCGAGCGCACGGTGGGCGCGCACGTACGCGGGAACCAGGACCAGCACGGCACCGATCCACGCGAGCGGGTTGCCCCACACCACGCCGGCGTAGCCGAAGGCCGCGCCGAGCACGAAGGCCGCGGCGACCCGCATGACGAGCTCGACGATCCCCGAGACGGTCGGGACCGCGGCGTTGCCGAGGCCCTGCAGCGCGCCGCGGAGCACGAAGAGCACGCCGAGGACGCTGTACAGCGCGCCGTTCACGGTAAGGAACTGCGCGGCCATGTCGACCACCTGCTGCTCCCCCGGCCCGACGAAGAGCTCGACGATGCGGGCGCCGCCCGCGATGAGGACCGCGCCGAGCGCGACCGAGCCCGCGACCGACATCCACACGCCCTGCACGACGCCCCGCCTGATGCGGTCCGGCCGACCGCCGCCCAGGTTCTGCGCGACGAAGGTCGACACCGCGAGCCCGAGCGAGGCGAGCAGCGCGACCGCGAGCCCGTCCACGCGCGCGGCCGTGGTGTACGCCGCGACCGCGTCGGCACCGAGCTCGTTGAGCCGCAGCTGCACGGCGAGCGCCCCGATGGCGATGATCGACGCCTGGAACCCCATCGGCAGGCCGAGGCGCAGGTGACGCGCCAGGTCGTCGCGCGTGATCCGGAAGTCGGCGCGGCGGACGTGCAGCGCGGGCACCCGCCGGCGCACGAACCACAGGCACAGCGCGACCGAGACGCCCTGGGAGACGACGGTCGCGAACGCGGCACCGCCCACGCCCGTGCCCAGCCCGCTGACGAGCAGCACGACGAGCGCGACGTTCAGCACGCAGCTCACGGCGAGGAAGACGAGGGGCGTCCGCGAGTCGCCGATGGCCCGGATGATCGACGCGAGGAAGTTGAAGAACATCGTGGTGACCGCGCCCGCGAAGCTCACGACGGCGAAGGTGTGCGCCTCCGGCACCAGCTCCGCCGGCGTCTGCAGCAGCTCGAGCGCGGGGCCGGTGAAGGCGACGGCGATCGTCGTGATCACGACGCTGGCGACGGCCGTCAGCACCGCGCCCGTGGCCACGGACCGGCGGACCCCCGCCGCGTCGCCCGCGCCGAACGCCTGCGCCGTCGGGATCGCGAAGCCCGAGGTCATGCCCCAGGCGAAGCCGATGAGCAGGAAGAGCAGGCTCCCGGTCGAGCCGACGGCCGCGAGCGCGTCGACGCCGAGGGTGCGGCCGACGATGAAGGCGTCCGCGACCTGGTAGAGCTGCTGGACGACGTTGCCGACGAGCAGCGGGATCGCGAACAGGAGGATGACGCGCCAGGGGCGGCCGGCCGTGAGGACCTTGGCCATGGTGATGCTCCGATGGTGGTGCTGGGCGGGGGTTCGGGGCGTCCTGGCTCGTACCGGCCGATCGTGGCGCCATGCAGAATCGTATCGTTACGACTGGCGCTGACCTGCATCTTTTTCCGCGTCTCACCCGCTCGGCGGGTGTGCCCTCGCGCACACCCGGCGGATCCGTGGCGCAGTCCTGGCGCGCTCGTGGTCCGGCGCGCGCGGACGTTGCCCGCGCATGGCGCGGGCTTGCCAGGGTGTTGGGCGGTGTGCGCCCACCCGGGCCTGGGGCCTCAGCCGACGGGCGCCGGCTCCTCGTCCGCGTCGCGCAGCAGTCCGGACGCCCCGATGATCTCGAGCACGTCGCGCAGCACCCGGTGGGGGTCGCGCAGGGACAGGTCGAGCCCGGCCTCGTCGGCGGCGCGCTTCATCTGCATCACGAACGCGATCCCGGACGAGTCGACGAACCGGGCGTCCGTGGAGTCGACCACGATCGGGTCGACGCCTGTCAGCGCCGTCGCCATCGACAGGCTCGCCTGCTCGCGCAGTGCGACGTCGATCTCCCCCACCAACCGGACGACGGTCGTCCCGGGCCCCGCCTCGACGCGGATCTCTCCGGAATCGACCACTTCGTCTCCTAGCTCGTCGCGACCGCGCGACGCGGCCTGTGGAAGGTTACGCGCTCCGCGCCGTGCCGCCACCCAGGGCGACTCCCTCCACGATGCTGAACGCCGACAACTCCGAAACCGTTCCCGGCCGCCGGTCACAGAACCTGCACACCGCGTCCGCGAACCCCAACCGGGGGCAATCGGACGGGACCGACATACCGCAGGCCGACCCCCTTCCGCCCGGGACCAAAGTCCCGGGTGAGTCTTGTCGGACGCATGCTGCAATCGTTAGGTCGTACCGCAGGTACTAGTTACCAGCGGGGCGACGACGGCGCCTCGCGGCGGTTCCCTGGCTCACAACTCGGTCCCGCCGCGAGGTGTCCGGTCCCCCGGCCCACGAGGCCCGGACAGCACGAGGCCCCGGCCGCTACCGCGACCGGGGCCTCGCTGCGTCGTGCGCCCGACGAAGGGCGCTCCGGGTCGAGTGCCGGGGCGTCAGCCGACGGTGACCGGCTCGCGCACGCCGTCGCGCGACCCCCCGTCCGCCGCTGCGTCGACCGCCGCGGCGTCGATCTCCGGCTCGTCCGAGAACAGGTCCTCGGCCGACGCGGACGCATAGCGCTCGAGGTCGAGGATCCCCTCGCGCTTGGCCACGACGGTCGGCACCAGGGCCTGGCCCGCGACGTTCACGGCCGTGCGGCCCATGTCGAGGATCGGGTCGATCGCGAGGAGCAGGCCGACCCCCGCGAGCGGGAGGCCGAGCGTGGACAGCGTCAGGGTCAGCATGACCACGGCGCCGGTGAGCCCGGCGGTCGCCGCCGAGCCGACGACCGACACGAACGCGATCAGCAGGTAGTCGCCGAGCGACAGGTCGATGCCGAAGATCTGAGCCACGAAGATCGCGGAGATCGCCGGGTAGATCGAGGCGCAGCCGTCCATCTTCGTCGTCGCGGCCAGCGGCACGGCGAACGAGGCGTACCCGGACGGCACGCCGAGGTTGCGCTCCACGACCCGCTGCGTGACGGGCAGCGTGCCGATGGACGAGCGCGACACGAACGCGAGCTGGATCGCGGGCCACGCGCCACGGAAGTAGCTCAGCACGCGCAGGCCGTTGGTCCGCAGGATCACGGGGTAGACGACGAACAGGACGATCGCGAGGCCCAGGTAGATCGCCAGCGCGTAGGTGCTCAGCGGCTCGAGCAGGTCCCAGCCGTAGGTCGCGACGGCCTTGCCGATGAGGCCCAGCGTGCCGAGCGGCGCCAGGCGGATGATCCACCACAGCACCTTCTGGACCACGGCGAGCGCCGAGCGGTTGAACGCCAGGAACGGCTCGGCCGAGCGGCCGGTCTTGAGGGCCGCGATGCCGACGACGAGCGCGACGACAACGATCTGTAGCACGTTGAAGGAGATCGAGGTCTCGGCGCTGCCGTCGTCCTGCAGCTGCGTCGACGCACCCAGGCCGAGTGCGTTGCCGGGGATCAGGCCGTTGAGGAAGTCGAGCCACGAGCCGGACCCGGGGGGCGCCTCGCCCTGCGCCGGGTCGAGCGAGGCCGACGAGCCCGGCTTGAGCAGCAGGCCCAGGCCGATGCCCACGCTCACCGAGATCGCCGCGGTGATGGCGAACCACAGGATCGTCTGCCACGCGAGGCGCGCGGCGTTGGTGACGTTCCGGAGGTTCGCGATCGACGCGACGATCGCGAGGAACACGAGCGGCGGCACGATCGCCTTGAGCAGGGTGACGAACGACGAGCCGATCGTGTCGAGCGTCGTGGTCAGCCAGTTGGCCTCGCCGTCCGCGGCGGGGCCCATCTGCAGGGCGACCCAGCCGAGCAGGATGCCCAGGCCGAGGCCCAGCAGGACCTGGACGGTGAAGGAGGGGAAGCGCAGCCGGCGGGCGGGCTTCGTGGACGTGTCGGTCACGGGGAACCTTTCAGGGGCGCACGACGAGGCCGTGGCACGGTCAGGACGGACGGGCCACCCGGGGTGGCGGGAGACGGCCCGACGAGCGGGCGGGCGGCGCCCGGCGAGGCGGACGCGGACGCCCGGCGGACGGGCGGGTGACGGCGCGAGGACCGTCCGGGACGGCGCGGGGAGCCGGGGCGGCGACGCCGCCTCAGAGGCTCAGCAGCCGGACGTGGCGCGACAGAGCGCGCTGGCGACCCGGTGCAGGTCGACGGCGCGGCGCTCGGTCAGGGTCGTGCTCACGTGGATGTGTCTCCCGGGGACGCGGGGCCGCCGCTGCGGCGGCCTCCGATGCGATAACACGGTCGCTCCGGGAAATCATCCCACGGCACCCGGGCGACCCCCACCACCCGTCCCCCCACCCACCACTCCACACCCCACCCACCGCCGAGTGCGGACGATGCGGACCGAACGCACCCGCTCTTCGTCCGCGCTCGCGTGCCGGTGTCCGCGCTCGCGGGGGTGTGGTGTGGGGAGGGGTCAGGTCGGGGGCTGTACCCGGGCGTGACGGTCGGTGCCCGCCAGGCGCGAGTGGCTGCGCGAGTAGAAGAAGTAGATCGCGAACCCGATCGCGAGCCACACCAGGAACCGCAGCCAGGTCTCGACCGAGAGGTTCAGCATGAGGTAGAGGCAGATCAGGGCGGACAGGATCGGCAGGACCGGCACCCACGGCACCCGGAACGCACGCGGGAGGTCCGGCCGGGTCCGGCGCAGCACGATCACGCCGATGCTGACCATGACGAACGCGGACAGCGTGCCGATGTTGACCATCTGCTCCAGCACGCCGACGGGTGTCAGGCCGGCGACCAGCGCGGTGATCCCCGTGACGATCGCCGTGATGACCCACGGGGTGCGGAACCGCGGGTGCACCTTGGCCAGACCGGCGGGCAGCAGGTGGTCCCGGCTCATGGCGAACATCACCCGGGACGCGCCGATCATGAGCGTGAGCACCACCGTCGTCAGGCCCGCGACGGCGCCGGCCGAGATGATCGTCGCCATGCCCTCCGCCCCGTGCACCGCGAAGGCGTTGGCGAGCGCCGCCTCGGGGTCGAGCTCGTCGTACGGGACCATGCCCGTCACGACGACCGCGACGGCGCAGTACAGCACCGTGCAGATGACGAGCGAGCCGATGATCCCGATCGGCAGGTCGCGCTTCGGGTTCCGGGTCTCCTCCGCGGTCGTCGCGACGACGTCGAACCCGATGTACGCGAAGAAGACGAGCGCGGCGCCGGCGACGATCCCGCCGACGCCGAACGTGGTGGGCTCGAACCCGAGCAGCGCCTGGACCAGCGGCTGCGTGAGCCCGCTGGCGGCCGCCGGCTCCTGGGCAGGCGGGATGAACGGGCTGTAGTTCGCGGAGGAGATGAAGCCGATCCCGGCGAAGATCACGAACAGCACGATGAACAGCTTGAGCCCGACCAGCACCAGGTTGACCCGCATCGACTCCTTGATGCCGAGGGTCATGAGGCCGCCCAGCACCAGGACCAGCAGCACGGCCGGCACGTCCACGACGCCGCCGTAGCCGATCGACTCGGGGATCGACCAGCCCAGGTTCTCGGCGAGCGAGCCCAGGTACGCGCTCCACCCCTGCGCCACGACGCTCGCGCCCAGGAACATCTCGAGGATGAGGTCCCAGCCGATGATCCAGGCCAGCAGCTCCCCCAGCGACGCGTAGCTGAAGGTGTAGGCCGAGCCCGAGACCGGCACGCTCGAGGCGAACTCGGCGTAGCACATGGCCGCGAGCCCGCAGCAGACGGCGGCGATGACGAAGGACAGCACGATGGCCGGCCCGGCGACGTCGTGCGCCGCCCGTCCGGTCAGCGTGAAGATGCCGGCGCCGATCACCACGCCGACCCCGAAGACCACCAGGTCGAGCGCCGACAGGGTCCGCTTGAGCTGGTACTCCGGCTCGTCGGCGTCCGCCAGGGACTGCTCGATCGACTTCGTGCGCAGCATGCTCATCGAGTGCTCCCCGCTCCCCGTCCGACGCCGGTCACCTCGAGTGTGTCGGAGGGCGCGGGGCCTCGCGCGCCGGGGACGGCGCCCGGGCGACGCACCACGGACCTCAGCCGGACAGCCGGACCCGCCACCGGGTCCAGGGCGGCTGGCGCCGCCAGTTGCGCCGCAGGGTCCGGCCCGCGCGCGCGAACCGTCGGGCGAGCTGGCTGCCGCCGCGCAGCGAGCGGGCGGACACGCCGACCCGCAGGCCGCGCTCGAGGCGGACGCGCCGGCGCGGGCCGAGCGCGAACGCGAGGTCCAGGTCGTCGTGGACCTCGGCGTCGCTGCGCGTCACGTCCCGGCGGACCTCGCGCCACGCACCGCGACGCAGCGCCATCGACGAGCCCCAGAGCGTGGTGCCGCCCACGGCGAGGCCGCCGAGCACGTAGTACGCACCCAGGTAGACCGTCATGGCGGCCGGGCCCACGACGGCGGGCAGGTCGACGAACCGGCCCGTCCCGGTCACGGCGGCGCACCGGGGGTCGCGTGCGAAGGTCGTCGCGACGCGCTCGACCCAGTCCGGCGCCGGCACCGAGTCGGCGTCGAGCCGGCCGATGACGTCGCCCACCGCGGCGTCGTAGCCCGCCGCCGCCGCGGCGGGGATGCCGCGGCGCGGCTCGTCGACCACGCGGGCGCCCGCCGCGCGCGCCACGGCCGCGGTCGCGTCCGAGGACCCGTTGTCGACGACGACCACCTCGAGCGGCGCGACGGTCTGCCCCGCGAGGGCCTGCAGGCACCGGGCCAGCGCCGGCGCGTCGTCGAGGGCGGGCACGACGACCGACACCGTGGGCAGCGCGCGTGGGGTCATCCCGTCATCGTCGCCGGGCCGCGGCGCGGGCGCGCGTCGGGCGGCGTTCGCCGTCGAGCAAGCCGTCGAGCAAGCCGTCGAGCAAGCCGTCGAGCAAGCCGTCGAGCAAGCCGTCGAGCGCGGCGTCGAGCACGGGGTCGATCCCGACGCGGTCGCGGCGGCTTCGTCGCGCGCCCGCCGCCCTCGGCTCGTACGGTCGTGCAGGACGGGGTGGCGCGTGCCCGCAGCGGCGGGCGCCGGCGCCGCCCGCCCGGTCCCACGTGGAAGCGAGGAGAGCGATGTCTGGTCGACCGCACGACGTGGTGATCGTCGGGTCCGGGTTCGGCGGGTTGTTCACGGCGCGGGCGCTGCGCGACGCGCCGGTGCGCGTCACCGTCATCAGCGGGACCAACCACCACCTGTTCCAGCCGCTGCTCTACCAGGTCGCCACGGGCGTCCTCTCGTCGGGCGAGGTCGCCCCCGCGACCCGCGACGTGCTGCGACGCCAGCGCAACGCGCGCGTGCTGCTGGGCGTGGTCGAGGACGTCGACCTCGAGGCGCAGGAGGTGGTCCACCGCTCCCCGGTGGGTGAGACGCGGACGCACTACGACTCGCTCGTCGTGGCCGCCGGTGCCGGCCAGTCGTACTTCGGGCACGACGAGTTCGCGGACCACGCGCCCGGGCTCAAGAGCCTGGACGACGCGCTCGAGGTCCGCGGGCGCATCTACGGCGCCTTCGAGCTCGCCGAGCTCGAGCGGGACGAGGCCGCGGTGGACCGGCTGCTCACGTTCGTCGTGATCGGCGCGGGCCCCACGGGCGTCGAGATGGCGGGGCAGGTCGCCGAGCTCGCGCACCGGGTGCTGCCCGGCCAGTTCCGGAGCATCGACCCGCGACGCGCCCGCGTGCTCCTGGTCGACCCGGTGCCGCACGTCCTGCCCGGGTACCCCGAGCGGCTCAGCGCGGCCGCCACCGAGCAGCTCGAGGACATGGGCGTCGAGATCTGGACGGGCTGGAAGGTCGTCGACGTCGACGACGAGGCGGTCACGGTCGAGGGCACGGACGGCGAGCAGCAGCGCATCCCCTCGTCGAGCAAGGTCTGGGCGGCCGGGGTGCAGGGCGCACCGCTCGGGCGCGTGCTCGCCGAGCGGGCGGGGTCCGAGGTGGACCGGGCGGGCCGGGTCAAGGTCACCCCGTCGTGCACGCTGCCGGGCTACCCGAACGTCTACGTCATCGGCGACCTGATGAGCCTGGACGACCTGCCGGGCGTCGCGCAGGTCGCGATGCAGAGCGGCGAGCACGCGGCCGACCAGATCCGCCGGCACGTCGCCGGCGAGCCGCACGGGGAGCCCTTCGTCTACCACGACAAGGGCAGCATGGCGACGGTGTCGAGGTTCTTCGCGGTCGCGAAGGTCGGGCGCATCGAGGTCGCCGGGCTGCCGGCGTGGGCGCTGTGGCTCGGCGTGCACCTGTTCTACCTCGTCGGGTTCAAGAACCGGTTGACGACGCTGCTGCACTGGGCGGTCTCGTTCGTCGGGCGCGGCCGGGCCGAGCGCGCTGCGACCTGGCAGCAGGTGATCGCCCGCAACGCGCTCCGCCGCGAGGGCGAGGTCGCGCTCGGGTCACGCACCGACGACTAGCCGCCGGCGGGGTGCCCACGTCGACGGGCGGGACCGCTACGAGCTCGAGCGGCGCTCGGCGAGCAGCGCCAGACGGGCGAGGGTCTCCCGGTTCCGTGTCGTCAGCGCCGCCGCGCGCAGAGGGCGCGGGATCCAGCGCCCCGGCCCGCTGACGGCGTCCTCCTCCATCCGCACCACGCACCCGTCGCCCCGGGGCGCCACCTCGATCCGGATCCGTGCCTCCCCCGCCGGCCAGGCGCGTGCCAGCAGCTCGATGCCGCGGTCGGGAACCCACCGCTCCACGACGGTCTCGTCGTCCAGGACCGCGGGCCACAGCCCCACGGAGTGGCCGATCCGGGCGCGCGGCGCGGGCCACGCCGCGTCGACCTCGCGGATGCGTGACGCGCCGACCACCCAGGCCGCGTACGTCCACCCGTCGGCCAGGATCGCCAGGACGGCGTCCGGGGAGCTCCGGACCTCGCGGACCACCGTGATCATGACAACCCTCTCCCGCCGGTGACGTGTGACGGCATCGTCCGTCGCGCGGGCCCGGCGCGCGACCGCACCGGCCCTCGCCTCGCCGCTGACTCCGCCGCCGCCCCGTCAGCCCGCGCGGATCGCCGCGGGGTGCCGCACGCTGGAGGACGAGCCCGACTGCCCACCGGAGGAGCCGCCCGCATGACCACCGTCGCCGAGAACATCGTCGCCACGCTCGCCGCCTCCGGGGTCCGGCGGGTCTACGGCATCCCCGGCGACTCGCTCAACGGCTTCACGGACGCGCTGCGCGGCTCCGGCATCGAGTGGGTGCACGTCCGGCACGAGGAGGCGGCGGCGTTCGCCGCGAGCGCCGAGGCCGCGGTCACCGGCGAGCTCGCGGTGTGCGTCGGCTCGTGCGGCCCGGGCAACCTCCACCTGATCAACGGGCTGTACGACGCGCAGCGCTCGGGCGTCCCCGTCCTCGCGATCGCGGCGCAGATCCCGACCTCCGAGATCGGCTCGGGCTACTTCCAGGAGACCCACCCGACCGAGCTGTTCCGTGAGTGCTCGGTCTACGTCGAGTACGCCGCTCAGGCCGTGCAGATGCCGCGCGTGCTGCGCACCGCGATGCAGGCCGCGGTGGAGCTCCGCGGCGTCGGCGTGCTGGTCATCCCCGGGGACGTCGCGCTCGCCGACGCGGCGGACGAGACCGTGACCGGCGTGCGCGCCGCGCGCCCGCGGGTGCTCCCGTCCGACGACGAGCTCGCGCGGCTGGCCGCCGTCCTGGACGACGCGGAGCGCGTGACCATCCTGGCCGGCGCGGGGGCGGCGGGCGCCCAGCCCGAGCTCCTGCAGCTCGCCGACGCCCTCGGCGCGCCGATCGTCCACACGCTGCGCTCCAAGCAGGACGTCGAGCCGGACAACCCGTACGACGTGGGCATGACGGGGCTGCTCGGGTTCGCCTCGGGGTACAAGGCCATGGCCGCGTGCGACACGCTGCTCATGCTCGGCACCGACTTCCCGTACCGGGCGTTCCTCCCGGACGAGGCGCGGATCGTCCAGGTCGACCTGCGCGGCGAGCGGCTGGGCCGTCGCGTGCCGCTGGACCTCGGGATCGTCGGGGACGTGCGCGAGACGCTCGTCGGGCTGCTCCCCCTGCTGACCCGCAAGGAGGACCGCCGCCACCTCGACGATGCGCTCGCGCACTACGCGAAGACGCGGGACCGGCTCGACGACCTCGCGACGCCGCGCAAGGGCGACAAGCCGCTGCACCCGCAGTACGTCGCGCGGCTGGTCGACGAGCTCGCGGCCGACGACGCGGTGTTCGTGCCCGACGTGGGCTCCCCCGTCATCTGGGCGGCGCGCTACCTGCGCATGAACGGCCGGCGCCGGCTCATCGGCTCGTTCATCCACGGCTCGATGGCCAACGCGGTCCCGCACGCCACGGGCGTGCAGGCGGCGTTCCCGCAGCGTCAGGTGGTCGCGCTGTCCGGCGACGGCGGGGTCGCGATGCTGCTCGGCGAGCTGCTGACGCTCACCCAGAACCGGCTGCCCGTGAAGGTCGTCGTGTTCAACAACGCCTCCCTCAACTTCGTCGAGCTCGAGATGAAGGCGGCGGGCTTCGTGACCACCGCGACCGGGCTGGACAACCCGTCCCTCGCGGCGATCGCGGAGGCCGCCGGGCTGCGGGCGTTCCGCGTCGAGCGGTCCGACGAGCTGCGGCCCGCCCTGCAGGAGGCGTTCGCGCTGGACGGGCCGGCGCTCGTCGACGTCGTGACCGAGCGGCAGGAGCTGACCATCCCGCCGTCCATCGAGCTCGAGCAGGCCAAGGGCTTCGCCCTCTACGCGCTGCGCACGCTGCTGTCCGGCCGCGGCGACGAGCTGCTCGACCTCACGCGGGCGAACCTCCGTCAGGTGCTCTGAGGTCCGCCCGCGGTCGGGCTCGTCGCCGCGACCGTTCGGCAGGCTGGCGTTCGGCAGGGCTGCCGTTCGGCAGGCTGGCGTCGTCGGGCCGTGGTGGTCAGGCCGTCACGTCGACGCGCTCGAACGCCCCCGGGCGGTACAGGTGGTCGAAGAACTCCTGCTTCGGGCCGTAGAACCGGAACAGGCTGAACCAGCCGCGGCCCGGCACGGTCTTGAGCCAGTTGGCGGCGCCCTCGGGCCGCTCGGGACCGATGAAGAACGTGACGGAGCCGTCCTCGTCGTACTCGAGCGGGTCCATCGAGTTGAGCGACGGGTACTCCTGGCCCTCGGCGTCGACCCCCGCGGCCGTCTCCGCGTCGTACACGGTGACCGACCAGAACAGGTTGGCGGGCGCGTTCGGCGGCATGACGAGCCGGTAGGTGCGCTCACCGCGCAGGTACTCGCCGTCGGAGTCCTTGTAGGCGTCGCCGTACTTGGCGCCCATGCCGACGACCGACGACATCATCCCGGTGCTGATCGAGTAGTGGTTGATGAACATGTGCACCTTGGCGTCCACGTGCGTGTGGCCGGTGGTGCGGTAGCGCCACTCCTCGTCGAGCAGGGTGTGCATGAAGTCGTCCGGCTCGGTCAGCACGTGGGCCACCCACTGGCGGTCGTCCCACCACAGCGCCTTGTCCCGCTCGTCGTAGTTCGCCGCGACGTTCTTGGCCATCTTCCAGGCCGTCGTGGCCGCCTGGTCGAGCAGCTCGCGCTCGCGCGCGCTCGGCGCGAACGTCCCGCCCTTGACGATCCCCAGCGCCGCCAGCACGCCGTGCATGTACGGGTCGACCGCGTCCACCTGCTCGCCCTGGACGAACTCGTCGAGCAGGTCGAAGTACGTCGCGTCGTGCGGGAACAGCGCGTCGGCCGGCGCGTCGGAGACGTGCTCGAACCGCATGGGCTCCGCCTCGCCGTGCAGCGGGCGGATAGTGATGCCCTCGACCGAGGCGACCCCCGGCGCGAGGTCGTCGTTCGAGGTGAAGAACCCTCGCACGAAGATGAAGACGCCGTTCGTCGGGCTGGTGAAGACGAAGTAGTCGTCGCCCATCTCCTCGTCGAACCCCTGCGGGACGACGAGGTACGTGCCGCCCTTGCCGCGGTCCGGCCCCGGGATGCCGATGTCGCCCAGGTACTGGTGCCCGTCGATGTTCGGTCCGACGAGCGGGCGGTGCCAGAAGTCGTCCATCAGCGCCTGCAGGTGCGGCGGCGCCTCGATCACGAGCGGACCGGTCTGGGACAGGTCCGCGAACGTGAGGCCGTAGATGACGTCCGAGTTGGGGGTCGTGATGACGGTGCGCGGCTTGAGCCGCTTGTCCGCCACGGACATGACGTTGTAGCCGGTGCCGGAGACCTTCCCGAGGCCCACCTTCATCGCGTACATGTTCACGGCGGGCAGCGCCCACAGGTACGCCTGGGTGGCGCGCTGGAAGTACAGCTCCTCGTCCAGCGTGCGCCGGGTCTCGGGCGTCGGGTAGCCGCCGTCGAACGGCAGCTCGGCGAGCTCACGGAATCGGTCGGTGCTCATGTGTCCTCCAGGGTCGTGCGGGGTGCGGTCACGCTGGTCGGGTCAGGGGACGATGATCTCGAAGTCGCGGTCGCCGGGCTGGAGGACCGAGAGGAGCGAGCCGAGCACGGCCTCGTCGCCCTCGAGCGCCAGCCCGCCGGACCGCGCGGCCGCGACGTCGCCGCCGGCGAGCGCCGTGAGCGCGGGACGCGGGACCGTGAGGGTGAGCTGCGCGTCGCCCGAGCCGTCCTTCAGGTACGTGAGCACCCCGTTGCGCAGCGTGACCCGGAAGGTCGCGCCGTGGTCGGGGAAGGTCCAGCGGGTCGCGAGGTCGAGGTCCCAGGCGCGCGGCCCGTCCACCTGCACGGCGAGCGCGTCGAAGAACATCTCCGGGCTCAGGTGGCTCACGACGTCGGGCGCCGCGGTGACCGTCGGCGTGCCGAAGCTGCCGCTGCGCAGCTCCATGGCACCGGACAGGTACGCCGAGCGCCAGGTGCCGTTCTCGGAGCCGAAGCCCAGCTGCTCGAGCGTGTCGGCCAGCAGCGCCCGGCCGTCGGCGTGGTCCGGCTGGGCGAACACGACGTGGTCCAGGAGCTCGGCGGCCCAGCGCAGGTCGCCGGCCTCGAACGCCTCGCGCGCCTTGCGGACCACCTCGTCGGCCCCGCCCATCGCCTCGACGTAACGGGTCGCCGCGTTCTCGGGCGTGTGCTGCCAGAGGCGGGCGGGGTTGCCGTCGTACCAGCCCATGTAGCGCTGGTAGATCGCCTTGACGTTGTGGCTCACCGAGCCGTAGTAGCCGTGCGTGTGCCACGCCGCGTCGAGCGCGGGGGGCATCTGGAACTGCTCCGCGATCTCCGAGCCGGTGAAGCCCAGGTTCGTCAGGCGCAGCGTCTGGTCGTGCAGGTACGCGTACATGTCCCGCTGCAGGCTCAGGAACTCGACGACGTCGTCGGTGCCCCAGGTGGGCCAGTGGTGCGACGCGAAGAGCACGTCGGTGCGGCTGCCGAACGCGTCGATCGCCTCGGTCAGGTACGTCGCCCACACGTGCGGGTCGCGGACGAGCGCACCCCGGAGGGTGAGCAGGTTGTGCAGCGTGTGGGTCGAGTTCTCCGCCATGCACAGCGCGCGGCGGTCCGGGAAGTAGAAGTGCATCTCGGACGGGGCCTCGGTGCCCGGGGCCATCTGGAAGACGATGCGCACGCCGTCGATCGTGTGCTCCTCGCCCGTGGTGGTCACGAGCACCGTCGGCACGATGAGCGTCACGCTGCCCGTCGAGGTCGTCTGGCCGAGCCCGGCCCCGACGCTGCCGGTCGCGCTGCGCTCCAGCGCCGCGCCGTACATGTAGCCCGCACGCCGTCCCATCGCGGTGCCGGCGTAGACGTTCTCGGAGATCGCGTGCTCCAGGAAGCCCTCGGGCGCGAGCACCTGGACCTCGCCGGAGTCGACCTGCTCCTGGGAGACGATGCCCTTGACGCCGCCGAAGTGGTCGACGTGGCTGTGGGTGTAGATCACGGCCTTCACGGGCCGCTCGCCGCGGTGCTCGCGGTACAGGGCCCAGGCCGCGGCCGCCGTCTCGGTGGAGATCAGCGGGTCGATGACGATCACGCCCGTGTCGCCCTCGACAAACGTGACGTTCGACAGGTCGTAGCCGCGCACCTGGTAGATGCCGTCGGTCACCTCGAACAGTCCGTGGCGCGCGACGAGCGTCGACTGCCGCCACAGGCTCGGGTGCACGGTGCCGGGGGCGTCGCCCTGGAGGAAGTCGTAGCTCGTCGCGTCGTAGACGACCTCGCCCGCGTCGTTGCGCACCACGCCCTCGCCCCGCGCGACGAGCCCCCGCTCGCTGGCGTCGAAGTCGCGCGTGTCGTCGAACGGCAGGTTCGCCGCGCTCGTCGTGCCCACCATGGTGTGCTCCCTCGGTTCTGTGCTGGATCTGCCTGTGCTGGTTGTGCTTCTGCTGGTTGTGCTTCTGCTGGTTGAGCCTGTGCTGGACCTGCTTGTGCTGGATGTCCTGTGGAGGACCTGCGGTCGCGACGGCGCCGTCAGTGCTGCGCGCCCTCGTCCGGGGCGGCGCTCGTCAGCGTGTGCGCCCGCTCGACCGCGCGGTCGAGCGACTGCGTGATGCTCGCGGTGGCGACGACGACGTTGTCGGCGCCCAGCGTGCTCGTCGTCCCTGCCTTCTCCAGCGACTGCGCGACCGCCGGCGCGACCCCGGCGAGCACGAGCGTGACCCCGGCGTCCTGCAGCCGCCGGTGGTACGCCTCGAGCACCCGGATCCCGGTCGACCGGATCGACTCCACGGACCGCATGCGGACGACGAGCGCGGCGCCCTCCGCGCCGTCGGGACGCGGCAGCCGCTGCGCGAGCCGCGGGACGCCGGCGAAGAAGCCCCAGTCGCGCAGCCCGATGACGGTGACCTGCCCCGGGGGCAGCACGTCGGGCGCGGGGCGCTCTTGCCAGTAGCCGTCCGGGCCGCGCACCAGCTCGTCGACCCGTCCGCTGCGCGTGGAGTCCGCGAGGTAGACCACGAGGCACAGGCCCATGCCGAGGAAGATCGTCCACTGCAGCGGGATGAACAGCGCGGACACGAAGGTCAGCAGCATCGCCACCGTCGAGGTGGCCGACGTGCTGTAGACGAGCCGCGCGCTCGGCAGCCGGCCCAGCACCAGCTCGGCCGCGATGACGAACAGCAGGCCGGCGATCACCGCGAGCGGGACCTTCTCGGCCTGGCTGCCCAGGAGGAGCATGAGCACCCCGAGCCACAGCGCGGCGAACACGCCGCCCCACCGCGAGCGCGCGCCGCCGGACACCGAGATGCCGGTGCGGGACAGGGAGCCGCCGGTGGACATGGACTGGAAGAACGAGCCGGCGATGTTGCCGATGCCCTGCCCGACGAAGTCGCGGCTGGCCGACGCGGTGGAGCCGGACGGGTTGGGGTACGCGGTCGAGATGCCTGCCCCCTGCACGAGCGCGACGACGGCGACCGAGATGGAGCCGAGCGCGACGAGCGGGATCACCGAGAAGTCGGGCGCGACCGGCCCGGGCAGCCCGCTCGGGATCGTCGCGATGTCGGCGACCGTGGCGACCGAGGCCCACCCGCCGAGGCCGACGACCACCGTCATCACGATCAGCACGATCACGGGCGCGAGCTTCTCGGTGACCCGGATGCGCTTGCCGATCACCACGAGCACGATCGTCGCGACGGCGACCGCGGTCGTGGCCCCGTCCCAGTCGCCGACGTGCGCGAACCAGTCGACCACCTGCGTCAGCTTGTTGCCGCCCTCGGGGTCGTAGCCCGAGAAGTCGCCGAGCTCGCCGATGAGGATCAGGAGCGACGCCCCGGCGACGAAGCCCGTCATCACGGAGTTCGAGACGAAGTTGACCATGCTGCCGAGCCGCAGCAGCCCCAGCACCAGCATCACCACACCCGTGAGCAGCGTGATGGTGAACAGCGCGTTCGGCAGGTCCTCGTCGCCGATGCCCGCGGCGACCATCACGCTGCCCGTCGACAGGGCGATCGCGGAGGTCAGCGTCGAGATCATGAGGACCGAGCCGGTCGACAGCGCAGCGAACAGCGTCGCGACGAGGCCCGAGTACAGCCCGTAGAGCGGGTTGACGCCCGCGAGCTTGGCGTAGGCCATGCCCTCGGGGATCGAGAACAGGCCCGTGGCGAACCCCGCGACGAGGCCGGACACGAGCGTGCTCCGCTCGAACCCGTCGATCCCCCGCATGCTCGGCACGACGTTCACAGTAGTCATGCCCTGCCACGTCCGCCCAGGTCAGCGCGCCCGCGGATAGCATGCGCGGGACGATGTTCACCGGGAGGTCGCCCGGTGGTCACGGGCGCGGCCCAGCATGTCCCCGGCCACCCCAGGAAGAAGGTGCGACGTGAACGGTGTCCTCGGTGCGCTGCTGCCCCTCGCGGTCGGCGTCGCGATCAGCCCCATCCCGATCATCGCGGCGATCCTCATGCTGCTGTCCCCGCGCGCGTCGTCGACGAGCCTCGGGTTCCTCACGGGCTGGATCGCCGGGATCCTCGTGGTCGCCACCGTGTTCACGCTCCTGTCCTCGGCGCTCCCGTCCGACGACGCGGGGCCCGCGACCTGGGTGGGCGTCGTCAAGATCGTGCTGGGCGCGGCGCTGCTGCTCATGGCGTACCGGCAGTGGAAGAGCCGGCCCGCGCCGGGCGAGCCCGCCGCGACCCCCAAGTGGATGGGTGCGATCGACTCCTTCACCTTCGGCAAGGCGCTGGGCCTGGGCGCGCTGCTGTCCGGCGTGAACCCCAAGAACCTCCTGCTCGGCGCGTCCGCCGGCCTCACCATCGGCGCCGGTGAGCTGAGCGCGGCCCAGACCGCCGTCTGCATCGTCGTGTTCACCGTCGTGGCCGGCGCCTCCGTCATCGTGCCCGTGGTCGGCTACCTCGCCGCGCGCGAGCGGATGGCGGCGCCGCTGGACCGGATGCGCTCCTTCCTGCTGGAGCACAACGCCGCGATCATGACCGTGCTGCTCGGCGTGATCGGCACCGTGGTCCTGGGCGGCGGCATCAGCGCGCTCTGACCGTTTGTCCACAACCGGCGGGACGTGGCTGCGCGAGCGTGTCCTGTTTGGGTAGTTTCCCCGCATGCGTCGTCTCGCAGGGGGAATCAGCGCGCTCGCCGCGCTCGTCGTGCTCGCCGCCCTGAGCGGGTGCACGTCCGACGAGCCCGAACCGGGCCGGCCCACGCCCGTGCCCGTGGTCACGGCGTCACCGACCGTCTCTGCGGCGCCCAGCGCCAGCCCGACCCCGAGCCCGACCCCGTCCTCCGCGCCCACCTCCGGCCCGGACCAGGACGTCACCGTCGAGCCCACCCGGCCCTCGGCCCTCGACGGCCCCGCGACCGAGGACAACGCCATCGCCGTCGGCAAGTACTTCGTCTCACTGTTCCCATACGCGTACGCGACCGGCGACCTGGCGGAATGGGACAGGCTCAGTGGCCCAAACTGCGACTACTGCTCCTCCGTGCGCGAAGCGGTGCGCGAGGTCTACGACGCGGGCAACCACGGCGTTGGCGGTGGCCACGACATCGGCTTCGGGAGCGCGTCCGCCACGGGCCGCAACTCGTTCATCCTGTCCGTCGACGTGAAGGAACACCCATCCCAGACCCTCAGTAGCGATGGGTCGGTCGTCGAGGACTTCCCCGATACCAACTACTACCGGGCGGACATCGAGCTGAGTTGGGATGACGGCCATTGGATCATCGACGGGGCGGCGTTCACCGAACGGGGCGCAGAGTGAACCGCGGAGGGCGCTGTGGTGCCATCGCGGCTCTGTTCCTGATGATCACGGTTCTAACTGCACCGCCTGCGCTCGCTGGCACGCAGGGCGACATGAGGCGCGACAAGGTGCAACTGAGCGACACGTTCAAGCGCCACCTCGCGTACCGCGCACACCTTGCCCACCCGGACCCGCTGGTCGAGTACGCGTACTACACGCTCTGCAACGTCAACAGCGAGCACCTCGAGCCCGGGATCGACGGGTGCCCGCCGCCCAACGGGACCGTGAGCATCCCCGCATGCGGTGACGACGTCGCCGTCGAGCCGCTGTGGCGGCGGACCCGCCCCGCGGTGGACCAGGACTGGGGACCGTGGGAGATGCAGATCGGCTGGGTGTGCCCCGACGAGCTCCTCCCGCCCTTCACGCAGGCGGACTTCCGGCAGCTGACGATCGAGCCGCCGACCGCCCACCGTCAGCCGGAGGGCGGCGACGCGCTCGTGAACAGAGCGCTGATCGTCTACGCCGACGAGGTCGAGCGCACGTTCCGAACCAACCTGCACGGGTTCGAGATCGACGTCATCGCGACGCCGTCCGAGTACGCGTGGGACTTCGGCGACGGCTCGACTCTCACCACAACGTCGCCCGGCGCCCCGTATCCCTCCTTCGAGCTGAGCCACACCTACGAGCGTGTGCTCACCGCCACGGTGACCCTGACCACGACGTGGACGGGGAAGTACCGCGTCGACGAGGACCCGGACGGCGAGTGGCGCGACATCGAAGGCACCGGCGAGACGACCACCTCACTCGACCCGTTCGACGTCGTCGAGCTGCGCACGCGTCTGACGGACTGAGCAGCGCCGCGGGGCGGCCCGCCCCGCGGCGCGTGCGCGCGGGGTCCGAGGTCACCCCCGGCTCGCGGCCTCGACCACCACGAGCGCGATCCCGACCACCAGCAGCAGGACGCACGCGGCGTTCCAGCCGATCCGCGCCCAGTCCGTGCCCGTCGCGGCAGCGCCGTCGCGCTCGTCGGCCCCAGTCGGCTCGGCCGCACGCCAGCGGCACCACACCGCGGCGACCAGTGCCAGCGCGGCTGGCACCGTGAGCCAGGTGAGCCCGAGCCAGACGAGCTGCGTCAGGGCCGCCACCGACGCGCCCACCGCGACGGGGAGCACGGCAGCGGTCTGCGCGGTGCGGTCCGTGGTCATGGCGCCAGCATGGCCGATCCGCCCGCGCGATCGCGTCGCGTCTCAGTCGGCTGCGCGGGGCGTCGGCATGGCCTACGGTCGGTCGCTGTTGCATCGTTTCGACCTGAGGAGAGTCATGGCCCGCGTCTTCGTCACCGGATCGTCCGACGGCATCGGTCTCGAGACCGCTCGCCAGCTGCTGGACGGCGGCCACGAGGTCGTCGGGCACGCCCGGAACGCCACGCGCGCAGCCGAGCTCACCGCGGCGCTGACCGGGCTCGCACGGGTGGTGACGGGCGACCTGAGCTCGCTCGACGAGACGCGGACACTCGCCGACGTCGCCACGCAGGCCGGCCCGTTCGACGTCGTGATCCACAACGCCGGCGTGGGCGGCGGTGCTCCGTCACGGGTCGAGACCGCGGACGGTCTGGAGCGGATCTTCCACATCAACACCGTCGCGCCGTACCTGCTCACGGCGCTCATGCCTCGCCCGCGCCGGCTCGTCTACCTGACGTCGGGGCTCGAGGCCCAGGGCCGGGTGGACTTCGAGGACCTGCAGTGGACCAGCCGGGCATGGGACGGCATGCAGGCCTACTCCGACTCGAAGCTCTACGACGTCGTGCTGGCCTTCGCGGTCGCCCGCCTCTGGCCCGACGTCCTGGTCACGACGGTCGACCCCGGCTGGATCAAGACCAAGCTCGGCGGCCCGGACGCCTGGGACGAGGTCGCCGACGGCGCGGCGACCCAGACCTGGCTCGCGACGTCCGACGACGAGGGCGCCCGGGTGACCGGCGCCTACCTCAAGCGCTTCGAGCAGCTCGACGCCAACCCGGCGGCGTCGGACACCGCCGTCCAGGACCGCCTGCTCGCCGTGCTGGCCGACATCACGGGCTCGCCACTCCCCCGCTGACGGCGCTTTCGGAGCCCGAGTCAAGCCTGCGGCACCGCCTGCCGATGGCTGCAG
This sequence comes from Cellulomonas fulva, assembly GCF_018531375.1. NCBI lineage: Bacteria > Bacillati > Actinomycetota > Actinomycetes > Micrococcales > Cellulomonadaceae > Cellulomonas > Cellulomonas fulva. The sequence goes on along the minus strand of NZ_JAHBOH010000002.1, from coordinate 257,480 downwards.
TACCGTCCTGACGCACCTCGCGCTGCAGCGCGAGGTGCGACGGACCCGACGAAGGAGCGCCTCCGTGTCCTCGGACCACCCCGGCTTCCCGCCGCCCGGCAACCCGAACGAGCCCGCCGGCGAGCCGCCCTACCCCGCGGGCACGCCCGCGTACGGCACGCCGCCCCCGCCGGCCGACGCCCCCGCCTACGGTGCGCCGACGTACGGAGCCCCGCCGTACGGCCCCCCGGCGTACCAGGCACCTGGGTACGGGACGGGCTACCCGCCGGGGACGTACCCCGGTCCGGGAGTCGACCCGGGGTCGTCGGACAAGTCGTTCATCGCGACCTGGCTGCTCTCCTACTTCCTGGGCGTCTTCGGCGTCGACCGGTTCTACCTGGGCAAGGTCGGCACCGGTCTCGCCAAGCTGTTCACGTTCGGCGGGTGCGGCATCTGGTGGCTCGTCGACCTGATCCTCGTGCTCGCCGGCGCGCAGAAGGACAAGTACGGCCGCCGGCTCGCCGGGTACGACCAGCACAAGAAGCTGGCGTGGATCATCACGGCCGTGCTCGTCGTCGTGGGCGGGATCAGCTCGACCGCGTCGAACGCGTTCAACGCCTCGACCGACGACCTGGGCTCCTCGAGCGCCTCGGCGGCGGCACCCGAGGAGGCCCCCGCCGACGCCGTCGCGTCCGACGGGCCGGTGGCCGACGAGCCCGCCGCCGACGAGCCCGCGAGTGAGCAGCCCGTCGACGAGGCACCCGCTGCGGAGGAGGGCACCCGGGAGAACCCCTACCCGATCGGCACCCCCGTCACCGTGACCGGCTGGGACGACTCGACGTGGGAGATCACGATCGGCAAGCCGGACCTGGACGGCACGGACGAGGTCGCCGCCGCGAACCAGTTCAACGACCCCGCTCCGAAGGGCATGGTCTACGCGGTCGTGCCGGTCACCGCGACGCGGGTCAGCGGCGAGGCCGAGGCCCCGTGGATCGGCGTCAGCGTCGAGTACGTCTCGGCCGCCGGCACGACGCACACCCAGTCCGACACGATGTCCGTCGCGCCCGACCCGTCGTTCAACGACATCAACGAGCTCTACGAGGGCGCCAGCGGCACGGGCAACGTCGTGATCGCCATCCCGGAGGACGACGCCGGCAAGGGCGCCTGGGCGGTCAGCGCAACATTCGGCGACGACCCGGTCTTCGTCGCGGGCCGCTGACGACGAGCCCGCGCGGGGTCGATCAGCGCACGTGGCCGCGGCCCAGCCCGCAGGGCTGTCCCTCGTGACGGCCGGCGCCTGGCTCGCCCGCGCCCCGGGACCGCGATGCCCAATCACGGTCATCGACTGACCGACGAGAACTCGCTGGCCACGCAGGCTCGATGCCGCGAGAGCCGTTGCAGCGACGCCGGCCCGCCGGCCGCCGCGAGGATCACGGCGCTGCGCTGAGCCGGATCAGTCGATCCGCTCGCGCACCAGCGCGTAGACGCGACCGAGGTTCACCGTCCACCCGACACCGAACACGTGCGGGCTGAGCAGGTGGTCGCCGTCGGTGTCCCACAGCCGCTGCTTGATCCGCTCGGCCGTCGGCATCCGGAAGTCGTACGGGACGAAGCCCGCGACCTTGCCGTTCCAGGTCCGCTCGTCCGCCGGGAGCCGCAGCTCCTTGACCACGGCCGCCGCCGCGAGCGCCAGGACCAGGATCCTGAACACGCCCGGGCGGGAGCGCTTGCTGTCCTTCGAGCCCATGATGGTCTCCTCCCCAGGACCCATCATCACGTGCCGAGGTCCGCGACGCGAGGAGGCGACATGACGAACCTGCCGACCGCCGACGAGGTCGACGACGCCGGCCCGTTCTTCCACGGGACCAAGGCCGCGCTGCAGGTCGGCGACGTGCTCGAGCCCGGGCGCAGCTCCAACTACGGGTCGCGCCGCACGGCGCAGTTCGTGTACCTGACGGCGACGATGGACGCGGCCACGTGGGGCGCCGAGCTGGCGCAGGGCGACGCTCCCGGGCGCATCTACGTCGTCGAACCGCTCGGCCGGATCGAGAACGACCCGAACCTGACCGACCAGCGGTTCCCGGGCAACCCCACGCGCTCCTACCGCACGCGTGACCCGCTGCGGGTCGTCGGGGAGGTCGAGCACTGGGAGGGGCACCCGGCCGACGTCCTGCAGGCGATGCTCGACCACCTGCGCGCGCTCGACGAGCAGGGCATCGAGGCGATCGAGGACTGACGCGCTGCGCGTACGCACGTCGTGCGTACGCGCGGATGTGGAGAGCGGCCTGCGCCCACGACACGCCCGGCGGCCGCGGATAGTCTCCCCCTCGTGATCGTGTCCCACGCACTCGCCCCGTACGGTCCCTCGTCGACGATCCGGGGCGAGCGCTAGTGGCGACTCTCGTCCTGGTCCGGCACGGGCGCAGCACCGCGAACGTCGCGGGGATCCTGACGGGGCGCGCCGCTGGGGTCACGCTCGACGCGGTCGGCCGCGACCAAGCCGCGCGCACCGCCCAGCGGCTCGCCGTGGTGCCGCTCGTCGCCGTGGTCTCGAGCCCGCTCGCACGGTGCCGGCAGACGGCTCGCGCCATCGCCGACCAGCAGAGTGGCGACGTGCCCGTGCAGCTCGAGCCCGGCATCGTCGAGTGCGACTACGGCCAGTGGCAGGGGCGGCCGCTGAAGGACCTCGCGCAGGAGCCGTTGTGGTCGGTGGTGCAGACGCAGCCGTCGGCCGCGGTGTTCCCCGGCGGCGAGTCGCTGGTGGGGATGCAGGCCCGCGCGGTCGCGGCGGTACGCCGGCGGGACGCGGCGCTCGAGGCCGAGCACGGCGCGTCGGCGGCGTGGGTCGCGGTGACGCACGGCGACATCATCAAGTCGGTCCTCGCCGACGCGCTCGGCATGGGCCTCGACCTGTTCCAGCGGCTCACCGTCAACCCGGGGTCCGTCTCGATCGTCCGCTACGGCAGCGCGCGTCCCGAGGTGGTCGCGACCAACACCGACTCGGGCGACCTCGGCTGGCTGCGCGCGGCCGGCCCCGTCGCCGACGCCCCGGTCGGCGGCGGCGCCGGACATTCCTAGAGTGGGACCCATGCCGGCACCTGTTCACCAGTTCGACTGGCCCGACCGCGTCGTCGTCGGCACGGTCGGCAGCCCAGGCTCGCGCAGCTTCTACCTCCAGGTCCGCGACGGTGCGCGCAGCACCAGCGTGGGGCTCGAGAAGCAGCAGTCCGCGCTGCTCGCGGACAGGATCGACGAGATCCTGAACGCGCTGATGTCCGACGAGGGGAACCGCTTCAGCGTCCCCGCGGCGGCGCCCGTCGAGCTCGTCGACGACGACCCGCTGGACCAGCCCGTGCTCGAGGAGTTCCGCGCGGGCCTGATGCGGCTGGGCTGGGACCCGTCGACCGCGCAGGTGGTCGTGGAGGCGTTCGCGTACGACGAGGCCGACGACGACAGCGACCCCGACGCGCGCGAGAAGCTGCTGGTGCGGATGCCGGTCGGGACGGCGCGGGCGTTCGTGCAGCGCACGCGCCAGGTGGTCCAGGCGGGCCGGCCCGTGTGCCCGCTGTGCGGGATGCCCATCGACGGCGACGGCCACGTGTGCGACCTGCGCGACGAGCCGTGACCGACGACGAGCCCGACCTCGTCGAGGGCGAGCTCGAGCTCGTCGGACGCATCACGATCGCGTCCAACGCGACGTTCCTCGCGACGGTCGGGGACGTGCAGGTGGTCTACAAGCCCGTCGCCGGGGAGCGCCCGCTGTGGGACTTCCCCGACGAGACGCTGGCGAACCGCGAGGTGGCCGCCTACCTGGTCTCGGAGTCGTTCGGCTGGGACGTGGTGCCGACGACCGTGCTGCGCGACGGCCCGCTGGGACCGGGGATGGTGCAGCGCTGGCGCGAGCCGGACGCTGCGCAGGACCCGGTCGACGTGGTCCCGGCGGGCGCGGTGCCGCCGGACGGCTGGCGCGCGGTGTTCCGAGGCGTGTCCGAGAAGGACCAGCCGCTCGTCCTGGTCCACGAGGACTCGGCCGCGCTGCGCCGGATGGCCGTGTTCGACGTCGTCGTGAACAACGCCGACCGCAAGGGCGGCCACGTCCTGCCGATGGCCGACGGGCACCGCTACGGCGTGGACCACGGCGTGACGTTCCACGTCGAGCACAAGCTGCGCACGGTCCTGTGGGGGTGGCGCGGCGAGGAGCTGCGTCCCGACGAGGTCGCGGGCGTCGCCCGGGTGCGCGCCGAGCTCGACGGCGGCCTCGGCGGGCGGCTGGCCGGGCTGCTGTCCGACGACGAGCTGGCGGCGTTGGCGATGCGCTGCGACCGGCTGCTGCGGGACGGCGTGCTCCCCGGTCCGGGCGGGGACATGCCGGCGTTCCCGTGGCCGTTCTTCTGACCGACCGGGACCGGCGGGTCAGGGCACGTTCGCCCCGCCGTTGACGTTGATGACCTCGCCCACCACGAAGCTCGACTCGGGCGACGCGAGGAACACGTAGGCCGGCGCCTGCTCGACCGGCTGGCTCGTCCGCCCGAGCCAGGACGAGCTGCCGAAGCCCTCGAGCTTCTCCGGCGGCTGCCCGTCCGAGACCTGCAGCGGCGTCCACACCGGACCGGGCGCGACCGCGTTCACCCGGATCCCCCGCGGTGCGAGGTCGGCCGCGAGGGCCTTGGTGAAGCCGATGATCGCGAACTTGGTCGACGCGTAGCTGATGATCATCGGCGAGGGGTTGTACCCCTGCACGGACGTGCTGTTGATGATCGTCGCGCCCGGACCCAGGTGCGGCAGGGCGTCGCGGGTGATCCAGAACATCGCGTAGACGTTGGTCTGGACCGTCCGGTCCAGGTCCGACTCGTCGAGCTCGTCGAAGCTCGGGTGGTACACCTGGTGCGCCGCGTTGTTCACCAGGATGTCCAGCCCGCCCAGGCCGCTGACCGCGTCGGCGACGAGGGAGCGGCAGAACTCCCGGTCGCGGATGTCGCCCGGGAGCAGGACGGCCGTGCGGCCGGCCGCGCGCACGTGCTCCGCGATCGCCTCGGCGTCGACCTGCTCCTCGGGCAGGTAGCTCAGCGCCACGTCGGCGCCCTCCCGCGCGAACGCGATGGCCACGGCGGCGCCGATGCCCGAGTCACCGCCCGTGATCAGTGCCTTGCGTCCGACGAGGCGGCCGGTGCCGCGGTAGGTCGTCTCGCCGTGGTCGGCCTTGGGGTCGAGCTTCGCGTCGAGCCCGGGCACCGGCTGCCACGAGGCGTGCGGGGTGAGGTGGGCGTGCCGCTCGACGGGGTTGTCGAACGTGAGCTGATCGGGCGACATCGTCGTCTCCTTCACGGTGGCGGATGTCGATAACGATATCGGCCCGCGCGTCAGACCACCGTCACCACTCCTCGTCGCGGCCCCAGCCGCCGAACGCGCCGTTGCGCCGCGAGCCCAGGTAGGAGCCGATCACCGCCGCGCCCAGGTCGTCGGCCTCCGGGGTGACCACCGTGCCACCGGCCCGCCGCGCCATGGCGTCGACCAACCGCGCGAGCCCGGGGTCGTCGCCCAGGCGGAAGAACGTCGTGCGGGCCCCCAGGCGCGTCGCGCCGTCGAGCTCGCGGACCGCGAGCGCGATGGTCAGCGGGTGCGGCGGGTAGTCGAAGAAGACCTCGCCGTCGCGCTCCAGGTGCGAGGTGGGCTCCCCGTCGGTGACGACCAGCAGCACCGGCTGCGCCCGCGGGTGCTTGCGGAAGTGCCGGTTGGCCAGCAGCAGGGCGTGGTGCAGGTTGGTGCCCTTCTCCCACTTCTCGTCCAGCCCCACGAGCTGCTCGATCGCCATGACCTCCGCGCTGCGCCCGAACCCGATGAGCTGCAGGTCGTCGCCGCGGAACCTCGTCGTGACCAGCGTGTGGAGCGCGAGGGCGGTCCGCTTCATCGGCACCCAGCGGCCCTCCATGGCCATCGAGAACGAGGTGTCGACGAGCAGGGCGACGCACGCCTGCGTGCGCGCCTCGGTCTCCTGGACCTCGACGTCGTCGACGAGGATCTCGACCCGGCCGTCCGTGCGCGGACCGCCCGACGCCCGTCGCGTGAGGGCGTTGGTGATCGTCCGGGTCACGTCCCACGGCTCGGTGTCGCCGTACGCCCACGCGCGGGTCGCCCCGGAGGGCTCCCCCGCGGCGCCCGAGCGGCGCACCTCGTGGCCGCCCTGCCGGCCGGACATCGTCTCGGCGACGGACCGCAGCACGGCCTTGCCGAGCTGGCGCATGGCCTTGGGCGTCAGCGCGAGCTGACCGTCCGAGCCGCGGCGCAGCGTCCCGGAGTCGCGCAGCGCGCGCTCGAGCCGCTGCAGGGTGCGGGCGTCGACGGCGGCGTCGGCGCCGAGCTGCCGCGCGAGCGCGTCCAGGTCGACGTCGTCCAGCCGGGAGCCCTGGTAGGACTGCGCGAGCTGCTCCGCGAGCGCGTCCAGGTCGGCGAGGTCCTGGAACACGCCGGTCCCGTCGCCCAGCCCCAGCCCGTTCGGCCCGTCCATCCGCTCCGAGCCGCCCCAGTCCTCGCCGGGCCGCAGCGAGCGCAGGCTCTCGTCCAGCCTTCCGAGCGCGTCCATCAGGTCTGACGAGCCGAACGCCTGCTGGGCCAGCGCGTCGAGCTCGTCGCGCTGCTCCTGGGTCATCGAGTTGCGCATCCGCTGCGCGGCAGCCGCGCGTGCCGCGAGCGCGTCCAGCAGCTCGTCGAGCGTTCCCGGCCGCTCGGGGAAGTGCTCGCCGTGCTTCGCCATGAAGTCGTCGAACTGCTCCGGCGTGTCCCGTCCCTCGCGACGAGCATCGAGCAGCGCGTTGAGGTCGGCGAGCATCGCGCGGAGCGCGGCCCGGTCGGCGTCGCTCGCGTTCTCGAGCGCCTGCTTCATGCCGGCGAAGCGCTGGTCCAGCGCCTCCCGGCCCAGGAGGTCCTTGATCTTCTCGAACTCCCGGCGCGCCTCGCCGCTGCGCCAGTCGTACCCACCGAGCTCCTGGACCGCGGCCGCGGGCGAGGCGGGCAGCTGGTCGAGCTGCAGCTGCGCGAGCGCCCGGTCGCCCTCGTCCATGTCCACGTCGCGCGCCAGCTGCTTGCGCTCGGCCAGCACGGCGCGGTCCAGCAGCTCCTTGACCTCCTGGAGGGTGCCGTCGAGGCGGTGCTCGCGCGTCAGCTCCCGACGCCGCTCGGCGACCCGCCGCGCCAGCTCGTCGAGCCCGGTCCGGTCCCGGCCCCCACGCCGCAGGAACTCGCGCATCGCCCGCTCCGGCGAGGCGCCCGCCATGACGTCCGCGCCGATCGCGTCGAGCGCCTCCGCGAGGTCGACCGGCGGCGCGAGGGGGTCCGGCCCGTCGACGTACGGGGCGTAGCGGGCCAGCCGCCGGTTCGGCCTAGCCATAGATCGTCTCGCCGCCTCCGGACTCCTTGCTGATCCGGCGGGCCAGGTACAGGCCTTCGAGCGCGAGCTCGATCGCGGCGGCCCGCTCACCGTCGCTCGTCGCACCGAGCCGTGCGCAGATCTCGTCGTACACCTCGGACTCCCCCAGCGCGGGCAGGCCGGCGAGCACGTCCCGCGCGGTGACCTGCTCGCCGGTGGTGACCATCACGCCGCCCTGGATCGCGTCCGCCAGGAGCGTGAGGTCGACGCCCCGCAGGTGCGCGCGGACGGTCTCGGCGGTGGCCGTCCGCAGCAGGTGGTCGAGGATCTCGTCCTCGCGGCCCTCCTCCCCCGACTCGAACTCGATCTTCCCGGCCAGCACGTCGACGGCCGTCTCCAGGTCGACCGGCCGCGCCACGGCGGCGTCCTCGCCCTGGCGGGCCGCCCGGTGCAGCGCGGACGCCGCCACCGTCTCCGCGCCCGCGATGGCGAACCGTGCGCTCACCCCGCTGCGCTGGTCCACCGCGCTCGACTCCCGCAGCGCGCGCGTGAACCGGGCCAGGATCTCGACGAGGTGGTCGGGCACCTCCGCCTGCAGCACGGCCTCCTGCCGGATGACTGCGACCTCGTCGGCCAGCTCCGTGGGGTAGTGCGTGCGGATCTCGGCACCGAACCGGTCCTTGAGCGGGGTGATGATCCGCCCGCGGTTGGTGTAGTCCTCGGGGTTCGCGGTCGCGACGACGAGCACGTCGAGCGGCAGCCGCAGCACGTAACCGCGGATCTGGATGTCCCGCTCCTCCATCACGTTGAGCATCGCGACCTGGATGCGCTCGGCCAGGTCGGGCAGCTCGTTGACGGCGACGATGCCGCGGTGCCCGCGCGGCACGAGACCGAAGTGGATGGTCTCCGGGTCTCCCAGTGCCCGGCCCTCGGCGACCTTCATGGGGTCGACGTCGCCGATCAGGTCCGCGACGCTCGTGTCCGGCGTCGCGAGCTTCTCGACGTACCGCTCGTCACGGTGCCGCCACGCGATCGGCAGCTCGTCGCCCAGGTCGGCCGCCAGCCGCCTGCTCGCCGCGGTGATCGGCTCGTATGGGTGCTCCCCGATCTCCGACCCCGCGATCACCGGCGACCACTCGTCGAGCAGGCCCGCCAGCGTGCGTAGGATCCGCGTCTTCCCCTGCCCGCGCTCGCCCAGCAGGACGATGTCGTGGCCCGCGATGAGCGCGCGCTCGAGCTGCGGCACCACGGTCTCGTCGAACCCGTGGATGCCGGGCCACGGGTCCCGCCCGTCCCGCAGCGCGGCCAGGAGATTGGTGCGGATCTCCGCCCGCACCGACGTGTGCACGTGGCCCGCTGCGCGGAGCTCGCCGACCGTGGTCTGAGTAGGACGCCTCACCCGGCCGAGCGTAAGCCTGGCGTCTGACAGCCGCTCGCGGCCGCCCGACCGCTCCGCCGCCCCCGAGCGCCGTGTGTCAACCCCCGTCCGGGTGAGGTCTGGGCTCCCCGGGTGCGGGATGCGCGAGGCGGGCTTAGCGTCGGCCGCGTGCTGGGACATCTTGACAGGCCGCTGCCGACGTGCTCGTCGGACGATCCCGAGCGCCCTGTCGTCGATGGTCGCTACCGGCTCGACGGCGTGCTCGGGCACGGCGGCATGGCCACGGTGCACCGCGCGCACGACCTGCTGCTGGGGCGCGACGTGGCCCTCAAGGTCTTCCCCGTCGTCCACGGCGACGACGACGCGTTGCGGCGCACCCGCGCCGAGGTGCTGGTGCTCGCGGCGCTCAGCCACCCCGGGCTGGTCATGCTCTACGACGCCGGCGCTGTGCAGCACCCCGACGGGGGCCAGCAGGACTACCTCGTCATGGAGCTCGTCGACGGACCGACGCTGTCCGAGCGCCTGCGCCCCGCGCGCCTCGACCAGGCGCAGGTCGCCCGGCTGGGCCGCGACCTCGCCGAGGCGCTCGCCGTGGTCCACGCCCAGGGCGTGATCCACCGGGACATCAAGCCCGGCAACATCCTGCTGACCGGCCCGGACGCGCTCGAGGCGGACGAGGCGGGCGGACCGGCGGTCAAGCTCGCCGACTTCGGCATCGCGCGCCTGGTCGACGGCACGCGGCTGACCGTGACCGGGCAGGCGCTCGGCACCGTCGTCTACCTGAGCCCGGAGCAGGCGGGCGGGTCCGCGCTGGCGCCGTCGAGCGACATCTACTCGTTGGGCCTCGTCCTCATCGAGTGCCTGACCGGGCGCCCCGCCTTCTCGGGCACCACCACCGAGACCGCGATCGCCCGGCTGGTCACGCCGCCACAGGTCCCCGAGGACATCGACCCCGCGCTCGGGGCGCTGCTGCAGCGGATGACCCGCATCAGCCCGGAGGACCGCCCGAGCGCCGACGAGGTGGCGGCAGGGTTCGCAGCGCTCGCCCCGTCCGACCGCACGATGCAGGTGCCGACCGCCGACCCCACCGTCGCAGCGCTCCCCCCGAAGACGTCGGTCGACCTCCCCGCGCCCGAGGAGCCGGACGAGCAGCAGCGACGCCCGCGCCGCACGCGTAGCGCCCTGCTCTCGGCGGCCGTCGTCGTGCTGCTGGCCGGTGGCGGGCTCGTCGTCGCCGACCATGCCTCGTCGGACGCGCCGTCCGACCCCCCGACGTACCCGACCGTGGAAGGACGCCTGGGCGAGGCGCTCACCCAGCTGCAGGAGAGCGTGCAGCCATGACCCGCCTGCGCAGCACCGTCATCGCGCTCGGGCTCACGCTTGCGCTCCTCGGCGCGTCCGGCTGCTCGGGCAGCGCCGAGCTCACCACGGAACGGGGACGGACGCTCCAGGCGTCGGTGCTCGAGGTCACGCAGGCCGCGGCTCAGGGCCACTGGCGCGAGGCCGCGACCCTCCTCGCCGCCACGCGGGCGCTGCTCGACGCCGGCGTCGACCGTGGCGAGGTCTCGACCGTCCGGTACCGCGCCATCGACGCCGCCCTCGACGACGTCGCGACCGAGCTCGCCGCTGCGCAGCAGCGCGCCGCCGCGGCCAAGGCGGCAGCAGACAAGGAAGCGGCCGAGGCGGAGCCGGTCGCGACCCAGCAACCGACCGTGAAGAAAGCCGTCGTCGAGGAGACCACGGCGCCGCCGAAGTCCGAGCCGGCCCCGCCGCCTGAGCCCAAGAAGGCCAAGGAGCCGGTTAAGACTGAGCCGGACAAGGTTGGCGGCGAGAAGGGCAAGCACAAGCCCGGCCCCGAGAAGGGCAAGGGCCCGGGCAAGTAGCTGCTCCGCGCGGGGGCGGGCCAAGAGATCTCTGCGATCCAGGCTTCCGACCGAAAAGGCCGCGCTGAGTAAGTGCAGCGACCTCGGCATTCGCTTGCACCGTGAGCGCCCCGGGCTGGCAAGCTGAGCCCGAACAAGGGAGCGCGTGTGGAACCCGGGCTGTACGAAACACTGATCACCGCGACGATGGCCGCTCCCCTTGCAGGCCTCGGCGAGAACGCCCAGCGCCAGGCCGTGCCCGGTGCTGACCAACCGCACCTGCTCGCGCGCCACATCGCAACGGCGGCGGATCGTGCATTGCAGGCGATCCGCACACCCGAAGAGCGAGTCGCGCTCGCGAACGCCGTCATCGCGCTGCTCGCGCAGCCGGATGAGCTCGTGACACCCCCCGAGCAATTGCTCTCCATCCGGGGGGCAGGACCTCGTGGTCACGACCTCCCTCGCCCGGCCACGCCACTCACCGAGGCCGCCCTTCTCACGAACGCACGGAATGAGCCGAGCATCGGCAGCGAACTGCGCTCCGAGATGGAGTCCGCTGACGAGGTGCACCTCCTGTGCGCCTTCGTGAAGTGGCACGGACTGCGCGTGCTCGAGGCAGAGCTCCGCCGGCTGGCGATGCGCGGCTGTGCGCTCAAGGTCATCACGACGACGTATATGGGCGCGACCGAGCGCCAGGCAATCGACCGCCTCGTGCGGGAGTTCGGTGCGGAAGTCAAGATTCACTACGACACTGAGCGCACCCGACTTCATGCGAAGGCGTGGCTGTTCTCACGGCGCACCGGCTTTGACACGGCGTACATCGGATCGTCGAACCTCTCGAGGGCCGCACTCCTCGACGGGGTCGAGTGGAACGTTCGCCTCTCTCCGTCGAGCACTCCCACGCTGCTTCGGAAGTTCCGGGCCACGTTCGACAGCTACTGGAACGACCCCACCTTCGAACCGTACGACCCCGATCTCGACCGCGACCGACTCGATGACGCGTTGGGCCGTGCGGGAGGTCCCGCGAGAACGCCGAGCCTCGACTTGTCCGGCCTCGAGGTCCGGCCGTACGCGTTCCAGCAGTCGATGCTCGATGCTCTAGCAGCCGAACGTGCACTCCACGATCGTCACCGGAATCTCGTAGTTGCCGCCACGGGAACGGGGAAAACCGTCGTTGCCGCCCTCGACTACCAACGACTCATTACCGACGGACGCCGTCCGTCGCTCCTGTTCGTGGCGCACCGACGGGAAATCCTCCAGCAGTCCTTGCGGACTTATCGAGAAGTGCTGCGAGATGGAAGCTTTGGGGAGCTGTGGGAGGGTGGCCAGCGGCCGGAGCGCTGGGAGCACGTCTTCGCCACCGTGCAGAGCATGTCGCGGTACGGCGCTGACGCGATCCCGCCGAACGCATTCGAAGTGGTCGTCATCGACGAGTTTCACCATGCGGAAGCCGCGACCTATCGCCGGATCCTCGATCACCTTTCCCCGCGCGAGCTGCTGGGTTTGACGGCGACACCCGAGAGGACGGACGGCGGCGACGTTCGCACCTACTTCGGCAATCGAACTGCCTACGAGCTCAGGCTCTGGGACGCCCTCGAGCAGGACCTCCTGTCGCCGTTCCACTACTTCGGGATCGCCGACAACACGGATCTGTCCCGTCTCGCCTGGACGCGCGGCCGGTACGACGAGGCAGCGCTAGCGAACCTCTACACGGGCAACGACGCGCGGGCGGCGCTCATTCTCGAGCAGGTACGTCTGAAGATCTCGGATCCCCTGAGGATGCGCGCACTGGGCTTCTGCGTGGGCGTCGGGCACGCGCGGTACATGGCAGATCGCTTTTCGCGATCGGGGATACCCTCGCTCGCAGTCACCGGTGAGTCCAGTCCGGACGACCGACGTCATGCGCTCGACGCACTGCGCGCTGGCGAGCTCAACGCGTTGTTCACCGCCGACCTCTTCAACGAGGGCCTCGACATCCCGGACGTCGACACCGTGCTCTTCCTGCGACCTACGGAGAGCAGCACGATCTTCCTCCAGCAGCTCGGTCGCGGGCTGCGCCGGTCGTCCACCAAGGCGGTTCTCACGGCGCTCGACTTCGTCGGCCACCACCGCTCCGAGTTCCGATTCGACCAACGCTTTCGAGCGCTCACCGGCTTCTCTCGCACGCGGCTCGAGCACGAGGTCGAGCACGGCTTCCCGTTCCTGCCCTCGGGGACGCAGATCGTCCTCGACGTGCAGACTCAGCGAGCCGTGCTGGGCAATCTCCGTTCGCGACTCCCCACGAAGACGCCGCAGCTCACCGCCGAGGTACGGACGCACCCGAACGCGGGTCTGCCGGGCTTCCTGCAGGCGACGGGACTGAGCCTCGCCGACATCCTCCGGCCGAACCGAAGCTGGACCAGCCTGCGCCGCAAAGCCGGTGTCGAACAACGCCCGGCGGGTCCGGCAGAAGCTGCCCTCGTGAAGCGCGGGCGCAAGCTCGCCCACGTCGACGATCCACTGCGGGCCGACGTCTACCAACGACTGCTCGGACCGGGCGCGCCCGCATACGGCGACCTGAGCGCCGTCGAGCAGTCCGTAGCACGGATGCTCTACTTCGGCCTCTTTCCCCGAGGCGGTCCCGCCAAGGACTACACGGTCGACCTTCAGGCCGTCGCTCACGAGATCGTCGCTGCGGAGGAGCTTGCCGACATCGTCGCGATCGCATTCGACGAGACTCGTCGAGCTCCCACACCGCTGTCGGGAGTTGGGCCTTCCGTGCCGCTCGTGCCCCACGGCCGGTACCAGCGCGAAGAGGCGCTCGCCGCCCTCTCCTGGGCGACCCTCGAGCGCACGCCGGCAAGTTTCATGGAGGGTGTGCTCTACCAACGCGACCTCAATGTGGACGCGCTCTTCGTGACCGTCCGCAAGTCTGAAGCCGACTTCTCACCAACCACCATGTACCGCGACTTCCCGATCAGTCGCGAACTGTTCCATTGGGAGTCACAGTCCGTGACGTCTCTGGCCTCGCCCACGGGCCAGCGATACGTGAACGGGACAAGTACGGTGCTGCTGTTTGTCCGTGAATCGAGTCAAGGCGCGTTCGGCACGGCGCCGTACACCTACCTCGGTCCGGCAACGCATGTCGCTCACGAGGGCGAACGGCCGATCGCGATCACGTGGCGGCTGCACACGCCGATGCCCTCCGACCTGTACGTCGCGACAAGCGCGGCCGTCGCATAGACCACCTCGGCATTGATGATGCTGCGGCCTGAGAGGGCGCGGCCCTAGTCGGATGACGAGGGCCACGCTTGTGTGGTGCAGATGGCAGAAATCGGCGGCGTTGACAGTCGCTTGGATCCGACGGTCCAGGCTCGACCGCAATTGCACACAATCCCAAACGGCGATCAGGCGCCACTGGCCCCGCGTCATTGCTGCCTCGGACGGGCGCCGATGTCGTCCACAGAGTGACCGTCCACCCGCCATCCCGCGACGCCTGAGCATTGCGACCGCTTGCCGCGCGCTTCGGTCACCCCGCGGCCGTTGACCGAGGCAGGTGAGCTACTCGCGGCGGTCCGGCCCGCGGTCAGAGGCGCGAAAGGAGCTCCGCCTTTTTACTTGTGAACTCTTCGTCCGTCAGGATGCCTGCCTGATGAAGTTCGGCCAGCTTGCGAATTTGCCGCATTACGTCGTCATGGATATTTGTACTGGTGATGTCCAGAGTGGCTGAACCTCCGTGGATTTTGTCCCGCACCAGGTCTGAGAATACCTGCAACGCCGCCTGGTCAGAGATCCATTTCATCGCCACTTTGTTGCCGGAGGCGAAGAAAGTGACCGAATGCCCCATCATGCTTTTTGACTGCTCGTACGAGCTGACCTTGTCGTAGGGGAAAGACTCAAGATCATACCCGCCCATCTTCTTTGCGTAGAACACGATGCGCTTCTGGGTCGCGATCAAGATGCCAGCGCGGGTCCAGTCGTTCCCCATCTTCTTGGTCTCGTAGGTGCCCTGGACGGCGGCGATCACCTCTTCCCCAGCCTCCAGGTGGTCCGTCGCCTGTTCCAGCAACTTCTCGATCTTGGCCATGGCGCCTCCCCCCGAGCGAGTTTCCTTCCACGCCATACTTCTCGCCGCAGAGCGCGTTGTCTAGGATGCGGGCACGCCGCGATGAGGCGTGCGCGGGCCCTTGAACGCGGAGTTTCAGTTCGCCACACCGGTGTGAAGTCGGGTCCGCTGCAGCCAGTACGCCGCGCTGTCGCCTGCCGTCAGTCGTCCTCGCCTCCGGTGGTGATCTCGGGCCGCTTGCGCGTGGCGCGTGCCGTGACAGCGCCTGTGAGTCTCGTCGTCGCCGACTTCGCGCGGCCCAGAGTCTGCTCGCCGATGCCCTTGGCGCTCTCGATTCCGGTCGCACCCGACTCCAACGCCCGGTCCCGTGCGTCCGTCGCGGCGTCCAGCCACCGCCGGACGGCGACGGACTCGCGCTCTGCCTCGACGCCGAGGGTGTCGTTGAACGCCACGACGCTGGACTCGACAATGCCGCTCGACACCTTGATCGTCTGGGCGGCACGCGGATGCAGCAGCACCTTCGCGTTCGCGGTCGCGGCCGCTGCGTCCATCCGCATCATCAGTCGCTCGGTGCTGCGCGCGATCGTGTCGAGCCGCTTCTGCCGGGCGATCAGGATCCCGGCCCGGTGCTGCTCGATCTCCTCAGGCGCGGCGCCGAGCACCCGGTCCAGCTCGAGAACGGCGACCGCGTCCTGGAGCTGGAAGCAACGAGCCAGTACCGCCAGCCACTCGTCGACGACCGACTGCGCGTCCTGCGCTGCCTTCGCGACGTCTCCCACTGCTGACGCTCGTTCCAGCTTCTGCGCGACGGAGTCGAGCTGTCGCAGGGCATAGGCCTGGGTCTGGGCGATCGTCGCGGGCGTGGCCTGGACCTTCGACCAGGTGACGTCGGAGACCGAGCCGACCTGCTCGCGGATCGTGAGCGCGTCCTCGATCACCAGCTGAGCGCCCACCATCGCCGACAGAGCTGCGTCCTTCTGCGCGCGCAGCACGTCGT
Source organism: Cellulomonas fulva (assembly GCF_018531375.1). NCBI lineage: Bacteria > Bacillati > Actinomycetota > Actinomycetes > Micrococcales > Cellulomonadaceae > Cellulomonas > Cellulomonas fulva. The sequence goes on along the minus strand of NZ_JAHBOH010000002.1, from coordinate 241,856 downwards.
CGACCTTCGCGTCGATCCGGGCGAGGTAGTCGGTGATCTCCTGCATGGCCTGCTGCATCGCGACCTGGGCCATCAGTCCGGCGACGCCAGTCAGCATCGCGGGGTTCGTCAGCATCGCGCCCGGCGTACGGACGATCTCGAGGATGTGACCGGTCTTTCCGCCGTCCATGGCGACCGCTCGGCTGCTCCCTGCGGCCGAGCCCTTCATCAACGGCATGGTCTTCATCGCTCGGGCTGACTTCTCTGTCAGTTGCACCCAGCGGCCCGAGTTGCCGGCGATCTGGGAGCCCGCTTCAAGAGCGCTCGCACCCGCGGAGGTCGCAGCGCGGAGCCGGTGCAGGCCGAGGTCCGTCGACGGCAGCCCCTCCGACGCCAGGAACCGGCCGATCGCCCCGGCGTCCCCGAGCAGGGCGATTCCGTTGCCGTCGCTGACTATCTCGATCTCGTCGTGCACCACACGCTCCTGACAGACCCTGCCCGACTGCTCGAGCGACCATCCTCCAGCCACGACAGCCGAGGCGTTCGCGTCCGATTCCGTCACACAGCGGAGCACCGGCGCTCGCTCACCGTACCGATCTCGCGGTGACAACAGTTCAAGACAATGCCGTCGCCCCGTAGCGCACACCCGAACGGCGCACGAGCGCGCCCCCGCGGCGCTCACGCACCTGCGTGCCACGGGGACGCGCGGCGAAGCTGCGCGCGTGCGGCCGCAACTGCATTACGACACAGAGCGAGGCCCGCCCCTGATGGGACGGGCCTCGCAGTACTTCTAGGAGGATCCTCGCGTCGAGGACATCCAGGTGGGGTGGTTGCTGATTGCATCGCCGCAGGCCACCGGCCCCATTCAGCAAACAGCCGTCGTTGCCCGCACCCTTCGAGTCCAGATTGAGCACCCGTACATTTCGGGCACGGCTATGCGGTGGTGGATCCCGCGGCCTTCAGGTTGTACTTCATTGCTCGCGTAGCGCCGCGGGTCGACAGCTCCGCGGCGCTACGCCGCAGTAGGAGCTGGACGTAGTCGATCTTGAACCCAGACACGTCCGCCAACTGCCGTGCCGTCCTCCAGGGGTTGTCACGAACGACACCAAGGAGGTGCAGCCGATCGTCCTCGAGCGGATCCGTCGGGCGAGCATCCGCCGTGCCGAGTTCCTGAACTACAAGCGACTCGACGGCGGCGGAGAGTTCGTCAAAGTCTCCGTACTGCAGCCTGTCATAGCCGCGGACGTCGCTTGGCACATCCGCAAGATCCGTCTGGGCAGGGTTGAACGCGATGAACGCGGGCGCACCCAACCCACGCGCTACCCCGTACTCAAGCGTCACATTCGCGTTCCAGCTGGAAACGTCGTAGATCCCGAAGGCGGCAGACTCGATCATCCCAATGATCTTCTCGAGCACCGTGCCGGTAGTCACACGTTGTTCCGCGAAGATGAACTTCACATTGAGCGCGCGCTCCATGGTCGTATAGGCGCGCTTGTAGGCGACTCGATCTGGGTAGAGCGACCACGGGTACGCCACGAAGATGTTGCGGTCGGCCGGTACCGGCACGGCACTTCCCTCTCGTCGGGCCGCCAGGGTCATCGATCACCAACTGCTCGGCATGTTCCCACAGTCGGCGGACGTCAGTAGCTGGTTCGAGATCACCGAGTTCGCGTGCATGACGGTGGCTCGGCGAAGAGGGCCGATCAAGGCCCCCGGGGACTCCGACATCGCCCACTCGGACGGCATCGAACGACTGCGCCGTCGGTCGGCGTCCAGATGGGGGTGCATGAGGGTCCGCCCGTGACACGTTCACGACGCTTCGGCCGCGACAGTGCCACGCGACGCCTCGACAGCCGATGCACTTGATGCACCGGCCGGAAGCGCCCCAATCGTTGGACCACTCGACGCCACGACGACTACGCGGTGCCGACGAGGTCCTCGAGGGTCGAGTCATCGCTGAGGAACAAAGTCTCAAACAGCGACTCGATGGTGGAAGTCAGGATGTCGGTCTCGTCGTACACGGCTGGGACTCCTTCTCGAACGGTCACGCTGACCTCGAGGACTGTCGCCACGGTGGCGAGGACCGCAATCGCCGCAGCGGGCGAAAGCGCGTCACCCCGGTGGCAGGGTGTGGGCATGGCGAAGTACGACCCGCTTCGGGTGGAGCTGGAAGGCGCCGCTGCGCGTGGGCAGACGTCGTTGGAGATGACGTTCGAACAGGTCGGGCAGCTCGTAGGAGGACTTCCTGAGTCCGCCTCGCAGTTCCGCCAGTGGTGGGCGAACGACTCGAAGGTCGAGGCCAGAGCTTGGCGGGCGGCGGGTTGGCACGTCGCTTGGGTGTCGCTCGACCATCGACGGGTCCGGTTCGAGACCGGTGTCGTCGGTGGGGCGTACGCAACTCGACGAGGGTGGGCATAGTTCCCTCTACCCCATCGCCACGCTGAGCGCGGTGGGTCCGTCGTGTCACGCCCTACGCCGCCGTTTGCCCAGGTAGCGTCGGTGTAACGGAGGGAGGCGACCGTGCCATACGAACTCGAAGACCGGCTCGTGATCGGGATCGCGTCGAGCGCTCTTTTCGATCTCGCCGAGTCTGACGAGGTCTTCCGCAGCGAGGGCGAGGACGCCTACCGGAAGTACCAGGAAGCGCACCTGGACGACCCGCTCAAGCCGGGAGTGGCGTTCCCCTTCATCCAGCGCCTTCTCTCGCTCAACGACTTGAGCACGCCCAGCGATCCGCTGGTGGAGGTCATCATCCTGTCGCGGAACGATCCCGACACCGGACTGCGAGTGATGGAGTCGGTCAAGCACCACGGCCTCTCGATCACCAGGGCCGTCTTCATGCAAGGCCGATCTCCCTACAAGTTCATGCCAGCGTTCAGCATGTCCTTGTTTCTGTCGGCGAACGACGCTGACGTCAGGCAGGCAGTCGAGGCCGGCCTTCCGGCCGGACGCGTCATGGACTCCCCCGCCGTCGACGACGACTCGCACGATCTGCGCATCGCGTTCGACTTCGATGGCGTGCTCGCGGATGACGAGTCCGAGCGCGTCATGAAGGATGCCGCCGACGACCTACAGGCGTTCCACGACCACGAGGTTGCGAACATCGCGACGGCACATGGCGGCGGGCCCCTGCGGGACTTCCTCGCGAAGGTCAATGCGATCCAGCGCCGGGAGGAGGAACGACACTCGTTGGATCCCAACTACCAACTTCGCGTGCATGTCGCGATCGTCACTGCGCGGAACGCGCCCTCCCATCGACGCGCCGTCGAAACCCTGAAGCAGTGGGGCCTGCGCGTGAACGATGCCTTCTTCCTCGGTGGGGTCGAGAAGCGGCGAGTGCTTGAGGTGCTGAAGCCGCACATCTTCTTCGAGGACCAGCTCGGCAACTTGGTCGGGGCGGCGAGAGTAGTACCGAGCGTTCACGTTCCTTTCGGCGTCAGGAACACCGACCGGAACGGTTGACGCCACGCGAGGCGCCGACCGCCCGCCGGAACAGCGAAGGGCGCGACCCACCCGCGTCGTCCCTCACTGGATGTCACCGATCGCGACTCGGACGATGGAGGTGCACGTTCGCGGTACCCACCATCGGTAGTCGAACGACCCGCCGAGCGGGTCGGTGAGGAAGTGGTGACGTGCACCGACGCGGAGCATCTCGCTCTCTCCCCCGAGGACGCTGAACGAGACCAGCGTCACCCAGATGTCGTCGAAGTCACCGCGGGGGCTGCCTGGGCCGCACTGTCGCAGTAGCCGGCGACGGTCCAGGTCGACGAAGTAGACCGTCGAGCTCGAACTGTTGAGCTTCCAGAGTCCGCCGTCACTGAATGCGACCTCAAGGACCAGGGACTCCCGGCAAGGCGTAGTGAACCGCCCCGGGTTCCATGGAGGCTCTCCATCCCCGGATGGATGAGAGTCATGGCTGCACCGAGGAAGTATCCGGATGAGTTGCGTGAGCGCGCGATCAGGCTCGTGCTGGAGGCGAAGCGGGACCCGGTGACTCGTCCGGCGGCGTGCCGGCGGATCGGGGACCAGCTCGGGATCAATCCTGAGACGTTGCGGGGCTGGGTCCAGCAGGCCGAGGTCGACGCGGGCGAGCGGCCCGGGATGACGAGTAGCGACGCGCAGCGGCTGATCGAGCTGGAGAGGGAGAATCGTGAGCTGCGGCGGGCGAACGCGATCTTGAAGGCGGCATCGGCTTTCTTCGCGGCGGAGCTCGACCGCCCGTCGGCCAGGTAGTGGCGTTCATCGACGCCCACCGTGAACAGGTCGGGGTCGAGCCGATCTGCCGGCTGTTGCAGGTCGCCCCGAGCACGTACTACGCAGCCAAGACCCGACCGCCCTCGGCGCGCGCGGCCGCCGACGCGGCGCTAGGCGAGGTGATCACGGTCGAGCACGCGGCGAACTACGGCGTCTACGGGGCCAGGAAGATGTGGAAGCACCTGCACCGGGTCGGGCACCCGGTCGCGCGCTGCACGGTCGAGCGGCTGATGCGTGAACGTGGCCTGCACGGGGTGGTCCGCGGCCGGGCGAAGCGCACCACGATCCCGGCCAAGGACGGGGTGCGCGCCAGTGACCTCGTCAATCGTGCGTTCAGCGCGAGCGCGCCGAACCAGCTGTGGGTCGCCGACTTCACCTACGTCCGGACCTGGGCCGGCTTCACCTACGTCGCGTTCGTCATCGACGTCTACTCCCGGATGATCGTCGGCTGGAAGGCCGACACCCGCATGCGCGCCGACCTGGTCACCGACACCCTCGAGATGGCCGTCTGGGCGCGCGGCCGCGCCGGGGTCAGCGACCTGGCCGGGTTGATCCACCACAACGACGCGGGAGCTCAATATGTCAGTCTGGCGCTGACCGAGCGGCTCGCCGCGCTCGGGATGCGCGCCTCGATCGGGTCCGTGGCCGACGCCTACGACAACTCCATGGCCGAGTCCACGATCGGCTTGTTCAAGAACGAGCTGATCCGCCGCAAGGGCCCATGGCGCACGCTCGACGACGTCGAGATCGCCACGCTCGAGTACGTCGACTGGTTCAACAACCGGCGCCTGCACACCGAGCTCGGCGACGTCCCACCCTCCGAGCACGAGGCCAACCACTACCGTCAGAACCCGGCGTCGACGACGCTGGAGACCAGAGAACCGAGCCTCCACTGAACCCGGGGCGGTTCAGTGCTGCTTGCCGGTGTTCTTTCCGGCGCCGTCGTGCGAATCGGTTGTGGACATCAGCCCTCCAGGGGCTTGGCACTCCTTGGACGGGTTGCCCTCGGTAGTGCGAAGCGCTCGCGCGCTCACCGGTGGACAGTGAGCGCGCGAGCGCTGATGACAATGGGTTCGATTCAGCGCTGGTTGAGGTAGCGGCAGCAGTCTTGCACCGCGTACTTCTCGATCCAGTCCGCCGCCTGCCCGCAGGTCGGGTCCCACGTGAACCGGATCGCGAACTCGTTCCTGGGGTTCGCCTTCCGCGTCGCCTCGGTGCCGTGGGCCAACGCTGGCGAAGGACCGAGCTCGCGCTCCATCTCCTCAGCGGTGAGCTGGAAGTGCCAGACCCGGTAGTCCTGATCGATGACGAACAGGTCGTACCGGCCAGGTCCTGGTACGGCCGGATCTGCACGAAGTTGGCGACCGAGTTGGTCGAGGTCAGGACCGTCACCTTCATCGCCCGGTGCTCGCCCGCTGCGTTGCGGACGTTGCCGCGATCCTCCCCACGGGGAACGGCGTCCATAGCGTGCTCACCCGCCAGGAAGGTCAGGACGCGCGGGCTGGCGGACTGGGGCGTGAGCAGCCGCATGTGCCGCATGAACTCAGGGAGCTCGTAGTCCATCCCGAAGTAGTCGTCGGCAGCGGCCTCGTCGCGAGTGGCCTCCAGGCGGGCGATGACAGCGTCCAGCTCCTCGATGGTGGCCTGCGACATGGTGTTCGTGGTGTGCGTCATGCGTTGGTCAGTCCGGCCGGACCGAACGACGGCAATCGCCCACGACCTGAACCTGATGTGACGTGCGCCACGGTCGACGGCGTCGGGTCAGCGAGCCGGACTTCAACCACGCGGGGCTCGAACACGGAATCCGATGAGACCGGCGCATCGCCGCGCCCCGCGATTGCCGTGACCCTCCGATGACGTCGCGGGCAACTCACATGCTCGCGCTCGCGCGGTCGCTCCGTCGGTCTCGTGTACCGACTTGTCGCGCGTGCGAAAGCACGTGGCGGGCCGGTTCTATGGGGACGCCTACCGAGAGATCCAGGAGACCCGACCGCCTGGTGGCAGGACACTGCGCCTCGCCAAGCGCCCTCCCACCGTCTTCTCGAGGATGGGCGCGCATGTTCCGCGGACTCCCGGCTTTCCGGGACCGCCCGCACCGCGCGGTCGAATCTCGACCAGCCGTGCGCGTCCCGCAACCGTGCGACGGTCCGGCCGGAGCTGTCGCCCGGGTAGCTGTCGAGCTCCATCACTCGCCGGCGCCATTCCGGGCAGTTCCGGCATGCGCCGTGCTACTCGCCCGATGCGGGGGAAGGATGCGCCAAGATGCGAGGGTGACCCGGCTCGAAGACGTCCTCGATCAGCTCTACTACTCCGCCACGAGCGAGCGAGAGAAGGGCGACAAGTTCGAGCGGCTGATGCTGGCGTTCTTCAAGACCGACGTGCAGTGGGCCGACCGGTTCGCGGACGTGTGGATGTGGAGCGAGTGGCCGGAGCGACACGGGCGTCGCGACAACGGCATCGATCTCGTCGCGGTGGACCGGGCAACGAACGAGACCGTCGCGATCCAGTGCAAGTTCTACGACCCTGCGCACTACCTGACCAAGCCGGACATCGACTCGTTCCTGTCCGAGTCAGGAAAGGCCCCGTTCGCGCAGCGGCTGGTCGTGTCGACCACGGACCGGTGGAACGTGAACGCCGAGGCGGCGATCGAGAACCAGCAGATCCCGGTGCAGCGGCTTCGATTCATGGACCTGGCCGAGTCGTCGATCGACTGGTCGCAGTTCGACCTCACGACGCCCGAGGTCATGGAGCTCAAGGACAAGAAGCAGTTGCGCAAGCACCAGACCACAGCGCTGGAGAAGGTCCGCGCGGGCCTGGCAACTGCCGACCGCGGCAAGCTGATCATGGCCTGCGGCACTGGCAAGACGTTCACCTCGCTTCGGATCGCCGAGGACTTGGTCAAGCCCGGCGGGACGGTCCTGTTCCTGGTGCCGTCGATCTCGCTGCTGTCCCAGACCTTGCGCGAGTGGTCGATCGAGGCCGACACCACGCTGCGTCCCTTTGCGGTGTGCTCGGACGTGAAGGTCGGAAGGAGGGCGGCAGACGCCACCGAGGACATCTCGGTCGTGGACCTCGCGATCCCCGCCACAACCAACCCGTCCCGCCTGCACGCCCAGCTCGCCAAGCCCGCGCCCGACCAGCTCACCGTCGTGTTCTCGACGTATCAGTCCATCGCGGTCGTCGCCGAGGCGCAGACCAACGGTCTGGCTGACTTCGACCTGGTGATCTGCGACGAGGCACACCGCACCACCGGCACAACCCTCGCCGGCACCGACGAGTCCGCATTCGTGAAGGTGCACGACAACACGTTTATCCGCGCCACGAAGCGCCTGTACATGACCGCGACCCCGCGGATCTACGACGACTCGTCCAAGGCCAAGGCGGGTCAGGCGCAGGCCGTACTCGCCTCGATGGACGACGAGAGCCTGTACGGCGCGGAACTGCACCGCCTCGGGTTCGGGGAGGCCGTCACCAAGGGCTTGCTCACCGACTACAAGGTCCTCGTACTGGCGGTCGACGAGAAGGACGTCTCGCGGACGTTCCAGGACCAACTGGCCGACGAGAACTCTGAACTGCGCCTCGACGACGCGGCCAAGATCGTCGGCTGCTGGAACGGCCTTGCCAAGCGCGGCCACGCCGAGTCGGGGTTCGGCGAGGACACCGCACCCATGACGCGAGCAGTGGCATTCGCCGGGTCCATCGCCAAGTCGAAGCAGTTCGCCGCGATGTTCTCCCAGGTCACTGCCGACTACGTGGAGGCCCGTCGCCTCGCTGGCGCGACCACTGGGGACGACCCGTTGCAGTGCGAGGTCGACCACGTCGACGGCACGTTCAATGTCCTCGAGCGCAACAAGCGCCTCGACTGGCTCAAGGCCGAGGTTCCGGATGGGGCGTGCCGAGTTCTGACGAACGCTCGGTGCCTGTCCGAGGGCGTGGACGTGCCAGCCCTGGACGCGGTGATGTTCCTCAACCCACGCAAGTCGGTCGTCGACGTGGTGCAGTCGGTCGGCCGCGTCATGCGCAAGGCGCCCGGCAAGCAGTACGGCTACATCATCCTGCCCATCGGCATCCCCGCCGGGATGAAGCCCGAGGACGCCCTGAAGGACAACACCAAGTACGCCGTGGTGTGGGAGGTCCTGCAGGCGCTGCGCGCGCACGACGAGCGCTTCAACGCCATGGTCAACAAGATCGAGCTCAACAAGACGCGCAACGACAAGATTCAGATCATCGGCGTCGGAGGCGGCGCGGACACCGACCGCGACGGATCGTCCGCACCCAGCGCCGGTACGCAGGGAACCTTCAACTTCGAGTGGTTGCAGGAATGGGCCGAGGCGATCTACGCCAAGATCGTCACGAAGGTCGGCGACCGGCGGTACTGGGAGACCTGGGCGCAGGACATTGCGGTCATCGCCGAACGTCACACGACCCGCATCACGGCCCTGCTGGAGACGCCTGGCTCACCAGCGGCGGGCGAGTTCGACACCTTCCTCGCCGGCCTGCGCGGCAACCTCAACGACTCCATCACCGCCGCGCAAGCCGTCGACATGCTCGCGCAGCACCTGATCACCCGGCCCGTGTTCGACGCCCTTTTCGAGGGGTACTCGTTCGCCGAGCACAACCCCGTGTCCCAGGTGATGCAACGGATGCTGGACCTGCTGGACGAGCAGAACCTCGGCGCCGAGAGCGAGACCCTCGACAAGTTCTACGAGTCGGTGCGCCTGCGCGCCGAGGGCATCGACAACGCGGCGGGCAAGCAGAGGATCATCTCCGAGCTGTACGAAAAGTTCTTCAGGATCGCCTTCCCACGCACCGCCGAGTCCCTCGGCATCGTCTACACCCCGGTCGAGGTCGTCGACTTCATCCTGAGCTCTGTCGAGCATCTCCTCGGAACGGAGTTCGGCGCGTCCCTGTCTGACGAGGGCGTGCACGTGCTCGACCCCTTCACGGGCACCGGCACCTTCATGGTCCGGCTCCTCGAATCGGGCCTCATCAACCCGCACGACCTGGCCCGCAAGTACGCCTCCGAGCTGCACGCCAACGAGATCCTGCTCCTCGCGTACTACATCGCCGCCATCAACATCGAGGCGACCTACCACGCCGTGCGGGCCGAGGCCGACCCCGACGCCGGGTACGAGCCTTTCGGCGGCATCGTGCTCGCGGACACCTTCCAGATGACCGAGCACGGCGACGTCCTGGACACCGCCGTGTTCCCGGTCAACAACGCCCGCGCATCCGAGCAGCTCGCCCTCGACATACGGGTCATCGTCGGCAATCCGCCCTACTCGGTAGGGCAGACCTCCGCCAACGACAACAACGCGAACCTCAAGTACCCGACACTCGACAAGCACATCGAGACCACGTACGCCGCGCGCTCGAGCGCAACGAACAAGAACTCCCTCTACGACTCCTACATCCGGGCAATCCGGTGGGCCTCCGACCGCGTCAAGGACGCCGGGATCATCGGCTTCGTCACCAACGGCGGCTTCCTCGACGCGAACACCGCCGACGGGCTGCGCAAGACCCTCGCCGACGAGTTCGCCACCATCTACGTCTACAACCTGCGCGGCAACCAGCGCACCGCCGGTGAACTGTCCCGCCGAGAGGGCGGCAAAATCTTCGGTGCAGGTTCCCGCAACACGGTCGCCATCACCTTCCTGGTCAAGAAGCCCGGCCACACCGGACTCGCGACGATCCACTACCGCGACATCGGCGACTACCTCACCCGTGAGGACAAGCTCGACATCGTCGCTCACGACGACCTTGCCCTCATCGACTGGCAGCCCATCGAGCCCAATGCGGCGGGCGACTGGATCAACCAGCGAGGCGACGTCTTCGACACGTTCACCCCGATCGGTTCCAAGAGTGAGACCGGCGCGATCTTCCGCGTCCACTCCGGCGGGCTCAAGACGAATCGCGACGCCTGGGTCTACAACTCGTCGTCGAGCACGCTCCAAGCGTCGGTGGGCGGGCTTGTCGCGTTTCACAACGGCGAGGTGGACCGCGTCGCGTCGATCGCCAAAGCGGCCGGACGCTCGGCCCGCGACCTGAACGCCGACGATGTGCTCACGTTCGACCCGACGCGCACGAGCTGGAACCGCGCGGACAAGTCCGCGGTCCTGCGTGGTGTCAAGCGCACGGTGCCGACGGATCGCACGTTCGTGGCGGCGTATCGGCCATTCAACAAGCAGCACGTCGCCTTCGACCGGACGCTCAACGACATGGTCTACGGCCTGTACGACATCCTTCCCACACCCCAGCATCGGAACCTCGGCATCGAACTAACCGGGGTCAGCTCCCACTTTGAGTTCACGCCGTTTATCACCGACGCGCTGCCCGACTTGCATTTGCTCGATACGGGCCAGTTCTTTCCCCGCTGGACCTACGAAGCCGTGGGCGGCGGCGACTCCGGTCAGGGCGCCCTCGACCTTAACGAGGCCACTGCGGACGTTGTGAGCGGGTATAGGCGCCTCGACAACGTGACCGACTCGGCGTTGACCGAGTACCGGGTTTCGTACGAGGACGATGTGACCAAGGACGACATCTTCTTCTACGTCTACGGGCTGCTGCACTCACCCGACTACCGCGCGACGTTCGCCGCCGACCTGAAGAAGTCTCTGCCTCGCATTCCCAAGGTCGCCGGTCGAGCCGACTTCGACGCGTTCGTCGCCGCCGGCCGGTCACTGGCCGACCTGCACGTCGGCTACGAGCGGGTCGAGCCGTACCCGCTGACGATCGTCGGCGAGCCCGCGATGCCGCCGTCGGTCTACGGCGCGGAGCACGCGCTGTACCGCGTCGAGAAGATGCGCTGGGGCGGCACGGCCAAGTCCAGGGACCGTTCGACGATTGTCTATAACTCGCGGATCACGGTCTCCGGAATCCCCGACGAGGCCCATGAGTACATGCTCGGCTCCCGCAGCGGGATCGAGTGGGTCATGGAGCGCTACCAGGTCAAGACCGACAAGGCGTCGGGCATCGTCAACGACCCGAACGACTGGTCCGGGGAAGTAGGCAACCCGCGATACATACTCGACCTCCTTTGCCGTGTCGTCACCGTCAGCGTCGAGACCGTCAGGATCGTGAAGTCCTTGCCGTCGATCGACTTCACAAGGGCCAGCTGATGGAGGCGCATCCGCGACGGCTGCGAGCCGTGTTCTCGCGCGACGTCCGGCTCGTCGTGCCGCTGTTCCAGCGTGCGTACGTCTGGGAGGCCGAGACCCAGTGGTCGCCGCTGTGGGACGACGTGCTCGCGACCTACGAACGCTCGCGTCACAACGACGACACGGCGCACTTCCTCGGCGCTGTCGTGCTTCAGCTACGCCCGGGCGCGCTCGGCGCCATTGAGCAACGCGAGGTCATCGACGGCCAACAGCGGATGACGACGCTCCAACTGCTCATCGCAGCGGTGGCAGACGCATTCACGCGTCGTGGGATCGAATCACGCACGTCCCGACGCCTGCGCCGTCTGCTGGAGAACGACAAAGACGCAGTCGAGGACGACGTCGAGCTCTACAAGCTCTGGCCCACGAACCGCGATCGTGCCGAGTACCGGGCTGTTCTCGACGGCCGGCTTCTCGAGGCCGAACCTGCCGACGTCTCGGGGCAGATCGGCCGCGCGTACTTGTGGTTCCGCGACGCGATCGACGCGTGGCTCAACGGGCTCGGCGACGACGACTCCGACGAGCGCCTGACGCGCCTCGCAGACGTGCTCGGTGACCTGCTCGAGGTCGTCGTCATCGACCTCTCCGAGGACGACGACTCGCAGGTCATCTTCGAGACTCTCAACGCGCGCGGCACCCCGCTCCGGGCGTCCGACCTGATCAAGAACCTGCTGTTCCGCACCCTCCAGGACGCTGGGCGTCCCGTCGAAAAGCTCTACGCAGAGCACTGGCGCGAGCTCGAGGATCCCTACTGGGAGCAGAGCGTCCGGATCGGCCGACTGGTGCGTGAGCGCCTGGACGTCTTCATGGGGCACTTCCTCGTGCTGCTGCTCAACGCCGAGGTTCAGTCACACAGTCTCTTCGACACGAGCCGCCGGTATGTCCGCGGAGACGCCGCCCGAGCAGATCGTCTTCTGGGGGAGATCGCGCGCTACGCGCGCATCTACCGTGCGCTCGACGAACGGACCGCGCTGCCAGAGCGGGAACAAGCCGTGCTCGCGCGGATCGCGCTCGCGGATACCCAGACGGTCGTGCCTCTACAGCTCTGGCTGTACGCACACACCGCCGACGCCGAGCGGCTACGCGCGCTGAAGCTGTTGGAGTCGTACCTGGTACGGCGGACAGTCTGTCGAATGACGGCCAAGAACCTGAACCGGACGTTCCTCGAACTCCTTCGCTCCCTCGGTCAGGAAGAGACGACCGCGGCTGAGACCATCGAGACCTACCTCACCTCCTTACGCGGCGACTCCGGAGTGTGGCCCACCGACGCGGACCTCTCGAAGGCCTTCACCACGTTCCCGCTGTACCGCATGATGCGGCGCGCACAGCTCCAGCAGGTTCTCCTGGCACTCGACGCTGCTGCTACCGGCCCGCGAGCTGAGCTCGTCGAACACAAGCACAAGCTTTCCATCGAGCACCTGCTCCCCCAGTCCTGGCGCGACAACTGGCCGCTCCCCGACGAGGAGCGCGCAGCTGAGCGCGAGGCGGAGGCGCGAGAGGCACTGCTGCACACGATCGGCAACCTCGCTCTCGTCACCGGTCCGCTCAACAGCGCTCTGTCGAACGGCTCGTGGCCGACGAAACGCGCTGCGATTCTCGAGCATTCGGCGTTCACTCTGAACCGCACGCTTCCGACCGACTGGGGGACCTGGCGCATCGAGGAACGCAGCAAGCGGCTCACGGAGATCGCCGTCGAGCTCTGGCCCCGGCCCGCCTCTGGCCTCGTCGAGACAACGTGGTCACCCGAGGTGGAGGCGCCCGCAGAAGTCGCGACACCCGGCCCCGGGACCGGAGGTCGTGGCGACATTGCCGCACACATCGCTGAGGCCTTCGCAGGGCTGGAGGCCGGCGCGTTCCTCACGATCTCCCAGATCCGACGCCATCGGTCGCGGGCCTACCCCGACGGTCCACCTTCCGCCGGCGCGATCTCGGCGCGTCTCTTCCCGCGCGACGGTCGCCCGACCACGATCGAAGGCGTCGTACCTGACTTCGATAACGGGGTACGTGGAGCACGCAAAGAGTGAAGTCGTCCCGGGCGATGCCAGCCCATAAGCGCTTCGCTTGGGTGCAGGCCACTCACCGCGCGGCGGGGCGAATGCTGGCAAGAGCGGTCGGCTTCTGACAGCATCGCGGCGTGGCGAAGGCGAAGGTCCCGCAAGCTCGAGCGATCGAGCTGGAAGCGCGGGCCACGGCTGGCGCGAGGCAACGGGGCTCGGCTGCTCGCGGGACCGACATCGCCTACGGCATTCGGGTTGCTCTGGGGCAGGAGCGGGGCGGAGCTGCCGAGTTCCACCGCCGAACCGGAGTCCGCGTGACGGCTCTGGAACTGCGCGCCATCGCGAACTTGCCGCGGACCGTCCTCGCGGGCGGCGTGACCGAACAACAGAGCAAGGCGGTCAAGACCGAACTCGCGGCAGCGGCTAAGACACGTAGGGCGCGGTTAGAGCGGCGCTGGGCGCGGGGAAGGACGGCCGGTTCCGACGCGACCTCGGTGCGTACAGTCAGCGGCGGACTCCCGGGGCTCGGTCAGCGCCCGTAGCAGCAACACCCGCCGACGCATCGACCACGAGACCAGCAACACCCCTCAGGTCGCAATCGCCGCCTGAGAATCGCTGTCGCCTACTCGTGCAGCAGACGCGCGGCCACGCCTTCGAGGTGGATAGCAACGCCGCTGCGACTCAGCTCGAAGGTCAACCGATCACCGGCGCCTCACGCCGTCCCCGGAACAGGAGCGCATCCGTCAATCGCGCGACCGAAGCGTCCGTCGGATGGAGCGCATGAGCGCGGTCGTCTCCATCCACTCACGGTGGTCGAGGTCGGCAATCGTGCGTTGGCCAAGGTGGTGCGCCAACTCCTCGTCGGACATCGTGCCGGTGTCTCGGGCGATGTACAGCCGGATCAGGGCGTTGACGAGCTCAGCGCCGTACAGCTCGAGGCTGCGACTGGCCAGGAACCCGACAATCCCGTGCAGCTGCTCAGTGGTCAGCTCGTCGACGTAGCGGACGCAAGCTCGCGCGTCGATCCAGAACTCGTGGTGCAAGACCCGCGGGTCGAACCGACCTGCCTCGATGTTGAGCGCCCAGTTGGGGAACGGTGCCCTGGCGGAAGGTGTCATGCGGCCGAACGTGTCCGGCGACGTGTGGCTGACATTGGCCGCGCGGCGACGACGCAGCGCTGAGCGGGACTCGAAGGCCGTGTCGATGGAGCTCGCGTCCGGCAGGTCTCTGAACGCGTGTCGGTCTGCCCGGTGCCCGGCTCCGCGTGCCGGGGACGGTTGCGCGATCACTGCGCCACCGGACGTTGGCGGGTATGAGTGACTTCGCAGCCCAGATGCGTGATCTTCGCGCGACCTACCGGCCCCGCAATGCCGCGCCCGCATGGAGCGGCGTTGCGGCGTCCGCGTTCGACCTCGCCGAGCGAGCCGGCGAGCCGGACGCCACGAGAGTCGAGAAGGATGTCTCATTGCTGGCCCTGGTCACGTCCGCGGTGTTCCCCAACTCGGAGACCGTCACCCTCGACGAGCTTCTGAGCAACGAGACGGCCACCGACTTCGACCACTGGATGGGCGAGAACGACTACGCGGACGGAACGCGCCGAAACCACCGCGCGGCGCACGGCCGGCTCGGCAAGGCTCACCGCCATCAGCCACTGCAGCGGCCACGCACGCGGGCTGGCAGCCGTATCGACTCGATGCCAGGAGCCGAGCATTTGGAGGAGTTCCACCGACTTGAAGGCGCGGCGCGCCAGAGCCCGAGTAGCGATGGGCACGCGTGGCTCACGGTCGTCGACGAGGCGCGAGCGGCGCGACTCGCCGGTCGTCCATACGTCTCGTGGCCCGACATCGCCTACCGGGCGGCCGCCCGGCGCCACGCCGAGACGAACGGGAGTGCTCCCTGGGGAGTGCGCGACATCAGTCGTGCTGTCGTTCTTGAGATCTTGACGCGCCCGGAGCCGGTGGCCGTCCTGATCGACCGATACTCGCTCAGCCGTGAGGCGGTCGAGCTTGGTCTCGGCCTCGGCCGCACGCTGCCGTCCACCCCCGACGACGCGGCCGCTGCGCTGCTCCGGGGGTGGGCGCGGACGCGGTGAAGGGTTGATTGCGCTTGCGCAACTCGTCGGCACGTTCCTCGGCGTCACCCGGATGGTCCGGGTGCACCGTCCGACAAAGGAATGAGATGTCGAACCGAAAGAAGAAGCGGCCGTCGATGGCTGCGATGCAGCGCAAGATGGCGGAGCACCGCGTCAAGGCGGCGATGCCCCCGGAGCCGCTCCCCGCTGAGATCGCCGAGCTCATCGCCAACTACAACAACCGAGCGGTGGACCCCCATCTGATGGAGCAGATCCGCCCGTTCTTGCTCGAGTGCATCGCTCGGAGCGAGATCCGCGGCAAGGAGAGCGTCCGCAAGCACCTGGTGCACCTCACCGCGCTGGCCAAGCACGGCGCCGGGCTCGGCTGGCCGCTCACCGTCGCCGACCTGCTCACCACTGCGTCGATCGAGTCGCTGATCGCAACCGGCATGCCCGACGACAGCGTCGACAACCGCGCGCTGCGCCGATCGCGGCTGCTCGCGCTGGCCGCGAACGTCAACCCGGGTCCGAGCGTGCCCAGCAAGCTCAAGCCGATCGGCTACTCGGCGGTCCAGCCGTGCTACACGCCGGGCGAGCTCGACCGGATCCTGCTCGCGGCGCAGAACCAGCCCACCGACGCCCGCACGCGTGACTGCGCCTTCGTGGTCTCGCTCTGCGCGGGCGCTGGCGCGGACTCGGTCGACCTGCACGGCCTCCGGGTCCGCGACATCACCGACCTTGGCCCGGACGGGTTGGTCGTCCACTTCGGCGAGCCGCGCCCGCGCGTCGTCGTCGTCCGGGCGCGGTTCGAGCCACTGCTGCGCAGCGCGTTGCGCGACGCTGACCCCGACCGCCTGGTGCTCGGGATGAAGGAGGGGCGGAAGAACGTCGCCGCCCCGGCCCTCGGCCGCATGGCCGGGTACCGGCTTCCGCACCTCACCACGTCCCGACTGCGGGCAAGCTGGCTCGCCGATCTCATGACCGACTCCGTGCCCGTGGCCCTCATCCTGCAGGCCGCCGGCATCATCACCGCCCGCACCCTCATCGACCTCACGCCCCACCTCGGCCCGTGGCTCACCGCGAAGAACCTCGACCCGTCGACCAGCGTGCGGGGCGATGTCCGATGAGCATCCAGTCGGCTGTCGTCACGCCAGGCATGCTCGCCCGCACGCTCCACGTCATCCGCGCGTCGGGGATCCTCGCGCTCCTGCTCCCGGCGCCGAAGCGCGGACCTGGCCGCAAGGGCAACCTGCGCCTCAACGTCTTCCTGCTGATCGTCGGCATGCGCCTGTGCGTGCTGACCGGACGCGAGACGAGCATCGCCGGGATCCACACCATGCTGACCACCGGCCTCTCACGCCAGGACCAGTGGGACCTCGGGGTTCTGCGCCCGCTGACCAGCAAGTCGCTCACCGAGCGCACGCAAGGGAGCACGAAGACGGTGAACGTGCTCGACCTCCGCTCCCGCAAGTCCATGTCGAAGGCTCGCGACGCCGAGGCCGGCTACGAGACGGTCAGCCAGCAGGATCTGCATCGAGCGTCGCAGAAGATCCGCGACCACCTCGACCACGGCAAGTGGTCCGCGGCAAAGCTCAGCGTCGCCGAGCGCGACGACCGCGCACGTGTCATGGCACGCATCGTCGACGGGGTGCTGCGCGTGACGACCATCGGACGACTCGGCACCACGTTCGCGATCGACGCGACTGGCATCTGGTCGTGGCGCATCGGCAAGACCAAGAGACGCAAGCAGCTCGAGGAGCTCGCCAAGAAGGGCAAGGTCGACTTCGACCTCGACATCGTCGTGGAGGACATTGCGCCCGACGTCGACGAGGGCGGCACGCCGACCGACGTCGAGATCGAGTACGCGGTCGACGACGCCGTGCCCGAGGGATCGCCTGGGCCCGCGATGGACCGGCGCGATCGTGGAGACGACGGCGAGTGGGGCTACAAGACTGCCAAGGACGGCGGCCGCGAGGTCGGCTACGGGTTCACCAGCACACCATCGTCCGCGTTCCGGACTCGCCCGACGCGGAGCCGGTGCTGATCGACGGCCTCGTGCTGACGCCCGCGTCCGGCGACGCCGCACCCGCCTCGCTCGGACTGGTCGACAGGGTCATGGAGCGGCACCGGGTGCGGACATTGATGGGCGACACGCTGTACACCAACTTCAAGCCGGCCCGCTGGGCATATCCGCTCGCGCAGCGCGGCATCAGGCAGGGACTTCCGCTCGGCAAGAGCCACCACGGGACCATGGACGTGAAGGGCGCGACCCTGTTCCACGGTTGGCTCCACTGCCCGAGCGCCACGATCGAGACCTTCCCCTCGATGCCCGGGCCGACCGCCAGCAAGGAGGAGTGGGAGAAGGTCACCGACGAGGTCGACGAGTTCCAGCAGAGGTTCGCGTTCACCCGCAAGGAGAGTGGCCTCGGGTAGAGCTTGACCAGCAAGTGGCAGTGCCCAGCGGTGATGGGGCGGGTCGGCTGCCCCGCGCGTGGGCAGGCGAGCACCGCATCAGCCATCGAGCTGGGCCTTCCTCTCCTTCGGCCGCCGGCCGACTTCGCACTCCGCGGCTGCTGCACCCAGAAGACGATCGATTTCACGCCTTCTCTGGACGAGCCGAGCCACCAGCGCAAGCTGGCACAGGCGGAGTACTTCCTGTCGACCGCGTGGCGTCGGTTGTACAAGGGTCGAGCGCGGGTCGAGGGCGTCTTCGGCATCATCAAGAACCCAGGGCGCGAACGTGTGCAGCGGGGTCAGGCTCGAATCGGTGGAATCGCGTGGATGACGCTCGTGCTCGCGATCAAGGCATCGGTCTTCAACGAGCACGAGTTGCGCGCCTGGCATGAGCGCACGGGCCTGGGTCCGGCAGACCATCCGCTCCTGCAGCCGGAGCCGGTCTACAACGGGTTCGCACACCTCACCCAGGAACAGGCGGACGCGATCGACGAGACGAACCTGGCCGACGTCCACAGGCGAGCAGCGTGAGCACGCGAACGGCCCTGCACCCATCGAGGGTGCAGGGCCGTTCGTCGTTTCGGTGCATGCAGCCGCGAAACACAATGTGCAAAGACATCGCGCGCAATCTGCAAACACCTCCCAGGTGGAGGTGGCGGGAATCGAACCCGCGTCCGATGACGGGGAACCAGGACTTCTCCGGGTGCAGTCTGTGATGGATTTTCTCGGCCCCCACGACTCCCACAGACAGGAACGTGGACGGGCTCAGTCAGCTAGAAGTCCCGATCCTCACACTGACGATGAGGACCAGCAGTGGCTCCCTGGATGACGCCAGGAACTAAGCCGGAAGCATGCTTAGGCTGACGGACTTCGAAGCTCGCTCAGGCGGCGAGGGCGAAGTCGGTGCGCTTGGAATCGGCACCTATGGGTTTGCACGGAGCGTTATCGAGATAACCGTGCATCCTCGACCCGCTTCTCCTGGCTCGACGACCACCGTCGAAACCGATCACCCCCGTGTTGAGTTATCAACGCGCCCGGTCCACCGTCAGCGACGCTGGGGCGGAGCCGAGCAGTGACCAGACTACCGTCCCAACACGGACCGGGTCGCGCTGATTCCGTCACCGCTCGGGGGACGAGCGCTCGGGCACGGCCGAGTCCGCCCAGCGGCGGGTCGCGGACGAGGGCGGGCGCACCTGGGACCAGAGGGTCGAGGTGACCAGGCCGGTGCCGAAGATCGCGAAGTACCAGGCGCGCTCGTCGGCGTTGAGGCGGGTGTCCGGCAGGCGCCGCCGCCGCACGAGCCAGTCCCGCCGGCCGTGGGGGCCCTCGACGGGCTCGAGCGTCAGGTAGTCGCGCCCCTCCAGGTCGCGCACCACCTGGGGCACACGTACCACGCGGCCGGCGGACGCGTTGCGCACGATCATCGTGACGCCGAGCGCGAGCACCGCGACGACGGCGACGATGCCGATCAGCGCGCCCGCGTCGAGCTCCCCCGACGGCCCCGCGAAGCCGGTCGGCACGTCGTACGGGCTGGCGCTGCGGGCGGGCGTCGGCTCCGCGACGCCGGGCAGCGCAAGGGCCGCGACCAGCAGCCACACCGCGACCGCCAGGCCGAGCAGGAAGCGTGCGCGCGGCCTCGACCGCTCACGCTGCGCCTCACGCATGGTCCACCCCAGTCCGCCGGTCTCGTCGAGAGCCCCCTCCGGCAGGAGGAAAACTACGGACCGACGAGGGCGCGCGACGGCTCCTGGCGCCAGGATCACCCTCGTCGTGCGTGGGGCTCGCCGCGGACCGTCACGCGCGCGAGTGAGGCCTCGGGCAACCGATCACACGGTGGTGTCGTCGGCCCGACGAGCGGCGCACCGGCCAGTTCATCCTCCCCACCCCGCGCGGTCGCGGCTAACCTGCTGTGCAGTCCGAAATGTCGGGTTGGAGGTCCCATGGACCGGGTGGTCGACGCGGAGCTGGGCGAGGGCGACACGGTCGCCATCGCGATCACGCGCCTGGAGGGCGACGCGGGCGCCGACCGCGAGCAGGACGTCTCCGCGCTCACGGACGCGCTGCGCTTCGACGACCTGGCCCGCTCGGTCTCGCAGGTCGCGAGCGCGATGACCGATGCGCTGCGCCGGGCCGCACCCGACGAGGCCGAGGTGACGTTCGGCGTCGACGTCGCGGTCAAGGCCGGCAAGCTCACGTCGCTGATCGTCGAGGGCGACGCCACCGCGACGTTCCAGATCCGGCTGCTGTGGAAGAAGTCGGCCGAGGACGCCGCCGAGAGATGACCGACGAGCTCGCGACCCTCCTGGCCCGGGCGACGGTGCGGATCGACGTCGACGGCCAGGTCAGCGGCACCGGCTGCCTGGTGGCGCCGGGCCGCGTGCTCACGTGCCACCACGTCATCAAGCAGGCGCTCGACCGGCCGGGCGGGCAGACGATCATCGGCGTCGTCGGCCCGCGCGGCCCGGACCCGACGAGCACGCCCGTCACGGCCGTCCTCACCGACGTCACCAACGACCTCGCGCTGCTCACGGTCGACCTGCCGGGCGCGCCGCCGCCCGTGGTCTCGCTCGGGGACACGCCGCGGATCGGCGACGAGCTGTACGCGTACGGCTACCCACCGCGCAAGCCCGACGGCACGTCGGGCACGTTCCGCTACGAGGGGCCGGAGGGCGGCCCTCCCCTGCTGCACAAGCTCAAGGCCGGCCAGGTGCAGCCGGGCCTGAGCGGCGCGCCGCTGCTCGACCTGCGCACCGGCACGGTCGTCGGGGTGATCCGGCGGACCCGCAACGCGGACACCGACCTCGGCGGCCTGGCCGTGCCGATCGAGGTGGTGCTCGACTCGTTCGACCGCCTGCGCCGGGACAACGCGGACGCGGTCGCGCGGGACCGCCGCTGGGTCGAGCGGATGACCCAGCAGCAGCGCGCGGCGCTCGGCCGGCACGACGGCGGTCCGCGCACGGCGCGCCTGCTCGTCGTCGACATCGGTCAGCGCGCGGCCGAGCCGGGTGACGGCGACGAGCGCTGGACGGTGTCGTTGTCCTCGCCCTCGTCGGACCTCGAGTGGGGCGACGAGATCCGCGTGGACCTCAACATCCTGCGCCCCGACGTCGCTCGGCTGTTCCGCATGCTCAAGGCCACCAACCGCTCGTCGGAGAAGGAGCAGTCGCAGGCGGTCGGCCGGGCGCTGGCGAAGGCGCTGTGGACCGACGACGTGCAGCAGCGCCTGCGCACGCTCCTCGCGGCGGAGGACCAGGTGCTGGACGTCGTCCTGCACTTCCGCGACGACGTCGACGAGGACCTGCGCTACCTGCCCTGGGAGGCGCTGCAGCTCGCCCCCGCCACGCGGTCCCGTACCGCGCGACCGGTGTGGCTCGGCACGACGAGGGGCGCGACGCTGGTGCGCGCGGTCGACCTGGGGGCGCCGGGCCCGGCCGTACCCGGCGCGTTCCGTGCGGTCGTCTTCCGCTCGTTCGACGAGGGCGGCCACCTGGTCGACGTCGCGCGCCGCGTCGCCGAGCTCGCGTCCGGCGTGGGTCCGACGACGCTGGAACCGGCCGACGACGGCCACCCGACCCGCCTCGCGCTGCGCAAGGTCCTCGAGACCTCGCCCACGCTGGTGCACGTGGTCGCGCGCGGCCGCACCGACGGGTCCGACGACCTCATCGACCTCGACGCGTACCCGGAGCCGACCCGCCGCCCGGTCGACGCGGAGGAGCTCGCGGACGTGTTCCGCTTCGACGTCGGGCAGGGCGTCGACCCGCCGACGCTCGTCGTGCTGCACGCCGTCCGGGCGTCCGAGTCCGAGCAGCCGCCGGACATGACGGTGTTCGCGCACGACCTGCTGGACGTGGGCGTCCGCGCGGTGCTCGCGTTCCCGCTCCCGGTGGACGACGAGGCCGCGACGACGTTCTTCGACGCCTTCTACTCCCGCCTGCGCACCGGGTCGAGCCTCCAGACCGCGGTGCAGCGCGGTCGCGAGGCGCTCGCCCGCTGGGACCGGTACTGGTCCTTCCCCGCGCTCGTCACGCGCGACGCGCACCCGATCGTGCTGCGCGCACCCGCCGCACCCGGCCGCCCCGACGAACCCGACGAGCCCCGCGAGGCGGTGCCATGAGCACCGACGTGCCGCTCGCGCGGTCGCTCGTGACCGTGGCGTCCACCGTCCGGGACGCGCTCGACGGCTCGTTGTACGAGCTGATCGACGACCTCACGGACGCGACGCCCGCGGTCACGCTGCGCGACGAGGCGGGCCGCCTGCGGCAGCTTCTCGACCGGCTCGTCGTGCGGTGCGACGGCGCCGCCGAGCTCGCGGAGGTGCACGCCCGGTACGCGCGCGCGGCCATCCGCACGATGGTCGAGCGCATCCGCGACCTGCGCACCGACGAGCCGCGGCGGGCCGACGCGCTCCTGGTCATCGAGTTCGTCGCGGCGTACCGCGACGGCGACGACGTCACGACGGACGTCCTGCTCGACATCGTCCGCGAGGTGGACCCCGCGAGCGACCTGACGACGCTCGGCGACCTGCGCGAGGCGCTGCGGGAGGGCGACGCGCGGCGGCTCGTCGACCGGGCGCGCGAGCTGTCGCGGATCGTGCGCGCGGGTGCCCGCCGCTCCCCGCGCGCCGCGGAGACGCTGACCGACCTCGCGGTGCTGCAGGTGAGCGGGCTCGACGCCGAGGGTGACCACGACGCGTGCCTCGAGGTCCTCGCCGAGCACCTCGAGCGGTACCCGGGAGCACGCGTCCGCTGCGAGATGGTCGCGATGATGCTGGCGCACGGCCGGCTCGACGAGGCGGCCGCCCACGCGCGGGCCGCCGCCGACGACGAGCCGCTCGGCGACGGCGCGCTCGCGCTCGCGCTCGTCGCCGAGGCCGAGGGCGACCTGACGACCGCGGTCGAGTGCTACCGCCAGGCGTTCCCGCACTGGCCCGTGCGACGGCTCGCGTTCACCGAGGCCCTCACCCTGCGGGCGGAGACCGGTCTGATGCTGCGCGAGCTCGCCGCCGCCCGGCTGGGGGTGGGCCTGCCGCAGCGCGCGCTGAGCACGTGCGACGAGGCGCTCGCCCACGGCGTGCGCGGCCCGGAGCCGTATCCGGACGAGGCCGTGTACCGCACGCGGCTCGAGGCCCGGCGCCAGCTGCGCGCGCCGGCCGAGGAGTCCTTCGAGGACACGCTCGAGGTCGCCAAGCGCGTCGTGTGGAGCGCGTTCGAGGACGGCCGGGTCGTGCCCGAGCGGGTCGACGAGGCGGTCGCGCTGCTCCGGCCGGTGGTCGCGTCCGCGCAGGCCCCGCCGCTCGTCGGCTGGTACCTCGCCGAGGCCTGCCGGCTGCAGGGCGGACTGCCCGGCGCGCCGGACCCCCGCGCCGCCGCGATCGAGGCCGAGCGCATCTGGACCGACTGGACCGCGCGCGAGGTGGACCCGGACGGACCGCCGCCCACCACCGAGTCGTGGGTGTACGCGAGCGGCTCGCAGATCGCGCTGGACCTCGCGTACTGCCTGCCGGACCCCGCGGCGCCGCGCGAGCTCGACCGGTCGGTCGTCGCGCGCAGCTGGCCCGCCGTGCACCGGATCGAGAAGGCGCTCGTGCTCGACCAGACCGACCCGCTGACGTGGGCCATGGCGGACCGCGCCCTGCTGGCGACCGAGCTGGCCGACGAGGCGGCCGACGTGCGCCGGCACGGCCTCGAGCTCGACCCCGGCAACGAGCAGCTGCTCGCCGAGACGGTGTTCGCCCACTACGCCGCGATCGAGCCCGAGGCCGTCCTCGCGGCGGACGAGGTCACCGGGCCGCTCGCGGGTCATGGCCACGCACTGCGGGCGTGGGCGTGCCTCCAGCTCCTGAACCCGCAGGGCGCGCTCGACGAGCTCGCCCTCATCCGGCCCGGGACCGGCGACCAGGGGTGGTACCTCCAGCTGCGGTGGAGCGCGCTCGTCGGCCTCGGCCGCACGGACGAGGCCGAGGCTGCGCTGACGGAGCTCGCCTCGTCCGAGCCGACGGACCGCAACGACGTGATCCGCCTCGTGTGGGCGCAGGCCCTGACGGGCGACACGGCGGGCACCCGGCGCGCGCTCGAGCTGCTCGCAGGGTCGCGCGCCCCCGGCGTCCTGCGCGCGCTCGTCGTCGCCGACGCGGCGCTCGGGGAGGCCGACGCGGCGCACGAGCACGCGGCCCGCCTGCACCGCGAGGCCGACGGTCCGGCCGACGTGCGGCACAGCACCGACCTGTGGCGCACGTGCGCGGCGGCGCTGCGCGCGCGGCACCCCGCCGTCCGCGCCGCCGCGCTGCTCGACGAGGTGGCGCAGCGGGCGAGCTCGGCGCCACCCGTGCCGTCCCCGACGCTCGATCGCCTGCTGGACCGGTACGCCGACGACGCGGTCGCGCACGAGGCGCTGCTCGCGGTGCGCGCCCGTCGCGAGCGGCTCGACGGCGACCTCCTGGCCGCCCAGCGGACGTACGGCGCACTGCGACGCACGGCGTTCGAGCCCGAGGCCACGCACGCGTGGCACGAGGTGGTGCGGGCCCGGCTGACCGCCGCGGTCGAGGCGGGCGACGCGGACCTGGCGCGCGAGCTGCACGACGCGCTCGCCACCGACGACAGCTCCCCGTTCCTGACCGCGGCGATGGCGGTCGCGGCGGCGTACGACGCCGTGGGCGACCACGAGCGCGCGCGGCAGGCGCTCGCCGAGTGGGTCGACCACCCGGACACGTCCGTGCGCGCGCAGATCCGGCTGTGGCTCGCGATGTACAGCGCGGCCGCCTCCC
This sequence comes from Cellulomonas fulva, assembly GCF_018531375.1. Taxonomy (NCBI): domain Bacteria; kingdom Bacillati; phylum Actinomycetota; class Actinomycetes; order Micrococcales; family Cellulomonadaceae; genus Cellulomonas; species Cellulomonas fulva. The sequence goes on along the minus strand of NZ_JAHBOH010000002.1, from coordinate 217,181 downwards.
CGGACGAGGCGTTCGCGTGGATGGAGCGCGCCGCGGCGGACAGCGAGACGATGGCCGAGGAGGGAGCGCCGGACCCGGAGCTCGACGGCCGGATCTCGGCCCGCCTCGCGGTGCTCGCGGCGGCCACGGGTCACTCCGCCGAGACGGTCACCGCGTTCCTGGTCGCGGCGCTCAGCGACTACCGGTCCGTCGCGACCGAGCCCGCGTTCGCGCTCGAGTGGGAGATCCGACGCACGCTCGGCTTCGTCCCCGCCGCCGACGTCACCCTGGTGCGAGAGTGCTACGACGCCGCCTGCGCGGTCACCGGCACGGAGAGCGCGCCGTGGGGCTCCGACCCGCCCGAGCTCGTCGACGCCTGACGCGTCACACGTCGACGTCGGCGTCCGCGCGCAGGCGGGCCGGCTCGACGCCGTCGGCGGACGCGAGCTGCAGGACCGCCACGTCGGCCCGGGCGTCGGTGACGAGCACCGACGCCGACGAGCGCCGCCCGGTCGCCGGGTCGGTGACCACGATCGCCGTGGCGCCCTCGACCAGGTGCTGGTGCGTCACGACGATCCCGCCCTCGGTGACCGCGAGCGCCGTGCCGCGCACGGGGCCCGACACCCCGGCGGCCGACACCTCCAGCACACCGGCGGTCGGGTCGTCGGACGCCAACCCCGGCCACGACGGCGCGACGAGCGTGCGCTTCTCCTCGTCGGCGACGGTCGCAGCGGCGGCCGCGGCCGGCCCCACCACCGTCGCGCCGACGGCGAGCGCCGCACCGATCGCGAGCCCGCGTCGTCGCCCGCGCTGCGGGCGGTCGGCGGGGCGGGAGCCGTCGTCGCTGGTCGCCATCGTCGTCCCCTCTCCTGCGACGCCCGGGCGGCGCCGTCAGGACACACTCAACTGACGTCACCAGGACAACGGCTGAGCCGCTCATGAGAGTTCCCTGGGAATCGTGTGGCGTTGGTCAAGCGCCGGTCACGACGGGTCGCGTCAGAGGTCCGGTGCGCAGATGCCGCGGCCGAGGGCAGCGAGCCCGTCGAGGTCCCCGTCCTGGAACGTGCTCACGCCCTCGACGCCGTACGGGTTCATGAGCTGTGTCTCGTCGTCCACGTGGCCGAGGCCGATCGCGTGCGCGAGCTCGTGCCGCAGCACCGGGAGGTAGGCGGGCGCCCCGTCGACCGCCTCGTACGTGAGGAGTTCGCTGTCCAGCAGGACGGTCCCCGAGACCGCGACGAGCAGCCCGTCGCCACGCTCCGCCCAGTGCTGTCCCCCGAGGCCGCCCACGGATCCGGCGAGACGGGACTCGGTCTCCTCGTCCGTGAACGCGACGAGCATCGGGACCCAGCGGTCGCCGTAGTTGTCCCGCTGGACGAGGTCGCGGTCGAGCGAGACGACCTCGCTGGTCATGCCGTCGGAGACGAACACGAGACCGGTCGCCGCGGCGACCTCGGCGACCGCGAGGTCCACCTGTCCCTCGAAGCCCGGAGGGGCGCCCTGGGTCGCGACGGCGTAGTGGACGGGCCGGCACGGTGACCACGCCACCGGGGCAGACGTCCCGTCCGGAAGGGTCTGGACCTGCTGGAACGCGTGGGCGGAGCCCGCGCCGGCCCGCACGACCGGCGTCCCGATCGGTTCGGACTCCTCTTCGTCGCTGGGCGGCGGGCGGTCGAGGACGACGGTTCCCGACCCGTCCCACCCCGCGTCGTACCGCACGACATCGCGGTCGAGCACCGCGTTCGTGACGCCGTCCCAGGACTGGTCGGGCAGCGACTGGAACCACCGCAGCACCATCCCGAGGCCGAGCAGCACGGCGAGTACGGCGGCGCCGATGGCCTGACGGCGGTGGGACACGTCGCCCCGCGCCGCCCGCCTGACGTTGCGCGGCACCTTCGCGGTCGCCGACCGACGACCGTGCCGCCGGTGCGGTGGGACGGGCGGGACGTACGCCCGCGTCCCCGAGCGGCGCTCACCGGGCAGGATGATCGGTGCCACGCTCGCCGGAGGCCGCCGCGACCTACGGGTGCCCTGGTTCGCGGAGGTGTCGTAGGCCGCGTCGCGCCAGGCCGGCGGGGACGTCGCGCGCCCCTGCGCCTCGTCCACCACCCACTGAGGCACACGCCCCGTGCGCGAGCGCGGCAGGTCGTCGTGGGACACACCGGGACATCGGCAGGCCCGCCGGCGCGCTCAAGCCGACCGGCAGGACCGGTGTCGCGTGTCACACGTCCGGGGCAAGATGACCACCATGCAGCTGCCCGTGATGCCGCCCGTCGCACCGATGCTCGCGAAGTCGGTCAAGGAGATCCCCGACGTCGGGCACGTCGAGCCGAAGTGGGACGGCTTCCGGACGATCGTGTTCCGCGACGGCGACGAGGTGGAGCTCGGGTCGCGCAACGAGAAGCCGATGACGCGCTACTTCCCGGAGCTGGTCGAGCAGATCAAGGCGAGCACGCCGGAGCGCTGCGTGCTCGACGGCGAGATCGTCATCGTCACGGGCGACCGGCTCGACTGGGACGCGCTGACCAACCGGATCCACCCGGCGGCGTCCCGCGTCAAGCTCCTCGCGGAGCAGACGCCGGCGAGCTTCGTGGCGTTCGACGTCCTGGCGCTGGGCGACGAGGACCTGATGTCGACGCCGCTGCGGGAACGGCGGCCGCGGCTGGTGGACGCGCTGGGCGGCGCGCGGGCACCGATCCACGTCACGCCGGCCACGGCGGACCTCGCGGAGGCCCGGCGCTGGTTCACCCAGTTCGAGGGCGCGGGGCTCGACGGCGTCGTGGCCAAGCCGCTCGACGGGACGTACCAGCCGGACAAGCGCTCGATGTTCAAGGTCAAGCACGAGCGCACGGTGGACTGCGTGGTCGCGGGCTTCCGGTGGCACAAGACGGGCCCGATCGTGGGCAGCCTGCTGCTGGGGCTGTGGAACGCGGACGGGAACCTGCAGCACGTGGGCGTCGTCGCCTCGTTCCCGATGGCACGCCGCAAGACGCTGGTCGACGAGCTGGAGCCGCTGCGCACGGGCGTCGAGGACCACCCGTGGGCGGCGTGGTCGGACCAGGAGGCCCATGCGGGCCAGCGCATGCCGGGTGCGGTGAGCCGGTGGAACGCGACCAAGGACCTGAGCTTCGTGCCGCTGCGGCCGGACCTCGTCGTCGAGGTGGCCTACGACCACATGGAGGGTGACCGGTTCCGGCACACGGCGCAGTTCCGCCGCTGGCGCCCGGACCGCGACGCGCGCACGTGCACCTACGAGCAGCTCGACGAGCCCGTGCGCTTCGACCTGGCCGACATCCTGGGGCTGTAGGTCACCAGCCCCCGCCGCCGCCTCCCCCGACGCCGCCGCCGGAGAAGCCGCCGGAGAACCCGGAGCCGCCCGAGGACCCCGGCGTCGGCGCGGTCAGCGACTCGGTCGCGACGGTCTGGAAGCGGTCCATCGAGGACGCGAACGCCGACGCCCAGAACACGCCGGGCAGCGGGTCGTAGTACCCCGCGTACCAGCCGGGCTGCGCGACGGGGCGGCCCTGCGCGGCCAGCTCCGCGAACACCCGCGCCCACCGCTCCGCGACGCCGAAGACGATCGCGTACGGCAGGTACCGGCTGAACACGTCCTCCCCCTCCTCGAACCGGATCTGCTCCGCCTCCGCCGTCGTCAGATACGTGCGGAAGCCCAGCGCCTGCGCGAGCACCGCCGTGCCGTCCTCGGTGCGCGCCGGCGCGTGCGAGCCGCAGACCACCACGACGACGCCGACGACGGCGAGCGCCACGGGCACCCAGGCGAACCCGGGCCACTCGATCCCCGCGGCGAGAGCGAAGATCAGCAGCAGGAGCCCCGCGAACACCATCGCACCGCCGGCCACCCACCACGCGGTGCGCACGTTCTTGGGGTTGCTGCGGAACCAGCCGACACTCGTCACCTGGGTGTAGAGGTGGTCCTGGACCTTCGACATCGAGGACGCGAACGTCGTCTTGAGGTCGGACAGGTCCACCCGGTCGCGCCCGGAGAAGATCTCCTCGAGCAGCAGCCGCTCGTACTCGAGCAGCGCCTCGTCCGCGGGCCGCAAGGACACGAGCGTCCAGTCCTTGGGCTTCTTCTTCGGGTTCGAGCGCGGCACCTCCTCGATGCGCAGGTACCCGCGCACCGCGAGGTCGATCAGCGTCGCGGTCACGTCGACCGGGTCCGCCTTCTCGTCGACCAGCGTCCCCAGCTCACCCGGCCGGACGTCGGCCGGCGGCGTGAACTGCACCGCGATCGGCGCGCGCTTGTCCCGGAAGCCCGACGCGCCCGGTCCGACGGGCGCCTGCCCCGTGACCGGGCGCAGGCCCGGGGTCAGGCCGAGGTACGCGCGGTCCCGTCCGGTGCGCCGCACGCGGCGCACCACCAGGAACGTCCCGACGACGAGCCCGACGAGCCCGACGGCACCCCACGGCGACACCGGCGCCCACGCCGCGGCGGGGTCCGGCTTGTCGACGATGATGGGCGCGACGCCCGGGAAGGTGCCGCCGGGCCAGCCGGTGACGGTCGTGAACGCCTCGCCGCGGTCCAGCAGGTCCTGGGTGAACGTCGCGGTCGGGCCCGCGACGTCGGCCGAGGTGCACGCCTGCGTCGACCCGCTCGGACCGGCGAAGCACGCCGCGCCCTCGACCGCGGCGGGGCCGGTGATCGTCGCGCTCACGTCGCCGATCGGCACCTCCCACCCCGTGCCGATCACGTTCCAGTAGAGCTCGTCGCCCGAGTGCTGCTCGTTGGCGGGGTTGAGCAGGCCGTCGACCGCGTAGGTCAGCGTGTACGTCTGGACGCCGTCGACGTCGTCGACGTCCTCGTCGCCGATCCGCACGACGAGCCACTCGCCGTCGTCCTCGGTGTGCAGGTCGGCCGGCGCCCCCGTCGGGCTCGCCGCGGTCACGTCGCGGTAGCGGAACTCGCGGTCGTGCTCGTCGTCCACGCCCTGCAGCCGCGGCAGGGTCAGGTACGGGCCGTGCCCCGGGTCGTCGCCGAAGTCGAAGTCGAAGTCGATGGTGACGTCCGTGACGCCGTCGACGCCGACGTCGGCGGTGACGTCGTACCGCGTGATCTCGCGGCCGGACGTCTGGTCGGGCACCTGGCCGGGGAGCTGGTCAGACACCGGGCCGGGCACCGCCTGGGCGGACGCGCCCCCGAGCCCGACGAGGCCCGCCGCGACCGCGAGCGACGCCGCGGCCCGCACCCTCGCCCGGCCTGCTGGACGGCCGGCGCGCAGGAGGCCCGCGCGGGACGGGACGGACGGAGAGGCCGGGGCGGTCGTGCGTGCGGTCACCGCGGCAACCTACCGCGCCTCGTCCGGGACCTGCCGGGTCCCCGACCGGGACCGGCGGGTCGCGTCACCCGCTCGCGAGCGCGCGCCTGCGGAGGCGCGCGAGGCGCTCGGGAGCCGGGTCACCGCCCGTCATGGCCTCGAGCAGGGCGGTCCCGAGCAGGTCGCCCAGCAGCTCGTCGACCGCGACCGGCGTGCTCGCGTCGTCGACCTCCGTACCCCGGGCGCGCGCGACCAGCGGCGCGGCCGCACGCGCGATCCGCGGCAGGACCACGCCGCGGAACGTCTCCCCCAGCTCCGGCGTGGACGGCGTCTCCCCCACCACGAACCGCAGCAGCTGCAGGCAGCGGGGCGAGAACACGACCGCGTGCAGCGCCTCGGCGAACGCGGGCAGGTCCCGCGCCCCCTCGACGGGCGCGAACACCAGGTCCATCTCGAGCTCGAGCGCGGCCGTCAGGAGGCCCTGGCGGCCCCCGTAGAAGCGCGCGATCGTCGCCTTGGAGGCGCCGGCCGCACGCGCCACGTCGTCGACGGTGACCGCGCGGAAGCCGCGCTCGACGAACAGCTCGAGCGCGGCCTCCGTGATCGCGGCGCGGCGCGGCTCACCGCGTGGCGCGGATCCCCTCACGCTCGATGACCTCCAGGAACGTCGACGGCTCCGGGCGGACCCGGTGGTCGTGCGCGTGGTGCACCCAGACGACCCGGCCGTCGTCGTCGGTGATCACCACGGTCGGCACCACCGAGTCGCCGTCCGTGCCCGCGGAGAACGCGAGCGGGACGCCGCCCGCCTGGACCAGGTCGAGCCTACGCGCGGCCCGGCCGTCGGCGTCGACGTAGAACGCCATCGGCACGTCGAACCGTGACGCCAGCTCGGCGGTGTCCTCCGGCCGCTGCGGGCTGATGAGCGCGACGCGCACGCCCAGCCGGTCGAGCTCGCGGTAGTCCTCGGCGATCGCCCGCACCTGCGCGACGCAGAACGGGCACCACGAGCCGCGGAAGAACACGATGACGTGCGCGCCCTCCCGCAGCTCGGCCGAGGTCGTCGGCGACCCGTCGGTGCGCTGCAGGGGGAAGTCCGGCAGGGGCCGGCCGACCTCGAGCACCGCGGCGGGCACGTGCTGCCGGCTGTACCACCGCTGGTACCCGACGAGCGCGGCGACGCCCGCCGCGGCGACGAGCACCGGGAGCGGCGAGCGCGCGACGAGCGCCGTGGCCAGCGTGCTCGTGGCGCCCACCGCGACGAGCGCGTGGTCGACCCGCTCGGGGTGGGCGGGTACGCGCAGCTTCGACCCGGCGACCGCCCCCACGGCGACGAGCCACGGCAGCGCGGCCACCAGCCAGCCGGGCGAGCCGGCGACGGCCCGGACGACGGCGAGCACGAGCACGACGAGCGCGAGGACCGCGATCGCCTCGACGTAGCCGCGGCGGACGAGACGGAGCAGACGGTTCATGACGACCTCCAGCAGAAGTGTACGGATGCGTACACTTCCAACCCGCGGCCGGTCCGAGATGTTCCGTGGGGGTGGATCAGCGGTCGCGTCGCTCGCGGATGGCGCGCTGCGCCTCCATCGTGTCCTGGCGCTCGCGCAGAGCCTGGCGCTTGTCCCAGTCCTTCTTGCCGCGAGCCAGCGCAATCTCGACCTTGGCGCGGCCGTCCAGGAAGTACAGCGCGAGGGGCACGATCGTCTGCCCCTTCTCCCGCGTGCGCGCCTCGAGCCGCTCGATCTCCTCGCGGTGCAGCAGCAGCTTGCGCTTGCGCCGCGGCGCGTGGTTGGTCCACGTCCCCTGCGCGTACTCGGGGATGTGGACGCCGTGCAGCCAGGCCTCGCCGGCCTCGACCTCGCACCAGCCGTCGACCAGCGACGCACGGCCGGCGCGCAGCGCCTTGACCTCGGTGCCGGTCAGCACCACGCCGGCCTCGAAGACGTCCTCGATCGTGTAGTCGTGGCGGGCCTTGCGGTTGGCGGCCACGAGCTTGCGCCCGGAATCCTTGGCCACCGCGCAACCCTCCTCGTCGTGAGTGCGCACGCTCGTCGTGCGCCGGACGAGCCTACCCGCCGTACCGGGGACCGCCCGAGCGTTTTCGCGGAGGGCTCAGATGCCCAGGTAGGGCCGCGGGTTGGTGGTGGCGCCGTCGATGTAGACCTCGAAGTGCAGGTGGCACGCGGCGGAGGTGCCGGTGTTCCCGGCCCGCGCGATCAGCTGGCCCGCCTTGACGTACTGGCCCGGGCTGACGACGAACGACGTGAGGTGGTTGTAGCTGGTGGCGACCGAGTGCCCGTTGATCGAGCCGTGGGTGATCATCACCTGGTTGCCGTAGCCCGAGCGGTACTGGGTCCAGAGGACCGTCCCGGAGCGGCCCGCGTACACGTCGTTCCCGCAGTAGTCGCGCAGGTCGATCCCGGCGTGCAGGCGCCAGTAGTGCAGGATCGGGTGGAAGCGCATCCCGTACTCGGACGTCACGTAGATCGGGTTGGTCTGCGTGGGGTTGACGAAGTACCGGCCCGTGGTCGCCGCGGGCGGGTCGTTGTGCTGCTCCTGGCGCTGCCGCTCCCGCTCGCGCTCGCGGTCGCGCTCCGTCTGGTCCGCGATCGCGTCCTTGAGGTCCTGCTCGATCTGGTCCGCCTGGGCGTCGATCTCCGCCAGCTTGGCGTCGATCTCGTCCTTCTTGGACAGCAGGAGGTCCTGCTTCGCCTGGTTCTCCGCCTCGAGGTCCTCGAGCTTCTGCTTCGCCTCCGCGGCCTTGGTCTGCGCGACCTTGCTCTCGGCGAGCTTGGCGTCCGCCTCGGCCTTCAGCTCGCCGATGCGGTCCTTGACCGCGCCCAGCCGCTGCGCGGAGTTCCGGTTGCCGGACTCGGTGGCCTGCAGGTCGTCGAGCACCTGCGCGCGCGTGCGCAGCGCCTGGCTCATCAGATCCGCGCGCTCGACGAAGTCCTCGCTCGAGTCGGCGTCCAGGATCATCGTGACGCTGGAGAGGTCGCCGCCGCCGCGGTACGCCTCGCGCGCCATCTGGCCGATCGCCTCGCGCATGCGCGTGGCCTCGTCGGAGTCCTGGTCGATCGTCGTGCGCAGGTCCGTCGCCTGCTCGCGCGCGTCCTTGAGGCGACCGGCGACGATCGCGGCCTCGCGCTTGGCCTTGGCGACCTCGTCGTTCGCCTCCGCGAGCGCGAGCCGCGCGCCCGGGAGCTCGGCCTGGATCTCGAGGATCCGGTCGGAGACCACGCCCAGCTCGCCCTCGAGGCCCTCGAGGGCCTCCTCGGCGTCGTCGCGCGCCTGCTGGTTCTCGGCCTGCTCCTGCTCCGCCGCCTCGCGGCGGTCGTCGATCGCGTCCCCCTGCGCCGGCGTGGCCGCGCCGAAGGCGAGGGCGCCCAGCAGGCCGGCGACCGCGAGGGCGGCACCCGTGCGCGACGCGGTCCGGGACGTGCTGCGGGGCGTGCGGCGGAGGACAGGTCGGCGCATCGTCACACCTTCGTGTAGCGGCTCAGCGTCACCAGCGACGAGATGGTCGCCAGCAGGATCGCGATCAGCACCAGGAACGGCGCGATCGTCAGCACGTCGGCCGTGGAGACGTACGGCACCCAGCTCACCGTGCCCCCCAGCCAGTCGGTCACCAGGTACTCGACCCCCAGCCACAGCCCGCCCACCGCGAGCGCGGCGCCCACGGTCGCGGCGATCGCCCCCTCGAGCATGAAGGGCAGCTGGATGAACATCGTCGACGCACCCACGAGTCGCATGATGCCCGTCTCCCGGCGCCGGGAAAGCGCCGACAGGCGGATGGTCGTCGTGATGAGCAGGACGGCGGCGATCAGCATGACGGCCGCGAGCCCACCGGTGAGCAGCGTCGCGCGGTCGATCACCAGGAACAGCCGGTCGAACAGCCGTCGCTGGTCCTCGACCTTCTCCACGCCCTGGCGCCCGGAGACCACGTCCGCGACCACCTGGTACTGCGACGGGTCGGTCAGCTTGATCCGGAAGGAGGAGTTCATGTCGTCGACCGTGGCCACGGACGCCCAGGACTGGTCGCCGAACTGCTCACGGAAGGAGTTGAACGCCTCCTCCTTGGTCTCGAAGAAGACCTTCTCGACGTACGGGGCGACCTCCGGCTCCTCGAGCGCGTCCTGGATCGCCTGCTTCTGGTCCTCGGTGACCTCGCCGCCCGCGCAGGTGGGCTCGGGCGAGGTCGCGGGGCACAGGAAGACCGAGACCTCGACCTTGTCGTACCAGTCGTCCTTCATCTTGTCGATCTGCATCTGCAGCAGGGCCGCGGAGCCGACGAAGGTGAGCGACACGAAGGTCACGAGGATGACCGAGATGGTCATCGACAGGTTCCGACGAAGACCGATCCCGATCTCGGAGAGGATGAAGCGCAGTCGCACGGCCGGTCCCCCTCAGCGGTCCGAGCCGTAGACGCCGCGCGACTGGTCGCGCACCATCTCGCCGGTGGACAGCTCCACGACGCGCTTGCGCATCTGGTCGACGATCTCGTCGTCGTGCGTGGCCATGACCACGGTGGTGCCGGTGCGGTTGATCCGGTCGAGCAGGCGCATGATCCCCAGGGACGTGGTCGGGTCGAGGTTGCCGGTCGGCTCGTCGCACAGCAGGATCTGCGGCCGGTTGACGAACGCGCGCGCGATCGCGACGCGCTGCTGCTCACCACCCGAGAGCTCGTGCGGACGCCGCTTCTCCTTGCCGGCGAGCCCCACCATCTCGAGTACGTCCGGGACGGTGGTCAGGATCTGGTGGCGCGGCTTGCCGATCACCTGGAGCGCGAACGCGACGTTCTCGAACACCGTCTTGTTGGGCAGCAGGCGGAAGTCCTGGAACACCGCGCCGATCTGGCGGCGCAGCTGCGGGACCTTCCACGACGAGAGCGTCCCGAGCTCCTTGCCCGCGACGAAGACCTTGCCGGCCGACGCCCGCTCCTCACGCAGCACCAGCCGCAGGAACGTGGACTTGCCGGAGCCGGAGGCGCCGACCAGGAACACGAACTCGCCGCGCTCGACGTCCAGGGACACGCGGTCCAGCGCCGGCCGGGCGCCGCGCGCGTAGACCTTGGTGACGTTCTCGAACTTGATCAACCGCTCGCCTTGCTCGCTGGGACTGGCCGGACCTGACTCGCCGGTCACCGGACCACCCGCCGGACGCCTGTGCGGACGCCCAGCGGTGGGCAGGACCGCGTCGAGACTAGGCACCCCCGCTGTGCTGCCGGACAGCCGACACGCCGCAAGCGTGCGGAGGTCCCGTGAAGGCAGACCGGGGCATCCCCCGACGAACCGGGACGAACCCGCGCCCGCGGGTTCGTCCGCGCTCAGCGCAGGGCGTGCAGGCGCGGCTCGCGGCGCACGGTGGCCCCCGTGATCGCCGCGAGCACCTCCTCGTGGCTCGTCGTCGCGGCCTCGAACGTGCCGTTGTTGCGGCCGTGCCGCAGCACGACGATGCGGTCCGAGACCGCGCGCACGTCCGTCATGTTGTGGCTGATGAGGATGACGCCGAGGCCGAGCTCCCGCAGGCGCTCGATGTGCGTGAGCACCTCGGCGGTCTGCGCGACCGACAGCGCCGCGGTCGGCTCGTCGAGCACGACGATGCGCGGGTCCCCGATGAGGGTCCGGGCGATCGCCACCGCCTGCCGCTGGCCGCCGGACAGCGTCGACAGCGGCGAGCGGACCGACGGGATGCGGCTGTTCAGCGCGTTGAGCACGCGCCGCGCCGTGGCCTCCATGTAGCCGTCGTCGCGCAGCGGGCCGTTGCGGACCTCGCGGCCCAGGAACAGGTTGCTGGTGACGTCGAGGTTGTCGCACAGCGCCAGGTCCTGGAACACGGTGGCGACACCGAGCTCGCGGGCCGCGCCGGGCGTCGCGATGGTGGTGGGCTGGCCGTCGATCTCGATCAGGCCCGCGTCGGCCGTGTACGCACCCGCGACGATCTTGGCGAGCGTGGACTTGCCCGCGCCGTTGTCGCCGACGAGCGCCACCACCTCGTGCGCGTGGACGTCGAGGTCGACCCCGACGAGCGCCTCGACCGCGCCGAAGTTCTTGCTGATGCCGCGCATCGACAGCAGCGGCACGTGACTCGCGCCCATCTGCTCACCTGCTCCCCGTCGAACATGCGCCTGTGGAGCAGTCTGCCACTGGTCCCCGGTCGGTTGGTGCGTCAGCTGGTCCGTCACGTCAGACCTCCGACGTCCACGGTCTCCTCGACGCTCAGCGGCACGTCCGTGGACTGCACCGCGAGCGCGAGGGCGCCGATCATCTCGGCGCGCGTGCCCAGCCCCGCGCGCACCACCTCGAGCGGCGCGATGCTGTTGGGCAGCGCGTACCGCTGCAGCGCCGCGCGCAGGGGCGCCACCAGCGTCTCACCCGTCTCGGCCAGCTCGCCGCCGACGACGACGACCTGCGGGTTCACCGCGAGCGCGAGGCCGGCCACCGCCGTGCCGATCGTCGCGCCCGCGTGCGCGATCACGTCGCCGCACCGCTCGTCGCCCTGGTTGGCACGCTGGACCACGTCGCGCAGGCTCGCGACGCCGGGGACCTGCCCCACCGCGGCCAGCAGGGCGCTCGCGCCGACGACCGTGTCGAGGCAGCCGCGGCGGCCGCAGCGGCACTCGTCGCCCTCCGGCTGGACCGTCAGGTGGCCGATCTCCCCCGCGGTCCCCGCGAACCCGCGCAGGACCTGGCCGCCGAGCACGATCCCGGCGCCGACCCCGTAGGACGCCCGGACGTACAGGCTGTCGCCGAAGTCGCGGGACGCGCCCGCGTTGGCCTCCGCGAACGCGGCGAGGTTCGCGTCGTTGTCGACGTAGACCGGCAGGCCCAGGCGCTTGGACAGCACCTGGCCCAGGTGCACGTCGTCCCAGCCCGGCATGATGCCGCGGACCGAGATCATGCCCGTGCCCGCGTCGACGGGCGCCGGGACCCCCACGCCCATCCCCACGACGTCCTCGAGCGAGGCCCCCACGCGCTCCAGCAGGTCGACGACGAGCAGCGCGACGCGGTCGAGCGTCGTGTCGACCCGGTGCTCCACGGGCAGCGGCAGCACCTGCTCGGCCAGGACCTCGCGGCTGAAGTCGCCGAGCGCCACGCGCAACTGCCGGTGGCCGATCTGGATGCCGGCCGCGAGACCGACGCGGCGGGCGAGCGTGACCATCTGGGCACGCCGCCCGCTGCGCGTGGTCGCGACGGTGTCGACGACGCCCGCGGCGTACAGCTCACGGACGATCGTCGACACCGTCGCCTGGGACAGCCCGGTCGCCGAGGCGAGCTCCACCTGGGTCAGCCCGCCGAACCGCTTGACGGTCTCGACGACGAGCTGACGGTTGGCCTCGCGCAGCGACGACTGGGAGCCGGCTGCGCCTGCGGGCCTGCTCACGCTGGCACCCTATCGACGGAGAGCGACCGGATCGTGGACCGAGCGGTCAGCTCGTGCCCGCGCGCCGCTTGTTGATCAGGTCGAACGCGACCGCCAGCAGCAGCACGAGGCCCTTGATGGCCTGCTGCCACGACGGGTCGACCGACAGGATCGACAGGCCCATGTTGAGCACGCCCATGATGAGCGCACCGACGATGGCGCCCGAGATCCGGCCGATGCCGCCCGTGACCGCCGCGCCACCGATGAAGCAGGCCGCGATCGCGTCGAGCTCGTAGTTCTGGCCGGCGGCCGCGATGGCCGCACCCGAGCGGGCCGTGGTCACGATCGCCGCCGCACCGGCCAGGATGCCGATGTTGACGAAGATCATGAAGTCGACCTTCTTGGTGTTCACGCCGGACAGGCCCGCCGCCAGGCGGTTGCCACCGATCGCGTAGATGTGCCGGCCGAAGACCGTGCGCCCCATGAGGAACGAGTACGCGACGATCAGGATGCCGACGATCACCAGGACGATGGGCGTGCCACCGGCCGAGTTGGACAGGACGACCGTCAGGAAGCCGATGCCGATCGCGACCAGCGCGAGCTTCGCGGCGAACACGCCGAGCGGCTCGACGTGGAGCTCGTGCTTGCGCAGCTGGGCACGGGCGCGCAGCTGCGAGAACGCGAAGGCCGCGATCGCGACGATGCCGATCACCAGCGTGACGACGTCCATGTTCCCGGAGAAGCCCAGGAAGTTCGGCAACGAGCCGTTCGCGATGCGGTTGAACGACGAGGGCAGGCCGGCGATCGTCTCGCCCACCACCACGAGCGCGAGCCCGCGGAAGATCAGCATGCCGGCGAGCGTCACGATGAACGCCGGGATGCCCACGTAGGCGACCCAGAACCCCTGCCAGGCGCCGACGACGGCGCCGATGGCCAGGCCCAGGAGGACCGCGACGATCCAGGGCAGTCCCCAGTCACGCATCGAGACGGCGACCACGCCGCCGACGAACGCGACGACGGACCCGACGGACAGGTCGATGTGGCCGGCGACGATCACCATGACCATGCCGATGGCCAGGATCATCACGTAGGCGTTCTGCTGGAACAGCGCCGCGACGTTGTTCGGCATCAGCAGGCGGCCGTCGGTCAGCACCTGGAACAGCAGGACGATCACGACGAGCGCCCCGAAGATCCCGTACTGGCGCGCGTTGCCGCCCAGGCCGGACAGGCGCTGGCTCAGCGGGACGCGGGGCGTCTCGCCGGGCGGCATCGCGGGGGCGAGAGTGGTGTCGGTGCTCATCGGACAGTCACGTCCTTCTCCATGGTCATGTAGTGCATGAGTCGCTCCTGGGTCGCATCCTGGCGGGCGACCTCGCCCGTGATGCGGCCCTGCGACAGGGCGTAGATGCGGTCACAGATGCCCAGCAGCTCCGGCAGCTCGGAGGAGATGACGATGACGCCCTTCCCCTCGTCGGCCAGCCGGTTGATGATCGTGTAGATCTCGTACTTGGCACCCACGTCGATACCGCGCGTCGGCTCGTCGAGGATCAGCACGTCCGGGTCGGAGTAGATCCACTTGCTCAGCACGACCTTCTGCTGGTTCCCGCCGGACAGCTTCCCGACGAGCGCCTCGACCGTGGGCGTGCGGATGTTGAGGTCCTTGCGGAAGCGCTCCGCGACCTTCAGCTCCTCGTTGCGGTCGATCACCCCGCCCCGCGCGACCTTGCCGATCGCCGCGCCGGAGATGTTGTCCCGGATGGTCGAGATCAGGTTGAGGCCGAACCGCTTGCGGTCCTCGGTCGCGTACGCGAGGCCGGCGTCGATCGCGTCGCCGACCGAGTGCAGGTGCACCTCGCGGCCGTCCTTGAAGACGCGGCCGGAGATGTGCGCGCCGTACGACCGGCCGAACACCGACATCGCGAGCTCGGTGCGCCCGGCGCCCATGAGGCCGGCGATGCCGACGATCTCGCCGCGCCGCACGTTCAGCGACGCGCCGTCGACGACCTTGCGGGCCTGGTCGAGCGGGTGGTGGACGGTCCAGTCCTCGATGCGCAGGACCTCGTCGCCGATCGTCGGCTCGTGGTCCGGGAAGCGCTGGTCGAGCGAGCGGCCGACCATCCCCTTGATGATCCGCTCCTCGTTGACCTCGCCCGAGTGCATGTCGAACGACTCGATGGTCTGGCCGTCGCGGATGATCGTCGTGGTGTCCGCGATCGCCTCGATCTCGTTCAGCTTGTGGCTGATGATGATCGAGGTGATGCCGTGGTCACGCAGGCCGCTGATCAGGCCCAGGAGGTGCGCGCTGTCCTCGTCGTTCAGGGCCGCCGTGGGCTCGTCGAGGATGAGGAGCTTGACCTCCTTGGACAGCGCCTTCGCGATCTCGACCAGCTGCTGCTTGCCGACGCCGATGTCCTTGATCTTGGTGTCGGGCAGCTCGTTCAGGCCGACGCGCGCGAGCAGCCTGGCCGCCTCCGCGTTGGTCTTGTTCCAGTCGACGACGCCGCGCGTGGCGCGCTCGTTGCCGAGGTAGATGTTCTCGGCGATCGACAGGTACGGCGAGAGCGCGAGCTCCTGGTGGATGATGACGATGCCCTCGTGCTCCGAGTCGCGGATGCCGCGGAACTCGGCCGTCTTGCCCTCGAACACGATGTCGCCGTCGTAGGTGCCGTGCGGGTACACGCCCGAGAGCACCTTCATGAGGGTCGACTTGCCCGCGCCGTTCTCGCCGCAGATCGCGTGGATCTCGCCGCGGCGCACGGACAGCGTGACGTTCGAGAGAGCGAGCACACCGGGGAAACGCTTGGTGATGTCCCGCATCTCGAGGATGTAGTCGGGTGTTGCTGTGGTGTCCATCTCGACCTCGGTCCTTGCCCGGTCTTCCTGCCCGCCCTGCGGCGGGACGGTCGTTGCGTCCCGTGGGACGCGGCCCGCCACGGCCGCCGGTACGCGCGAGGCGTACCGGCGACCGTGACGAGCGTGCGTCAGGCGAGGGTCACAGACCCAGGTCGCCGGCCTTGTAGAAGCCGGACTCGACCAGGATCGACTCAACCGAGTCGGGCGTGACGACCTGCGGGTCGAGCAGGAGCGTCGGGACCGTCTTGACGTTGTTGTTGTACGTCTCGGTGTCGTTCACCGTGACGTCGCCGCCCGCGACGATCTCCTGGACCATCTTGGCCACCGCGTCGCCGAGCTCACGGGTGTCCTTCCAGACCGTCATGGACTGCTTGCCGTCGAGCATGTTGAGCACGTTGGCCTTGTCCGCGTCCTGGCCGGTCAGGACGGGCCAGTCGCCGCCGTCGCCGGCCTTGTAGCCCGCGCTGTCCAGCGCCTGCGCGATGCCCAGCGCCAGCGAGTCGTTCGGGGACAGGACCACGTCGACCTTCTCGCCACCCGTGTAGAACGAGTTGAGGCGGTTCTCCATCTCGGCCTGGGCGTCGTCCGAGCCCCAGCCGAGGATGCCGATGCTCTGCCAGTCGTCGTCCGAGGCGGGGGCCTTGCCGGACTTCACGACGAGCTCCTTGGAGTCGACGTACTGGCTCAGGATGTCCCACGCGCCCTGGAAGAAGAACTTGGCGTTGTTGTCGTCCGGCGAGCCGGCGAAGGGCTCGAAGTTGAACGGGCCGTTGCCCTCGCCGAGCTTGAGCTGGTCCTTGATGAACTCGCCCTGGAGCTGGCCGACCTTGTAGTTGTCGAACGTCGCGTAGTAGTCGACGTTCGCGGTGTCGTTGATCAGGCGGTCGTACGCGATGACCTTGATGTCCTTGGACGCCGCGTCCTCGAGCACCGGGCCGAGCGCCGTGCCGTCGATCGACGCCACGACGAGCACCTTGGCGCCGTCGTTGATCATGTTCTGGATCTGCGTGATCTGCTGGTCGACCTTGTTGTCCGCGTACTGCAGCGAGGTCTCGAACCCGGCGTCCTTGAGCAGCTCGTCCAGGTGCGAACCGTCACGGTTCCAGCGCTCGAGGCTCTTGGTCGGCATCGCGATGCCGATGAGGCCGCCCTCGGTGGCGGTGCCACCCGTGGCGTCGTTGCCGCCCTCGTCGTCGTTGCGCTCGCTGCTGCAGGCGGTCAGCGAGGCGGTGAACAGGCTGGCCGCCGCAACCGCGACCGCCACCTTCTTCCAAGTCTTCGACATCGTCGTCTGTTCTCCTCTGGTACCTCCCCGGCGGTGCGTCGGGCCGGAGGCTGCACCGGCCCGCGGAACGTGAGCCGCCGATGGCTCACCACCCCGGGGTGACCCTTGGATTCAAGTCTCAAAGGCATGGATCGCGCAAGCGGCGTTACCAAAGCGTGTCCTAGCGGTGACCCGCCACGCGTGGCGCCCGTGACATCCCTTCACTTCACGATCCGAAGCGAGTGTCCGATCTGCCCGGCTGTGTCCACCGCCGGGTCAGGACGCGCCCCCTGGACGCGCGTCCCGTCGCGGGTGGACGACTGGCCCCGCAGCAGCCCCGTAACCAGCACAATCGAGGCGTGACCGTCACCATCCGCGACGTCGCGCTGCGCGCCGGCGTGAGCAAGACGACCGTCTCGCGCGTCCTCAACGGGCGCGGCGAGCTCGACGAGCGCACCGCCGAGCGCGTGCGTGCCGTGATCGACGAGCTCGGGTACGTGCCCAGCGCGCGCGCCGTCGCGTTCGCCCGCGGCTCCACCCGCGTGGTGGCGATGCTGCTGCCGTCCCTCGCCTGGCCGTGGATGGGCGAGGTGCTGCAGGCCGCGGTCGAGGTGGTGGAGGACGAGGGCTACGGGATGCTGGTCTTCACCACCACGCAGGGCGACGAGTCCATGCGCCGGTTCGGGGCGCACGTGTCCGCGCGCGCGTTCGACGGCCTGCTCGTCGTCGAGCCCGAGGGGCAGCTCGACTACATCGCCCAGCTGCACGACCAGGGGCTGCCGGTGGTCCTGATCGACGACCGCGGCCACGAGCCGCGGTTCCCGTCGGTCACGACTACCAACCGCGTGGGCGCGCTCGCCGCCGCGCAGCACCTGCTGTCGCTGGGTCGTCGCCGCCCGCTCGTCGTGACCGGCGAACCGCGGTTCGGCTGCATCGGCGAGCGCCTCGCGGGGTTCGCCGACGGCTACCGCGCCGCGGGCGTCGAGCTGGACCCCGCGCTGCGCGTCGAGGGCGACTTCACCTACGAGTCCGGCCAGGCGGCCGCGGTGCGCGCGCTCGAGGCGGGCCTCGAGTTCGACTCGCTGTTCGCGCACAACGACGTCATGGCGGCGGGCGCGATGACCGTCCTGCGGCACGCGGGGCTGCGGGTGCCCGACGACGTCGCGGTGGTGGGCTTCGACGACCTGCCGGCCGCGGCGCAGTGCGACCCGCCGCTGACGGCCGTCCACCAGCCGATCCGGGAGATGGGCGCGACCGCCGCGCGCATGCTGCTGGCGAACTTCGCGGGCGACCCGCTGCCGAGCGCCCCGACCGTCCTGCCGACGTCGTTCACGGTCCGCGCCTCGACCGCCGGCTGACGCGGGCGTCAGTCCGCCGCGACCTCCTGGCCGCGGCGCCAGCGGATGCCCGCCTCGATGAAGTCGTCGATGTCGCCGTCGAAGACGGCGGCCGGGTTCCCGACCTCGTGCTCCGTGCGCAGGTCCTTGACCATCTGGTACGGCTGCAGGACGTAGGAGCGCATCTGGTCGCCCCAGCTCGCCTTGATGTCGCCCGCGAGCTCCTTCTTGGCCGCCCGCTCCTCCTCCTGGCGCACCAGGAGCAGCCGGGACTGCAGGACGCGCAGCGCCGCGGCACGGTTCTGGATCTGCGACTTCTCGTTCTGCATCGACACGACGATCCCCGTGGGGACGTGCGTCATGCGCACCGCCGAGTCGGTGGTGTTGACCGACTGGCCGCCCGGGCCCGACGAGCGGAACACGTCGACCTTGATCTCCGACTCGGGGATCTCGATCGAGTCGGTCTGCTCGATCAGCGGGATGACCTCGACCGCGGCGAACGACGTCTGGCGGCGGCCCTGGTTGTCGAACGGGGAGATCCGCACCAGGCGGTGGGTGCCCGCCTCGACCGACAGGTGGCCGTACGCGTACGGCGTCTTGACCTCGAACGTCGCGGACTTCAGGCCCGCCTCCTCCGCGTAGGAGGTGTCGAGCACCGTCGTCGGGTAGTTGTGCCGCTCCGCCCAGCGCAGGTACATCCGCAGGAGCATCTCCGCGAAGTCGGCGGCGTCGACGCCGCCCGCGCCCGCGCGGATGGTGACGACGGCGTCGCGCTGGTCGTACTCCCCCGCCAGCAGCGTGCGGACCTCGAGCTCGCCCAGGTCCTTGCGGATCTTGGTGAGCTCGCCCTCCGCCTCCGCCATCGCGTCCTCGTCGCCCATCTCCTCGCCCAGCTCGACGAGCGTCTCGAGGTCGTCGATGCGCCCGCGCAGCTTGTCGACGCGCTCGAGCTCGGACTGCGCCGCGGACAGCGCGCTCGTGACCTTCTGGGCGGACTCCGGGTCGTCCCACAGGTCGGGCGCGGACGCCTGCTCGGACAGCGTGGCGATCTTCGCCCGCAGCGCGGTCGGGTCGCTCACGGCCTGGATGGACTCCAGGGTGCTGCGGAGCTCGCGGATCTCGGCGGTGAAGTCGGTGGTGGCCACGACCGTCCAGGCTACCGGCACCCGCACCTCGTCGGGACCCGGGGCCAGGCAGCCCGTGCCCTGCGCCCGCTTGTGCAGGTCACGTGGCGATGGGGCGCACACCTCTCGATCCCCGGCCGGACGTGCCGATGACCTGGGTGACACTGGTGGCTCAGGAGGACCGACATGCGCACCCTTTCCCGCCCGCTCGCCGGCCCGAGGGCCACGAGCCGGACGCTCGCCGGCACCGCCCTCGCGGGCCTGCTCGTCGTGCTCGCCACCGCGGGCGCGGCCGCCGCGGCCGGCCCGACGCCGACCACGGAGCCCGCCCTCGAGCCCGCCGCCGTCAGCACCGAGTTCGCGATCGGCGCCGCGAACATCGCCAAGCCCGGCAACGGCGGGCGGACCATGTGGGTCTCCACGCAGGGCAGCGACAAGCACACCTACCGGACCGAGTGGGGCGGCACCAAGACCGTCAGCCGGCACCTGTGCCTGCACCGGCGCGACACGGACCGCGCGACCTGCCCGCCCGCCGACGCGAAGCACCCCCTGCACACCATCCAGGCCGCGATCCTCTCGGCGCTGCCGGGCGACGTGATCGTCGTGCGCGGCGGCACGTACACCGAGGCGGTCGGCTGGAACGCGACCTCCGGCACCGCGAAGAAGCGCATCGTGCTCCAGAGCGAGCCCGGCGCGCGCGTGGTGCTGCGCGGCACGCTCATGATGAAGAAGGTCAGCTACTGGACCGTGCGCGGCTTCCACTTCCTGCACGATGCGGGCGTCCAGGGCAACGGCCAGGCCATCGTGCACATGCAGGGCGGCACCGGCTGGGTGCTCACCAACAACGAGATCGCCGGCTCCCCGGGCGTCTCGAACCTCATGGTGACCCCCGGCGAGCGCACCGGCAGCACCGCCGCCCGCAAGGCGGCCGGGCCCCACAGCTACGCGATCGTCCGCAACTGCATCCGCGACAACCGCGGCCGCCACGACCACGGCATGGACCACAACATCTACCTGATGGCCGGCGTCTACTCGAGCGGCGGGCGCATCGAGCGCAACCTGCTCGCCGGCGCCCCCAACGGCGCGCAGATCAAGGTCTCGGCGTCCACCTGGGACACCTGGGCGGACAGCCCCCGCAACGTGCGGGTCCGCTACAACACGATGATCAACGGCGCGGCCGGCGTGACCGTCGGGGTCGCCGCCCGCAACATCCTGATCGAGCGCAACATCGTCGCCAACCAGGTGAACGGCTCCCGCTACGACGCCGCGATCAAGACCTGGGAGCTCGAGCGGCACGACCTGACGACGGTGAAGAGCAACTACCTCGCCGGCTACGCCCAGCTCTACCACCAGGAGCCGGGCGAGTACCTGGTCAAGTCCGGGAACGTGTCCGCGGGCCGGCTGTCCTACGTCGGCTCGATCACGGGCTGCACCGCCAAGGCCGCCAACGCGCACGTCCGCGAGACCTACGGGCAGCGCGCCGACCTCTGACGCCGCCGCCGTGACCGGTGCGCACCCGCCGGTCACGCGGCGGTGGCGCTCGCCTCGGCCTGCAGGACGATGCCGTCGGACCACGGGGCGAGCACCCACGCGACCGACGACGGGTAGACGCGCGCCTCGAGCCGCACCGTGGCGGTCAGGGCGTCCGTCGCCTCGGCGTCGACGACGGCGAACGCGCGCCAGTGGTCGGCCTCCGCCGGGTGCTCGTCCAGGTAGGCGTCCACCGCGGCGCGGACCGACGCGTCGGTGAGCGTGATCCGCTCGTCCTGCTCGGCGCCGTAGTACCGCTCGTCGGGCACTGCGTCCGCCGCCTCCAGCGCCAGCAGGTCCGCGAGCGCCACCAGCCGTTTGCGCTCGAGGTGCAGCTGCGCCGCCGCGGCCACGACGAGCACGAGAGACAGCGCGATCACCACCGCGCCGATCGTCAGGATCATCACCTGGCCGTCCTCACGGCGCTCGTCGTCCCGACCGACCCGGTCGGCGAGACGTCGACGCCACGCACGGACGCCCCGGCGGTGTGCGGCACCGTGGTTCACGGCACTGCGGTTCACGGCACTGCGGTTCACGGCACTGCGGTTCACGGCACTGCGGTTCACGGCACTGCGGTTCACGGCGCTGTTGTTCACGGCGCTGTTGGTCACGGCGTTGCCCGGTAGGTGTCGACCACGGCCACGTGCGACGAGCGCACGGGCACCTCGAGCGGCACGACGTCCCGCACGAACCCCGGGACGAACGGCAGCGGCACCCTCACCTCGACCTCGGCCTCGACGTCGGTCCCCGGACGGAGGCAGGGCACCGACTCGCACGTCAGCGTCAGCGCGGCGGCCGGGTCGTCGGTGAAGCCCTGGTCCTGCAGGGCGACGCCCGTGACCGCGACCGCACGCGCGGCGGCCGACTCCGCGTCCTGCGCCGCGACGTAGACACGGGCGGCGTCCCGGGCCGCGCCCTCGGTGGCGAACGTCGCCGCCTCGAGCCGTCCCAGGACGAGCACCAGGTAGACCAGCGGCACCAAGAGGACGAGCGACAGCGCGAGGAACTCCACCACCGCGTTCCCGGTCTCGCCTCGCACGTCGACCCTCGCGCGCACCCGCCGCACCACGGCGTCGACGCCGTTCACGGCAGCGCGTCCTCGGCGATCGCGTGCCCCGTGACGGTGAGCACGCCACCCGGGCCGACGAACCCGACGACGGGCAGCGGCGCCGTGACCCGCACCTCCACCATCGCGACCCCGCCGCGCTCGATCCGGCTCGCCGTCACGTCCTGCGCGAACGAGTCCACGAGCGAGCCGGTGATGAGCTCGCGCGTGCGGCCCGCGCCGTCGGCCGGGGTCCGCCCGTCGACCGCTCCGTACCGGGCGCCCTCCGAGGCGCTGTCCACGAGCGTGCTGCGCACGTGCAGCACCAGCGCGAGCTGGACCACGGCGAGCACCGCGACGACGACCAGGCCTCCCACGAGCACGAAGTCGACGACCGCCGACCCGCGGTCGTCCCGCGCCGGCCGACGCGGCGTCAGCCCTTGGGGGCCTTGACGTCGCGGACGGCCTGGTCGAACAGGTCGCTGAGCAGCGGCTGCGCGAGTGCCCAGAGGATCGTCACGATCCCGGCCGTCATCAGCGTGACCATCACCCAGCCGGGCACGTCTCCGCGGTCCTGGGCACCGTCCACCCGGCGCACCATCCACGCGTGCACCCGGGCCACGGCGCGTACCGGCTCGTGGCGCAGCCTCGTCGTCGTGCGTCCCATCGGTTCCTCCTCGGTCGTCGGGCCGGCGGGTCCGCCGCGCCCCCTGCTCCTCCGGCCGGGCGGTGCCCGGCCGGTCCTGCTCGCGCTCGTCGTGCGGGGTCACAGGCCGACCCGCAGGACGACGAGGCTGGGGAAGACGGCGAACAGCACCGTCACGGGAAGGATGAGGAAGACGACCGGCATCATCATGAGGACCTCGCGGCGGCCGCCCTCCTCCATGAGCTTGCGGCGCCCTTCCTCCCGCACGTCCTGCGCCTGTGCGCGGAGCACGTCGGCCAACGGCGCGCCGCGCTCCACGGCGACGGCGACGCCCTCCGCGAACCGCGACAGCGCCGGCAGCCCCGTGCGGTCCGCGAGCGCGTCGAGCGCCTGCACCACCGGCATCCCCGCGCGCGCGTCGGCGAGCGTGCGCTCGAGCTCGACGGACAGCTCGCCGTGCGTGCTGCGGACCACCCGCTCGAGTGCGCCCACAGCCCCCTCGCCCGCACCGACCGCGAGCGCGAGCAGCTCGGCGATCGTCGGCAGCTCGGCCATCATGCGCGTCTCGCGCTCGCGCACGCGCCGGGTCAGCAGCCAGTCGGGCACGAGCATCCCGACGAAGCCGCACACCAGGACGAGGACCGCGAGCGCGACGGTCGCGCTCCCCCGCGACGCGGCGAGCACCAGCGCGAGCGCGAGGCCGGCCGCGAGGCCGAGCGCCCCCGCGACCACCTGGCCCACCCGGAACTCCTCGACGGTCTGGCGACGTCCGGCGCGCGTCAGCCGGTGACGCAGGTCGGCGGTGGGCGAGCCGACGCGGGTCACGAGACGCACGCCGTCGTCCAGCACCGGGGCGACCAGCCGCTCGAGCGTCGAGAACGGGCCGCGCGCCACCGGGACGTCGAGCAGCCGGGAGCTGCGGCGGGGGCGCAGGTAGGGAGCGAGGCGCTGGTCGAGCGTCGTCCGGCGGGCGCGCACCCGGGCCACGACGAGCAGCACGCCGAGCCCCGCGAGCAGCCCGGCGAGCGCCCCCTGCACCGTCGGGCTCACCGCAGCACCCTCGGATCCTCGGGGAGGCGCGCGACGCGCACCATGAGCAGGTACGCGACCACCGAGCACGTGCCCCCGGCCAGGAGCACCACGAAGCCCGCGACCGAGTCGTAGGCCGCCGCGGCGGAGGTGCGTGTGGCGAGCAGCGCGAGCACCACCCACGGTGCAGCGACCGCGAGCCGCGCGGCGTACACGGTCCAGCTCTGCCGCGCCTCGAGCTCGCCGCGCGTGCGCACGTCGTCGCGCAGCACCGTGGGGTAGAGGTCGTTACCTCAGGAGTTCGAGCGTGGTGAGCCCAAACTGGTGCTCGAGGTCCTCCGCGAGCTGCCTCGCGATGAGCTGTCGGTCGCCGGGGTCCTGGGGGTCGAGCAACTCCCCCTCAGCGGGTACAAGTCGAGTCCGTCCCGTCGTCCACTCGGGCACCTCAGGGATGACAAAGCCTTGACCGTAGGCGTGGTTGCTAACGACACGGAGTAATGACGTCCTGTCGCGCTTCCGGGGCAAAACGTCCACCCGGAGCGCGTATGTCCCCACCGCTCCGGCTCGGGCGGCCCACGCCGCAGCCAGTGCAACCGTCGCAACGGCGTTGTTCTCAATCGTGGCGGCGTGCACCAAAGAGTCGTCCCGGTTGGCGTCCCGCAGGTCGCTGCTGACCCGGCACGGTTCGGCGAGCACCACTGCACCGCTCTCGTGGAGTTCCGCGTAGGTGGTCGTGGCGACGCCTGTTCGGCTCAGTTCGGTGCTGTCTGGGCGAATGACCCAGCGTCGGAGTCCACGCCGCGGGTTGCGCATGGCGTCGCCGATGGTTGAGAACGGTGTGGAGTATGACCTCGGAGGCTGGATGGCTCTCGGTGCGTCCGTCTCCGCACCGTGAACCACAGTGTCCCGGGCGAGTTGCAGCGAATCGAGGACCGCCGTCGTCGCGTCGTCACGGGAAGGAACGTTGAGCGTCACACCACGGTCGACTCGGGGCTGCGCGACGCCCACAACCCACACCTTGTCATGACTGAGCAGTTCACGAGTCGAGTCTGCGAGGTGTTTCAGGTTCGCGGAGGCCGTCGCGCGTCGGGCGAATCGGTCGGCGTACGCACGTTCTATCTGTCGCTCGGGTAGGACGTCTGTGTGGGAGCCGTTTCGCCAGGGAGCGACCGTGCTCTCTCTACGCTCGACGAAGTGTGGGGCGTCCGGTGACGGCGGGACCGTGACCACGACGACGCCGTTGCCGGACTTATCGTCCATCGGGAGCAGCCGAACGTCGAGGCCCTGGATCACAGGTCTCACGCGCGATACGTTGACGGAGCGGACCTGCTGTTCGACCTGCTCCATGAGGGGGAATGGCTGCATCACGAACCTCTTGTCCGTGCCGCGACCTTCCTCGCCCACTCCGATGACGAGGATGCCACCGGCGGTGTTCGCGAGTGCGGCGAGGTCTTTCGCGAGTTCCTGCTTCGCGACCTCGTCCGTGCGGACTTGCGCCTTCCAGTCGAGCGTGTCGCTCTCAGGTACTTGCGCTGCGACGGCACGCTCAACAAGCTCAAACGTCAATGCGCTCCTCGGCTCGCCCAGCGCCACGTGTATGGGAGTCCAGTCAGTCGCGGCCACGGTGCGAGTCTCGCACCCGGGTCAACCTGCGGCCGCGACCGGCACGAGCTCGACCCGACTCGGGTCCCAGCGTCTCTGCCCCTTGACGCGTGCCGGGTGGAGTCGGACGACGAAGAGCCCTTTGACGACCGCACGCTGGTCTTCGAGCGGGAGCGTGGACCAGGCGGCGGCTACATCGTCGGCGTCAGCGAGGCGAAGGGCTGGTGAGCCTGATGCGCGCCGGACAGGGACCTGGGCGCGCGCCTCAGCCAGTCGGTCTCGCACCTTCCCGGCGGCGAGCTTGTACGCGGCGGCGTCAGTGGTGCCGTCGGCGAACGCCTCTGCGAGCGATTCGAGTCGTGCTTCGAGTTCCGTAACGCGCACTCGTGCGGCGGCGCGGTCGAGTTCGGATGAACGCGTCGAACCACGCAATGCCACGATGGAGGCCGGGTTTGTGAGCGTCCCAATGACTGCCTGAGTCACGAGGTCATCCACAGGTGGTGCCTGGATGTACACGCCACGGCAGCCTGCGGCGTCGCACTGGTATGCGGGGTACCGGATGGCCGAGCCGTTCCTGGGTCGCTGGTTCGCGAACCTCACCGGGGAGCCGCACCGCGCACACACGGCAATGTGCGAGAGCAGGTGCACGGGCTGCACTCCCCTGTGCAGCACGCGCGACGGGTCCGCGAGGATGTCCAGGATTCGCCGGCGCTCGTCGAGGCTGATGATGCCGTCCCAGGACGCGTCGTAGAACTGACGGACGCCGTCCCTGGTGTGCTGTCGAAGGCCAGCGATAGACGGCGAGCGGAGCACCTGGCCGACCGTCGCGGCCGTCCAACCGCGGGACCGTGACGGGTCCCGTGGGGGCTTGGGCATCGCGATGCCTCGGCGGTGCATGTCGAGGGCGAGTTGGCTGAGGGACTCTCCGGCAAGAAACCTGTCCGCGAGCTCGCGCACGAGCGGCCCAGTCTCGGGGTCAGGCTCTTGCCCGAGCAGCCACCCGCGACGGTCGTCGTAGATACGCCGGTAGCCCCACGGAACGGGCCCGGAAGGGCGGCCGTGCTCGGCATCGTGCAACTTTGCCCGGAGTGCCCGCTCGGAGGTCCGGTCCGCTTCGTACTGCGCTTCGACGGAGTCGGACGCGACCCTGCGTCGGTCTCCGGCCTTCGTGAGGTCGTAGGTGTCCCCCTGGTAAGCGAGCAGCACTCGGCGCTCGCGGAGGATCTTCTCGAGCGCGACGTACACCGCGAGGTCGCGTGTGGCACGCGACCACTCCCACATGAGCAGGACGTCGACGTCACCGGCCGCGATGCGGTCGACGACCTCCTGCCAACCTTCGCGTTCACGCTTCGCACGTGTAGATGCTGAGCGGTCGTCATCGACGACGGCGTCGACGACGAGCCAGCCGCGGTACGCAGCTTCCCGCTCGCAGTAGTCACGCTGGGACGCGGTCGACTTCCCTCGCCGGCCAGGGTCGTGTGATGTCCGGGCGTAGATGAGGGCACGCAGCGGGGTCGCGTCGTCCTGCGGGAGGTCCCGGACCGCTCGCAGGTGAGTGACCATGCGGTCGAGCGTACCTCTACGTGTTGCTACTACGTGCAAGCTTACGCAGCGGTGTCGTCTGCGGCTCGGCCCTGTGCGGCTTCAGCAAGGTTCCGAATGAGCCGCGCTTGTGCGGCCGTGAGCGACGGCAGGTTCAGGCTTGCGATGTAGGCGGCGTTCGCGGCGGCGATGTCTGCTGGTACGGCCCGACGGGTCGGGCTCGCACCCGCCTGTCGGGTCCGTGGTGTCATGGGCACCACCGTACCGGTCGGGTCTGACAGGTTTAGGCCCCTGACCTGCAGGTTTGCACGCTAGCGTGCTACTTTGCTCCCGATAGATGCCTGTCTATACGTTGCAGTCCGATATCTCCCGCAGAACGTGTGACCAAGGCCACATCGCGCGACATGTGAGTTGCGCCTGCTCGAACGCATGTTCGACTTCGGCGTGCGCTTTCGACATGTCCGCCACCGCTCCCAGCCATTCCGACGGTCGGCCCATATGGGCGCGCGTATAGAGCGGCTGGCTCTGCCGCCCACCAGCCGCCTGCGCGGCTTGCGGCACCCCGTGACCTACCCACGGCCCTGCGGACGGGTGTCGCGACGTTGCACTATGGAGCCTGACCACGGTCCCCGTGGCGCACAGCAGCGACTCGCGCGTCGCTGCTGTGCCAGCGTCAACCCTTCCCGAGGCCCGGGAGCCCACCGGAAACGGACCGTACCGATGACGTCCCGGGTCGGTCCGAGTTGGTCGTGGGCGCCTGCCACTTGCCCTCACCAGCGCGAGCAGCAGCAGCGGCGTCAAGGGCGGCTTGGCGCCGGTCCGCTGCGAGGGCGCGGAGACGACGTACTCGAGCACCCTTTGACTCGACGGGGCGTTTCGGGCGTCGAGTTCGCTCGACCGCCGTCTCGGCTGGCACGAAGCTGTCCTCCTCCCGCGTGGTCTCAGACCCGTCGCGGTCAACTCGCTGTGCGGGTGTGACGACCACGATGTCGTCGAGGTCGCCTGCGAACCGCGACCGCGACCGTCGCCCCGGGTCGCTGCCGCTCGCGTCGCCTCGTTCCTGTTCGTCCATGCCGACCTCCACGAATCGAAACGCCCACGCGGCACCAACCCCCACATGCTTGCGGCCCGCCCCCCGGTTTCACCAGCAGGGGGGCGGACCGCAGCCCGTGACACCGGTCATCGGGACCGGCAGCGCCACCCCCAGGATAGGAGCCGCCCCGGACGGTCACCGCGTCTCGGTGGCGGCGCGAGCAGCAGCGAGCAGGCTGGCGATCTTCTGCCGGCTGTACCCGGTGGCGTCGAGCAGGTCCTCACGCGTTTCACCGGCTGCGAGGCGTGCGGCCAGCGAGCGGCCCTCGGCGACTCGGGCGGCACGCGCAGCTGCGGCCCGTTCAGCCTTCTTGGCAGCAATCTCGAGCTTCCGGGCGGCTCGCTCCTGAGCGCCCTGCTCACGGAGCGCGTCGAGCGCCATCTGACGCGACGGCGAAATGTAGTTGCGGTTGTTCTGCACGAGAGCCCGCACCCGCTGCGTCGAAACCCCGAGCTCGCGGGCAAGCTCCGCATGCGTTGCACCACGAGCCAGGCGTTCCCGCAGCAGCGCGGAACGTTTCCGACGCAGACGCCGCAGGTAACCGGCCTCCGGGTCGCTCAGGGCGCGGTCCACCGCGCTGAGCAGCAGCGTGCGTGCACGCAGGTCGCTGTCCGCCGTGCGCCGCCCATCCGTACGGGTCGCTGCCGTCAGGAGCGTGTCGAGGGCGGTCAGTGCGTGCCGAACCGCCCGCTCACGGGCCGCGTCAGTCGCGTCATCATCCGTAGGCGGCTGCGGCCAATGCGACCCCGGCGTGCCAGTCAGTGCCGGTTCCGACAGGTGCCCCAGCGGGTCCGTCATAGCCTCCACGAGCGCCGGCAGCCCACCCGCGAGCATGTCACGGTCCCATCGGTCAGTGCGGCTGGTCATCGGAGCTCCCTCAGGCTGTGCGGGCAGGTCTACCGCTCAGTCTACATGCCCCAAACGACAACACCCTATTGGCGATTCGGGCATGTGGTACACTTGTTCTAACGAACCGCCCCACCCGAAAGACTCACCCCCGCCGCACCACGGCCGAAAGGACGAACATCATGAAGACCAACCGCATCCCCGCCCTCGCCGTCGCCGGCATCCTCGCCATCACCCTCACCGCCTGCAGCGACACCAACACCCCCGCCCCGAGCACGCCCGCACCGGTCGCCGTCGAGTCGACGCCCGCCGCCACGGAGCCGACCACCCCGGCCCCTGTCGCGGACGAGCCGACCTGCCCGACGTTCACCGCCGGTGACCTCCTGGCCACCATGGGCGACATCACGTGCGCCGAGGACGCCGGTTTCATCGCCTACCGGCTCGCCGAGGGTGCCATCGTCGTCGACCCGGACGCCGACAAGATCCCCGCCGCAGTCCAGAAGGAACTCGCCGCGCCGGTCGCTCAGTCCATCAAGGACTACGGCCAGGAGGTCGGCGATGGCGCCGGCGTGTGGGCGGCGGCGCCGCAGGCGGCCGCGTCGATCTCGACGGAGCTCGGTCGGCCTGTCGCGGTTGTCGCCTCCTTTACGAATGACGATGGCGTGACGTTTGCCGCGTGGGGCTCTTCGGCGGCGGACGAACTCAACGCAGTGTCGGCGTCCACGTCTCACCAGAGCACCCTGGCGAAGACGAAGGCGTGGATCGCGGACCAGCCGAACGCGGACGAGTGGCTCATCATCGACGCGACCGTCTGACTCCACACACGACAGGAGCCCCGCACCGATCCTCTGGTGCGGGGCTCTCGTCTTGTGCCGCTTAGGGCACGTCCACGACCGGTCCGTACGCCCAGCCGGACGTTCCCGACGGGCCCACGGAGCGCACGCGCCACTGGAACTTGGACACGACGGTCTGACCGATACCGGTCGTGAACGTGTAGTTCGTTCCGTTCGAGGTGTCGTACGGCGAGTTCAGCGACCCACGCGACTGGTCACCACCCCAACCCGAGGCTAGGCCGCCTGGCTTGTTCCACGTCTGGATTTGCGCTTCGTAGCTCGACGCACCATTCACCGAGCAGAAGTTGACGATCGCCATCGTCACACCAGGACCACCCGCGTACTGCGCTGAGGACGTACAACCCGGTGCGGACGGAACCGGCGGCGGCGGAGACTTGATCGTGACCGTCGGGCACGCGTCGAACCCGGAGAAGTTCGTGTTGTAACCGTCGGTGTTGAAGTTACGGGCGTACCCGGTGTAGGAACCAGCGGTCAAGTTGTTGAATGTCTGCGTGCCGTTGTACACGGTGCCGGACGACCCGAGCTTGACCTGGTCACCGCCGCTGACACGGACCGAACCCGGAGCCGTGTCGTCCACAACAGTCGCGACACACGCGGGAACCCCAGGGGTCGGGAGCCGGGACGTGCTCGTCGACCCGGAGACCCACGCGTTGTTGAAACCGTCGCTGTTCGTAGCGGTCCACGAGAACGACGAGTTGTCCGCCAAGGGGTCGATCGTCTGTGCGCGCACACCCGTGTAGGTCGTGAACCCGAACTTGATGGACGACTCCGCGGCCAAGCCGTTGCCAGCGGTGAACGACACCCGCACCGACCGGGTCGTGATGCTGTCCGTCGAAGCGATCGGATCGTCGATCACGACAGTCGCGACATCGAGGGTGTCCGTCAGGTCGTTCACACCATCGGTGACGGTCGCAGTGACGCGGTAGGTCTTGTTGTCCGCGAGCGGGTCCCAGTACCAGGTGTTGTCCGCGGTGCACTGGGTGGTCGACGCCGGGTTGCACGCCCGGCCAGCACCGCTGTCCTCCCCGGCTAGTGGGGTGGACCCGTCACGGCGAGCCAGCGTCGGAGTCCGGACAGTTGCGTTGCCGCTGGTGACCTTCACCGAGATT
Source organism: Cellulomonas fulva (assembly GCF_018531375.1). Classification (NCBI taxonomy): domain Bacteria; kingdom Bacillati; phylum Actinomycetota; class Actinomycetes; order Micrococcales; family Cellulomonadaceae; genus Cellulomonas; species Cellulomonas fulva. The sequence goes on along the minus strand of NZ_JAHBOH010000002.1, from coordinate 186,690 downwards.
GTGCGTGTGGTCTGCGCGAGGGTGCCGACCCATTCGGCGCGTCCCGTGGTCGTCATCCACAGAGCCTGGGTGGTCTTCGTCGTGCACGGCCCCCAGTCGGACCAGCCGCCGAAGGCGCTCGACGCGTTCCGGGTGCGGACCTTGAAGTCCTGGTCCTTGTCAGCGCGGAGCTTGTCAGCCGTCTTCTCGGTCTGCAGCGCGCCACCTGTCCACGTGACCGCGTTCCCGGGTGCTGCGGTACCGCCGGTTGCGTCGTACTCGGTCGCGTAGCTCGCCATGTCAGCGGGTACGACCGTGACCTTGGCTTGACGTGTCGTCAGATCGGTCACGGTGCAGCCAGGTACCGGGGGGCGTTGCAAGGCGTTCGCGGTGCCGTCTGACCATGGGGAGCAGCCTGAGTCGTTGCACGAACGGGCGCGGTACAGCGTCCGGTCACCCAGCGTTCGACCGGTGTGGGTGTATGTCGTCGCGGACGCGTTACGGCTGGTCAGGTCAGCCCATCCTTCGGAGGTCTCACGGCCTTGCAGGTCCCATGTGATGGTCCGTGAGGTCGCGGGTGTTCCACCGTTACCGGTCCACGACGTGCTCGGGGTCCACGTGATCGAGTTCGACGCGTTCGCGTTCGGGTCAGCGGTCACGTCCGGGGTCAACGGTGCGGTGACAGCACCGGCGCTCAGGCTCGAGTACGCGCGAGCTCCTTTCATCTGGAAACTGGCGGAGACGTTCGTGCCGAGCGGGGCGACGTCCGACCCGCGGATACCGGTCGTCCACCGCTGCTCCCACGTGTTGACGGCGACGACCCGGTACGGGTGGTCGTGGCCGTATCCGCTGCTGCCCCACCCGTAGGCGGCGGTGCTGTCGGTGAAGGTCCGGTTCGTCAGCCCGGTGCGGACCAGTGACCCGTCGCGGTACACGTCATAGCTGGTCGCACCGGACACAGCCGCCCATGTCACCGCGATGGACGTGGTGGAGCCGGTCGCGGTCGGTGCAGCGGCTTTCCCTGGTCGAAGGCCGGTCACGACCGAGTTCGACATCGCTTCACGGCCTGCGGCGTCCAGGGCTGCGACGACGTAGGACGCGGTCTGCCCGGCTGTCAGTGTCGTGTCGGTCCAGGTGGTTGTCGCGGGGTTCGCGATCTGGGCGACCAGGCGGAGCTTGGAGTCGCTGGCTGCACCGGTCGTCCACACGGTGCGGTACACGGCGTACCCGGTGGTGACGCTCGACGTGTTCGACCAACGAACTGACGGCTGGTCGTACCCTTCGACGGCGGTGTTCAGCTCGAGGACGGGGGCGGACACCGATTCGATTGCGCAGTCCGTTCCCTCCGCGCACCCGGTCACCTCGGCTCGTCCTTCGAACGCCTGCGACGAGCCGAGGGTTTGCGGCTCGATCAGGCCGGGCAGGTGCGTTTCGAGGTCCCAGTGGACGAGCTTGATGCTCGCGAGGTCCTCAACCGGGGTCGTCTTCGTGCGCCCGGACTCGCCCTTGTATGTGAACGTGTGCGTGCCTGTGTAGTAGCTCAACAGGAGTTCGGTCTTGGATTCTTCGGCGCCGGTCGTGACGCACTTCGCGCTGCCGAGCCACGTCGTGGTCACGCTGAGGGTCTGCGCTGTGGGGTCGACGACGTAGTCGCGCTTGATGCAGCGCAGGTCGTCGGTGGTGTCGGCGGTCTGCTCGTACACCCCATAGATGGTCAGGTGCTGATCTTCGGCGACCTCGATGCGTGACCCGCGCCCGACATCACGGATGAGCGCCTGCTGGACGTCCAGGGTCGCGTTCCACTGTGCTGCACGGTCTGGCAGGGCGTGCGCGTCGCGCTGTGCGACCCGCAGCGCCATCATGAAGCTCGCACCGACGACCGCGGTGATGAGCATGGCGACGAGCGCTTCGATGAGCGTGAAACCAGCATCACGGGCTGGTCTGGCGGCCCTTCCACGGGCCTTTTCTGTGAGGCCCATTTCGGACCACCTCCAACATTTTTGTGCGGTCCCGGTCGTGCCCTGTGCCAGACCGGGGGGTCTGGGGCCGGGCGGTGCGCGATCTCTCGCGGCAGGGCCACCGCCCGGCGATGCGAATCGTGTGGAGGTGGTCACACGAGCCGCAGTTTTTCGGGGCGTTTCGCCTCAGCCTTTTCGGCGAGCCGGTCAACGCCTTCCTGCATTGCTTCTATTCTATTTGTTGACCCGGACGCTCGGCTTTTCCGTCGCTCACACGCCGACCAGCGCACCCTGGTCGGTCACAGCACCGGCCTCGCGGGCAGCCGCAGCCCACCGGGTCCCCGTGGACGGCGGCACACCGACCGCCGCTGCGGCACCACGCGCCGACATCCCGGCAGCGAGCAGCGCCAGAAACTCCGCCCGCGCCTCCTCGCGTCCCGACCGGACCGTGCCCGTCGAGGCACTGACCGGGCGGACCGTCGGGGCGGGTGCTGTGGGTGCGACAGGAGTCGGGGTCGCCTGGGTGGTGGGTGCCGTCAGAGCGGGCAGGGTGGGCTGGACCTGCGCGCGGCGGCGGGAAGCGCGGCTCGGCGCCGGAACGTTCTCGTCCGGGCTCGCGATGACCGTCCGCGCCAAAAGCTCCGTCGTTACCAGAATCGCGATAGGAGCAGCGACGGCGATGAGGACGCCGACAGCCCGCTCGGGGCCGCTCGTCGAGGCAGCGAGCGCATGGACCGCGTTACCTGCCACCGACAGCGCAGCGAACGCGACCATTGCGACGGCCGCGATGCTCCGGCTGGCGCGGTCGTGGCGCTCCTTCGCGACCAGATATGCCAGTGACCCACCGATGAGCACGCCGTCGATGAACAATGGCACAAAGACGCGCTGGCCCTCCGCGACGTTCGCCCACCCCGCAGCAGCGATCAGACCTGTAAAGCTCACGACCACTGCGCACACCCAGATGCCGGCCAGGACGAGCGTCTGCACCACGAGCACAGCGATCGCGTCAGCAGGGATGCGGGCACGGTGCACGGTGGGATGAGCGGTCGTCTTGGGCTTGGTGATCATGGGCTCTCCTGCTGTCTGGGGCTGGTCTGGACGGCTGGTGCGGCGGCCGGTCGTCACGCCGCACCAGCCGTGGATTGGGAGCGCGCGTCCATGTAGCCGTAGGCCTGGTCCGTCCCGGTGTCCGGGTCTGACCAGATGCGACCGACGCCCGTCAGGACCGCGGTGGCGGTCTGGGTTCCGTCCGGGGCGACGAGCTCGGCTCGTGTCCCGATGTCGTGACTCAGGTCCGCCGGGGCGCCTACGGCGACGACCCGGCCGGAGCGCGTTCGCTTGGCGAGGTAGGTGTGCATGCCGGTCCTCCTGGTCTTCCCGGGCCACCGGAGCGGTGAGGTCGTCGGGCGTTAGAACGTTGTTGCGAGAAGTCAACATTCTATTCGCCCGGGCTGACAGTCAGCGTCAACGTTTAAAGTGGTTCCATGACGACACCGCAGACACCCCCGCCCGTCCATGTCGAGGGCTGGGCGACCATCGCCGAGCTCGCGCAGCGCTGGTCCTGCGCACCGTCCACGATCCGAATGGCGATGCGCCCCGGCGGATGGATGCCCCCGGCAGACGGTCGCATCGGCCGCGCCTACGCCTGGCGGGAAGCAAGCCTCGTCGCCATCGAACGCCCGGCGACTGGCCGTCCCGCAGGCGCGAAGGACAAGGCGCCCCGCGCCCGGCGCGCCAGGCGCGCCAACTCGCCCGATGGCACTCCGGACCCGTCATGAGCGCCCGGGACAGAGGTTTCGTGCCCGCCCCGCATCTGTCTCCCGCCCGCCGTTGGTGGGCTCACTTCCCGAGCCCGAGCCCAGCCGACCTGGACCGTCTCGCCCGCCTCGAGGTGGCGTGCTGGTCGGTCTTCCCGACGCGTCCCGTCCAGCTCGACGACGACCACCTGCGACGGCTCATCCTCGGCGAGCGGCTCAACCCCGGCGAATGCTCGTGTGTCGTTGAGCGGCTACGCGGGCTCATCGAGCAGGTAGAGCGGGACGCGGCGTAGGAGTCTTCGTCTGGCGACTACGCCCGCGCTTCGGTCTCTCGAATCGCCGCGTTCATGCGGTGCTGGCAACGGCGGTCGGTCGCGGTGCGAACGAACATCTCAGTGGCGTCGTTGCCGGAGCGCTCGAAGCCGAGACGGGAGAGCTGGTCGATTTCCAGTTGAAGTCCGGACAGATAGAGCGAGTCAAGGTCAGCCGACGCCACAACTTCGGACGCGTCCGGGCATCGGGCGTAGAGCGAACGGCGCGCGTCCCACAGGTCCGATACGTAGTCGTCCCAATGGCGTTTACCTGCCGCGGACAGCTTGCTCGGAGATGCCGCGCCGCCGGCACCCGCGTAAGGAACGAGGTAAGCAAGGAGCTTCGATAGGTGGTCCTGCGCGACGACGATGCGGCGAGCGAGCTCCGCGACATAATCGCCGGTCTCGACAAGCGCCAACGAAACGTCACAGTTGAGAACGTACAGAGAGTCCTCAAAGTGCTCCTGGCAGATCGAGTCGGTCGGTGGGTAGCCGAGAGCCCGCAAGTGCGTCTCGATGCGCGCTTCGTCAAGCGCGAGCGCTCCGAGGCACAGCATCTCCCACTGCCAGTTCGGGCCGGCCAGTCCGCGCCGTCCGCCCAGGTCCTCTCCACGATGGTTGAGCAGCGCGTGGCCGCCCTCGTGCGCGAGCAGCCGTTCGACCTCGCCAGGGTCGCGATGGCGGACCTCGCTGGTGTTCACGAAGACGACCGACTTCCCGTCCGAAGCCGGGATCGTGCGTGCCCCTACGACACCCGCACCCCGGCCGACGTTGTAGGACGCGTTGCCGGTGAAGCGTGCGACGTCTTCGCTGAAAGCATCGGTGAAGACGACGCACGTTTGGTCGGGGGCGCCGACGCGCTCGAGCCCCTCGGATGCGGCTCGCATTAGCAAAGCCGAGACGTTTCCGTGGATGTCGTACGTCACCAGAGCCCGCCCGAGCGCGCCTCGGTAACGAGTTCAGCGATCTCGTTCGCGATCTCATCGATCGAGACCATTGCCGTGTCCCGCGCGAGCTTGTCGGCGAGAGACGGGCTCTGCGCAGCCACGTCGGCGCGACCCACGCCGTGCCAGATCGGCAGGACGCTCTGCTTGCCCTCCACGGTGAGCGTCACGATGCCGTCAAGCTCGTACTGCGGCCAACCTTTCGAGAAGTACGCCTCGCTCAACACCACGGCCGCGAATCGGCTTGAGCGAAGCCCCTTGTCGATGTGACGGCGCAGGCTATCGCCGATGCGTAACTCCGCCTTGTCGAGCCAGACGGTCACACCTCGGTCTTGAAGCGCCTGCGCCAGTGGGATCGCGACGGCCGCCTTGTCCTCGGAGGCGTGCGAAACGAAGACGTCCCACGTCCGTCCGTCGAGGTCGTCAATGGTCGTCGGTGGCGCGGGTTCCCGAACGACCACACTGTCCGCCAGGGTTCGCATCGATGGGTTGCGATACACGGGCAGGTCGCCTCTCAGTGGTGGCTCGACGTGGACGGAGTGCCGGATCTGTCCGGACCCGCCGCCGAGGTCTATCGCCACGAACCAGTGGCCCGTTGACGGCACCGGAATCCGCACCGGGCTCTTGGTCGCTAGGCCGCCGTGGTAGTTGAACCGTCCGCCACGACCTGCGGCGTACGTGTGGTAGTTAGGTGAGTTCATCAGCAGGACGTTCGCGCGCTTGTTGAGAGTGACGACAACGGTCGAGCCCTTCGCGACGCGTCCCAAGTCGAACTTGAGGTGCTGCACGCCCAACCTCCCCGCAGAGCAGTGCGCGGGCGCACACCCGCCTGAGCAGGACCCTAGCGACCACCGACGACGTCGTGGACGCGCCCCGCGTTGGTGTCGTCCATGGCGGTGCGTGTGAGTCACCTGGGTCCTCGACGACGACCTCCCGTGCTGGCCGAAACCGTGTAGCGACTCGCATCCACGCCTCAATCGGCGCATCGTAGGCTCAGGCCATGGCTCGTAAGGACCGCACCATCGCGATCGGGCAGGCACGTGCAGCGCTCATCGTCGCTGCGACACGTCGAACCCTCCTCACCTACGGCGAGCTCGGCCTCGCGCTCGGACTCGACGGCGTCGCGCTGCGCAACGAGCTCCGGCACGTCCTCGACGACCTGTCGACGGACTGCATCGAACGAGACGAGCCATCCCTCGCCGCACTCGTCATCAACAAGGACACCGGCGAGCCCGGCTCAGGCTGGCGCGACGGCCCGGGAATCACCTGGCACGAGGAAGTCCGGGCCTGCTTCAACTACTGGCAGCCCGTCTGACCTACGACAGTCGCGACATCCGCGGCGGTCACTGCGGTTGAATGCCGCCATGAGACCGTCGAGGAACGCACTCATCGGTGGCGCCGTCGTCATCCTGGTAGCGGGCGCCGGCATCGGATACGCAGCCCACCCTTCGTCGATGGCACACCTGATACCGCGCACAGCCGACGAATGGACAGCACTTGCGACGTGGATCACGGTCGGTATCGCTGCCGTCGCCGCCTGGGTCGGACTCTCTCAGGCCGTCGAGGCGCGTGACCTGCGTATTGAGCAGGCCCAGCCGTACGTCGTCGCGACGATGGAACCGAACCCGTCAGGTCCAGAGACCATCGAGCTCGCGATCCGGAACACCGGCAACACCCCAGCTCGGAACGTCGTCGTCCAGTCGACACCGCCGCTTCGTGCAACCGGAGACGGGGACGCCGTTCGAGATGTCTGGCTTCCGGACTCGATCCCGTACCTCGCGCCGCGCCAGGAATGGCGAACGAGTTGGGACTTCGCGGGCGCGCGGCTCAGCCACCCCGCGCTCAAGGATGAGGACCGCCATGACCTCGCTATCCAGTTCGACGGAATCCCTGGCACGCCACGTCAGACGACGACCGCAGTGCTCGACTGGGCCGCGCACAAGGGCCGCGCTTACCTCGAGCGCAAGACGCTGCACCACGCCGCGACAGCCTTGATGCGGGTCAGCACGACCCTCGAGAAGTGGACCGACAGCCCAAGGGGCGGCCTCGCAGTGTTTACGCGAGACGGCGACGCGAAGGATGAGCGACGTAGCGAGCAGCATGCAAAACTCCAGCGACAGCACCAACGCGTTGTGGAGCGACTCGAAGCCGAGCGCGCCGAAGATAGCGACGGCCCGCCCACGACACCCGGTTTTGAGCCGACCGGCGACACCACCTGAGCAGAAGACCCCGCCAGAATCCTGCCTGGCGGGGTCTTCTCGTGGGCTGGCTCTACGCTTTGCCGTCGATGAGCTTGATGATCGCAGCGGAGCGGGCTTCGCGTGCCGCGACGCGCTTCGCGGCCTTCACGGCGTACTCACCACCCGGTGCGAGCTTCGTCCGCAGCGCCTCGAACTGGACCCGCTCCTGCGCAGTAAGAGCGCGGTGCCTCCGGCCGGCCTTCTGGTCGTCCTGTGCCATCACTCCTCCTCCGGGTCGGTTGGCGCGTACGCCCTCGATGCTACGGCCACCAGGGCAACAGCGACAGGGTGTGGGGCTGTCTCACCGAGCGCGTCCAGCACAACGAGTGCGTTCGCTGGGTCCAGCTCGTCGAGACGCCCCTGCAGTGCTTCGTGCTGCTGCCACCATGCTGCGAAGTCGCGGTCCTCGACGGCAGCGACACGCACGAGCTCAGCAGCCCTCTCGGCACTGCGCCGCTGCTTGCGTGCCATCCGCCTGTCAGCTCTGATGCGCCGATTTACACCGCAGAGGGCGAAGCCGGCAGCGAGCGCGGCCATGAGGCCCGCGAACGCGGCTGACGTTGTGAACGCCTCGAGCCAGTTGCTGGGCTCCCATCCGCTGGCTGCAACTGGCGCTGCGGCTCTGCACAGCACGGCGTGCATGGTCAGTGCGCCGCCCGGTAGGCGTCCTGGATGGTCTGCGGGATACGACCACGCGCAGGAACGCTGTGCCCGTTAGCGACGGCCCACGCCCGAATGTCTGCCGGGCTACCAGCCCCGGTGGAACGAGAACGGCGCCGCGTCGCAGGGCGCCCGCCAGCGACCTTCCGGCCGTGCCCGATCCACGTAGCGAGCGTGGCGCGGAGCTCGACAGCTTCCGCTGTCGTCAGGTCCGCCTCGTAGGCGACTCCGTCGAGCGCGAAAGTCACGGTTTCATCAGCGGGCTCGCCGCTGATGTCCGACGTCAGCGTGACCAGAATCTTCTGTGCCATATGTGGCCCCGGTCCTTGTACGAATGAAGTCGCGTTGAGCGTAGCGGCTGTCGTAGCGTCAGTCGACCTTGTAGACGCGAAAAGCGAACCCTGCTCCGATGGCGACTTCGTGCTTACACACGACCCGCGCGTGGATGTCTGTCGGGGCCGCTTTCGACTGCGCCGTCGCTGCCAATCTGCGACCGATGCGCGCGTCGCCGCAGTCGGATGACCCAGCAACGCGACGTGTGGGGCGCGTCGCCCGCCCCGCCTCGACCCGGTCACGCCTCGCCCCGGTGAGTCACACCCCTGCCCCGCCCCGTCTCGCACCGCCCCGCCCCGTCCCGTCCCGTCACGGTGCGACCCGCGCACCCCGCCCTGTGGGTCACGACTGCGGGGCGACCCATCACCTGACAGGGCACGAACCGTGGCGCGGTCCCCGAGGAGCAGCACCCGCTGCACCACCACCCCGCCGGGCACGTCCACGCCACGAACCGAACCGAACCGAACCGGGCCGGGTCGTGACGACGCCACGAACCGCGACGACACGACACGAGACGAGACGAGACGAGACGCGGCACGAGCGAAGCGAAGAGCGGCGCCCGAAGGGCGTGCAGCATTACGAGAGTCTCCACCTACCGGGTGCTCCAGCATTCGTGTGGGACTTTGATGGCGTTTCCGCAGGTGAAGGCGCCATTCAGCTTCGTCCATCGCTGTGCCCACTGGGTGGGCGCCGTGGTGGGCACGACGGTTCCGGCTTGCTGTAGCTCGGTGCACCTATCGTGGCTACGTAACCGCCGTATGAAAATATCCAGAAAGGCACCGGCACCATGGCACCTCGGCACCAGTTGACAAGGCTCGATATCGAACTGCTCCGCCTGCTCACCCGCGCGGGATACATTCGCCCCGATGCGTGCGTGGGGCATCTGGGCGCTTCCCCGTGGGGCATTCGGAAGTCCTTCCGGCGTTTGCAGGACGACCGGCTCGTTCGGGCCGTGCCTGTCGCGCTCGACCTTCACGACTCACACGGTGTGCTGCGCGCCACCGTCGCGACCGTATGGACCGCCACCGGGCGTGGGGCGCGCATCCTCGACCCGCACGTCGTACCGGGCACTGACGCACACGTCCAGCTCGGTGCACCGAAGGTGTCCCGGTCCATGGCGCAGCACACTGTCGGCGCCTCCGCCCTCGCCGCCGCGTACCGGAGGGCCGGCTTCCAGGTCGCCTTCGAGCGGGACATCCGCACCTTGGAGCAGCCGAGCGCCATCGGCGGCCGCCCGGTCCAGACCGTTAGTGCGTGGACCGTCCAAGTCGGAATCGGGATGCGAGGCGTCCGTCCGCCGGACCTCGGCCTCGTCGACCCCGCCGGCACCCGTTGGGCCTGCGAGCTGGAGCGCACCACCAACCGGAAGGCCGCCGATTACCGCGACATCGTGATGGCGTGGCATGCCGCCGGCCTCGGGCAGGTGTGGCACGTCCAGCGCGAGAAGGCCTGGCGCGAGCTCATCGCGGGCGTCCAAGCCGCTGGCCTTCAGTGGGGTCCCTCCCCAGCACCCGGGGTCAACATGACCGTCGACGGGCGTGTACGCGTCACCGGCTGGGCACCCGGGCGCATCCTCGCCGGCCCGGCCAGCTGGGCATGGGAACAGAACAGCACCACGCGCCCGCCCGCCGGGTTCCGCACACCGACTGAACCCTTCGTCCTCGACAGCTGGCGGCAGGGCACTGTCGTCGACCCCCACGCGCCACTCTGGGAACCCAACCGCGAACTACGGGCCGCCTGACGTGTTCCGCCTACTACTGAGCCCCGGTGTCCGCAGAGGCCGGGGCTCAGTTGATCATTGCTCGACACGCCTAGCGTCACCAGAGTCGCGCGCCGTGCACGGGAGCGGCGAGGTTCAGAACGGATGCCCCGTCCATCCGCTCTTGACCTCCGCTGCAGCCGGGGTTCCCGCCAGGAGTTCGCCCCACCCGGCCTGCTTCATGGCCGCCTTCCACCGCAAAGGCCGCGACGTGCCAGGGATCATCGTCGAGAGTCCGTGCGTGGTCAGGACCGCGACCTGGACGACCATGCTCATCGCATTGCGCGCATGGTGTGACTGCAATGAGAGCTTCTGTGTGGACGTCACCTCCACAACTCCAGGGGTCGACTTGGGTGCACTTGCCTTGTCCTGATGCGCGAAGCCGTGCCGAACCTGAACCATCGCGTCGAGTGCCCGTGCGGCGGCGTCTGCCTTGTAGCTGATTGTTGTTCCGCGCCAGCGTGTCCCAGAACCGACCTCCGCCCACGATGCGTCGAGCAGGAGGTCCCAATCAGGGCGCGGGTCGTACCGGAAGATCGTCCAGAAGAGTTTTGCGATGTTGTTCGAGTTTGGCGTCTGGACCATCCCTCGTGTCCCGGCAATCGCGTACCACTGCGCTGGCGGCACTGCGCCCGGTACGAGGGGCTGGGCTCGGAGCGCGAGGTCCTCACAGAAGGCCTCGAGCGCACCAACGGCTGCGACGACGACCGCGCGGTTGAGGGACTTGTGAGTTACCGGAGGCGACCCCGCGCCAGTCTTGTTCCCAGCGGCCCGGCGGGCTCGAGTCAGCGCGGCGTTCCGTTCCTCGACGACTTCGAAGAGATGTCCCGCGTCGCCCAGGTACTCGGGCAGATAATCGAGTGACTCCTGAAGCGGATGCGGCGGCGCCATGAGTTGACGGTAGCGGTGAGGGAGCGGGCTTCGCCGCTACGGACGCCTCACAATCGACCAGAGCACCGCTCTCGGGTCGTCTGGCAACGGCATCGAGACGGCCCCGAATGCGTCGATGAACTTCTGAATGTGCGCCTCGTCCCACTCCTCGCTCACCAACCCGAGGAAGGTCGCCGTCCACCCCACGACGCGCTCGTCCCCGAGGTCGACACCGCCCCACTCGGCCTGCCTCCGCGCGAGCCGCGTCGCCGCGTCGAGCAGGCCGTCGAGGTCCTGGCTGTCCGTCACGACGCACCTGCCCGCGCGGCTCGTACACGGCCCGTAGACGGCCTGGAAGCGGTCCGTACGGGGCGGCGTCGGGTCGGGTTGGTCTCGGCCGTTACGGAGGCCTGTGCACGCGCCAGCCGCCCTGCTCGTGCGACCGAGAGGGCAGCTGGCGACGGCGTGGTAGTGGGGAACATCAGGCTGCCTGGGCGTCAACGTGGCGGCGGCGCGTCTCGAGGTCGACGTCGAGCGTCAACGCGCCCTGGCTGTAGGCCTCCTGCTCGCGGAGGCGGGCTTCGAAGCCCGCCTGGATGTTCTCGGCGCGGCTGATGAGGCGCAAGTGCGAGATCTCGCAGCAGCGGCGGACCCGACAACGATGGTCGACGGTGAGGTCTTGCGTCTCGTCGATCGGGCCGTACGCGTCCTCCCAGACCACCCGGTGCACGTAGCGGGTAACGCCAGCGCGGGCGACCTTGGCGTAGCCGTCTCCAGAGAGATGCCCGGTCCAGAGGCGGTGTCCGTCCTCGTCGCGGACGGTCATAGCGTCCAGGAGGTCGCTGAGCGTCTTCGCGCGTGGTCGGCGTGGTGGTGGGCCGCCCAGGTCTGTGCGTCCCGCTCGGACCATCTGGGCGTGTCCGGCGCACAGGTGGTCCCGGCCGGCCGTTGCTGGTCGCGGGCACCGTGGGATACGGCATGGCGTCTTTGCTCGTGCGGTGTCCTGCCCCGCCTCCCACGTGAGGACGTCGTCCATCTCGTACCACGTGCGCCCGCGCAGCTTCCTGCCTTCGGGGGCACGGCCGTTCGAGCGCCACAGGTGCACCGTGTGCGAGGTCACGCCGTGCCGCAGCGCGAGTTCGGCGGTTGAGAGGTAGGCCTTCCCGTCAATCTGAATGGTCATCGCGGTACCTATCTACTTGTTTCGATACGCCGCAAATCGGGCATATCAAAACGGTACCTCCTCGGATATACAGAAAGCGGCGGTACATGTACGGCCCGGCTTTACGTGTAGACATTCGCCTAACGTCTATACGCAAATGCACCCTCTGCACGCCACCGTGCTAACCCAGCCACGCACCCAACCCCTCGCACCGGCACAAACTGAAACGCCCCGCCTGACGAATCGAGGCGGGGCGTTCGGGACGGGCGCGGGATGGTCAGGCGCTCCGCAGTGCGTCGACCTGCGCACGGAGCGCCGGAGGCATCGGCACCGAGCGCGCACGCGGCGCGCTGTCGTCGGGCGCAGCGGTCGCCCCATCCTCATTGAGCCACGCGGGCGGGTCCTGCGGCGCGAGCCCTTGTTCGTCCGGTGAGGCATCGGGCACAACCTGCAGGTACGGATACTCGACCGGCGGCGGCAACAGTTCCTCCAGGCGTCCGGCGTTCACGAACTCGTCGATGGCACGCCTGGACTGCGCCGCGCCGGCACCCAGCGATGCGACGACCTCCGCGGCGAACGCGTCCGGGTTCTCCACGCCACGCGTCGCCGCCGCGTCCCTGATGCGGCCCTTCGACTTGCGCTTTGCGGCGGCGTTCTCGCGGAAGCTCTTGTAGACCGGGATGTCTGCCGGGGCGGTGCCGGTCAGGACAGCAAGGATGCGTCCGTCCGTCGCGTAGGCACCCGCGTGTGCCGCCTCGATATCCGCACGGGCCGTCTCGACGGCGAGGTCCGCGTCACGACGCAGGTCTGTGTCGTCGAACTCGGGCACGCTGTCACCGGTGTCGTCACGGACTCGCTTCGCGGATGCGGCACGGACCGCTTCCTCCTTCCACCGGTCCAACGCCGCACGCTCACCAATCACGTCGACCACGTAGTAGACGGTCGACGTCACGCCCTTGGTCCGGTCGTTGCGCTGACCGGGGTAGATGAGGCCAGCAGCCTCCAGGTCGGACAGGGCGCGGCGGACCGACCGGGCGTCGACCGCGAGCGTGCCGGCCAGCGTGTCCTGCGATGGAAAGACGAGCCGGTCACCGGCCTTTTCCTTGATGTGCCAGAGGAGCCGCTCATAGGCGTATCGCTTCGTGACTGCGCTCGCGCCCGCCTTGGACGGTCGGAGCGCCTTGAACAGGTCGGCCGACGGCTCGCCCTTGACGCGCCTGTACTCGTAGTCGATGAACGCGTTGAGTGACTTGTTGCCCATGGTCTGCGATATCCTTGTCTCGTTCAGGTTCGAAGTTCTTGAAGGTCACGGCCCCCCCTCGCACGGCGGGGTTTCGTGTTTCAGGCGGCGGCGCTCTCGCGGTGCCGTCGGGCGGTAGCGAGGACCTCGTACACGCCGGAGCGTGCACGGTGGAGCCCGTCAGCGAGGACCAGTACCGGGCAGCCTTCTTCGTGAAGCTCGAGCACCGACTGCCGGTACTCGCTGGCGCTGATGCCGCCGTTAGCGCGGCGGTGGCTCAGTTCGGCGGCGGCTGCGAGCCAGGACAGTTCCTGGATGCGGCGGGTGCGCCGGTCTACGTTCATCGGGATGTCCTATCGGGTTGCTGCGACTGGTGTCGATTACCAGAGTAAGGAGCAACCTGGACAGAAAATGGCCTGGTTGATACCAAACACCCCAACACCGGGACGGCTCGTGACGCACATCACGCCGCTTGAGATACTTCGTTGCGATCCGGACACGCTGTCCGGGCGCCGCGAGTTCGTTGTTAAGAGACCTGCACGGTAGGTACCTGACGGATCTGAAAGTGAGTCCTTCGCGACGAAAGGCGGCTGGTGACTGACGAGTCGTTGCGCAAGTCCACCTTTGTCGTCAGGGCCGCCCAGTGCGCTTCAGCGCGCTGGACCCAAGCGCATCAGCGCGCGGGAGCGATTCCGGGCTCAGGGCGGAGCCTTCCCTGTTCTCTTCCCTGTTTGTAGGACAGCCTGCCCGCCCCATCGGACACGCTGTCCGCCCCCATCGGACACGCTGTCCGGATCGCAATAGGACAGGCTGTCCGGATCGCAAGCAATCGCGGTCTCGGAACGACGTCAGCGGCTGTCTGCGGACACTTGCGCGCGTAACCGGTGGAGGGCGGCGAGGCTGGCTCGCGTAGCAGCGGAAGCCGTCCGTGCGTCGCGCACTGCACGCTTTGGGGCTGTGGAAGCCGGGGCCGTCGCCTGCTCAGCTGCGCCGTTCATCCTGCTCGCCTCCTCAGCGTCCTGGTCGTCACGATCAGGGTAGGTGCTCGGCCAGACGCAGTCCCGACCGACCGAGCCCGCAGACGGCCGCCCTCACCTAGCCACCTACTCGACCCACCCGCCGAACCGCTCGTCCCGTCGCCGGCACGCCCACGTGACGACCGGGTCGTGGCGGAGCGGCGGCCAGGTGCCGCTGTGGTGGGCGCGGTGGCCCGGCCGGGTGTCAGGTCTTCAGGGCCGTCGCGCCGATGCCGATGTCCGACGTGGCACCGACCCTGGTGCTAACTGACGCGCAGAGAGGGAGCGACCCCGTGAGCAACCTCGGCCGCTACCAGGAGATCGTGACGGAGTCGGCCCGTGCTGGTGGCGTCGACAAGTTGATCAAGAGCATCGAGAGCGGCGCGGTCGCCAAGGCCACACCCGGGCTCGTAGGCAAGGGTGTCGGACTGGGCGTCCTGCTCGCGGGGACTGCCGGGGTCGCGGTGATCGCGAGCAAGCGAGCATGGGGCTCGCTCAGGGCAAGGCGGGTCGCCGGCGACGCCGCTTCGGCCGACCTCGCTGGCCTCGTGTCGGACAGCGAGTCCGAGTCCGACGAGCTCGAACGCGACGCCGAGTAGTTCCGGCGCGTGGGCGCCGCGAGAGACGCGCTTGCTGCAACGATCCTCGGATGCAGTGGTTGAACCGCCATCGGCGCCTCGTGTTCGGGCTCTGCGTGCTCGCCGCTGCCATCGCGGGGTGGGCGCTCGGTACTTGGTCGACCTGCGGCCCGACCTGCGCGTTCAACGTCACGCTGTTCGAGGCGTGGGGAACCTGGTTCGGTGCCATCGCGACGGCGGGAGCGCTCATCTACACCGCTCGAGCTGTTCGCGCCGAACTCGCCCGCCGCAACGCCGAACGCCACGACGCAGCCGCCGAACTCCTGGCGATCGCGATGACATGCACGCTTCGCTTGGCACCGAAAGGCCTCTCGAACGGCAGCTACACGCACTGTGCCGTCAGGTTCACCAACCGCACCGGACATGCCGTGCGGAACGTCGTCGTGCGCCTCGGCGACGATGTGCTCGACGGCGCCGCCCTGATCGCTCCGGGAGCCCAAGCGTGGGGCTTCAAGAGACCACTGACGGACTTGGGCCTTGGCCCCGCTCTTCCGGAAAGGTCGGCTGCGTCGACAATCCGAGATCAGCTTCAGCCCCGGTTGGTGTTCGAGTTCAGCCTGCGCGGTTCACGCTACGTGAGGCGGGGGCAGAACACGCAGCTGGCAAGTGACGCGATGCAGTCGTCTCATGCAGCAGGGCGGACGCGTTCGGCGTCGCACCAGCCCCCCGCGAGCGGCTCCGAGCGGTCGCGCCGGACACAGCAGATTGGCGGACGATGACGGACGGCCGCCTGCCGCACATCGAGTTCCTTGTCCCGGCCGCCAACGAGACCCGGTGGTGCGATGCTCTCGCGGCGCTTATCGCGACGGATCCGGCACCGATCGCTAGGTTCGTGGGAGAGGTCCCCGACGACGTGCTTCGTGAGGTCCCTATCCCGGCGGTCGCGGGTCGCGGACGGGATCGCCTCGACCTTCTCCTGTCCCGAGATGGTCGGCATGTCGCGGCGATCGAGGCGAAACTGTACGCGGACCTCAGCCCGGGCCAGCTGGCGCGCTACGCGGCAGGCTTCCCCGATGCGCGACGTCGGTTCGTGCTCCACCTCGCGGGTCTTCCTGTCCATCACGGGAGCGCACCCAGCTGGGAGTCGCTGACGTGGGAGTCCGTCCTCTCGGCGTACAGCCAGAGCGAGCATCCGTGGGTACGCGCGACCGCAGAGGCGTGGCTCGAGAAACTGCCGACGCTGGTCCCGCATGTCGGTCCCGAGACCGTGTGGAACGACGTGCCGGACAACGCGCCAGAGTTCGAACTCGCGCTGCGAGCGCGCACCGCCTGGCTCGCTCGTCGTATGGACACCTGGTGCAGCATCGAGCGCACGCTCGAGCAGTCATCCGGCGGTGGCGCTTGGGTCGTCGCGATGCGCGCGCCCATCACCGGCTCAGACCATGTCGTCTTCGCTGAGGTTCAGGAGGGCACGGCAGCGCCCGAGTGGCGGCCGACCGATGTGCCGTACCGCGAGCGGCTGAAAGGCCCGGTCGTGCTCGTCGGCCTTGCGCGCTTCGGGATCTACTCGTCCGAAGGGTTCGACTGGCCGCTCTTGCGTCGCGCCTTCGCGCCGTACGTCGCTAGTTCGGCTCTCGATGATGACCTCCGCTGGAGCACCACGTCGCCCAACCCGCGCGACCCAGTCGACCGTCAGCAGTGGAAGGCGATCGTCGACGACGGCGCCCCGACGTGGCTCGGTAAGGGCTACGGCATGGCGACGGCACGGACGCACGGGGTGTGCGCCTTCGGCGCGCGCATCGACCTACCGCCGTCCTCGACCCTCGAATACGTCGATGGCGTGCTTCAGCGTCTCGAGTCACTCGTTCTCGCGATGGCGACAACCGCCGCGCCGGCACCGCCCCCGTCGGCTAGCTGGGGCACCCTCTAGGTGTTCGTCGCGGCGCCCTCACCTCTGGCTCTCTGCGAGCCGCTTGCGGTGGCCGCGCGTATGCTCCCGGGGCTATGACTTGCTCGTTCGAAGGATGCGACAACGCCCTGGGCAACAAGGGCGGCAAGGGTATGGGCCTGTGCGTCTCGCACTACGTGCAACTTCGACGCGGCGGAGAGCTGAAGCCTCTGGCGAAGCGGGCACCCAAGGGCTCGCCCGACGCGAGAACGTACAAGCCCGGTCGCAGCGCCGCGATCCGCGCGTGGGCGCGGGATCAGGGCTACGACGTCTCGCCGCGTGGCCCGATACCTGAGCACATCGAGCTGGAGTACATGGCGCAGTAGTTCGCCCCCGCCCCGCCACGGCCGCTCCTCCAGCTTCGGCACGCTCGCGCGCCGGACGGGTCGAGGCGAAATGCCCGAGGAGGGGGCGGCTCGGGCAGTTCCGGCCTCTTCGCCCTGTATGCGCCACAGCGAGCGCGTGTTACCAAGTCCCTGGGGGAAGTCGCTTGAGCCCTTTGGCGCCGTCGCCTCGTTCCAGGGACAGCCTGCGCATCCCCCTGAAACGACCTCTAGCGACCAGGCGGGCATGGAGTTTCGTCGGACCGATGTTGCTGATTTCTGCGGCCAGATGTTCGAAGTAGGCGTAGTAAACATCGTCGCCGTTTCGGCGCTCACGGTCCGCATAAATGTACGGGCCCGTAGCGCGCCAGGCATTCTCGATGGAACCGCCCATGAGGCTGGACACCAGAGTCAAGCTCACGCTGCCGTTCGCCACGAGGGCGCCAATGTAGTTGAAGAAGCTCATCACTTGTACCGCCCGCGCCCGCTCAGCGTCCCGCAGTTGCGGACGGCCTTCGCTGTCGACCGTCGCGCCATTGGCCAGGTCGTGCTCGACGGCGTACAGGTTCGCCTTGAACTCAGTCGACCGGAACTCGCCTAGCAGGTGCGTCATGACTGGAAATAACTGATCGCGTCGCGCCTGCACGATTTGTTGTCGGGCGAACAGGCTCGAGATCAAGATCGCCGCGAGCGACAGGGCTGCCGAGACGGCTGCGACGATGTCGGACTGGTCCATGACGCCACCGTAGCCAACCGGGCTCACGCATCGCCGGATCCTGCCCGGCCGACTCCTGCCGTACCGACACCCACGGACGCTCGTCATACTCGGCCCCTCTTCTCCCGCTGTCCACAGCTCGCGCCGTGTCACGGCCAGCGACCCCGCGCGTCCTCATCGATCGCGGCCGAGAGTTGACCCGTGCGCTCCAGCGCAGCCACACCCTCGCCGTCGGTCCCGAGGACGTCCGCGACCTGCTCCCCAGCGAGCAGTTCATCCGGCCCGTTCCACTCGCGGTAGAGCGCCAGCCGCTTCACCGCCGGCGCCAGCGCCACCGTCGGCTCCGCCACCTCCGCCGCCTTCGCGACCGTCGCCTGCGGCTTGTCGGCCTTCTCGGCACGCTTCGCATCCGCGATGGCACGGGCCGCCGACGTGCGCTTCGGGGCCGGCGCAAGGGCGACCGTCCCGGCGAGCACCCCGTCGGCGTCCGCACCAGTGACCTGCGCCGATGTCAGGCCCAGGTCCGCATAGTGCTGACCGTCAGCGTTCCGCCCGTCCGGGCCCCACTGCGTACCGGTCGCTACGTGAAACCCCAACGCGTCCCTTCGCGTGGCCCTGTGGAAACCCGCCCGGTCGTAGCCACCTTCGTCGAAGCGGGTCCCCGTGATCTTGTGCCGCCCGGTCTTCGGGTGCCACTGGTCGGTCCGTACCGGTCCGGCCGGCACGTCGTCAGGCTGGTCAGCGAGCACCTGCGGGCCATGCAGCGCGAGGTGCTCGGCCCGGGTGGCTGCGCGCTCCTGCCAGATGCCGGTTAGCTCTTCCTGTGCTGCCAGTGCGCGCGATAGTGCGCCGTCGCGAGCTTCCACGAGCGCGGCCACGGTCGCGTCGTCCGCACCGAGACGCTGCGCATCGGCGAGTTCCTGGTGCGCAAGGCGCGCGTCCTGCCGGGCGACCTGCCAACGCGCATGCTGCATCGCGACCGTGCGCGCGTCTCCCAGTGCGTCCGGGAGCGGTTGGCCCGGATGAGCGGCGCGGAACGCGTTCTGCGCCCTCACAGGGTCAATGTGTGCATCGCACGCGCAACGCGGGCCGGGCTTTACAACATACATTTCTTCCTCCACCACCTCGGGTCGAAACGCGCCAAATCGCACATTTCGTTACCCGGATGGAAGGTGGTGGCATAGACAGGAAAGTGCAAGCTCGTGCGGGCTCGGGCGGCAGCGAAGATCGCCTCAGTTGGTCTCTGAGCGCCGCAGGAAACTCGGCACATAATCGGGATGCGCAGCGGCAACACGCGCGACACCCGCCTGCTGCATGGCGCGCGACCGGTGGCGTCCGTTGACCCAGTCGTCTGCTGCGACACAAATGGGGTCGACGTAGAGGCTCGTGAACGCGATGTCATCGTTGCCCGAGAGTCCGCGAGATTGCCCGAACGCGCACCAGGCGTCGAGATGATCGTCATCCATGCCCAGGCCGGATTCAACCGCCGCGACGGACGCTTCGGCGACGGCGTGCCAGTTCACGTCGCCGAACGCCCACGTGCCCATGTGCAGTTCCGCGATCTCGCCGTCCTCCCACGCCGGCATACCAGCAGTGGCTAGACAGACCAGGTACGGCGCGGACACTCACGCACCCCTCACTCGTGGCGCTCGGTGAGTCGCGACACGCGCTCAGTCCTCGTCGTCCAGGCTGTCGTCCGCGCCGCCGCACGTGCACTCGTCAAACACGGGCGTCCAGTCGACCTCGCGCGCTCGAGCGATGGCGACGGTCGGGCAGGCAGCGTCGTGCTCGCCCTTATCCCACACGCCCATGCCCCACGGCTCGCCGTCGCCCGACACGCACGCCGGTTCGACCTTCTCCGACCACGGCATCCACGCCATCGGCATCTCGTCGCGCAGTTGCAGGGTGCCGCACCCGTGGCACCAGCCGACCGCGAGGCGCTGTGCTGTCTCCGTCATGGATGTCAGGCTCCCACCGCACGAGACGTGCCTTCCGGACCGACACGAGAAAGTCCAGGCGCGCGCGTGCACAGACAGGGGTGCCGGTCTCTGCGCACAAGCCGCGTGGGGCCCGCAGATGGCGAGCCTGTTCGGTGTCAGGTCCGGTCGGGCAGTTTCGCAACCAGAGCGTTCGCGAGGTCGAGCAGGCCTGACGACGGGTCGGGCTCGGAACCGCCGTCTGACTCGCCTGGAAGCACGAAGATCGCTTCCGCTGCCGCGATCCGCAGCTTGTCCTGTTCCTCGGCGTCGAGATTCGCGATGAACGGCTCAAGCGCTGTGAGTACGAGCTGGACCTGTTTCGCTCGACGTTCCTGACGACGATGCTGCGAAGACTCGCGAGCGGCGTATAGCCCGACTCCGGCGACCGCCGCCGTGACCCCCAAACGCGCGAGCGCCGACTCCCACATCGAGGCCTCGCCCGTGAACCATGGGAAGGAACTCGCGATGAACCAGACTCCGGCCGCCAGGAACACCGCGGCCGCGACCCTGCGCCACTGGTTGGCTGCCGTCCGCTGCTCCTCGGCGTAGCCGCCGAAGTTCGTGGCGGTGGAGTTCACGCCGACCGCTTCAAGGACCTTCCGGGACTTCGCCTCGTACTCCGCCATGCGGTCCTGATGCTCGACGGCATAGGCCCGGGCGGACGCGATAGCCGCGTCCCAGGCGTCGGCTCGCTGCTTGATCGCGCCCTCATGCTCTTCGGTCCACTCGCGAACGGCTTCGTCGCCGTCGGTCGTGAACTTCGCTATTGCCTCGGTGATGCGCTGCCGTTCGGCGGCGACAGCGCTCTCCACTTCCGCTTGCTTCGTCGCGAGCATGGTGATCGAGGCGTCCAGCTCGACTGTTCGTCGCTCGACTCCGTCAGCGGCTTCGAGTACGCGCGTCTTGAAACTCTCAACGGCGGAGTTGATGCCGCCCAGGTAGCGGGCGAGTTTGAGCGGAGGCCACTGACCGAGACGCGTGATGACTTGGTCGGCGACCGGTACGACTTGCTGCCAGGTGTATTGGCCGGACACCACGAGGTCGAGATTCGTGGCGAAGTTGCTCACGGCGCTCTGGGCCTCGTCGAGCATCGACGGGCTGACCTCTCGACCGTCTGTGTCCTCCCGGCGTCGCTCGAGAAGTTCGAGGACCATGCCCGCGTAGTCGAGTGCGTCCCGTTCTGCTTGGGCGTCGGGTAGCACGGTCTCGTTCATCGTGGCCCGAGCCCGCTCCACTGTTCTCCAGAGCTCGTGGTTCCTGAACCGTGCGTCCCACAGTTGCATCGCCGCCTCCTGGCCGGAACCTATCGCGGCAGGGACCGCGATAGACGGACGCCGGGTCCGAACCCGCGCAGCGCGCGCCGTGTCTCGAAACCTTGGTACTGATAGACCGCCGCGACAGGTCGACCATGTCCGGTTCGCCCACCCAACCGGCCTATCAGAATCTCTCTCGAATCGCCCTTCTCGGTAGCTGATCACAGCGACGACTTGAGAGAAGGTCGACGCATGGACATCGGATACGCCCGCGTCTCGACGACGCACCAGGACCTCACCAGGCAGATCGACGCACTGGTGAAGTTCGGCATCCCCGAGGAACGCATCTACGTCGACAAGCGCACCGGCGCGAACACCGACCGCGAGGGCTGGAAGGCGGCGCTGGCGTACGCACGCCCCGGGGATCGGGTGGTCTCCTACACCCTCGACCGCATGGGTCGGTCGGTGCTGTCTGTCCTCGAGGCAGTTCGGGACCTGAAGGAGCGCGGCGTCGGCATCAAGACGCTCGCAGACCCGGTGCCCGTGGACACGTCCGAGGACGGTGGACCGATGGCGGAACTCGCGCTGATTCTGCTGAGTCTCTTCGGGCAATGGGAGTTGACGTACGGGCGTGAGAGGGCCGCACACGCAAGGCGGGTCGCGGCAGAGACGGGCAAGCAGGTGGGTAGGCCGCGCCGTCTCACTGACGAACAGATTCGCTACGCGACTCATTTGCGCGATGTCGAAGGTCGGAGTGTCTCAACCATCGCGCGAGACCTCGGCGTCGGCGTCGCGACCCTGTACCGCGGGCTGCCTCCGCGTCCCGTCCTCGCTCCGACGGCGAGCGGGACCGAACCGGAGCAGCGCTGACGGCCTCCGCTCCAACCCCCGACTCGTCTCGCGAGGAGCGCGCCCGGACCGCTGCTGGCGCCCTGGCGAGTGCAGCCTTGGCGGTTCACGAGCCCGACCCATGGCTGGCCGAACTCGCCGTCCGGTACGTGCGCGGCGAGCTGAGCGTCGCCGACCTGAGGGCGGCCGTCCAAGCGCTCTACGCGTGTCCCCCTGACCTGACCAGCACCGATAGCCCCGGAGGCGCCTTTGACCGATGGCCTGACCCTGCCCCGCTCCTGCCCGTACGCCCTCACGGGCGTCGCGGCGCACCCGACGCACGACGGCGGCCTGGCGCTCGACGCGACGCTCACACACGACGGCGTCCCCTTCGCGACCGTCTCGAACGACGGCCGGGGCGGCGCCGATCTTCTCCGCCCACTCGCACCCGGCGACCAGCGGCGCATCGACACGTACCGGGCCTACGCGGACGAGGTGCTCGGACCGCAGGGGGTCGTGTACGAGCCGGAGGACGAACTCACCTCGCTGCTGCTCGAAGCGTGGGCTGCCGGGCAGCAGGAGCCCGTTGACGGGGACGGGCGATGACCGTGAACGCGTCATTCACGGAGAGGATCGTCGAACACCTGTGCACCGCCGGGCTCGTCGCGCTCGTCGACCGTCAGGTCGGACCCGGCGCCATCTGCATCGAGCTCATCCCCGACCAGGTGCTCGGCTTCATCGACCTGGGCGACCTCACGTGCGCGGTCACCATCGACCGAGCCGGCACGCAACGCCTCATCGCAAACGGGCCGCTCGTTGAGAACGAGGCGTGCGACGACCCAGGGTGCGTGTCCGGGGCCGTCGTGGAGTGGGTCGTCCAGCAGCGAGCCGCCGCGTACGCCAGGTGAGCGGAGTCGGCTCTAGTGGTCACGTCAACCCGAGAAGGCCGCGCACAGCGACCTCAATCTCGCTGGCCACTCCGTCGAACTCGAGTGCAGTTCGGACCGCACCTCGCGCGGAAACGAAACTGGTGCCCGCCGCCACAGGCACTGCAGCCGCCACCTCCTCAGCCCGCGCACCTAGCGCGGCAAGTGCCGTGTGGTCCGGGTTGCTCGCGTTATATCGGGGCACGGGCAGTTCCCACGGGTAGAGGTCGAAGTGTCGCGCTCCGAGGTTCCCGCGCGGCTGCAGCGGCTCCACGAGCGTCTGCATTGCCTGGGAGTTCGTGACGGCCGCGAGGTAGCGACCCTCATCATGACTGCCAATGGCACCCCAATACAGCGTGTGGTCGACGATGGCGTCAGCGTCGGCGAGCACAGCGCCCGTCAGCCGCGAACCTGACTTCGAGTAAACGAACCGCAGCGCCGCGCCGGGAAGTTGCGCCGTCAGCTTGCTTGAGTAGTTGGCCCACTCCTGCTGCGTCTGCGTTGTTGACGCTCGACGGTTCCCGGTCCAGATCGCTTCCCCTGCCGTCCACCAAGCCTGTAGACGCGGGTAGGCAGCGAGGCGTGTCTCAGAGTCGCCGATGAGCGCGTGAGTCAATGGCTCGATCGGCAGCACGACACGCCACGGCTCAACGAGTCGATACGGCAGAAGCGTCGAGCCCAGATGCATCTCGCGGACGAACACCCGCTCGACCGGGGCGGGTCCCCGACTCGGGAGATCCTTCCAAGGCTGCTTCTCCTGTGCCGTCCGGGCGGACACGACGTTCACCACCCCGGCTGGCAACCCGAGCGATCCCGTCGGCGCAGTCTCAGTCACGACATGGAGCAGCCGCGGCACGATGGTGGCGCCCTGGGTGAACTTGTCGTCGTGGTACGGCGACCAGGCGGAGCGCGGTGGACGCTGGAACGGCGCGACCGGCTCTCGTGTCACCAGTTGCGTCGCGTCGAACGTGCCCTCCGGAACCTCTCCGGACCACTTTTCGGTGGCCCCCTTGAGGGGTGTCGCTGTCGCCGTGCCGAGCCCGGCGTACGTTCCCGTAACGACAGCCGAAGGCACGGGGAAGATGTGCGGTCGAACGCTGTCCAGGTCCCACACGTCTCCGAACTGGGCAGCTCCGGCGACATCCCACTCTCCGGAGCGGAAACCTTCTGACGCCTTGCTGATGAGAGTTCCGTAAGGCATGACCATGCCGAACCGGCCGCCAGCCTTCAGGTACAACTCGCACGACCGCACCAGGAAGAACGGCGCGAGGTCTTGCTGTGTCGCGACACGTCCGCCAACCCAGAGGTTCCGTGCCTGCGACCTCGTACGGAACGCGGCGCGCATCTGGACGTCCATGAACCTCTGAGAGAGCCACGGCGGGTTGCCGACGATGCGGTCTACGCGCCCGTCGTCGCTGAGCCACAGCGGCCGTGCGAGGTTGCGTACGTAGTAGCCCCAGATGTGGTTGCGGTGGTTGTCGTGCAAGTCGCACAGCGCGGAGAACGTTGCGTCGATCGCGGCGCGGTCTGCGGTGCTGAGGGCGAGGTCACGCACGACGTTCCCGAGCTTCGGGATCGGCTTGGAGCCCCGGTCTCGGTTGGTCGCCAATGCGGTCAGGTCGGTCACGAGTTTGTCGAAGCGTGCCGGGTCGCCCATGGCCGCGCGGGGGAAGTACAGCTCGCTGGCCAGCAGCGCGAAGTTGCCTGAGTCGGTATAGACGGTGAGCCCATCTTGCGAGAGCGTGTCGAGGATCTGCCACTGGACGCTGTCTCCGAGGAACACCGGGATGTGGAGGTCCCCTCGGTCGGCGTTGAGCCGTTCGGAACCGAGTGCCAGCAGGTAGGTGACCCGTGCGAGCGTCACCGCGACGGGGTGAATGTCCATTCCGAGAACGTGCGCCGTGACGTGCTCGAGCACATCGCGGTTCGGCACACCGTCCGCTTCGAGCTCCTCAGCGACGCGGCGAACGGTGTGGAACAGGAACGTCCCGGAGCCGCATGCCGGGTCGAGCACCCGCTGGGCCTTCGGCTCGTCTACGACCTCGGAAACGACCGCGGACGCAAGCCAGTCGGGCGTGTAGTACTCGCCAAGTGAGTGGCGCTGTTCCGGGCTGATGACGGACTCGTAGAGGTGCTTGAGGATGTCGTGCTTCGCGGTTGACCAGTCGATCTGCGCGACCCGACGGGCGATGGCGCGGACGACGCGGCCACCCTCTGGCAGTTCAACTGGCCAGTCGAAGAAGTCGTTCTCGACGACGCCGTGGACGCCTGCCTGGCTGAACTGCCCCCCGGCGACAATCGTTGCCGGGTCGAGCGACGCGACGTCGACCCGGAGCAGCGCGTGAGCGATGAGCTCTGCCGTGATTACGAGGTAGGTGTGCTCGATGAACTGCTCAACGTCCGACTGGAAATGCTCACCGAACGCAGTGTGCAGCAGCTTGCTCCACAGTTCTCGCTTGAGTGCGACCTCGGGCTCGCTGCCGTGCTTGGCCCACAACGCCCTCAGCGCGGCCCGGTCGAGCTCGAAGCCGGGCGAACGCGCACCGAACCTCGCCTTGATCTCTCGCGGTGTGGCCGTGATGCCCTGAGTCGTTGCCAGTACCGAACTCAGCCAGTCGACGAGCGCCGGCCCACTCTCGGCGGACCGCAACTCGAACGTCGAGACTCGTTCGACCGTTCCGGCGGGCGTGAGCGTGTACAGGTGCCAGTCGGCTCCGTCAGTGAGGATGCCGACGTACCGCTGCTGGAAGTGGTCCGTGCGGCGCTGCACATACTCCGCGAGTTGAGGAACGGCAGCGTCGACCGCCCCCGCTCGTCGCAGATCCTTCTTCGTCTCGATGACGGTGAAGCCGACTTCTACGTCGATGCGCTTCTGGTCGCCCGCTTGAGCTTCGAGGTGAACGTCGACCTGCGAGTCCTCAAGGTCGAGCTCGCCGTGCAGGAGTAGCCCGCGGACGTCGGATTGGATGTCTGCTTCGGTGCGGGTCGTCCCGCCCCGTTGCTGGAGCCGTTCGAAGAGCGGTGTGAGGTCGCTAGGCACGCACGCTAGCGTGCCAGCGACCAGGGCAGAAGCGGGAAGGACCCGCCGACGGGTTCAGGTGAACTCGGCGCACACCCGCTGGCGGGCCACGTGCCCTCGAGTCATTGACCTGCGCTGACACCTCTCCGTGTTTGCGTTGTGCACGTCGTCCCGCAGGAAGCCGGAGAGCGTGCGGAGCAGGCGGCCCAGGTCGGTCCCGCCGACGTCGCGCGTGATCCGCAGCGCCTCGACCATGCGGTCCGCGACCGGGTCCGCGAGCCGACCCTTGAGCCGGCCGAGGCTCTCGGAGAACCGGCCGGTCGCCCGGTAGTCCTCACCGAACGCCCGGAACGGCGCGCGCAGCTCGACGGGCCCGCGCTCGCCGACCTGCGCGAGCGCCTCCGGCAATGCGAGCCCGGCCCGGATCCCGGAGGCCAGGTGGTCCACGACCTCGGGCCACAGCTGCCGCAGGCGCGCCTGCCTCCGCCGCGCCCGGCCCCGCACCACCGCGACGGGCGCCGCCGCGGCGAAGACCGCGAAGAACAGGGCGATGGTCGGGATCCGCGTCACCGCGACGCCGACGACGAGCACGACGAGCGCGAGCGCGACGCTCGCGGCGAGCAGCCCGCCCGGCGTCACGCCGACGACCCCGGCCTGCAGCAGCTCGTCCTGCAGCCGCGCGGTCCAGCGCGCGGCCCGGCTCGTCGGCGACGGCTCGCGCGGCCAGAACGCCCACCAGACGCACCCGACGCCCGCGCCCAGCAGGAGCCCGACCACCACGTCCACGTCAGCTCCTCGCCCGCAGCAGCGAAGGGAGGTCGACGCCGATCCGCGCGAACCGGTCCGGGTGCGGCGGGTAGCCGTCGCCGCGCTGCAGCCGCTCGTCGTGCCAGTGGTAGAGGTCGGCGGTCTCGACCACGCCGTTCTCGGTGCGCCCCGGCACGGCGACCACCTCCCGCACCCGCCGGCGACCGCGCGCGTCCAGCCCCAGGTGCACCACGAGGTCGACGCACGACGCCACGGTCGGCACCACGAACCGGTCGGACACGTTCTCGCCTGCCAGCAGCGGCAGGGTGCAGAGCTTGGTGACGGCCTCCCGTGCCGAGTTGGCGTGGATGGTGCACATCGCGGGGATCCCGGCGTTGAGCGCGATCAGCAGGTCCAGCGCCTCGGCCTCGCGCACCTCGCCGACGAGCAGCCGGTCGGGGCGCATCCGCAGCGCCTCCTTCACCAGCCGCCGCAGCGGGATCTCCCCCGCGCCCTCGAGGTTCGGCTGCCGGCACTGCATGGCCACCCAGTCCCGCGCCGCGAGCCGCAGCTCGAAGACCTCCTCGCACGAGATCGTGCGCTCCCGCACGGGCACGGCGCCGGCCAGCGCGTTGAGCATCGTGGTCTTGCCCGCCTGCGTACGAGGCGGTAGTCAACAAGGTGTTTATTGCGTCTCGCATAGCGACTTCACCCGCAGCCACGGAGTGAGATTCAACGGCTCGCCCCACGTCTGTCCCCGTTCGGCCCGGTCCGCCCTTAGCACACCGCGTCGGCGCGAATCCGAATTCTCCCGATTAGTTAGCAGGGTGGGTAACGGCCGGGGTCAGGGCTTGCGGTTCGGCCATGGTTGTCGTCAGCGGCACCCGGCAAGCGGGGCCCGACACGAAGGAGAACGACGATGGGCAAGAGCGAGTTCGACCAGGCAGCCGAGGTGTTCCTGAAGCGGGTGAGCGGACTGCAGCCGACCAACGACGAGGTGTTGCGACTGCTGTTCGGGCTCCTGGAGTACGAGCGGGCGTCCGAGTTCATCAACGACCTGAACGACCGCCTCGACACCGCCTTCTGGGAGGCCCGCAGCGGTACGGGGGCGAAGTGATGGAGAGCCTGACGGTTCGTGACCTACTGGAGGTGCTCGCTGACTGTGACCCGCACGACTCCGTCTACGTCTGCGTCGACATCGAGCCGATCACGATGCACGAGATCCGCGAGATCAGCACCGAGAACGGCGTGCAACTCGTGGTCTACGAGCCGTACGACACCCTGGCGTGACGTACAGCACGAGGGCCCCGGCGCATCGCATCGCCGGGGCCCTCGACCAGTCAGAACAGCGGGAGGCTGTCCAGGTTGTTCTTCGTCGTCGTGTCGGCCGTCGTCGCGAGGTACGGGCGGTACACGCCCTGCTTCACGATGATCTCGGCCCGCTGCGGCAGCAGGACGTAGTAGCCCTCCTGCTTCCGCTGGATGCGGGCGATGGCCTCGGACGTCGAGAGCCGCCACCCGTTGTCGCCGGGCCCGCCCTTCCGGCCGATCGCCGTGATGTCGCCGTTGTGGTCCTTGCTGACGTGCGTCACCTGGAAGGTGTTCATCGTGTGCCTCCTGGGCTGCACACGGCTCCGCCATCCCCGCCCGCGACACGCCCAGGAATGGCGCGCGCGGGCGGCTCAGGCGTAGGGTCGGTCGAGTTCCCGCGAAGAACACTCGACGGCCCCGGTGGAACCGCTGACCTCGGTTGGTGGATCCAAGCCGGGGCCTTCGTGCGTCTCCGACTGTAACCCTCCCCACCGACACGTCAACGCGCCGCGTACGCGTCTGACCTGCGCTTCCACAACTCGTTTCCACAGGGGTATTGCATTTCTGTCTGACTAGGTGTACGCGTCAGGCCGGGCCGCTGACCTGCGGCGGGACGTGACGCGAACCACAACGGTGTAAGTACCCGCACCTGCATGAACAGCCTGGTCAACAGGCCGCGCACAGGGTTATCCACAGGCTCGTGTTCGCTCACAGCGCAATCTGCAGACTCATGAACACCGAACCACCGGCCGATTACGTACGCCTCGAACGCGCCACGCGCACCG
This sequence comes from Cellulomonas fulva, assembly GCF_018531375.1. NCBI lineage: Bacteria > Bacillati > Actinomycetota > Actinomycetes > Micrococcales > Cellulomonadaceae > Cellulomonas > Cellulomonas fulva. The sequence continues at coordinate 158,049 of NZ_JAHBOH010000002.1, read as the reverse complement.
ACGCCCTGGGGGATGCTGTGGGGACTCTTGATGACCTGCTCGCTGCGATGCCGCACATCGGCTCGCTGGACGACGACGAGTTCCCGGTCTACATCTCGCCCGGGTGGGCCGCGCTCGATGATGCTCAGCCCGACGCGCTCCGCCTCTACGCCCGGGTGAGGTTTGGCTACATGGCGTTCAACAGCGAGCCCGTCGAACAGATCGCGGACGACGTCCTCGGGCAGGCGCGCGTCGAACTTCAACTCGTGGCGGACCAGGTGCTGCCAACCATCGCGAGCCTCACGCGCACGAGCCCGGCCTACTCGCAGGAAGCCTTCAACATCTACCAGGGGCTCGAACGCGCGTGGAAATGGTGGAAGTCGGGGGCCCGGCCGCACATCCGCGGTGACCTGATCGACGCGGCTGCTCGGGTTGCCGAGATCGAGGAACTGGCGCGGCGCGCCGCCGAGAATGAGGCCGCGGTCGACGCAGTCTCTGGGCGACTCCGTGAGTTCGCGGCCTCAGTCGGCACGGGTGAACTCGCCAAGGAGTACGCAGACCAGGCGAAGAGCCATCGGGTAAACGCGGCCCGGTGGGCCTGGGCAGTCGCTGTGTTCGGCGCGGCGGTCGTCGTGGCGGGACTCGTCCTATTCGCGGGCGAGACGTCGCCGGCAGGCGATGCTGGTTCCGTGTGGCTCGACTTTGCGCACGACGCGCTGGCCAAGGTGCTGCTCGTCGGCGGGCTGAGTTACGGGATTGCGTTCTCCGCGAAGGCCTACCGTACGAACACGCACCTGGCAGCGGTCTACAACCAGAAGGCGACGGCGCTCCGGACGTTCCCCCTATTCGCCGCTGCTGTGGAGGGCGACGACGCCCGCTCGCTCGTGCTGGCGGAGTTGGTCCGGTCGGTGTTCTCGTCAGCCGATACCGGCGTGCTCGATGGGGGCGGTTCGGATCGCACAATCATCGAGAACAGCCTGCCTCTCCTCACTCAACTCGGGCCGAAGTCCGGCGGGTAGGCGGTCCCCCATCCTGTCGGTGCCTGGTGCGACGCTCTCCCTGATCCGCGCCCGGACGGGTGCGCGACGCGATCTGGGCGGAGGGCTTCGATGACGGTTGTTCTGGGGTGGATGACGCGGGTCGTGATGGCAATCGGTGCTGTGCTAGCGCTGCACCTGATGCTGCGCTAGTAGCCGGTGCGTGCCGCGCGGGCCGGTCGCCCGCAGGAGGACGGTCGGGCCCAGCCCGCGCGGCGGTCTAGGTGCTGCGGTGGCGGGTGCGGGAGCGGTGCACCTGGTCGGCGCGGAGTAGCGCGCTCTGCCGCTCCCACGCGGTGTCGGAGGCGTGGAACGGGCACGCCCGCCCGCACGGCCCGCGCCACGGGCAGCCCTTGCGCGGGCAGCGGAGCAGCGCGGACCGGGCGGTCATGCCAGCCCCATCGCCTTCAGCCGGGCGAACCCGTCCCGGATGTGCTGCGGGGCGTCGGTCGGGCCGTCGTCCCCGGACCTGAGTCCGCTCCTGCTCGCGCGCGGCCCGGCTGCCCAGCCCTGCGCGTCACGGGCCTGCGGCACCGGCTGCCCGTCCGCGTCGGTGAGCGTGCGCGGTCGACGCGGCGGAAGCGTGCCCAGCACGTCCTCGACGTCCTCGACGGCCTGCGGCTCGGCCACGGTGGCCCCGGCCTCGATGACGAGCGGCGGCGGGGTGAACCCGGCGTCGAGCATCTCCTGCCGCTCCCACGCCAACTGCTCGGGCGTCTTGGGCTCCGGCGTCGGGTTGATGAGGATGGCCGGGTCGGACAGCAGGTCGCGGAAGAACGTCTCCACGTTGTCCGACTGCCCGATGCCCACCAGCACCTTGGACGTCGCGCCGAGTCCGCCCCGGTCCAGCAGGTCGTGCAGGATCTTGACCTTCTCGCGCGTCTCCACCTTGGGGTCGTCCAGCATCTCCATGAGGCGCTTGACCGCCGCGTCCACGGACATGCCGATGCGCGTCGCGGCCTTCTGCACTACCGCCGGGATCGCCCCACCGTGCTGCTCGCACACGTTCGTGCCCTTGACCGACTCACGGCGACAGCGGTCGCCGCTCTTGTAGTGCGCGGTGCACCGGTGGATATGCGCCGGAGCGGTGGTCCACCAGTCCTCGGTGTGGGTGACCTTGCGCGTGTAGGTCACCTCAGCACCACACCAGCGCGGTGCCGACCTCGTCCTGGAGGCGGGAGGCGACGTAGTTGCGCATCGTCACCTGGACCACGGACGCCCCGCACGGCACCCACAGCGTGTTCGGCTCGCGCATCTGGTGGGCCCCGGCGAGGTGGGCCAGGTCGTCCCGCAGCCACGGCGAGATGTCGCACGTGAGCCAGGCCCGGCCCGCGCGCGGCACCGGCGGGTCCATGACCGCCTCCACCAGCGTGATGGCCTCCCGCCCGTCCGCGAAGCGCAGCAGCGGCACACCCTCCATGTGGGGCGGGACGGGCCCGGCGAGCGCGCGCAGCACGGCCTGCTCCAGCGGCTCCCAGGCGAGGGCGTCGGCGTTGGGCTCAGCCCACGGGACCAGGCCGCGAGCGTCCCGGACGGTGGCCTCGAGCGTGTCGGCGTAGGTGGGGGTCATGACAGTTCTCCTTGGCTCGCATGGAGGCGCATGGATGGTCCGGTCGCGGCGGGGGTCCATGCGATGCCGCCCGCCGCGACCGGGGTCTGTCAGGCGTAGAGCGCCGGGACGTCGTACGACCCGGACGCCTTCACCTGCATGACGAGGCCCGCGAGCCGCTGCCGGACGCCGGTCCCGAAGCCCCTGGTCCAGTACGAGTCGATGAGCGGGTACTGGGCGTTGCCGCCGGGGATGGCGATGAGGCCCTGGTACCCGGACGCGACGTGCTGGCGGAACATGATCGGGTTGGTGGACACGAGCGACCCGCCCGACACCATCGCCGCGACGTACCCGGCAGGGATGCGCGCCGACTCGATGACCAGCGCCTCGTCGTACGAGCCCTTGACCACGAAGCCCGCGTACGACGCCGGGACCTGGTTGCCGATGAGGTCGCCGTCCGTGGCGAAGAACCGTGAGCCGGCTGCCGGGACGAAGTCCGACCGCGCGCCAGTCGCCACCCGGAACGTGTTGATGACGTTCCCCTCCGCCGCGTTGACGAAGATGACGATCTGCGAGCCGTTCTCCTGCGAGAAGCCGTGGCTCTTGAAGTCGTCGACGATCTCGTCCAGGTCGCCGGACTGGATGGTCGCCGCGCCCGAGACGCGGAAGTGCGTGTGCGACGCGTCGAACGTCTGGCCCTGGTAGGCCGGGGGGACCCACCCGTCGCCGTTGGCGAACGGCTTCGCGGTGATCTGCGCGGTGCCCTCGGTGAAGGTGCGGTCCGTGTTGCCGAACAGCGTCCGCATGACCGTGTTGAACACCAGGTCCTTGTCCGCCTGGAGGACCGCGTTGGCGTGGGAACTGACCTCCGCCGCCGTCGCGTTGGCGAGGTAGCGCCAGGTCGAGGCCCAGCGGTTGTCGTACCAGGCGAAGTCCGCGCCCAGGTCGAGCGTGGAGAACTCGGCCCGCTTGGACTGCGGGATGCCGTACTCCGACGCCTTCTCGAACGCGGACGCCGCGCCGAGGGTCTGGAGCACCGACTCCACCGCGTTGGTCGTGTTGAACGTGAACAGGGAGAGGAACTGCTCCTGGTCCCGGTTCTGGATGTCCGCGACGGCGTTGAACTCCGCGAACAGGTCGTTGAGGTCCTGGCCGTCCCGCGTCGTCATGACGTCGGCGAAGCCGCTGTAACCGCGTGCCATTGTGGTGCTCCTTGAGTGGCGGGAGATGAGGAATCGGTTATGTACGCGTCTTGCAGTCCCGGTTCCTGCTGTTGCCCCACAACTGCGGGGCCTTTCTCCCGCGCTACTCAGGGCCTCCTGGCCCCGCCCAACGCGGCGACGTTCAACTGCTGGGGTGAATAGTACCCTGCTAAACGGGTTCGGTACGGTTCTCACCCCTGGCGATTTACGCCGAAACCGCGAGCCTGGCCGTTTGGTAGGCGTGCCTACGCCTTTCCCGCCCGCACCTCGACCCGGCGGACGGCGGCGAGGATGTGGCTGTGGTGCCAGGCCTTGGTCCGGGTGGTCGGGCGGGCGACACCCTCGGCCTCCAGTTGCTCCGCGATGGCGGACGCCGACAGCCCGGAGGCGTGCAGCGCGGCGATGCGGTCCTCGACCTCGGCCGGGATGCCGGACGGACGGCCGGTGTGCACGCCCTCCTTGCGGAGTTGGGCGAGGGCGAGCCGCGTCCGCTTGCTGATGACGCGGCGCTCGAAGTCACCGAACAACGCGAACTGAGCGAAGGCGAACCAGCCCTCCGGCGTGCTGGTGTCGAAGGCCTGCTCGATGGAGTAGATGTCCCAGCCCTCCCCGCCGTCGTCCGGGGAGTCGACCAGGCGCAGCAGCCGCCACGCCTTGCGGTACAGCCGGTCTACGTGCCGCACCACGACGACGTCCGCCCCGCCCGCCCGGACGGCGTCGGCCACGGCGGCGAAGCCGGGCCGGGTGTCGTCGTTGCCGGACAGCGCGAAGTCCTCGTGGATAGCGACCAGGTCCCAGCCCTTGGCCTCGCACGTCTGGCGGATCGAGTCGGCCTGCTGCCGCAGCGACAGCCGCTGCTCCTGCTCGGTCTTGGTGCGGTCCGCCTTGCTGATGCGGACGTAGCCGACGGCCTTCACCGCCCGGCCTCCTGCCCGTAGACGAGGGCGTCGAAGTCCTCGCTCGTCTCCCAGTCCCAGCGCTTGCGGCCCACCACGCCGACGGACGACACCACCGGCGCGTAGACCACGGCGAGCGCGGCGTCCGTGCCGGTGCGCACCAGGGCGAACACGGACGGGACGGCGGGGTCGGGCACCCACTCGGCGGCACCCTCGGCCACCAGCCGGTCGGCGGCGGCGACGTAGTTGGGCCAGGCCTGCTCGCGGAAGACGGCGACGGCCTGGCCCAGCGTCGGCCGGGTCACCGGGCCACCGCCGGGACCGGACGGGACTCGCCGTCGGGGGTGACGATGGACAGGTCACCCGCCGGGGACAGGACGAGGTCGTACAGGCGGCAGCGCAGGTCAACGGCGGGCCCGACCCGCAGGGACAGCGACCCGTCCGCCCCCAGCACGGGCCCCACCGCCGCCTCGTCGGGGTCACGCAGGTCACGCCACGCGTTGAGCAGGGCCTCACGGCGGGCGAGCAGTTCAGCGAGAGTCACGGTTCCTCCTTGGTTCGCGGGTAACCGTCCGGTTGCCCGCGGCAACGGTACCTCGAACACGTGTACGACTACTAGCCCAGCCGCCCGGCCCGGCGCGGCGTACATGGCCTGGATCGTCCCGAGACAGGGCCTCTCGCGTGCGCAGGCGTATGAGATGCCCGACCCACGCGGCGGCGGTCTCCCGCCTCCCCTCCGGCCGTTCTCGCGTTGGCCGTTCTCGCGGGCCTCCCGGCGGAGCCGACCCGGGCGAGCGGGTTAGCACCGGCCGACCCGGCCCACCACCTACCCGGCCCGTCGTTTCTCCCGCCTTGCGCCCAGCCACCGCGTTTCTCCGAAACAGAGCACCCGTCTATTTTCTCTATTCTCCGCCGCCCGGCGCTCGCGCTGTCTGTACGTTCCCCCGCCTCTAGGCAGGGGGGGAAACGTACAGTGAAGGCCGCGTATGGTCCGTACAGTCACCCGTATAGTCCCCGACCTGGGGTTCTATGAAAGCCGTACAGTGGCGTAGGGCTGGCGTAATGATCGACGCCAGCCCTACGCCCGTACAGTCACCCGTACAGTGCCGTATCGGAGAAACTCGGCCCTACAGGATGTCGTCCTCGTCGTCTCCGAAGACGTCGGCCGGGTCGGGCGACCGCCACACGGTGGCCGTCCTCGTCGCGGAGTCGCCCGGGACAGACACCAGCAGACCCTTCCGCACGAAGCCGTCGAGCCTGCGACGGGCCTTCGCTACCTGCGCGGGGGTCGGCTTCGGCGTCTCGAACATGTGCTGAGCCGCCTCCTGCGCCGTGAGCGGTGCCCGCAGCGCCAACGCGAGCACGTCGGCCTGGTGGTACACCGACGACTCCCCCTCGGAGTGGTCGTGCGCCACCATGAACGGCCCAACCTCCTCAGCGGGCTGCTTCAGGTGACGCCACATGACGACCGGGTCGCCCGCCTCCCCGTGGAGGGAGACCACCGACCCAGCACCCGCCGTCAGCCACGCGGAGCCGTACACGTCGGCCAACTTGTCGGGAGCCTTACCGCCCTCGCCGCGCTTCACGGTGTGGTGCAACTCCAGCAACTCGACGCCGTTGGCCAGGCACAACTGCCGAGCGCGGTTGTAGCCCGCGCCCACCTCGTCGTCCTTCAGGCCCAACGCGGCGTCCTTCAGGGAGTCCACCACGACGGTGTCGGCACCGGCGTCGCGGGCCATCTGGAGTAGTGCCTCCGGGTCGGCGGCGAGGTCGCGCAGCGGTGGGCCCTGCCACACCACCAGCCGCTCGCTCAGCGTCTCCCGGTCCACGTCGGCCAGCACCCGGTGCAGCGCCCTCGCGATCTGCTGCGGGCGGTCCATCGCCAGGTACAGGACGCGGCTCCCCGTCGGGACGACGGGCATGCCGAGCACGTCTCCACCGATCAGCCGGCCGCGCACCACCTGCCCGGCGAGCGTGGTCTTGCCCACGCCCGGCGGGCCGCTGATCATCAGGGACTCGCCCTCGGCCCACACGACCGCGTTGCCCTCGCCCCACACGGTGGGGATGTCCGGCGGGAGGTCGTGGATGAAGGCCCCACCGTCCACCATGCGTGGGCGGGCGTCCGCGTCGGCGTTGGCGATGCGCTCGTACGCGTCGTCCACGGCCTTGTCGGCCAGCCGCTGGTCCAGCCGGTACGCCACCCGCGCCGCGAACGACGACGGGTTGCCTGGGATGCGGTTGGCGTACAACTTCGCCAGCGCCGCCTCCTGCTCCCCGCTCAGGACCTCCTCCGGGCGGTTGACGAACGCCTGCGCCAACCTCCACTCAGGTATGGACTCGGACAGCGCCTCGGACACCTTCGCCCGCACCTCGACGGACGCCATGGCGACCTCTGCGGCTAGGGCGCTCGCGTACTCACCTTCGCCCATGGTCGGCCTCCCTCTTGTGCTGGCCCGCCCGGTCGGCGTACTTGTCGGCGTGCTCGCGCTTGCGCTCGGCCTGGTTGCGGGCGCGGCGAGCGCGATGGCTGCGCCCCGCCGTCTCGCCCTGGCTCCTCACCCCTGAACCCCACGCAGCAGCAGCACGGTGATGCACACCGACTGCGCCGCGATGACGACCATGAGCACCGCCCAAGCCAGTTCGGACACCGTGAGGGTGATGGCCGGGCGGCGCTTGCGCCGGGGCGTCCCGTCGGCGCTCACGGGGTCCACCCGTGCGCACGCGCCACAGCGACCCGGGCCATGTGCTCGACCTTCGCCACTGCGACTGCCGGGACGCCGGACTCGGCCAGCAGCAGGCCGACCAGGTGGCCCACCTGCGCGTCGTTTAGAGCCGTGCCCGTGCGGGCGATGGAGTCGCGGATCGCCTTGTCCAGCGTGGCCGTGGCGAGCGTGGCCCGCGCCGCGTCCAGAGTGGACGGGTCGGGCACGGCACCGTGGCTGTAGAGCCCGGCCACAGCGCCGGTCGCCTGCCGGGGCGTGGGGAGGTTCCGGATCGGCACGGCTCAGCCCTCGACCTTCTGTGCGGCCTCGACCGCAGCGCGGACGGCGGACTCGATGACGGCGAGCGCGTCGCCCTTGACACCGGCGTTGGCGAGCAGCAGCCCGACCAGGTGCGCGGTCCGCACGTCGTCAAGTCGGGTGTAGCGGCCCGCGACGCGGCGCATCTCCTGGTCGATGCAGGCCGTGGCGAGCGAGCGCTCGGCTTCCACGACGTCTGCCGGGTCGGGCGTGCGCCCGTAGGAACGGAGGCCTCCGAGCCGCGCAGCGGCGGCGCGAGGCGACATGACGTTGGGCTCAGACATGCTGGTACTCCCTACACAGGTGTGTTCACTGTGAGGGGCACCTCCCCTGGCCGGGAGATCCTCTTGGCGCCGTTCGTTGTTTTTCGGACCGTGCCACCGGTCAGGCCTCACGCATTCCCACTTGGGTGAGTTAGCAGCGCTATCGACTAGAGGGCCAAACGCTCGCCCTCAACCCGTGAAGTACGACGTGCCAGCGCGGTAGCGGGTCGGACTCCCAAAGCGTCCATCTAGCGCGCTGAGCCCAACCGTACCTCCAAACGGGATCGGTCTGGCGGCAGTTATCCATCTCCACAACAGCGCTCAGGCCGCCGCGCCGAACCGGCCCGAGACGCGCCGCGAGCCGCCCACCCTGGCGCGTGTAGGGCGAACGGCTCGCAGGCCGGGAGAGCGGCGTCTCGCACGTCCTCGGGTGACTACTCGGCCCAGGCGGCGAGGTCGGCGTCGCTCGGGCGCGCCAGCGGGCCCAGGTGCTCGGGCTGCTTCCAGTCGACCCGCAGCCGGGCGAGCCGCTGGGCGTCCGTCGTCCGGCCGGGCCGACCGCGCGACACCCACACCCGCTCCAGCCCGTCCTCCAGGATGGCCCGCCGGTCCTCAACCGTCTCGGCGTCGGCCCAGTCGTCCCCGAACCGCTGCGTCCCGCGCACCGGGCGGTACTCCACCTTCGGAGCCTTGCCGCGAGCCTCGCGGCGGATGGCCCGCAGGTTGCCGATCTGCTCCATGAGCCGGTCGGCCTCGGCGTCGTCGTCAGTGGCCCGCAGCGCGTCGCTGAGTTCGGCCAGCCGGTGCTCGATCTCGGGCAGGACCGCCGCGCCACCCTCGTACACCTCCTCCACGACGGACCAGCGGACGTGCTCTCCCTTCTGCCTCAGGAACTCCGCCACCAGCGCTTCCTCGAAGTTGGAGATGGACTGGTGGCACTCGGGGCAGTAGTACCCGTGCCGTCCGTTGATGGTGCCCCGGTGCAGGCGGGTGCCGTCCGCCTCGCACCACAGAAGGCCGGACAGCAGCGCGGACGTCTTGGCACGCAGGGCGACCGGCTTGGACTGCGCGGTGTCGCGCTCGTCCAGCGCCTTCACCAGCGCGCGCCACTCCCCCGGCGACAGCAGCGCGACGGACTCGTCCACCACAGGCAGGCCGTCTGCGTCGCGCAGCACGTCCGTCCCGCGCTCCTTGGTGCGGTTGCCCGGGTTGTAGGCCGTCATGCCAGCCACCAGCGGGTTGCGCAGCAGCCGCTCCACCGTCGAGTACGACCAGCCGCCCGCCTTGCGGCGGCTCTGGGAGGCCTCGGGCAGCGGCGCTCCGGCCTCGTCGAGCCACTGCACGATGGAGTACACCGACGCCCCGGCCTGCGCCCGCTCGACCATGCCGCGCACCCAGCCGACGCGCTCGGGGTCCTGGGCCAGCACGTAGCCCGGCCCGTCCGGGTTGGCGACCTTGCGCCAGCCGTAGGGCACCGTCCCGCCGACGACACGCCCGGCCCGGAGCAGGTGGTCCCGGGCAGCCTTGACGCGTGCCCGGATCGCCTCAGCCTCCATCTCGCCGAACACCGCGAGCAACGTGGCGAACGCGCGTCCCTGCGGCGTGGTCATGTCCACGGGGTCCTCCACGGCGACGATGCCCGCCCCGCGCTCCTGAAGCGAAGCGTCGGCGTGGAGGAAGTCCAGCACCCGGCGGGCGAGCCGGTCGATCTTCCACACCAGCACGGCGTCGTACTTCTCCGGCGAGTCGAGCAGCGCGCGCCACCCGGCGCGGTCCTCGGGCTTGTTGTGGGTCGCGCTCACGCCCTCGTCACGGAAGGTGGCGACTACCTGCCAGCCGCGCGCAGCGGCGTACTGTTCCGCCGCCTCGACCTGGCGTTCGATGGAGACCGACGCCTCCTGGGCAACGGAGATGCGGACGTAGATGACGGCTCGGAGCCCGGCGCTCATGTTCATGAGATCTCAAGCGTACTGTGTAAAGCGCTTGCAAACTACCGCCTTGGGTCGCCCCGGAGACCAGGATGTTGAGCCCGGCGCGCACGGCCGCGGCCAGGAACGCCGCGGCGTCGTGCGGCAGCGAGCCGAGCACGACGAGGTCGTCGAGGTGGTCCGCGCGCACCACGTACTTGCGGATGTTGACCGACCAGTGCTGCCGCGTGACGTCGGGGATCACCGCGTGCAGCCGCTCACCGCCCGGGAGCGTCGCGTCGACGAACGGGCTGCTGAGGTCCAGCCGCCTGCCGGAGACCTTGAGCATCCGCTCGACGAGCTCGCGCACCTCGACCGCCGTCAGGATCGTCGTGGTCAGCTCCGCCTCGCCCCGGCGGGCCACGAACACCTGCTGCGGGTTGTTGATCCAGATCTCCTCGATCTCCGGGTCGTCCAGGTACCGCTGCAGCGGGCCGAACCCGGCAACCGCGTCCAGCACGGCCTTGTGCGCGGCCTGGCCGTCGACCAGCGGCGGCACCGCCCCGACCACCGAGCGCGCGTCGTAGTCAGCGATCGCCGCCTCGACCAGCGCGGTGATGCTCGGCCGGTCCCGCACCGGGTCGATGCCACGCCGTCTGATGAGCTCCCGGACCTCGTGCTCGAGGATCGCGACGCCGTCCATCCCGCTCCCCCTGTCTGCCGGCCGCCGACGCGCCGCAAACGGACAATCCCGACAGCGGCGACGGCCCGCACCCTAGGGCACCGGGCACGGGCCGCACACGGGCCTGTCCACAACCAGGACATCCGAAACGTTCCGACCGCACGGTGAGCGTCGCCGATCACCCGATCGGGCGCGGCACGACGAGCCGGATGCGGGCCGGGCGGGCGCCGCGCACTACCGTGGGAGCGTGACCTCCCCGACCACGAACCAGTCCCCCGTCCTGCCGTCCGGCACGCAGCACACGCTGCGGCACGGCGACCAGGTGGCGGTGATCGCCGCCGTCGGCGCGAGCCTGCGGGAGTACCGCGTCGGCGACCGCGACGTCGTCCTGCCGTTCGACCAGCACCAGATCGCACCGGCGTTCTCCGGCGCCGTGCTGGCGCCGTGGCCCAACCGGCTCGCCAACGGCGCCTACGGCTACCGCGGGGCCGCCTACCAGGTCGCGATCACCGAGGCGGACCGCCAGACGGCGCTGCACGGCCTGGTCGCCTACGTCCCGTTCGCGCTCGGGTCGCACGACGAGGCCTCGCTCACGCTGACCACGACGATCGTGCCGATCCCCGGCTACCCGTGGCCGCTCCGCCTCGACGTCACGTACACGCTGTCCGACGAGGGGCTCGAGGTGCGCACGGTCGCGACCAACCTCGGTACCTCGGACGCGCCGTACGGGCTCGGCTTCCACCCGTGGCTCTCGCCCGGGGCCGCCGCGGTCGACGAGTGCACGCTGCAGCTCGGCGCGCAGCGCCACGTCGTCGTCGACGCGCGCCTGCTGCCCACGGGCGACGAGGCGCTCGTCGGGAAGTACGACCTGCGCGAGCCCACCCTCCTGGCCGGCATCGCCCTGGACGACGCGTGGCTCGCCCCCACGCGCGACGAGGCGGGCCTCACCTGGGCGCGGCTGGCCTCGCCGGACGGGCACACGGTCGCCCTGTGGGCCGACGAGACGTTCCCAGCCTGGCAGGTGTGCACGGGCAACGGCATCGAGGGCATCGAGCGGCGCGGCGTGGCCGTCGAGCCCATGACGTGCATCGCGGACGCGTTCCGCACCGGCGACCTGCTGGTCGAGCTCGCGCCGGGCGCGTCGCACGACTCCCGCTGGGGGCTGCGCCTCGAGTGAGGTGAGCCGCCGCAGACGACGACGGCCGGCCCAGGGTGATCCCGGACCGGCCGTCTCGTCGTCGGCGGGCTTCGTCGGTAGCTGTCGTCGGCTAGGACTCGCCGTAGTACTCGCCGTCGGCCATGACGCCCTTGAGGTACTCCCAGTGCCAGCGCTCGTAGGGGCCGGAGCCGCCCTCCTTCGCCCAGGCCGGGTTCTCGAAGCCGTAGATGCCCGCGTTCTCGTTCAGCCACTCCCACCGGTCACCCGACGTCATGTCGCTGCACAGGTCGACCGCGAGGCCCCAGCCGTGGTTGCTCTTGCCGGGCGTGGCCGCGAGGCCGCCCTTCTGCGCCTTGAGCGTGTACTGCACGGCCAGCGTGCGGTAGCCCGAGACCACGCACATGTCCGCGCCGAACCGCGCCGCGTAGACCGCGTTCAGGCCGGCCAGTGCGGACGCGGCGTCCGCGCGCATCTGCGTGTGGCCGTCCCACAGCGTGCACAGGTCCTCCGTGGCCAGCTGGCCGTTGAGGCCCGCGGCGCGCGCCGACGGGTCGCAGCCCGGCAGGGTCTGGCGGGTGGCGTCCCGGCTGACGCGGGCGAGCGCACGCTCGTCGACCACGACCTCCTTGCTCGCGGCGAGCGAGGCGGGGGGTGCGCCGATGGCGGGCTGCGCGGTGAGCGCCGAGACCGTGCTGGGCAGCGCGCCGCGGTCGGTGGGCAGGCCGGACAGCACCTCGGTCCCGCCGAAGGTGCCGTGGCTCAGCGGCACCGCCACGGTCACGGCCGCGAGCGCGCCGACCACCCCGAACCGGGCCGCGTTGCGCCCGTGCTTCCGGTGGGAGCGCAGACGGACGACGAGCGGGGTCTCGGCAGCGGTGCGCGGTGCGCGCTCGGCGGAGCGGGTGGCACGCTCTGCGGGCTCGTCCGACGGGGCCGGGGCCACGGCGGCGAGCGCCATCGTCGCGGCGGCGCGGACCGCCGGCTCGGTCGCCTCGGCGGCCGGCGGCGTCGCGCGCTGCTCGGACGGGTCCGCGGCGGGCCGCACCACGTGGACCACGCGAGCGGTCGTGGGGACGGACGCCAGCGGCACGCGCGGCATCTCGTGCGCCGCCGCCACGATCACGTCGTCCGGCACGGTCCGCCGGGGCGTGGCGGCCGGGCGCGGCTCGGCGGGGCGAGCAGCGGTCTCGGGGAGCGCGATGCGCGGGGTCGCCGGCGGCTGGCCGACCGTGCGACGTCCGGGCACCCAGTCCGGGGTGTGCGCCTCGGGACGCGTGTGCACCGTGGGGACCGTGTGCCCCGCGGGGGCCGAGTGCCCAGAGGTGGCTGGGGTCGGGCGGGCGCTCGCGCCGTGGTCGGCGACCGTGCGGGCCGCCGGGGACCCGGGCGCCGGGGTGGGCGTCGCGCCGCAGGCCGGGACCTCGCGTGCCGCGGCGCGCTCGGCGGCGGCACGTTCGGCTTCGCGGATCTCCCGGCGGGTCAGGGGCGGAGGGGACGCCTGGCCACGCTCGACCACAGCACCTCCTCGCACGGTCGACCAACGGACTCGGGCACGGACGAGGGCCAGGGGCTGCTCTCGTCCGTCGCTTCGCCGACCCGATGCGCGGTGGTGCAGGGGCCGCATCGTCGTCGGCGATCACGAAACCATAACGGCTCGTGAGCACGCTTCCAAGCCCCTGGACGAATGTCCAGACCGTCCGCGAGATCCGCACCGCCGGCCGGCGCGCGCCGACACGCCGGGCGACACGCCGGTTCACCCGGATGCCACCCCAGGTTCACCCGCCGACACGCCGAACGATTCCGGTCAAAAGCCGCGCTCTTGCAGGTCACCGGCCCAGTTGTGAAGGTTTCGTGCCACGCGGGCATCGGACCGTCCCCTAGGCCTGAGGTCCTCGCTGCATGGCGTCGCGCACCTCGCCGACGAGCTCCTCGAGGATGTCCTCCAGGAACACCACGCCCACCGTGCGCCCGTCGTCGTCCACGCGGGCCAGGTGCGCGCCGGAGCGCTGCATCGCGGCCAGCGTCTCCTCGACCTCGTCGTCCGGTGCGACCACGGCGAGCTGCCGGACGCGCCACGGCGGGACCGGGACGTCGCGCTCGTCGTGCTCGGCGTACAGGACGTCCTTGAGGTGGAGGTACCCGACGACCCCGCCCGCCTCGTCGGCCACCGGGAACCGCGAGAACCCCGTGCGCGCGACCAGGTGCTCCACACCCGCGGGCGTGGCGCCCGGGTCGAGGGTGACGAGCGCGTCGGACGCGACCATGACGTCGCGCGCCAGGCGGTCGGAGAACTCCAGGGCGCCCGTGAGCAGGCCCTGGTCGTCCTCGAGCAGCCCCTCCGCCTGCGAGCGCTCGACGATCGACTGCACCTCCTGCGCGGTGAACGCCGAAGCGACCTCGTCCTTGGGCTCGACGCCCGCGGCGCGCAGGGCGTGGTTCGCGAGCCAGTTGAGCGCCACGATCACGGGGCGCACCACACGGGCGACGACGACGAGCGGCGGACCGAACAGCAGCACGGCCCGGTCCGGGCCCGAGACCGCGAGGTTCTTGGGCACCATCTCGCCCAGCACCACGTGCAGGTAGACGACGATCAGCAGGGCGACCACGAAGGCGATCGGGTGCGTCCACGAGTCCGGGACGCCGACCGCGTGCAGCGGGTCCTCGATGAGGTGCGCGATCGCCGGCTCGGCGACCACGCCGAGGCTCGTCGAGCACACCGTGATGCCGAGCTGCGCGCACGCGAGCATCAGCGAGACGTTCTCCATGGCCCACAGGACCGTGCGCGCCCGGCGGTCGCCCGCCTCCGCGCGCGGCTCGATCGACGAGCGCCGCGCGGAGATGATCGCGAACTCGGCCCCGACGAAGAACGCGTTGGCGGCCAGCAGCAGCACGGCCAGGACGAGTGCGGTGGTGCTGTTCACCGGCGCGCCCCCCGTCGCTCGTCACGCGCGTCCGGTCGGCCGTCGCGGCCCGCCCCCTCGGCGTCGTCCTGCTCGGTCTCGGCCACGCGCACCCGCTCCACGCGACGGCCGGCCATCCGCTCGACCTCGATCCGCACGCCGGGCAGCTCGACCACGTCGCCCGCGGCGGGGATCCGGCCGAGGCGCGCCATCACGAGGCCGCCGAGCGTCTCGTACGGCCCGTCCTCGGGGACGACGAGCCCGGTCTGCTCGCGCAGCTCGTCGGGCCGGACCACACCCGGCAGGTGCCACGTGCCGTCGGCCGCCCGGGCGACGCTCGCGCGCCGCCGGTCGTGCTCGTCGGCCACGTCCCCGACCAGCTCCTCCACCACGTCCTCGAGCGTCACCACGCCGGACGTGCCGCCGTACTCGTCGACGACGACGGCCATCTGCATCCCGTACGCGCGCAGCTCGACCAGCAGCGGGCCCAGGTGCACCGTCTCCGGCACGCGCGGGGCCTCGTCCATCAGCGCCGCCGCGGGGACGTCGCCACGCCGCTCGTACGGCACCTGGATCGCGCGGCGCAGGTGCACCAGCCCCACGATGTCGTCGCTGCCCTCCCCCACCACGGGGAACCGCGAGTGCCCGGTCCGCCGGGCCAGCGCGACGACGTCGGACGCGCGGTCCTCACGCCGCACGGCCACCATGCGCTGCCGGTCCGTCATGACGTCGACGGCGGTGAGCCCGCCGAAGTCCAGGGAGTTGGTGAGCAGCGTCGCGGTGGACTCGTCGAGCGTGCCGACCTCCGCCGAGCGCCGCACCAGGGCGGCGAGCTCCTGCGGCGAGCGACCGCCGGCCAGCTCCTCCCGCGGCTCGACGCCGACGCGGCGCAGCAGCCAGTTGGCGCTCCCGTTGAAGAAGCCGATCACCGGCAGCAGCCCGGTGGTGAAGCCCCGCTGCAGCGGCGCGACGACGCGCGCGGTGCCGATGGGGTGCGCGATCGCGAAGTTCTTGGGGATGAGCTCGCCGACCAGCATCGAGAAGCCGTTGACCAGCACGATCGCCAGCACCACGGCGATCGCGGTGGCCGCGGTCTCGCTCAGCGCGCCGTCCCCCAGCCACTGCGCGACCAGCCGCTGCACGGCGGGCTGGGTGGTGTAGCCGAGCAGGACCGTGGTCGCGGTGATGCCCACCTGCGCACCCGAGAGCTCGGTCGACAGGCGGCGCAGGGACTTGATCACCGACTGGCCGCGGCGGTCGTCGGGCGCCGTCTGCCGCTCGACCACGCCCGGGTCGAGGGTCACCAGGGAGAACTCGCCGGCGACGAACACGGCGGTACCCAGTGTCAGCAGCACGCCGAGGCCGACGAGCAGCCACTCGGTCAGCATGCGGGACCGCTCGGGCCGGCCGCGGCGCTCGTCGGACCTGCCGACAGGAGGCCGCGCGGACGGCGGACGGTGGGGTGCGGCGCGTGCGCAGCACGGGGTCTCAGGTGGGGGCCGGCCTGGTCGGGCCCGGTCCCCGGTGCGTGGGCACCGGTCCGGGCGGGACGCCGGCAGCTACTTGAGCTGCTCATGGTGGGCACATCCTACGGGCGGTGCCCGGGTGCGGCACGAGCACGTGCCGTGCCTGTGGACGCCGCTGCGCCCGCCGCGGTCCGGGTCGCCTCCCGGCCGTCGGGTCCCGGTTGTGCCACATTGGGACCATGACCGTGGTTGGTGGGGCAGCTGGGGCGCGCACGCCCGGGGGTCCGACGAAGGTGCTCGTCGTCGAGGACGAGCCGGCCATCGCCCAGGCGATCGCGCGCCGGCTGTCCGCCGAGGGGTGGGCCGTGGAGGCGGTCGGTGACGGCCTGGCGGGCGTCGAGGCCGCCGCCCGTCTGGTGCCCGACGTCGTGGTGCTGGACGTGATGCTGCCCGGCATCGACGGGCTCGAGGTGTGCCGGCGGATCCAGGCCGAGCGCCCGGTCCCGGTGCTCATGCTGACGGCGCGGGACGACGAGACGGACATGCTGATCGGCCTCGGCGTCGGCGCCGACGACTACATGACCAAGCCCTTCTCGATGCGCGAGCTCGTGGCGCGCACCAAGGCGCTCCTGCGGCGCACCGAGCGTGCGGCGCGCAGCGTGGAGCTCTCGGCGGCTGAGGCGCCCACGCCGCCGCTGGTGATCGGCGACGTCTCGATCGACCGCGCGCAGCGCCGGGTGGTCCGGCACGGCGAGGAGGTCCACCTCACGCCCACGGAGTTCGACCTGCTCGTCGCGCTCGCGACCTCGCCGCGGACCGTCCTGACCCGCGAGCGCCTGCTCGCGGAGGTCTGGGACTGGATCGACGCGAGCGGCACCCGCACCGTGGACTCGCACGTCAAGGCCCTGCGCCGCAAGCTCGGGGCGGACCTGATCCGCACGGTGCACGGCGTCGGCTACGCGTTCGAGCCCGCCGAGGGCGGCCCCACCGGGCCGGACCAGCCCTGACCCGGCGCGCCGGTGGGAGGAACCCGTGACCGTCCCCCGGCACGTCCGCGGCGAGCCCGTCCGGTCGCGGCTGCCGGACCTGCGCCCGCTCGACCGGTTCCGCTCGATCAAGATCAAGCTCGGCGTCCTGGTCGCGGCCACCGTGACCATGGCGTCCTTCATCACGTGGCTGGGCCTGTCCTACAAGCTCGGCCCGTCGCGCACCTTCCCGCTCGCGATCATCATCTCGCTGGTGCTCACGCAGATCCTGGCGCGCGGCATGACCTCGCCGCTGCGGGAGATGACGTTCGCCGCCCGGCGCATGGCCGGGGGCGACTACTCGCTGCGCGTGCGCGCGACCAGCAACGACGAGGTCGGCCAGCTGGCCGAGGCGTTCAACACGATGTCCGACGACCTCGAGCAGTCCGACGCGTTCCGGCGCGAGCTCATCGCGAACGTCTCGCACGAGCTGCGCACCCCGGTGACGGCGCTGCAGGCGCAGCTCGAGAACGTGGTCGACGGCGTCACGGACCCGGACCCGGCGACCATGGAGGCGGCGCTCGCGCAGACCGAGCGCCTGGGCCGCCTCGTCGCGTACCTGCTCGACCTGTCCCGGCTCGAGGCCGGGGACGTGCCGCTCGAGGTCACGCAGATCCGGCTCGCGGACTTCCTGCAGGAGGCGGCCGAGGGCGCGATGCTCGTCGGCGCCGCCAAGCGCCTGCGGTTCCCCGTGGTCGTCGAGCCCCCGGACCTCACGGTGCCGGGCGACCCCGAGCGTCTGCACCAGGTGGTCGCCAACCTCCTGCACAACGCGGTGCGCCACTCCCCGGACGACGACGAGGTGCGCCTCGAGGCCTCGCGCGTCGGACCCGACGTGCGGATCGACGTGGTGGACCACGGGCCGGGGATCCGGCCCGAGCAGCGCGCGCACGTGTTCGAGCGGTTCGTGCGCGGGAACACCCCCGCGACCACCGGGCAGGTCTCGACCGGCGGCACGGGGCTGGGCCTGGCGATCGTGCGCTGGGCGGTCGAGCTCCACGGCGGCCGGATCGAGGTCGCGGACGTGCCCGAGGGATGCACGATGCGCGTCACGCTGCCCCTGTTCACCCCGCCCGCGTCGATGCGACCGGTCTTCCCGCGGCCCTGAACCGGCCCGCACCGGCGCCCGCTCTGGTTAGGGTCGTGTGCCATGACCTCGCCGAACGCCGCCCCACCGGACGTGAACGTGCCCGACGAGCCCGGGCTGGTGCGCGTGCAGCACCTGACCAAGCGGTTCGGCAGCGGACCGGGCGCGGTGCTCGCGGTCGACGACCTCACCTTCGACGTGCGGCCCGGCCGGGTGACCGGCTTCCTGGGTCCCAACGGCGCCGGCAAGACGACGACGCTGCGGATGCTGCTGGGGCTCGTCGCGCCCACCGCCGGCAGCACGTCGATCGGCGGCCGCCCGTACGGGGCGCTCGGGCGGCCCGCGCACGTCGTCGGCGCCGCCCTCGAGGCCGCGAGCTTCCACCCCGGGCGCACCGCGCGCGACCACCTGCGGGTGTACGCGCCGCAGGTCGGCGTCCCGGACGCGCGGGCCGACGAGGTGCTCGACCTCGTCGGGCTCGGCGCGGCCGCGCGGCGCCGCGTCGGTGGCTTCTCCCTCGGCATGCGGCAGCGGCTCGCGCTCGCGACGACCCTGCTCGGCGACCCGCCCGTGCTCCTGCTCGACGAGCCCGCCAACGGCCTGGACCCCGAGGGGATCGCGTGGCTGCGCGGGTTCCTCCGGGCGCTCGCCGCCCAGGGCCGCACCGTGCTGGTCTCGAGCCACGTGCTGTCCGAGGTCGAGCAGACCGTCGACGACGTCGTGATCATCGCCCGCGGGCGCCTGGTGCACGCGTCCTCGCTGCCCGAGCTCGCGCGGCTCGCCCGGCCCCGCCTGCGCGTGGCGTCGCCCGACGGCCCGGCGCTCGACGCGCTCGTCGCCGGGCAGGCCTGGTCGGTCGAGCACGTCGACCGCGCGGGCGGCGGCGCGGCGTACGACCTGCTCGACGTGGACGGCGCGACCGTCGGCGCCGCGGCGTTCGCGGCCGGCGTCGAGCTGCACGCGCTGGCCGGGCGCGACGTCGGGCTCGAGGACCTGTTCCTGCAGCTGACCGCACCACCGACCGCGTCCGGCCCACAACCGACCGCCACCACGACGACGGACGGGAGCGACCGCTGATGGGCGCCGCGATGGTCACCGAGTACCGCAAGCTCGTCACGACGCGCCTGTGGTGGATCCTGCTGGCGGCCATGGCCGTCTACATGGCGTTCCTGGCCGCGGGGCTGGGCTGGGCGCTGAGCCAGGGCACCGCCACGACGGGAGCCTCCGACGACGCCGTGGTCGTCTCGCCGCAGGAGGTCGTGCGCACCGTCTACACGATCGCCGTCTCGTTCGGCTACGTGTTCCCGCTCATCGTCGGCGGCATGTCCTTCTCGTCGGAGTTCCGGCACAAGACGATCACGCCGACCCTGCTCGCCGAGCCGCGGCGGACGGTGGTGCTGCTCGCCAAGCTCGCGTCCGGCGGGCTGCTCGGCCTCGTCTTCGGCGTCGTCGGCACGGTCGCGTGCGTGGCCGCCGGCGCGGGCGTCCTCGGCCTGCTGGGCGAGCCGACGTTCCTGGGCGAGGCGTCGACCTGGCGCACGCTCGGGCTCTCCGCGCTCGCCCTCGCGGTGTGGTCGCTGCTGGGCGTCGCGCTCGGCACCGTCATCACCAGCCAGGTCGCGATCGTCGTGATCGCGCTCGCGTTCACGCAGTTCGTCGAGCCGATCGCGCGCGTCGTGCTGGGCATGACGTCGTGGGGCGCCGATGTCGCGTCGTTCCTCCCGGGCGCGGCGGGCGAGGCGATCTCCGGCGGGTCGTTCTACGCAGCCTCCGGCATGGGCACGCTGCTGTCCTGGTGGCAGGGGCTGCTGGTGCTGCTCGGCTACGTCCTGGTGCTCGCGCTCGTCGGACGGTTCACGACCCTGCGCCGCGACATCACGTGACGTGCGCGACGGCCCCGGGCCGTCGTCGTCGGGCTGGGGGGCGCGGAGGCGCGGAGGCGCGGGACACCGTGCGACCACGACGGGACCGCATCGTGAGACGGCCCGGGGTGGACGTGGCGCGGTTCACCCGTTCGCGTGATGCGGACCGCCGGTGACCTGGACGTGAGCCCAGCCGAACCAACGGCGACCGGTCCCCGGCCCAGATCACCGCCGCCTGAGGCGGACTTGCCCATCGGGACAACGTTGTCTTGCCCGCCGTTGACCCGCAGGTGAGGGCCTCGTGGAGAGCCCGGGGACGACCGTCCGACGGGAGCCGCCCCGCACGGGCCGAAGGTCCCGGAGGCCGTAGGGTTGGGACATCAGAACCGGCAACGACGCGGTCCTCGCAGACCGCAGCGGAAGTGGGCGATCCTCGCGTGTCCCAGAAGGCTGAGCCTGACTCGGTCCGCGCCGTCTTCGGCGCGAACGAATGGCTCGTGGACGAGTTGTACGAGCAGTACCTGAAGGACAAGGACGCGGTCGACCCCGCGTGGTGGGACTTCTTCGAGGGCTACAAGCGCACGGAGAGCGACGGTGCGTCCACGAACGGCGCCGCCGCCCCGGCCCCGGCGAGCGCGCCGGCGTCCGCCGGGTCCGCGCCGCAGGCCGCCGCGTCGCGGCCCGCCCCGAGCACGCCCACGGAGCGCGCCCAGGCCATGGGCCCCGCGCCCACGGCGCAGGCCGTGGCTCCCGCGGCCTCGTCGTCCACGCCCGCCACCGCACCCGTCGCCCCCGGGACGCCGAGCACGGACGGCCCCGCCGTCTCGCCCGTGGTGGCGACGGCGCAGCCGGCCACCGCGCCGTACGCGGCGGTCGCGCAGCGCTCGAACCAGCCCGACGACACCGCGGCGACCGACGACGTGCAGAAGCTGCGCGGACCCGCGGCGCGCGTCGTCACCAACATGGAGTCCTCGCTCGAGGTCCCGACGGCCACCTCGGTGCGCGCGGTGCCGGCCAAGCTCATGGTCGACAACCGCATCGTCGTGAACAACCACCTCAAGCGCGGCCGGGGCGGGAAGATCTCGTTCACCCACCTCATCGGCTACGCGATCGTCGAGGCGCTGGCGGACATGCCCGCCATGAACGCGGCGTACACGCTCGTCGACGGCAAGCCCGGCATCATGCAGCCGGCGCACGTCAACCTGGGCCTCGCGATCGACCTGGCCAAGCCGGACGGCACCCGCCAGCTCCTGGTGCCGTCGATCAAGAAGGCCGAGACGCTCGACTTCGCGCAGTTCTGGTCGGCGTACGAGGACGTGGTGCGGCGCGCCCGCGGCGGGAAGCTCACGGTCGAGGACTTCGCGGGGACGACGATCTCGCTCACCAACCCCGGCACCATCGGCACCGTGCACTCCGTGCCGCGCCTCATGCAGGGCCAGGGCACGATCGTCGGCGTCGGCGCGATGGACTACCCGGCCGAGTTCGCCGGCACGTCCGAGGACCGCCTGAACAAGATGGGCGTCTCGCGCGTCCTGACGATCACCAGCACGTACGACCACCGGATCATCCAGGGCGCGCAGTCGGGTGACTTCCTGCGGATCCTGGGCGCCAAGCTGCTGGGCGAGGACGGCTTCTACGACCGCGTCTTCGCCGCGCTGCGCGTGCCGTACGAGCCGGTGCGCTGGGTGCGCGACAGCTCGAGCGACCCCGAGGCGGAGGCGATCAAGCCCGCCCGCATCGCCGAGCTCATCCACGCCTACCGCTCGCGCGGGCACCTCATGGCGGACACCGACCCGCTCGCCTACCGCCAGCGCAAGCACCCGGACCTCGACATCCAGAACCACGGCCTGACGCTGTGGGACCTGGACCGGCCGTTCCCGACCGGCGGGTTCACGGGCAAGTCGCGCGCGACGCTGCGCGACGTGCTGGGCCTGCTGCGCGACTCCTACTGCCGGACCACCGGCATCGAGTACATGCACCTGCAGGACCCGCGCCAGCGGCGCTGGCTGGCCGAGCGGCTCGAGTCCGGCTGGGCCCGGACGCCGCGGGAGGACCAGCTGCGGATCCTGCGCCGGCTCAACGCCGCCGAGGCGTTCGAGACGTTCCTGCAGACCAAGTACGTGGGCCAGAAGCGGTTCTCGCTCGAGGGCGGCGAGTCCGTCATCCCGCTGCTCGACGCGATCCTGTCCAAGGCCGCCAACAACGGCCTCGACGAGGTCGGCATCGGCATGGCCCACCGCGGCCGGCTCAACGTCCTGGCCAACATCGCCGGCAAGTCCTACGCCCAGATCTTCAGCGAGTTCGAGGGCAACGCCGACCCGAAGTCCGTGCAGGGCTCCGGCGACGTCAAGTACCACCTGGGCACCGAGGGCCTGTTCACCGCCGAGTCGGGCGCGACGACCAAGGTGTACCTCGCGGCCAACCCGTCGCACCTCGAGGCCGTCGACCCGGTCCTCGAGGGGATCGTGCGCGCCAAGCAGGACCGGATCGACCTGGGCGGCGACGGCTTCTCCGTGCTGCCCGTGCTGATCCACGGCGACGCGGCGTTCGCCGGCCAGGGCGTGGTGTTCGAGACGCTCAACCTGGCGCAGCTGCGCGGGTACCGCACCGGCGGCACCATCCACGTGATCATCAACAACCAGGTCGGCTTCACCACCGGTCCCTCGTCGTCGCGCTCGTCGCAGTACGCGACCGACGTCGCCAAGGGCCTGCAGGTGCCGATCTTCCACGTGAACGGCGACGACCCGGAGGCCGTGGTCCGCGCGGCCGAGCTCGCGTTCGAGTACCGCGAGCAGTTCGACCGCGACGTCATCATCGACCTGCTGTGCTACCGCCGCCGCGGCCACAACGAGGGCGACGACCCGTCGATGACGCAGCCGCTCATGTACAACCTGATCGAGGCCAAGCGTTCGGTGCGCAAGCTCTACACCGAGACCCTGGTCGCGCGCGGCGACATCACGATCGAGGAAGCCGAGCAGGCCCTGCGCGACTACCAGTCGCAGCTCGAGCGCGTGTTCGCCGAGACCCGGGAGGACGGCTGGGCGCAGCCGACGGCGGACGCCGAGTCCGTCGCCGGGCTGGAGCGGCCGGAGTCGCAGCTCGAGGACGCGGGCGTGATGGTCGGCTGGAAGACCGCCGTGCCGGCGTCCGTGCTCGAGCGCATCGGCAAGGCCCAGGTGCGGCCGCCCGAGGGCTTCACGGTCCACCCGAAGCTGCAGCAGCTGCTCGACAAGCGCGAGGCGATGTCCCGCGAGGGCGGGATCGACTGGGGCTTCGGCGAGCTGCTCGCGTTCGGCTCGCTGCTCGTCGAGGGCACGCCCGTGCGCCTCGCCGGCCAGGACTCGCGCCGCGGCACCTTCGTCCAGCGCCACGCGGTGCTGCACGACCGGGAGACGGGCGCCGAGTGGACGCCGCTGCTCTACCTCTCGGGCGACCAGGCGAAGTTCTGGATCTACGACTCCTCGCTGTCCGAGTACGCGTGCCTCGGGTTCGAGTACGGCTACTCGGTGGAGCGGCCGGACGCGCTGGTGCTCTGGGAGGCGCAGTTCGGCGACTTCGTCAACGGCGCCCAGACGATCATCGACGAGTTCATCTCCTCCGCCGAGCAGAAGTGGGCGCAGCGCTCCTCCGTGGTGCTGCTCCTCCCCCACGGCTACGAGGGCCAGGGGCCGGACCACTCGTCGGCCCGCATCGAGCGGTTCCTGCAGATGGCCGCGCAGGACAACATGGTGATCGCGCAGCCGTCGACGCCCGCGTCGTACTTCCACCTGCTGCGCCGTCAGGCGTACGCCCGGCCCCGCAAGCCGCTCGTCGTCTTCACCCCGAAGTCGATGCTCCGGCTCAAGGCCGCGTCGTCGGCGGTGGAGGACTTCACCACCGGCACGTGGCAGCCGGTCCTGCGCGACGAGCTCGCGGAGGCCAAGGCCGGCCAGGTCGACCGCGTCCTGCTCTGCTCCGGCAAGGTCTACTGGGACCTGCTCGCGCAGCGCGTGAAGTCGGGCGACGAGCACACCGCGATCGTGCGGCTCGAGCAGCTCTACCCGCTCGACGCCGAGGCGTTCCAGGCGGCGCTCGCACCGTTCGACGGCGCCGAGCTCGTGTGGGTGCAGGACGAGCCGCACAACCAGGGCCCGTGGTCGTACCTGTCGCTGCACGTGCCGCAGCTGCTCGGGCGCACGCTGCGCGTCGTGTCGCGCCCGGAGTCGGCGTCGCCGGCCGCGGGGACGGCCAAGAAGCACCAGGCTCAGCAGGCCGACCTCCTGACCGAGGCCTTCGCCCGCTGACCCACCCGCCACGCCCGCGAGGACGTCGGTTCCCGCCCAGCACGTCGGATCCTTCCGACGCGCTCGGGGAGAACCGGCGTCCTCGCGGTGTTCCGGGCCTCAGACCGGGGCCGGCTCGCGGGGGGCGAAGGTGCGGCGGTAGGCCTGCGGGCTGGTGCCGAGCGTGCGCGCGAAGTGGTGCCGGAGCACGGCCGCCGTGCCGAAGCCGCTGCGGCGGGCCACCTCGTCGACCCCCACGTCGGTGCGCTCCAGCAGCTCCTGGGCCCGCACCAGCCGCTGCCGGGTGAGCCAGGCCGCGGGCGTGGTGCCGGTCTCCGCGCGGAACCGACGCGCGAACGTGCGCTCGGACATGAGCGCGCGGGCCGCCAGGTCCGGCACCGTGTGCTCCTCCTCGAGGTGCTCGACGAGCCAGGCGAGCAGCGGCGCGAGCGTGTCCGCGTCGCACGGCAGCGGGGTGTCCACGTACTGTGCCTGCCCGCCGTCCCGGTGCGGCGGCACCACCATGCGCCGCGCGATCACCGCCGCGGCCGCCGCACCGAGCTCGCGGCGCACCAGGTAGAGGCTCGCGTCGATGCCCGCGGCGGTCCCGGCGCTCGTGAGCACGCGGTCCGCGTCGACGTAGAGCACCGACGGGTCCACGCGCGCCGCGGGGAACCGCTGCGCGAGGTCCGCGGCGTGCATCCAGTGCGTGGTGCACGCCCGGCCGTCGAGCAGGCCGGCCTCGCCGAGCGCGTAGGCGCCGCTGCAGATGCTCAGGATCCACGCGCCGCGCTCGTGGGCCGCGCGCAGGGCCGCGAGCACCGGCTCGGGCACGGGTGCGGGCCGCAGGCCGTAGGCGGGGACCACGACGAGGTCGGCGTCGAGGGTCGCGGACAGGTCGTGCTCGACGAGCAGGCTGAACCCGGTCTTGGTGGGCACGACCCCGGGCTCGAGCGCGCACACCCGGAAGTCGAAGCCCGGTCCCCCGGTATCGGTGCGGTCGATCCCGAAGACCTCGCAGGCGACCCCGAGCTCGAACGGGGAGGTGTCGGGCAGCAGCACGGCCGTGACGCGTCGGAGCATGGGGCCATCCTCGGCGAGGGTTGGCGGAAGATCAATGGGCGACGGCAGTCCTGCCACTGTCGGCGGGGACTCGACGGACAGAGACTTTCTGCCATGACTTGGTTCCTGCTCCTGGTGGCGCTCGTCGTCCTGACCGCCATGCTGCGCCTCGTCGCGACCGTCCGTCGCGACGGACTGGGCACGCGGACGCCGCCGGCGTCCCGCGCCGCCTGGACGGACGACGTCCAGAACCTCCCGTCCCGTCCGTACTGACCCGGTCCGGCCGCGGCCGGACTCCCCGGCCGGCCCGCCGGGACCGCGACTCGCCCGGTGAGGTCGGGTGCCCGCGCCCGGCGCGCTGCGAGACTGTCCCGACGAGCGCAGCGAGCTGCTCGGCGAGGGCGCGGGGGACGACGGCGGGGAGGCGGCACGGTGGGTGAGACTCGGCTCGTGGTGGTCGGCGACGAGCTCGTCGCGGGCGCCGGGGACCCGAAGGCCCTGGGCTGGGTCGGCCGCGTCGCGGCACGCACCCGCACCGACGACCGCCTGACGGTCCTCACGCTCGCGGTGCCCGGCGAGACCAGCACCGCGCTGGGCCAGCGCTGGGACGACGAGGTGACGCGCCGCCTGGCGCCGGAGGCGGACAACCGCCTGGTCGTCGGGCTGGGCCGGGCGGACCTCGCGGCGGGCCTCTCGCTCGCCCGCAGCCGGCTCAACCTCGCCAACGTGCTCGACGTGGCCGAGCAGCGCCACATCCCCGCGTTCGTCGTCGGCCCGCCGCCCGGGGCGACCGCCGAGGGCGAGCGCCTCGCGGAGCTCTCCGCGGCGTTCGCGGACGTGGCGACGCGCCGCCGCGTACCCTACGTGGACACGTACTCACCCCTCGCCGCGCACGAGCAGTGGCTCGGCGACCTCGCCGCGGGCGACGGCGTCCTGCCCGGTCAGGCCGGCTACGGGCTCATGGCCTGGCTGGTCCTGCACACCGGCTGGCACGCCTGGCTCGGGCTTCCCGACGACGC
Source organism: Cellulomonas fulva (assembly GCF_018531375.1). Lineage (NCBI taxonomy): Bacteria > Bacillati > Actinomycetota > Actinomycetes > Micrococcales > Cellulomonadaceae > Cellulomonas > Cellulomonas fulva. The sequence goes on along the minus strand of NZ_JAHBOH010000002.1, from coordinate 131,672 downwards.
GGCCTGACCCCGCCACCGCGAGCCACGCGGCGGCCGGGAGGAGCGCGAGCCTCCACCGCCACAGCAGCATCGCCCGCACCCCTCCCCGCGTCGTCCGGTGACCGCGACGGTCAGCGCAGCGTGCCGCGCACGGCGTCGCGCGCCGAGTCGAGCACGGTCCGCAGCGTGTCGACCGTGAGCCGCTCGACCCCGCCCTGGGCGTCGGCCCGGCGCAGGTCCGCCCGCAGCTCGTCGCGGAACCGCTGGAGCACCTGCTCCGCCTCGACCCAGTGCACGTGCGAGACGGTCCGCGGGTCCGACGACACCGGCGTGTACGGCACGGCGCTCTCCCGGGCCTGGCGCGCCGCGGCGGCCAGGTCGGCCCGCAGGTCGCTCATCGAGCCCCGCACGTCCTCACGCACCTGCGAGGCACGCTCGCGCACCGACTCGGTGATGCCCTGCTCGAGCGAGGCGAGGTCGTCGCGACGCGCGTCGAGCTCGGCGTAGCCGGACTCCGTCAGCGCGTACGTGCTCTTGCGCTCCTCGTCGTACCGCGTGACCAGGCCCTCCTCCTCGAGGCGGGCCAGGCGCGGGTAGATGGTCCCCGCGCTGGGGCGGTACGTGCCGCCGAACCGGTCGGACAGCGCGGTGATCAGCTCGTAGCCGTGCTTGGGCCCGGACTCGAGCAGCGAGAGCAGGTACAGGCGCAGCTGCCCGTGCGCGAAGACGGGGGCCATCATCAGGCCACCCCGCCCTGGACGTCGTCCTGCACCTGGTCGCTCACCTGGTCGCTCACCTGGTCCTGCATCTGGTCCTGCGGCTGGCCCGGGGCGCCGCGCAGCACCGTCACGTGGCCGGAGACCGTGCTCGCGGACACGAAGCACGCGCCGTCACCGGTCGACATGTCGACCTTGCGGCCGCCGGGCGAGGAGCCCTTGTACTCCTCGCCGTCGACGACGAGCCGGCCGGAGACCGACTGCGCCTTGACGTGCACGCCACGGCCCGCGGGCAGCCGCACGGTCACGTCGCCCGACACGGTCGAGGCCGTGACGGAGGACGTGCCCGTCGTGACGTCCAGCGACAGCGCACCGGAGACGCTGTTGGCCTGCACCAGGGACAGGTCCCCCGAGGCGGCGATCTCGCCGGACACGGTGTTGAGCTTGAGCGGCCCGCCGTGGTCCCGGACCACGACCTCGCCGTTCACGGTGTTGACGCCCAGGCGGCCGCGGGTGCCGTCCGTGACGAGCGAGCCGGAGACGGTGGAGACCGACGAGTCCTCGGCCACGCCGGCGAGCAGCCCGTCCGCGCTCACCGTGCCGACCTTGGCCGCGACCGCGCGCGGGATCGCGATGTGCACGTCCGCCCGGTCCTTGTCCCGGAAGTTGCGGAACTTCTCCAGGAAGCCGTCCCAGCCGCTGAGCGTGAAGCTGTAGCCGAGCCGCAGCTCACCGTCGGCGAGGCCGATCTCGAGCGGGCGGCCCTCGACCGAGTGCACCTCGATCCGGGCACCCGGACCGTCGTGCGCGACGACGTCGACGCGGCCTCCGACGAGCTGGACGCGCAGCGAGGCGACGTTCTCGACCTCGATGATCTGGGGGCCGGCGACGACCCAGGACTCCGTAGCCATGAGGATCTCCATTCGCGATATGTCGTGTCGTCGAACACGATACATCGCGTCTTCGCGCGGATGTCAAGCGCTCCCTGGGCACGACGACGGACGCCGCCCCGGTCCGCGGGGACCGGGGCGGCGTCGGGGACCACGGGTGGCTGGACGCCCGGTGTCAGGCGACGATGCCGGCCTGGCGCAGCTCGACGGTCAGGTCGTGCGGGTTCGACGAGGCCGCGAGCGCCTCGTCGTACGTGATCACGTCGTCGCGGACCAGCCGGAACAGGTGCTGGTCGAACGTCTGCATCTTGTAGTAGTCGCCGTCGCGGATCAGGTCGACGAGCGGCGGGTTGTTGCCCGGGTCGAGGATCGACTCCGCCGTGCGGCCGGTGTTGATCATGACCTCGACCGCCGCGCACCGCCCCGTGCCGTCCGCCTTGCGCACCAGGCGCTGGGAGACGACGCCGCGCAGCGCCTGCGAGAGCGCGACGCGGACCTGCTTCTGCTCGTGCAGCGGGAAGAAGTCGACGATGCGGTTGACCGTCTCCGGCGCGTCGATCGTGTGCAGCGTGGACAGCACCAGGTGACCGGTCTCGGCGGCGGACAGCGCGGCGCGGACGGTCTCGACGTCGCGCATCTCGCCGACCAGGATCACGTCCGGGTCCTGGCGCATCGCGGCCCGGAGCGCGACGGTGAAGTCGGCCGTGTCCTGGCGCACCTCGCGCTGGGAGACGATCGCCTTCTTGTCCTGGTGCAGGATCTCGATCGGGTCCTCGATCGTGACGATGTTGACCTCGCGGTAGCTGTTGATGAGGTCGACCATCGACGCGAGGGTCGTGGTCTTGCCGGAACCCGTCGGCCCGGTCACCAGCACCAGCCCGCGCGGCTCGAGCGCGAGCTCGCCCACCACCTCGGGGATGCCCAGCGAGCCCAGCGACTCGGCGCCCACGGCGACCCGCCGGAACACCAGCCCGTAGGTCCCGCGCGCCTGGTAGGCGTTGACGCGGAACCGGCCGACGCCGGACACCGAGTAGGCGAAGTCGGCCTCGTGCGACTCGCGGAAGGTCTGCACCAGGTCGTCCGGCAGCACCTCCTCGAGCATGCGCTCGGTGTCGGCCGGCTTGAGCTCGGGGACCTGAAGCTTGCGCAGGCGGCCGTCGACGCGCACGCGCGGCGCCGAGCCGACCTTGCAGTGCAGGTCGGAGCCGCCCGTGCTGGCCAGGGCGTGCAGCAGCGGGATGACGGACTGGGTCGGCGTGCTCACGTCCGGATCATCGGAACGCGCGCCGCCCGACTTGAGACCGTGCGCACCACCCGCACGGGACGCCGGTGCGCGGCCACGGTCCCGGGGCGGCCGCCGGGTGTGGGACCATGGCACGTACAGCGACCGCAGGTCGCCGGCCGGCCTCAGCGGGAGTGTCACGCAGAGGGACGAGTCGGTGTGCCAGGGAAGGAACAGCCATGAGCAAGCGAGGCCGCAAGCGTCGCTCCCGCGCCGGGAGCGCCGCGAACCACGGCAAGCGCCCCAACGCCTGAGCCCACGCTCAGCAGGGCGACGCCGTCGCACCCGCACGAAGGCCCCGCCGCACCAGCAGGTGCAGCGGGGCCTTCGTCGTCCTCAGCGGGTCCGCGACGTCTCGGCCGGCGGTGCGGCGAGGACGGTCCAGCCGCTCGTCAGACCTCGCGGACCTGGATGGTCGTCAGCGTCGCGTGGATGCGGGCGCGCAGCTCGGCCGGCGCGGCCTCCTCGTCGGACCAGCAGCGGCGCACGAGCTTCTTCACGACGACCTCGACGTCGTGCTCCTCGAGGCAGTCCCGACACCCGTCCAGGTGCTCCTTGACCCGCGCGGCCTCGATCGGCTCGAGCTCGGAGTCGAGGTACGCCCACAGCTCGGCGACCGCCTCCTCGCAGTCGCACCCCGACGTCGAGATCTGCACGACGGTCTCGTCGTAGCTCTCCTGCTCCTGCATCACTCGCCCTCCCCCGACGAGCCGTGGCCGGCCGGCACGAGCCCGCGCTCGCGCGCGTAGTCCGCCAGCAGGTCGCGCAGCTGGCTGCGGCCACGGTGCAACCGGGACATCACCGTCCCGATCGGCGTCCCCATGATCTCGGCGATCTCCTTGTACGCGAAGCCCTCGACGTCGGCCAGGTACACCGCCTGACGGAAGTCGTCGGGGATGCGCTGCAGCGCGTCCTTCACGTCCGAGTCCGGCAGGTGGTCGAGCGCCTCGGCCTCGGCCGAGCGCAGGCCGGCGGACGTGTGCGACGCCGCGCGCGCGAGCTGCCAGTCCTCGATCTCCTCCGCGTGCGACTGCTGCGGCTCGCGCTGCTTCTTGCGGTAGGAGTTGATGTAGGTGTTGGTGAGGATGCGGTACAGCCACGCCTTGAGGTTGGTGCCCGGGCGGTACTGGTGGAACGCCGCGAACGCCTTGGTGAACGTCTCCTGGACCAGGTCCTCGGCGTCCGCGGGGTTGCGCGTCATCCGCAGCGCCGCGCCGTAGAGCTGGTCGAGGTACACCAGCGCGTCGGCCTCGAAGCGGGCGGTGCGCGCGGCGTCGTCCTCCGACGACGGCGCGCGGGAGGTGCCCTCGCCCACCGGGATCGGGTCGATCGTCTCCTGCGTCGGCTCCTCGCTCATCGGGGCCGAGCCTATGCCCACCGGACCCGCCGCACCGGGCGGGACCACCACGCTGTGGGCACCGTCACCGAGCGGGGGCACCGCGCTGAGGGAGGCGAACGGGTGCAGCGTGGTCGGGGTCGCGGGCGGTGCGTCCGGCCGCGACTCGGTCAAGCAGGTCATGTCGGTCGTCAACGCGGGCCCGCCGCGCGGGATTCCCGTCCCCGGCCGGCCCGACGCCTGAGCCCGCGCCTGAGCCCGCGCCCGCCCGCGGGCGCGCGGGTAGCGTGGCTCCTGTCCGGCTGTCCGCCGGCACCGGCCCGACGAAGGGGTTCCCGTGCTGCTGCGTCGCATCGCCCGTCCGCTGTTCGCCTCGTGGTTCGTGTCCGAGGGGATGGACGCGCTGCGCCGGCCCGCGCCCCACGTCGCGGACGCCCGCGCCGCGCTGGACCGCCTCGAGCGGACCGTGCCGAGCGCGCAGGTGCACCTCACCGACACCCAGCTCACCGCGGCCGTCCGCGCGCACGGCGCGGCGGTGGTCGCCGCGTCCGGGCTGCTCGCGTTCGGCAAGGCGCCGCGGACCGCGGCGCTCGTGCTCGCCGGGCTCACGGCGCCGCTCGTCGTCGTGAACCTTCCCGACCGGACGCTGCGCGCGCGGACGCCCGAGGAGAAGCGCGCCCGCCGCGACCGCCTGGTCCGGGCGCTCGCGTTCACCGCGGGCGCGGTCCTGGTGGGGGCGGACTACGAGGGCCGGCCCGGCGTCCGCTGGCGCATCGACGCCGCGCGCGAGCGGCACGCCGCCGTCAAGGCCGCGACCTCGGACGAGGGCTGACGTCCGCCGGGCACCCACGGGCGCCCGACGGACGCCCGGCGGGCGACGACCGCGTCAGTGCGCGCGGGCGGTCAGGACCACGTCCTGACCCACGGTGACCGTTACGTCCGTCAGCCGCAGGCCCGCGGGGAGCTCGGCGACCAGGTCCACCCGACGCCCGTCGTAGCGATCGACCTTGCTCCGCACCGCGCCCAAGAGCGCGGCGACGACGGGGTTGCGGCTCGTGACCCGCACGTCGCGCACGGTCACGCCGAGGGCGTCGTCGACCGTCGCCGTCATGGCCGCCTCGACCGTCGCGGACAGGAGCGACTTCTTGACCTGGGCCTCCGCCACCACCGCGATGCCGTTGGCGCCGGCGGGGGTCAGCCGCAGGTCGAGCCGCGTGAGGCGCAGGCCGTTCGCTGCCGCGAGCTGCGCCGCGACCCGCTCCGCCGCCGCCTCGAGGTCGCGCACCGGGATCGCGACGCGCGCCGACCCGTGCACCGCGTGCGCCTCGTCGGGCTCGACGCCCACGACGCCCAGCTCGCCGCCCGCGCCCTCGACCCACTCGAACGGGACGTCCGTGGCCTCGACCTGGACGTCCGCGCCGGCGCCGACGACCGTGACGGGGTGCGCGTCGACGCGCAGCGACCCGATGGTGCCGCGCTCGCGCCGCACGACGGCGAACCCGCCCGTACCCTGCGCCGCACGCGCCTCGCGCGGCGACAGCGTGACGCCGGTCAGGTCGACGGCCAGGGAGGGGACGTCGGCGCCCGACGAGGTCGCGGTGACCTGCACGCGCTCGGCCGACGCAGGCTCCACGCCCGCGGAGGCGACGAGCGCATCGCGCAGCCGGGCGGAGAGCTCGGCGTCGGAGGACGGGCGGGGCGCCGCCCCGAGGGTCAGAATGTCCGTTTCAGGGGTGCTCACGGCGTGAGCCTAGACGCTCCCCGGCAGACCGGGTGACTAGCCTGGCGCCATGACTGCGACGATCCCGCCGACCTCCCTGCCGCTGTGGGCCGCGCCCACGGCGCGCACGCCGCTCGACGCGCGCGTGGACGTCCCCGGCTCGAAGTCGCTCACCAACCGCTACCTGGTGCTCGCGGCGCTCGCCGACGGCCCCGGACGCCTGCGCTCCGCGCTGCTGTCCCGCGACACGCGCCTCATGGCGTCCGCGCTCGAGACGCTCGGGGTCGCGGTGGACCTGGGCTCCGACGTCGCCGTCACACCCGGACCCCTGCGCGGGCACGTCACGATCGACTGCGGACTGGCCGGCACGGTCATGCGGTTCCTGCCGGCGGTCGCCGCGCTGGCGGACGGTCCGGTGCACTTCAAGGGCGACGTCGAGGCGCTCGCGCGGCCCATGGGTCCGGTGATCCGAGCCCTGCAGGCCCTCGGCGTGCGGGTCGACGAGGAGGGCGAGCCCGGGCGGCTGCCGTTCACGGTGCACGGGCACGGGTCGGTGCGGGGCGGTCGCGTGGACGTCGACGCGTCGGGCTCGAGCCAGTTCGTGTCCGGGCTGCTGCTCGCGGCCGCGCGGTTCGAGCAGGGGCTCGTGGTCCGGCACACCGGCCCGACGCTGCCGAGCCTGCCGCACATCGAGATGACCGTGGAGACGCTGCGCGCCGCGGGCGTGCAGGTCGACGACTCGCGGCCGGCGATCTGGGAGGTCGCGCCCGGCCCGGTGGTCGCCCGCGACGTGCGGGTCGAGCCGGACCTGTCCAACGCCGCGCCGTTCCTGTGCGCCGCGCTCGTCGTCGGCGGGACCGTGCGCGTCCCCGGCTGGCCGGCCCGGACCACCCAGCCCGGCGCGCTGCTGCCCGGCATCCTCGAGCGCATGGGCGCGACGACCGCGCTGGTGGGCGACGAGCTCGCGGTCACCGGCACCGGCGTGATCCGCGGCGTCGACCTGGACCTGCACGCCGCGGGCGAGATCGCCCCGACCATCGCCGCGCTCGCCGTGCTGGCCGACTCCCCGACGCGCCTGCGCGGCATCGCGCACCTGCGCGGTCACGAGACCGACCGGCTGGCCGCGCTCGCGAGCGAGATCACGCGGCTGGGCGGCCAGGCGGAGCAGACCGCCGACGGCCTGGTCATCACGCCGCGGCCGCTGTCCGGCGGCACGTGGCGCACCTACGCCGACCACCGGATGGCGACGGCCGGCGCGTTGATCGGCCTGCGGGTGCCGGGGGTGCAGGTCGAGGACGTGGCGACCACCGCCAAGACCATCCCCGACTTCGTCGGGCTGTGGGACGCGATGCTCGCGGGTGACACGACCTCGACGGGCACGACTTCGACGGGCACGACGTCGACGGGCACGGCTTCCGGGGGCACGGCCTGACCCCGCGGCGGCAGTACGACGAGAGCGACGTGCGGATCCGGCCCGGCAAGGGGTCGCGACCGCGGACCAAGCAGCGCCCGGAGCACGCCGACGCGGAGCGCGCCATGGTGACCGGCGTCGACCGCGGCCGGTACGCCGTGCTCGTCGACGCCGACGGGCCCGACGAGCGCCGGGCGACCGCGATGAAGGCGCGCGAGCTCGGCCGCGAGCGCGTGGTCCCGGGCGACCGGGTGGACCTGGTCGGCGACACGTCGGGCGCCGAGGGCTCGCTGTCCCGCATCGTGCGGATCGGTGAGCGGCGCACGGTCCTGCGGCGGACGGCCGACGACACCGACCCGGTCGAGCGCGTGATCGTCGCGAACGCCGACCAGCTCGTCATCGTCACCGCGCTCGCGGACCCCGAGCCGCGCACGCGCATGATCGACCGCTGCGTCGCGGCGGCGTACGACGCCGGGATGGACGCGCTGCTCGCGCTCACGAAGGCCGACCTGGCGGACCCCGCCGAGCTCGTCGGGATGTACGCGCCGGTCGGCGTGCGGGTCGTGGTCACGCGCACGGAAGGCCCGCGCGACCGGCGGACGATCCACGGCCTGCCCGACCTGCGCGCCGCGCTCGCCGGCCGGACGTCCGTCCTGGTCGGGCACTCCGGCGTCGGCAAGTCCACGCTGGTCAACGCGCTGGTGCCGGACGCGCGCCGGGCCACCGGCGTCGTCAACGTGGTCACCGGCCGCGGGCGGCACACCTCGACGTCCGCGATCGCGCTGCGCGTACCCGACGAGGCCGAGCCGACGTGGGTCATCGACACGCCCGGCGTCCGGTCCTTCGGGCTCGCGCACGTCGACCCCAACCACCTGCTGCAGGCGTTCGCCGACCTCGCACAGGTGGCGGCCGACGACTGCCCGCGCGGCTGCACGCACGCCGCGGACGCGCCCGACTGCGGGCTGGACGACTGGGTCGCCGCCGCCGCGGAAGAGGAGGAGCGCGCGGCGCGGGCCGCGCGCGTCGACTCCTTCCGGCGGATACTGGCCAGCCGGCTGGGCACCGCGGACCAGGACGCGCCGGCCTCGTCGTGAGACGTGCTCGTCGTGAGACGTGCTCGTCGTGAGACGTGCTCGTCGTGAGACGTGCTCGTCGTGAACGTCCCCCGACGCCCCCGGCCGTCACCACTACGGCCGTCACCACTACGGTGAGGCCATGAGCCTGCGGACCGGGTACGACGACGACCTGCGCCTCGCCCACGTGATCGCCGACCAGGTCGACGCGCTGACGATGGACCGCTTCAAGGCGCTCGACCTGCGGGTCGAGACCAAGCCGGACCTGACACCCGTCTCGGACGCCGACCGCGCCGCCGAGGAGCTGATCCGCGCGCAGCTGTCGCGCGCCCGGCCGCGCGACGCGGTGCACGGCGAGGAGATGGCGGACACCGGTCACGGCCCGCGGCGGTGGGTGGTCGACCCGATCGACGGGACCAAGAACTTCGTGCGCGGCGTGCCGGTCTGGGCGACGCTCATCGCGCTGCTGGACGGGGACCAGGTGGTGGTCGGCCTGGTGAGCGCGCCGGCGCTGGGCCGGCGCTGGTGGGCCGCGCAGGGCTCGGGCGCCTGGACCGGACGCTCGCTCTCGTCCGCCACCCAGCTGCACGTCTCGCAGGTGGACCGCCTGGCGGACGCGTCGTTCTCCTACTCCAGCCTCACCGGCTGGGAGGACGCCGGCCGGCTGCCGCACGTGCTCGACCTCATGCGCTCGGTCTGGCGCACGCGCGCGTACGGCGACTTCTGGTCCTACGTGCTGGTCGCGGAGGGGGCGGTCGACATCGCGGCCGAGCCCGAGCTCGCGCTGCACGACATGGCGGCCCTGGTGCCGATCGTCACCGAGGCGGGCGGCCGGTTCACGTCCGTCCGCGGCGTCCCCGGACCGTTCGGCGGGTCCGGCATGGCGACCAACGGCCTGCTGCACGACGAGGTGGTCGCGCGCCTCGACCCGCTGCCCGGACCGCGCTGAGCACGATGAGCGGACCGGCACCCGACCCCGCTCAGGACTGGCGCAGCGAGCTGCACCGCGCGCGGTCGTCGTCGTTCGGCCGCAGCGTCGACGCCTACGCGGCCGCGCGCCCGAGCTATCCCGCCGAGGCCGTCCGCTGGCTGGTCCCGGGCGAGGCGCGGGACGTCGTGGACCTCGGGGCGGGCACCGGCAAGCTCACCGCGGGCCTGGTGACGCTGCCCGGCGTGCGCGTCACGGCGGTCGAGCCCGACGAGGCGATGCGCGCCGTCCTCGCCGGCGCGCTGCCGCAGGTGACCGCGCGGGCGGGCACTGCCGAGGCGACCGGGCTGCCGGACGCGAGCGCGGACGTCGTCGCGGTCGGGCAGGCGTGGCACTGGTTCGACCCGCTGCCGGCGACCACCGAGGTCGCACGGGTGCTGCGGCCCGCCGGGCGGCTCTCCCTCGTCTGGAACGTCGTCCTCGAGGGCGACACCGACTGGGCCGACGCGTACTTCGAGATCGTGCACCGCGGCGACACGCTCGACTACTCGCGCTCGTCGGACCCCGTCGTCGGGCCCGAGCTGGGGCCGTGGGAGCGCGCGACCTTCCCCTGGCGGCGCACCGTCCGGCCCGACGAGCTGCGCGCGCTGGCCGCCAGCCGCAGCCATCTCATCGCCATGGCCCCCGACGCCCGCGACGCGCTGCTCTCCGAGGTCGACGCGCTGTGGCGCACCCACCCCGACCTCGTCGGCCGCGCGAGCGCCGAGCTCCCCTACGTCACGCGCTGCTGGCGCGCGACGACGCGCTGACGCCCCGCGACGCCGCCGTGCGGGTGGAGAACGTCGCGCTGGGCGCTACCTTCTCCACCCACAGGCCTGCGCAACGCAGCGGCGACCTCAGCCGGCGGCCCGCGGCGCGTCGAGACCCAGTACGGCGGGCAGCTCGCCGAGGGAGCGGATGGTGTGCACGCCCGTGACCGCGGACTCGTCGACCGGCCTGCGGCGCGCGCCCGGGCGGTCGACCCAGATCCCGACGAGGCCCGCGTCGCGCGCCGCGAGCGCGTCCACGTCCGGCTCGTCGCCGACGTAGGCGGTGCGCGCCGGATCGGTGCCGAGGCGCCGGCACGCCTCGAGGAAGACCCGCGGGTCGGGCTTGCCGAAGCCGAGCGTGTCCACGCCGACGAGCATCGGGACGCGGTCCAGCAGACCCGCCTTCTCGAGCTTGGCGGTCTGCAGCTCGGTGCCCGCGTTGGACAGCGCGCCCACGGCGACGCCCGCCGCGAGCAGGGCCTCGAGCGCGTCCTCCGTCTCGTGGTGCGCGGCCCAGGCGGCGCGGAAGCCCTCGTCGAACACCGCGTTCCACGTGTCGAACGCGTCCTCGTCGAGCTCGGGACCGCCGAACGCCGCGTGCAGGTCGTTGGCCCGCAGCCGCTTCTGGTGCAGGTACGAGTCCGCGCCCGTGGTGTACCGGTGGTACCGACCGTGGGCGTCCTCGCGCCACATCGCGACGAGCGCGCGGTGCCGCTCGGCATCCTGGTCGTCCGGCACCGCCGGCAGGTACGTGCGCGCGACGGCCGTCAGCGCCGCGGCGAACGCCGAGCGGGTGTCGACGATCGTGTCGTCGATGTCGAACAGCACGCCGTCGACGAGCAGGTCCCGCGTGCTCGTCGTGCTGGAGCCCCTCCCCGTCACAGCGACGCGCGCAGCGCGGCGACGCGGGCGAGCGTCGACTCCCGGCCGAGCAGCTCCATCGACTCGAACAGCGGGGGCGAGACCCGGCGGCCGGTGACCGCCACGCGCAGCGGCGTGTAGGCGAACCGCGCCTTGATGCCCAGGCCGCCCTCGTCGACGAGCGCCGCGGTGAGCGCCGCCTGCGTGGCCTCGGTCGTGAAGCCGTCGGCCGGCAGGTCGCCGAGCACGCGCGCGGCGGCGTCGAGCACGTCGGCCGCCTCGGGGCGCAGCGCCGCCCGCGCGTCGTCGGCCACGTGCAGCTCGTCGTCGGCCGTGAACAGGAAGCCGAGCATGCCCACGGACTCGCCCAGCAGGGTCATCCGCTCCTGCACCAGCGGGGCCGCCGCGGTGAGCAGGGTGGCGTGCTCGTCGGACAGGTCCGCGAACGAGTCCGCCGGGACCAGGCCCGCGTGGTGCAGGTACGGGACCAGGCGGTTCCGGAAGTCCTGGGGCTCCAGCATGCGCACGTGCGCGGAGTTGATGGCCTCGGCCTTCTTCAGGTCGAACCGCGCCGGGTTGGGGTTCACGTCGTGCACGTCGAACGCCGCGACCAGCTCGTCGACCGTGAAGATGTCGCGGTCCGCGGACAGGCCCCAGCCCAGCAGCGACAGGTAGTTCAGCAGGCCCTCGGGCGTGAAGCCGCGCTCACGGTGCAGGAACAGGTTCGACTCGGGGTCGCGCTTGGAGAGCTTCTTGTTGCCCTCGCCCATGACGTACGGCAGGTGGCCGAACTGCGGCATGACCGTGGCCACGCCCAGGTCGAGCAGCGCGCGGTAGAGCGCGACCTGGCGCGGGGTCGAGGACAGCAGGTCCTCGCCGCGCAGCACGTGCGTGATGCCCATCAGCGCGTCGTCGACCGGGTTGACCAGCGTGTACAGCGGGTGGCCGTTGGCGCGCACGATCACGAAGTCCGGCACCGAGCCGGCCTTGAACGTCACGTCGCCGCGGACCACGTCGGTGAACGTGATGTCCTCGTCCGGCATGCGCAGCCTGATGACCGGCTCGCGGCCCTGCTCGCGGTAGGCGAGCCGCTGCTCGTCGGACAGGTCGCGGTCGAACCCGTCGTAGCCGAGCTTCGGGTCGCGGCCCGCGGCGCGGTGCCGCGCCTCGATCTCCTCGGGCGTCGACCAGGACTCGTACGCGTAGCCGCCCTCGACCAGCCGCCGCACCACGTCGCGGTAGAGGTCGTACCGCTGCGACTGGCGGTACGGCTCGTGCGGACCGCCGACCTCGACGCCCTCGTCCCAGTCCAGGCCCAGCCAGCGCAGCGCGTCCAGGAGCTGCTGGTAGCTCTCCTCGGAGTCCCGGGCGGCGTCGGTGTCCTCGATGCGGAAGACGAACGTGCCACCCGTGTGCCGCGCGTACGCCCAGTTGAACAGGGCCGTGCGGATCAGGCCGACGTGCGGCAGACCGGTCGGGGACGGGCAGAAGCGGACGCGCACGGCGGAGCCGTCGACAACGGGGGTGGTCACGCCCCCAGGTTATTCGCCTTCGACGACGCCCCAGTACGTCAGTGGCGGCGCAGCACCGGGTTGCGCAGCGTGCCGATCTCCTCGACCTCGCACTCCACGACGTCGCGGTCCACGATCGGGCCGACGCCGGCGGGCGTCCCCGTGAGGATGACGTCGCCGGGCAGGAGCGTGAACACCTCGCTGCAGTAGGACACCAGGTACGCCACGTCGAACACCATCTGCGACGTACGGCCGTCCTGCTTGGGCTCGCCGTTGACGCGGGACCGCACGGCGAGGTCGTCGACGTCGAGCCCGGGAACCACCCACGGGCCGATCGGGCAGGAGCCGTCGAAGCCCTTGCCGCGGGTCCACTGCGCGTCGCTGCGCTGGATGTCGCGCGCCGTGACGTCGTTGGCCACGGTGAACCCGAAGACGTGGTCGAGCGCGCGCTCGGGCGGGACGTCCTTGGTGACCTTGCCGATCACGACCGCGAGCTCGGACTCGTACTCGACGTGCTCGCTCCAGTCCGGCAGGACGATCGGGTCGTCCGGGCCGATCACGGCGGTGTTGGGCTTGAGGAACAGCAGCGGCTGCGTCGGCACGTCCACGCCGTGCTCAGCGGCGTGGTCGGCGTAGTTGCGGCCGACCCCGATGATCTTCGACCGCGGGATGACGGGTGCGAGCAGGCGCACCGCGTCGTCGTCGAGCCGGACCCGCTCCCCCGTGGCCTGCACGGGGGTGTAGATCGGGTCGCCGGTGATGACGACGAGCTCCTCGGACCCCGGCTCGCTCTCGACCAGGGCGTAGCGGGGGTCCCCGCCGGTGGTGAACCTCGCGATGCGCACGGGACCACCCTACGGTCGGGGTCGCTCTGCTCGCGCCGTCAGGCCCGGGCCAGGACCTCGCCGTGCAGCACGGTGAACCAGCCGTCGGGCTGCCGGCCCCAGTCGTGCCACGCGTCGGCGAGCTGCTCGAGCCCCACCTCGTCGGCGAGCCCGTGCGCCAGCGCCTGGGCCGCGAAGCTCGACGCGACGCACCGGTCGGCCCACAGGTCCGACCACCACGTGCGGTCCTCAGGCGTCGCGTAGCACCAGACCCCCGCGCTGGGCGCGATGCCCGCGGGGTCGAACCCGGCCTCGCGCACCCAGGACAGCAGGCGACGGCCCGCGTCGGCGTCCGTGCCGTTGGCCTCCGTGACCTCGTGGTAGAGCTGCGTCCACTCGTCGAGGCCTGCCGAGTCCGGGTACCAGGTCATGCCCGAGTAGTCCGCGTCCCGGACCGCGACGACGCCGCCGGGGCGCGCGACGCGGCGCATCTCGCGGAGCGCGGCGACGGGGTCCGTCAGGTGCTGCAGCACCTGGTGCGCGTGCACCACGTCGAACGCGTCGTCCTCGAACGGCAGCGCGTAGGCGTCGGCCACGTCGAACGTCACGTTGAGCGCTCCGGCCTCGGCCGCCGCCTTGCGTGCGACGTCGACCACCGCGGCGGACGCGTCGATCCCGACGACCTCGCCCGGCGCGAGCCGCTGCGCGAGGTCGATCGTGACGGTGCCCGGTCCGCAGCCGACGTCGAGCAGCCGCTGCCCGGGCTCGAGAGCGGGGAGCAGGTACGCCGCCGAGTTGGCGGCCGTGCGCCACCGGTGGGAGCGCAGCACGGACTCGTGGTGGCCGTGCACGTAGACGTCAGAACGGGTGCTCACACGTGAGAGTAGGGCGCATCCCGGCCGATCGATCAAGAGACGGGACGTTCTGGCCCAGCATGCGAGACACCGGCGGTCGAACCGATCCGGGTAGCCTCGTCGCCATGGCGCTGCCCGGGGACCGGCCGTCCGACGCGCCGCGGTCCGACCCGCGCGACCGCACCGCCCGGCTCTCCTCGGGGCGCATCGTCGGGATCGACGCCGCCCGCGGGCTCGCCGTGCTCGGCATGATGACCGCCCACGTCGGTCCCGAGCCCGGCGACGGCTCACCGGCCGACCGGCTCCTGCACCTCGCCGACGGACGGCCCTCCGCGCTCTTCGTCGTGCTCGCCGGCGTCTCGCTCGCGCTCCTGTCCGGCGGCGTCCGTCCCGTCACCGGACGGGACCTGGCCCGGTCCCGCGCGCGGATCCTCGGCCGCGCGCTCGTCGTCCTGGTGATCGGCGTGGCGCTCGAGGCGCTCGGGACGCCCGTCCTGGTCATCCTGCCGACCTACGCGGTGCTCTTCGCCGCGGGCTGCCTCGTGCTCACGTGGCGGCCCTGGGCGCTCGTCGTCGCCGCCGTGTCGGTCGCGCTCGTCGCACCGCCCGTGCGCACCGCGATCGGAATGGGCACGGAGGCGACGGACCCGGGCGGGCTGGTCGGGCTCGTCGTCGGGCCGCACTACCCCGCGCTGGTCTGGTTCGCGTACCTGCTCGCCGGCCTGGCGGTCGGCCGCCAGGACGTCACGCGTCCCGCGGTCCAGCGCGCGCTCGTGGGATGGGGCGCGGTCCTGGTGCTGGTCGGCTACGTCGGCGGGTGGGCTGCCCAGGCGCTCGGGGCGCCGGTGTCGCTCGCGTCGATCGCCCCGCACAGCTCGACGACGTTCGAGGTCGTCGGGAACACCGGCACCGCGTTCGTCGTGCTCGCGGCCTCGCTCGCGGTCGCCCAGCGGTGGCCGCGCGTCGTCGCGCCGGTCGCGGCGGTCGGCGCGCTCGCGCTGACCGCGTACACGGTGCACGTCGTCGTGATCGCGCTCGTCGGGACCGACGTCGTGTGGCGGCCCACCGTGGCCGGCTGGCTCGCTTTCCTGGGGACGACGACGGCGCTGTGCTGGGCGTGGCGCGCGACGCTGGGCCGCGGACCCCTCGAGCGGGCGATGGCCACCGTCTCGACGGGCGTCGCGGACCTGCTGGTCCCCCGGCGCCCGGACGACGCGTCGCGCCGCCCGGGCAGCCGGGGCTGAGACCTGTCCGAGGGCGCGGTCGTCAGGACATCGTCACCGTCGGCACCGTGACGGTCGCGCCGGTGCGCACCGTCGCCGTCCGCGTCGTCGTGACGAAGCCGCCGACCCACTCAGGGTCCCGGAGCTGCACCGTCCGGGTCCCCGGGCGCAGACCCACCAGCGTCCACCGGCCCGACGCGTCGGTGGTCGTCGAGCGAACGTCCGCGGCCACCACGACCTCGACGCCGACCGCCGGCCGGCCGCCCGGGCCGTGCAGGACACCCGTGAGCCGGCCGCCACGCACCAGGCGCACGTCGCGCGTCACCGCGCTCGAGCCGCTCACCCGGATCGCGACCGACGTCAGCGCGTCGGTGCTGGACGCGGGCGGGATCACCACCACGTCGTAGTCCCCCGAGACGGCGCCGTTCACGCTGTAGCGGCCCGAGCTGTCCGTGGTGACCATGGTCCGGACCATGCCGTACCGGTCCGTGGCGTACACCGTCGCACCGCGCACGGCCGAACCCCCGGAGGACCGGACCACACCCTTGACGACCACGACCGGTCCGCGCGTCAGCGTGCCGACCGACGCGACGCCATGCGCACCCACCTTGACGGACTTCATGACGTTGGCTCCGTCGACCGAGACGTAGTAGGTGCCCGCCGCCAGCTGGCCCCAGCCGAAGTAACCGTCCTTCGCGGGGCGCGACGTCGTGATGTAGCGACGCTGCGCGTCGAACAGCGAGACGTCCTGCGTAGTGGGGCTCGAGCCCGTCGTGCGCAGGTAGCCCCAGACGACCGCGTCGTCGGTCACGCGGACCACCTGACCGGACAGCGTCGAGCCCGCCTTGAGCGTGACGGGCTTCTCGGCGCTGCGCGCGTACTCCTTGATCGCGAGGATCCGCGCGGAGCCGCCAGCCAGGCCACCCGCGGAGAACCGGCCCTGGCTGTCCGCCGTGACCTCGGCCTGGCCAGCGCGGTTCGTCGACCAGACGTAGACGGTCGCGTAGGGCATCGGCCGGCCGGCGGCGTCGACGACCTTGCCGGACACGCGCGCCGTGCGCACCACGTCGATGCTGGCGCCCGTGACGGCCCCGCCCGAGGTCACGGTGACGCTGCGGGCGTCCGGCCGCCGGACGGTGTTGCCGTAGTACGTCGTGAAGTAGCGGCCCTTCGGGTCCTTGACGACGTAGGGCTGGACCGTCCCCGGCGCCACCGTGAGCTGGTACTTCCCGGTCCGCGTGGTCGCCTCGACCGTCTTGCCGACCAGGCGGACCGTCGCCCCGTACGCCGGGTCGCCACCGATCCGGACCTTCCCGCTGATGGTTCCCGTCGCGGCAGCCTGGACGTCACCGGCGTCCGTCGGCGTCCCGGCGGCGACCGCCGGAGGGCCCACGACGAGCCCCGCGACGAGCGCCACGAGCGCGGCGGCCGCCGCGGTTGACCGATGCACGTGACGCATCGCGTCCGCCCCCTGTCACCGGAGCACGGACCGGTCCCGGCGCGCCCTCGTCGGCGCAGCGCGGTCAGTGTGGCAGGGCGGACCGACAGCGTCGTGCACCGTCACCCGTTCGCACCAGCGGCAGGCGGTCAGCCCGCGAGCACGACGAGCGCGCCCACGACCGCGAGCAGCGGGACGGTCCCCTGGGTGACCGCCGCGCGCAGCATCCGCCGGTCCGAGAACCCCAGGACGAGCGCGGCCGCGAGCATCGACCCGCACGCCAGCAGCACCAGCGCGAGGCCCGTGTCACGCGTCCCCTCGACGAGAGCGAGCCCCGCCCCGACCGCCGCGCCGATCCCGAGGAACAGGTTGTAGAACCCCTGGTTGAGCGCCCACGGCGCCACCGCCGCGACGTCCTGCGGGCGCGTGGCGAACCGCGCGTGGACGTCCGGGCGCCGGAACAGCACCGCCTCCATCACGAAGATCACGACGTGCAGCACGGCGGCGAGCAGGGCGAGCACCACGGCGAGGATCAGCACGCCGACCAGCATGGCAGCCCTCCCTCGTCGGGACCGCCCCAGCGCGTCCGTACCCTGGACGGATGACCGCGAGCACAACCCCCTCCCCCGTCGTGCTGCGGCACGACGAGTGGGGTCCGCTCGCCGCGGCGCACGCCGCCCGCGCCGACGCGTCGACCGCGGGCCACCGCGAGCGCCGCGCCCGCGGCGAGCGGCACGCGATCGAGGACTTCCTGTTCGAGTACTACCCGACGAAGCCCGCGCAGCTGCGCCGCTGGCACCCCGGCGCCGGCGTGACCCTGGCGCCGCGCCCCGACGGCACCGCACCGCACGCGGCCTGGCGCTGGTACACCACCGACGACGAGGGTGGCGTGACCCTGGACGTCGACGCGTTCCTGGCCGAGCGCGGCGACACCGTGCGCTACGTCGTCGACCTGGTGACCGCGACCCTCTCCCGCCCCGCCGCGACCGGGTGCTTCGGGCTGCACGAGTGGGCGATGGTCTACCGCGAGCAGGAGCACCGCCATCCCCTGCCCCTCCGGCTCGGCGGCGCCGGTACCGACGCCGTCGTCGAGGCGCACCGCATCCGCTGCACGCACGTCGACGCGTTCCGCTTCTTCACCCCCGACGCGGTGGACCGCAACACTCTGCAGCCCACCCGCGAGACCCAGGTCGCGATGGAGCAGCCCGGGTGCCTGCACGCCAACATGGACGTCTACAAGTGGTGCCTCAAGCTCGGCCCGCTCGTCCCCGGCGACCTGCTGCTCGACGCGTTCGAGCTGGCCCGCGACATCCGTCTCACCGACATGCAGGCCTCGCCGTACGACGTCTCGTCGTACGGGCTCGACCCGGTCTCCATCGAGACCCCCGACGGCAAGTCCGAGTACATCCGCCGGCAACGCGACTACTCCGAGCGCTCGAACGCGCTCAGGCGCCGGCTGCTGGACCTGTCCACCCACCCCCGTGCGGCGACAGAGAGTCCCAGCGACGCATAGACGCCACCGATTGTCCGCCCGCAGCGTCAGAACGTCCCGGCCGCGGACCGAGTCCCCACAGGTCAGGTATCACCTATCCGTGCAGCAGACCACTCGCTACCCGACACGGAAGTTCGCGACATTAACGAAGTACGCCCGGTCCAGGTCGGCGTCTTCAGCACTAACTGAGTACCGGCGCTCGTCGAGCAGCAACTCCTCAGCGAGCGTGCGAGGTGCGGGACTCGGCTCGTCCGACCATTTCCCGAACCATACTTGGATCAGATCCTGCGCCAAGAGGTCGACCAGCGCGCTGGAGACGCGATGGATCGCCGCCTCACCCTCGACGAGCGGGCGCACCTCTGGAGTGTCGAGAATCTCGGGAAGCGGAATCCAGTCTTCGAGTCCGAGTTCCAACAGTGCATCGTGCAGCGGGGTCAGGTCAGTCACGATACCGCAAAGGGATTCGCGGCGGGCATCCGACCACCGAAGAAGCGTGTGTTGCGCACGAGGATAGCGGGGGCGCCGACGTGGTCGGTGTGGATGTCGGTGATGGTCGGGTTGTACGCGGGTGCGGTGCGGCTCGTGGCCGAACCCGGTCACGGTCAGGGTTGTCCCGTCGGCGGCCAGGACCTTCTCACCGGCGGCGAGCTGGTCGACATGTTCGAACGTGTGGTCGGTGACCGACCAGAACGGGTGGTCCTCGATCGCGGTGATCACCTGACCGTCGATGACCAGGTCGGTCAGGGTGTCGCCGTGCACCAAAGCGCACTCGCCCCCTTCTCCTCCTCTCATTGGTCGCGCTCTGCGTCGCCCAGCGCCATGTTCCTGGCGATCTGGGTGCGACGGGCCAACTCGTCGGCGAACGCCTCCGCCTCTTCGTGGCTGTATCCCAGAACATCGAAACGCTCACCCCGGAGCAGCAGATGTTCGTCAAGGGCGCCCGCGAGCAGCAGGAACTCGAACCGAGGAAGGGTGAGGATGTACTCCTCCCCTTTGATCTGCACATCCATCAGTCCCACGCTCCCCTTGCGACCTGCCGTCGAATGTATTTCTCGTCTGCATGGTAGCCGCTGATCTGCCACGGCTTCTGAACGATGACCACCGGAGAAGACCCGGTCCTGTCGATAACGATCCCGGCACCGGTCCTTGCATCGATGAAGTCCGGGGATCGCCCCTCGAAGTGGCTCAGGTACTCCCCTACCGCACAACGCCCTGCTGACGTGCACGCGTCGCCAACCCCTTCGATCACGTGGATGACGTTGCCCGCACGGATCTCGTCCGCCATATGGTCGAGCCCTTGTTCAACCGCATCAGAGAAGCCATGCACCCGCTGAACGTCACCGCCCCACGTTCGAACCCGTGGTCGGTGACCGACCAGAACGGGTGGTCCTCGGTCGCGGCGATCACCTGACCATCGATGACCAGATCGGTCAGGGTGTCGTCGTGCACTCACACGTGCGCCACCGACTTGGCGGCCTGCTCACCGCCATGCGGGTCGGACCTCAGCACCTCCTGCGCCACCTGCACATCCGCGATCGCCCTGGTCGAGCCGCCAGCCGGGAGCACGAGCGGCAAAACCGCGATCGACCGGGATCGCAACCGCCGCCCGCGAAACGTTGGGGTGCATGCTTTGACGCCGCGAACGCCCTACCCGCCGCCTGATCCGCCGACGACGCCTCCCCTGATGCTGATCAGCGCTCACACGCCAGTCGGGTATACCTCTGCGGCGCGAACCAGCATCGCCACTTCCTGGCCGACTACATGGAATGGCGGTTCCCCTACGGTGTCGATGAGAACGAGATGCCCTGCCGCGAGCACCGTCAGCACTCCATCCTGGTCGAGGTCCTCGATCAATCCCCGGAGCCGCAACTCCTCGCAGGCCGGCGCCGGGACGTTTGCCGCTCGATCGCCGACACCGATGTCGCGCCAATCGACTGCCGATGGCACTGCCAATTCGACATCCGAGTCCCGAACGCAAGGCAGAAGTTCCTCGCCTCCCCAAGCGACTACGCCGACGACATCGCCGCTCCCACCTTCAACGAAAAGCCGGTTGCCCGCCGCTAACCGCACAACATCCAGCCGCATCACCACGCCCCCTTCGAAACGGGAACCCGCACCAGGACGTTGTCGACGAACCACGTGTTCGAGCCGGAGTCAAAACGCCAGGTCTCCTCGTGATAGTGGAGTCTGGTCGGCGAACTCCGCATCTCATGCGGCCCGAACCGAATGCTTCGCAGACCATCCGAGGAGACGATCCGGTTCGGGTCGGGTACCCCCGTTCGCGGGTGAAGATTAGTAGTCGGCCTTTCCCGAGGAACTCATCCCAGCGTGGAACAGCCTCGCTCGGCTTGAGCGCCTGCGCGGCTGTCCGCTCGGTGACCACGATAGAGGCCTCCGCCTCTGCGGCGCCCCGAGATGCCGCTCCGGCGCCATCGCGCGTCTGCCCCGCGCCGCTCGTGACGCGTCGGGGTACCGACCGCACCGCGGCGGCCGCCTTACCGGCCGCCCGACCCGCCGACGACGCTGCCGCTGCCGCCCGCGGCGCGGCAGTGCGCACCGCCGAGCTGACCGCCGCACCCGCGGCCTTGACCGCCGGCGCCACGAACTCCGAGGCCACGGTCCCCGCCCCCAGGCCGAGCACACCGGAGGCGGCACCCATCACCGTGTCCGTCGCGAACGACGCCACACTGAACTCCTGAGTGTGCTGAACCTGCGACTTCCACAAGTTCGTCACCGCACCACCCACAGCACCAGCGGCAGCAGCGCACCCGACCGACCCCACACCCCACGACCCGGCCATGCACCCGCTGAACGTCACGACCCCGGCGATGCCCCCGACGATCTCGCCCTGGTACCGGTCCACGAAGTCGACCGTCGCCGAGGCCACCCCCTTGACCGCGTTCCACGCATCACCCAGACCCCAGAACAGGCCCGACGGGTCCGACCACGTCATCGGGTTGTTCGCCGAGTACACGTACGCGTTGAACTGCGCCGGCACACCCGGATCCAGCAACGGGTCCACCGACACGAACCGGCCAGTGACCTCGTCGTAGTACCGCGCCCCCAACAAGGTCAGCCCCGAGCCGTCATCACGGGTCTTGCCCAAGAACCCCCGATCACCCGGCACCAGCTCCGCCGTACCGGCCTGCCGACCCGCACCGAACGGATCGGAGTACACGCGCGCGACCTCACCCGCACGCTGGGTATTCGCCACCGCGACCAGCACCGTGCCGTGCGCGTCGGCGACCAGGGACGTGACGCCCTCGAGACCGCGGCCCGTGCGCACCGCGACGGTCTGCCCCGCGAACGAGTAGTACCTGGTGGGCTGGACCTCGCCGGTGGTCTTGACGAGAAACTCCTGCCCGCCGGGCAGGTACACCGTGGTGCCCTCGTCGTTGGTCCGGGTCAGACGCTGACCCGACCCGTCGTACACGAAGGACGCCTCGCCCGCCTCGAGCGCATCGGTCCGGTTGACCTTGGTGATCGCCGACAGGCGTCCGGTCGCGTCCCAGTCCAGCGCCTTGCTCGGTGTTCCCGAGACCGAACGCTGGGTCACGTTCCCCGCGTCGTCGTAGGAGAACGTCCCGGTGGTGCTGGTCGCGCCGTTGCGGGACGACTCGATCCTCGTCAGCCGGTGGGAGCTCGCGCCGGCGTACTCGTAGTCGATCTTGGTGCGGCCGTTCGACGTGGTGTCGTGCTGCACCACGCTCGTGCGGTTACCCAGCTCGTCATAGGTGTACTCCTGCCAGTACGGAGACGCCCCACCGACGCTCTCGCTCGTGATCGGCGCCGTGCAGCTGGACGCGCTGCTGGCCGACCACGCCTCGATCAGGCGCTGCCAGTCGTCGTACTCGAAGCACTGGTTGTCCTGCCGGTCCAGCTGACCCGACGACGCGGTGGGCCGGTCCTTCGCGGAGATCACGTTGCCCGCGTCGTCGTAGGCGTACTGCAGCGACAGGTCCGTTCCGTCGACCTGCTCACGGTCCAGGCTGATGCGCGCCACCCGGCGGGTGACCGCGTCGTAGCGGTAGGACGCGACCGTGCCGTAGGTGTTGCCCAGGTCCATCGCCAGCGGCTCGCCGTAGACCGACGTGCGGGAGTCGGCGACGTAGGTGCCCCACCCGAAGCCGCCGGCCATCCACCGGGGCGTAGAGGCCGAGTCGTAGTACGTGGTGACCCGCTCGGCGCCCAAGACCTTGGACTCGATGCCGCCGACCTGCTGGCTGATCGCCGGGAGCAGGACCTGCTCGGTCTGGCCGTCAGCGGTGTACCGGGTCCGGGTGGTGAACTCCCGGCTCGGAAGCTTCGCCAGCGCACCCACCGCGGGCAGCGCGACCGTGGTCGACAGTGGGCGGTACCCCTTGTCGTACGCGTCGACCTTCGTGGTGTAGGCCTTGCCGTCGACGTAGGTCGTCGAGGACGCCCGCTGGCATCACTGCACCCTGCCGCGAGCCTCGCGACGTCAGCGCAGGGTCACGGGCGTGTTGCAGGCTCCTCCACGACGCCGAGGCGTCGGAGTGCGCGCAGGACGCCTTCCGCGTCGACGGAGCCGATCACGGCGTCGCCGTCGCGGACCGGGAGCGCCTGCGCGGAGTCTCGGGTGAGGGCGTCCAGCACCTCCGCCAGCTCGTCGCCGAGGCGGACGCCGGCGGTGCCGCCGTCCTGGTTCGCGGGCGGCGGAGCGGTGACGTCCGCGCGCTCGAGGCGGCCCAGGGAGAGCAGGCGGGCGGTGCGGCCGCGCCCGACGAGGTCGGCGACCGCGGGCGTCGCGGGGTTGGCGACGATCTCGAGGGGCGGGGCGAGCTGCTCGAGGTGGGCGCCGGTGCTGAGCACGGCGACGCGGTCGGCCATGCGGACCGCCTCGTCGATGTCGTGCGTCACGAGCATGACCGTGGTGCCGAGCTCGCGCTGGATGCGCTGGAACTCGTCCTGCAGGCGGCGGCGGCCCACGGGGTCGACGGCGCCGAACGGCTCGTCCATCAGCAGGACGGGCGGGTCGGTGGCCAGGGCGCGCGCGACGCCGACGCGCTGACGCTCCCCGCCGGAGAGCTCGTGCGGGTAGCGCTTGGCGTAGCGGTCCGGGGCGAGGCCGACGAGCTCGAGCAGCTCATTCACACGCGTGCGGGTGCGCGCCTTGTCCCAGGCCAGCAGGCGCGGGACCGTCGCCACGTTCTGGGCGACGGTGCGGTGCGGGAAGAGTCCGACGTTCTGGATCACGTAGCCGATGCGACGGCGCAGCTCGACGGGGTCGACCGTGGAGACGTCCTCGCCTTCCAGCAGCACGCGTCCGGCGGTCGGTTCGACGAGGCGGTTGACCATCCGCAGGGTCGTCGACTTGCCGCAGCCGGACGGGCCGACGAGGACCAGGACCTCGTGCGCGCGCACGTCGAGCGTCAGCTCGTCGACCGCCGCCGGCGCATCCGGCCCCTGCTCACCGACCGCGTACCGCTTGGCGACGCGCTCGAAGCGGATCGCCGCGTCGCCAGCCGCGTGCCCTGCGTCTCCTCGTGCGTTCTCTGCTGCACCGTCCGTCACGCCACAGGACGCTAACGGTGCGCACCGACAGCCGCGACCCTGATCTGCGGATGTCGGCGGTCGCCGTTAGGTTCGCTGCCATGCTCGTGACCGACGCGCCGCCCAATCCCTGGTTCTCCTGGGACTACGTGACGCGCAACTCGTCGGACATCGAGCGCGCGCTCTCGCAGCACGTCTCACTGACGCTGCAGGCCGTCGTCATCGCGCTCGTGATCGCGCTGCCGCTCGCGGCCGTCGCCCACCTGCGGCCCCGGCTGGCGGCCCCGATCGTCGGCAGCGCGGGTGTGCTCTACACCGTGCCCTCCCTCGCGCTGTTCGCGCTGCTCGCCCCCTACACGGGGATCGGGCGCGCGACGGTGCTGATCGGCCTGGTCGCGTACGCGCTCCTGGTGCTGGTCCGCAACGTGCTCGTCGGGCTGCAGGGCGTGGACCCGGCGGTGACGGACGCCGCGCGCGGCATGGGCTACGGCCGCGTGCGCATGCTGCTGCAGGTCGAGCTCCCGCAGGCGCTGCCCAGCATCGTGGCGGGCGTCCGGGTCGCGACGGTGACCACCGTCGCGCTGGTGACGGTGGGCGTCGTCGTCGGGTACGGAGGGCTCGGGCAGCTGATGTTCCGCGGCTTCCGCAGCGACTACCACGCCGAGATCATGACGGCGACGGTGCTGTGCCTGGTGCTCGCCCTCGTCGGTGACGTGCTCGTGGTGTTCGTCGGCCGGCTGATGACGCCCTGGTCGCGCTCGACCCGGATGCTCGCGGACTCGGCGGCGTGAGGGAGCGCGCATGGACATCCTGACCGAGGCCGTCGCCTGGCTCAACGACCCGTTGAACTGGACCGGGCGGAACGGCGTGCTCGCCCTGACCTGGGCGCACCTGAGCGTGACGTTCCTGGCCGTGCTGCTCGCGGCGCTGGTGGCGATGCCCGCGGGGATCTGGCTCGGGCACGCGCGCCGCGGCGCCACGCTCGGCGTCGTCGTCGCCAACACCACGCGCGCCCTCCCGACGCTCGCGCTGCTCACCCTGTTCGCCTCGGCGGGGCTCTTCGGGAACACCGCGACCGTCCTCGCGTGCGCCGTGTTCGCGGTGCCGCCGCTGCTCACCAACACCGTGACCGGGCTGGGCGGCGTCGACCGCGACGTGCTGGACGCGGCGCGCGGGCTCGGGATGAGCAGCCGGCGCCGTCTGGTCCTCGTCGAGCTCCCGCTCGCGGTGCCGCTGGTCGCCGCCGGCGTGCGGACCGCCGTCGTGCAGGTGCTCGCGACCGTGCCGCTCGCGGCGCTCGTCGGCGGCCGCAGCCTCGGCTCCGTCATCGTCAGCGGCTTCGCGACGCAGCGCTACGGGCAGGTCCTCGCGGGCGGGCTCCTGGTCGCCGGGCTCTGCCTGGTCGCCGAGGGACTGCTCGCCCTCGCGCAGCGCGCGGTGACGCCGCGCGGTGTGCGCGCGGCCGCCCGTGGGACGGCCTCCCGCGGGCGAACCGCCCGCCGACGTCCCACGACGGCGGCGGATCCCGCCCCAGGGGTTGCCGCCGCCGCCGTGGGCGGGTCGAATGGACCGTCCTCATGAGCGCACCGCGGGGAGCAGCCCGCCACCAGCTCGTCACCCCAGCTCGCACGCACCTCGTCGTCCCCTGTCTGGAGTCACCATGTCCCTGAGCCGTACGCACCTGCGGACCGGCCGTCGCCCGGCCCTCGCCCTCCTGTCCGCCACCACGCTCGGCGCCGCGCTGCTCCTCGCGGGCTGCGGCGACCCCGGCTCCGGCGGCGGCGTCGCCGACCCGACCACCGACACCTCCGCCACCGGCTCGGCGTGCGAGCCCGTCGCCGGGGACCAGCTGGTGGTCCTCGAGGACGACCAGGCGCTGCAGAACTCCGAGAACATCGTCCCGGCGATCAACGAGAAGGCCGCGAAGGCGCACCCCGACATCGTCGACCTGCTGAACGCGGTCTCGGAGAGCCTGGACACCGAGAAGCTGATCGGCCTGAACATGGCGGTCGACATCGACCGCCAGACGTCCAGCGAGGTCGCGGCGCAGTACGTCGAGGACGAGGGGCTCGCCGCCCAGGACACCCCCGGCGAGGGGGCCTCGCTCACGATCGGCGCCGCGAACTTCTCCGAGAGCGCCACGCTCGCCGAGATCTACGCCGCCGTGCTGACGTCGGCGGGCTACGACGTCGAGGTCCGCACGATCGGCAACCGTGAGACCTACCTGCCCGCGCTCGAGAAGGGCGACGTCGTGGCCGTGCCCGAGTACGCGGCCACGCTGAGCGACTTCCTCAACGCGAAGGTCAACGGCGCGGACGCCGAGTCCGTCGCGTCGGGCGACATCGCCGAGACCATGTCCGGTCTCGAGCCGCTCGCGCGCAAGAGCGGGCTGATCATCGGCACGGCCTCGGACGCGCAGGACCAGAACGCGTTCGCGGTCACCCAGGAGTTCGCCGACGAGCACGGCGTGACCACCCTGAGCGACCTCGCCGAGGCGTGCGGCGGCGGCCTGACGCTCGCCGGGCCCGCCGAGTGCCCCGAGCGCCCCTTCTGCCAGATCGGTCTCGAGGAGACCTACGGGCTGACGTTCACGGAGTTCACCGCCTACGACTTCGGGCTGATCGGTGAGGCCGTGCGCAAGGGCGAGGCCGCGATGGGCCTCGTGCTCTCCAGCGACGGTTCGCTCGCGAGCTGACGGCGGCCCTAGCACACCCCGGCACGATCGAGGCCGGCGACGCCCGTCGCCGGCCTCGGCCGTCCCTGTCGTCGGGCTACAGACCCGCGGTCTCGGCGAACCGGAGCCAGACCTCGCTGACGGTCGGGTACGAGGGCACCGCGTGCCACAGCCGCGACAGCGGAACCTCCCCGACCACGGCGATGGTCGCGGCGTGCAGCATCTCGGCCGCGTCGGGCCCGACGAACGTCGCGCCCACGACGACGTCGTCGCGCCCGGCGTCGAGCACGAGCTGGGCCCGGCCCCGGTAGTCCGGCGAGATCACGCTGGCCCCGGCGACGTCCGCGAGCTCGTAGGACACGACCCGGACGTCCAGCCCGGCCTCGCGCGCCTCCGCCTCGGTGCGACCCACCCACGCGACCTCGGGGTGGGAGAACACCACCTGCGGGACGGCGGCGTGGTCGGCGGTGGCGCGGTACCGGCTCCATGCCCCGGCCGACGCCTCGGCCGTCCGCGCGTCCTCGTCGTCGCCGAACCGCGCGGCCACCACGTCCCCGACCACCCGGGCGTCGTACTTGCCCTGGTGCGTGGTCCCGGTGCGGCCCGTGACGTCCCCGACGGCGAAGAGCCAGCCGCCGTCGACGCCGACCGCCGCCAGCGAGTCGTCGACCTCGATCGGGGCGCCGGGATCCAGCCCCAGGACCTCGACACCGAGATCGCGCGTGCGCGGGTGCCGTCCGGTGGCGACCAGGACCTCGTCGGCGTCCAGCCGCTCGTCGTCGAGCGTCACGTGGACGCCCTCGGCGTCGCGGTGCACCGCACGCGCCTCGGCACCCAGGAGCACGCGGACACCCGCGGCACGCAGCGCCTCCAGGACCAGCTCGCCGGCGAACGGCTCGGCGCCCGCCAGGATGCCGCTGCCACGCACGACGAGCGTGACCTCGGAGCCCAGGCTCGCCCACGCCGTCGCCATCTCGACGCCGACCACGCCGCCGCCCAGCACGACGAGCCGCGCGGGGACGTGCTGCGCGGCCGTCGCCTCCCGGCTGGTCCAGGGCCGCGCGTCCGCGAGGCCCTCGATCGGCGGCAGGGAGGCCGTCGATCCGGTCGCGACGACGATCGCGTGGCGGGCGCGCAGCGTCGTCGTCCCCTCGTCGGACGTGACCGTCAGCTCCCGCGGGCCGGTGAACCGCGCGTGCCCGCGCACGAGCGTCAGTCCGGCGCTGCTCACCCACTCGGCCTGGCTGGAGTCGTCCCAGCCGTGCGTGATCTCGTCGCGCCGGGCCAGGACGGCGGCGACGTCGAGGTCCCCGGGGTCCGCGACCCCGGGCGTGCGGCGCGCGGCGTCGCGCGCCGCGCCGGGGCGCAGCAGGACCTTCGACGGCATGCAGGCCCAGTACGAGCACTCGCCGCCGACGAGCGCGCCCTCGACGAGCGCGACGTCCAGCCCCGTCCGCGAGGCGCGGTCCGCGGCGTTCTCCCCCACCGCGCCGCCTCCGACGACGACGACGTCGACGACCTGTTCCTGCGTGCCGCTCATGTCCCGCCTCCCCGCGCCGGCGCGCACGGCCGGCGACGCTGCTCATCGTCGTCCTCACCCGGCGCGGACGCGCGCGGAACCGGCGCGCGTCGCGCGGCGGACGTCAGACCGGGTCCGCCACGGGCGACGGCGACGCGGCCGCCGTGACCCGCCGCGCGTCCCCCGGCCCCAGCACGAACCTGATCGAGCGCGTCACCACCTGCCCGCCCGCGAGCGCGACCCGACGCGCCGCCGGGCGGGGCACGGGCAGACCGAGCTCGGCGACCGCCCAGTCGGGCAGCGTGGCGACGGCGGCGCGGGACAGGAGCGCGTACCCGGGCCGCAGCGAGGACGGGACGGGCGGCTCGGCGAGGAGGAACCGCGCCGTGTCGCGCGCCTGCTCGCCAGCTGCGAGCGACGGCCGGAACGCCGCGAGGGTGTCCGCGAGGGCGTCCACGTCCTCCGGGAGACCGGTCGCCCCGAGGGCGTGGCCGACGACCGCGGCGTCCCGCAGGTAGGCGTCGGCGCCCGCCCGGTCGAGCGGCCGGCTGCCGAAGCGCTGGTGGGCGCGCAGGAACGAGTCGACCTCCGCCGTGTGCACCCACCGCAGGAGCTCGGGGTCGTCGGCGCGGTACGGCACGCCGTCGGGCGTGCGGCCACGCACCCGCTCGTGCACGGCCCGGACGCGGTCGACGGCCTCCTGCGCGTCGTCGGCGGTACCGAACGCGGTGACCGCCAGGAACGTGCTGGTGCGGGCGAGGCGGCCCCACGGGTCGCCGCGGTAGCCCGAGTGCCCGGCGACCCCCGCCATGGCGGCGGGGTGCAGCGCCTGCAGCAGGAGCGCGCGCAGGCCGCCGACGAACATCGAGGCGTCGCCGTGCACGCGGCAGATCGCCGAGTCCGGCGCGAACCAGCGCGGACCGGGGGTGCCGTGGATCCGGGCGCGGCTCGCGAGCCCGTCCGGGCCGGCCACCCGCAGGAAGAGCGAGGTGCCGACCTTGTCCCGCCACGCGTCGAGGATCATCACCCCATGGTGCGCCCTTCGCCCGTGCGTGTCCGCTCGGCGGCGATGATCTCGAGCAGGGCGCGGGCCGCGTCCGGCACACGCGGGAGCGTGGGCGACCAGACGACGCTCAGCGGACGGGTCAGGCGCAGGTCGGCGAGCGGCACGCGGCGCAGGCTCCCGGCCGCGAGCGCGTCGCGCACCGCGAGCAGGCTGAGCACGGCCGGACCCGCACCGGCGGCGACGGTGGCGCGCACGGCCGCCGTGGTCGG
Source organism: Cellulomonas fulva (assembly GCF_018531375.1). NCBI lineage: Bacteria > Bacillati > Actinomycetota > Actinomycetes > Micrococcales > Cellulomonadaceae > Cellulomonas > Cellulomonas fulva. Next base: position 102,343 of record NZ_JAHBOH010000002.1, on the reverse strand, counting down.
CAGCTGCGCGAGCGGGCGGGGCAGGTCGGCGACCTCGATGGCGAGGTGTCGGGCGAGCGCGGCCTCGAGCGCGGCGCGCGTCCCGGAACCGGGCTCGCGCGTCACCAGCGGCGTCGCGGCGAGCTCGGCGGAGGTCAGCGGGGTCGCCCGGCGTGCCCACGCGTGGTCGGGACCGACGACGACGACGAGCTCGTCGTGCCCGAGCGTGCGCCTGCGCAGGTCCTCGGGCGGGTGCGGGGTCTCGACGAAGCCGACGTCGTGGCTGCCGGCGCGCACCAGCTCGACCACGCCCGCGCTGTTCACCGCCGTGAGCTCGACGGCGTCGCCGCCCGGGACGCCGGCGGCGCGCAGCCGGACCAGCCACGCGGGCAGCAGGTACTCGGCGACCGTCAGGCTCGCGGCGACCCGCAGGGGTGTGGCGCCGGGAGCGCGCAGCGCCTCGACCGCGACGTCGAACCGGGTCGCGGCGTCGACGACCTCCCCGGCCCACGCGGCGACCAGCCGGCCGGTCTCGGTGAGCGCGGACCCGCGGGTCGACCGTGCGACGAGCCGCGCACCGACCTCCCGCTCGAGCCCGCGCACGCGCTGCGAGACGGCCTGCTGGCTCAGTCCCAGCGCACGCGCCGCGGCAGAGATGCTCCCGTCCCGGTCGACGGCGACGAGCACCCGCAGGGCGGTCAGGTCAGCCACCACGCCTCCTTGTGTCCTGGACACATCGACACAAGCATAGGTTGTGGCCCGACAACGTCCGTCGTCTACCGCGCGACCGGTGCCCCGTCCAGACTCGAGGCATGCTGCACCCCGCCCCCGCCCGCCTCCCGCTGACCGCCGCGCACGTCACCCCCAACTGGTTCGCGGCCGTCATGGGCACGGGGATCGTCGCGACGTCCGCGGCCGGGCTGCCGGTGCAGGTGCCCGGGCTGCGCGTGGCGGCGACCGTGGTCTGGCTGGTCGCGGCGGCGCTGCTCGTCGTGCTGGTCGGTGCCACCGCCCGGCACTGGTACGCCTACCGCGGCACCGCGCGCGGGCACCACCTCGACCCGGTGATGGCGCACTTCTACGGGGCCCCGCCGATGGCGTTCCTCACCGTCGGTGCCGGGAGCCTGCTGCTGGGACCCGCGCTGCTCGGCGACCGGGCCGCGCTCGTCGTCGGCGCAACCGCGTGGACCGTCGGCACGGTGCTGGGGCTCGCCTCCGCGGTCGCCGTCCCCGTCCTGCAGCTGACCCGGCACGCCCGGTCCGACGAGGCGCCGTTCGCCGGGTGGCTGATGCCGGTGGTGCCCCCGATGGTCTCGGCCGCGACCGGTGCGCTCCTGCTCCCCCGCGTCCCCGCGGGCCAGGCACGGCTGACGTTCGCCCTCGCCCTCGGCGCCATGTTCGGGATCGCGCTCCTGGCGACGGTGCTGGTGCTGCCGCTGGTGTGGGGCCGCCTGGTGCGGCACGGCGTCGGCGCGCCCGCGCTGGTGCCGACGCTCTGGATCGTGCTCGGCCCGCTCGGTCAGTCGGCGACCGCGGCGCTCGCCCTCGGCGGCGAGGCGGACCTCGTCGTCGCCCAGCCGACCGCACGCCTGCTCGAGGTGGCGGGCGTCCTGTACGCCGTGCCCGTCCTCGGCTTCGCGGTGCTGTGGGCCACCATCGCGGTCGTCGTCACCCGGCGCGCCGCGCGGACCGGGCTGCCGTTCGCGCTCACCTGGTGGGCGTTCACGTTCCCGGTCGGCACGTGCGTGACCGGCCTGTCGGGGCTGGCGCTGCACACCGGCTCGCGCGCGGCGGGGGCGCTCGCCGTCGCGTCGTTCGTCGCGCTCGTCGGCGCGTGGCTCGTCGTCGCGGGTCGCACCTGGCACGGCAGCGTCGTCACCCGCGCCCTCCTGCACCCCGCCGCCGCGGCGTAGCGGACGCGCGCGCCGATGCCGGGGCGCGCGGACACTGACCGGGTGGACATCTGGACGATCGGGCACTGGACGCTCACGCAGGACGCCTTCGTCGACCTGCTCGCCGCCCAGCGCGTGGACCTGGTCGCGGACGTGCGCGCCCACCCCGGGTCCCGCAGCAGCCCGCACTTCCACCGCGACCTCATGCCGGGGTGGCTCGCCACCGCAGGGATCGGCTACGCCCACCTCGCCGACCTGGGCGGGCGGCGACGTCGCCAGGACGTCGACCCACGGACCAACGCCGGCTGGCAGAACACGAGCTTCAAGAACTACGCGGACCACACCCTGCAGCCGGCGTACGAGCACGGGATCCGCGAGCTCACCGCGCTCGCCGCGGAGCACCGGGTCGCGGTCATGTGCGCGGAGCCGATGCCGTGGCGCTGCCACCGCCTGCTCGTCGCGAACACGCTCACCGCGCGGGGCCGGCGGGTGCTGCACGTCGTCGGACCGGGCGAACCGCGCGTCCACGAGCTCGGCGCCTGGGGCGCCCGGCCCGTCGTCGACGCCGCCGGCGTCGTGACCTACCCGCCCGTCGAGACCGACCCGCCCGACGACACGGACCCGCCCGACGAGACCGACCCGCCCGACGAGCCGACGGACGCCGCACCCGAGGACCCGTCGGCGGACCGGCCGTAGCGCGCGACGAACGCCGCGAGGATCCGCGGCGGCGCCCAGACATCGGCCGCCGCGACCCCGGCGAGCACCTGCTCCTGCTCGTCCGGCGCGTAGTAGCCGTACCCGCCGTAGATGCGGATGCGGTCGCTGATGCCCGCTACGTCGAGCTCCGGGTGGAACTGCGTCGCGTAGAGGTTCCGGCGCACGCGGAACATCTGGACCGGGCACGTCGCCGAGCTCGCGAGCAGCGTCGCCGTGGGCGGCAGCACCCGGCACGCCTCCTTGTGCCCGACGAACGCGTCGAACTCGTCCGGGACGTCGGCGAGCAGCGGGTCCGCTCGCCCCGCGGCCGTCAGCGACACGCGCACCGCGCTGATCGGCTCGGCGAACGTCCGGTCGATGACCCCGCCCTGGTGCGTGCCGAGCGTGCCGACGCCGTAGCACGCGCCGAGGAAGGGCTCGTCGCGCGCGACGAGCACGTCGAGCAGCGCCGACATCTCCCGCTCCACGCGCACCTGGGTCACCGACTTGCGGACCTCGGGGGTGCTCGCGTCGAACGGGCTGCCCCCGACGACGACGCCCGACAACGCGTCGAGGTCGAGCGCGGGCAGCGGCGCCGCCTCCATGCGGACGCGCAGCAGCTCGTGCTCGGCGAGGCCGCCGAAGCGCAGCATCGCCTCGTACTCGGCGTCTGCGGCGGCGTCCTCGGCCCGCGAAGCCAGCAGCACGAACGGCTTCATACCCACCGACCCTAGCGCGGGGACGACGGCCGTCCGGGTGACGGCCGACGTCATGCCGGCATGGCGCGACAAGCTGGCGCTGCGGACGGCGGAGGCGCGACGCAGGGACCTCGTGCCTCGCCGGGATGGGAGGATGCGTCGGTGCCCGCGACCCTCGCCGACCGGATCCCGGCCGACCCCACCGACCCTGACGCGCTCTACGAGACGTTCACGGGGTGGGCGGCCGAGCAGGGGCTGAGCCTGTACCCGCACCAGGAGGAGTCGCTGCTCGAGCTGGTGACGGGCAGCCACGTGATCCTGTCGACGCCGACCGGCTCGGGGAAGTCGCTCGTCGCGACCGCCGCGCACTTCGTCGCGCTCGCCGCGGGCCGGCGCACGTACTACACCGCGCCGCTCAAGGCCCTGGTCAGCGAGAAGTTCTTCGCGCTCGTCGCCGCCTTCGGCTCGGAGAACGTCGGCATGATGACGGGCGACTCCGCGGTGAACCCGGGCGCCCCGATCATCTGCTGCACCGCGGAGATCCTGGCGAACCTCGCACTGCGCGACGGGCCGGGTGCGGACGTCGGTCAGGTCGTCATGGACGAGTTCCACTTCTACGCCGACCCGCAGCGCGGCTGGGCGTGGCAGGTGCCGCTGCTGGAGCTGCCGCGCACGCAGTTCGTCCTGATGTCGGCGACCCTGGGCGACGTCACGTTCTTCGCCGACGACCTGCGGCGCCGCACGGGCGGCGAGGTCGCGGTCGTGACCAACGCCGAGCGCCCCGTGCCGCTGACGTTCTCGTACGTCGTCGACCCGCTGCACGAGGTGCTGGACGAGCTCGTCAGCACGCGGCGCGCTCCGGTGTACGTCGTGCACTTCACGCAGAAGGACGCGGTCGAGCGCGCGCAGTCGCTGCTGTCCGCGACGCTGACCAGCCGCGAGCAGCGCGACGCGATCGCCGCCGAGCTGGGCGCGTTCCGGTTCGGGCCGGGGTTCGGCCGCACGCTGTCCCGGCTGCTGCGGCACGGCGTGGGCGTGCACCACGCGGGCATGCTGCCCAAGTACCGCCGCGTGGTCGAGCGCCTCACGCAGCGGGGCCTGCTCCCCGTGGTCTGCGGGACCGACACGCTCGGGGTCGGCATCAACGTGCCGATCCGCACCGTGGTGCTGACGAGCCTGGTGAAGTACGACGGCACCCGGATGCGGCACCTGTCGGCGCGGGAGTTCCACCAGATCGCGGGCCGGGCCGGGCGCGCGGGCTTCGACACGGTGGGCGAGGTCGTGGTCATGGCGCCCGAGCACGTCATCGAGAACCGGCGCGCGCTCGCCAAGGCGGGCGACGACCCGCGCAAGCTCAAGAAGATCGTCCGCAAGCAGGCGCCGTCCGGGCACGTGAACTGGACCGACAAGACGTTCGAGCGGCTCCGCGACGCCCCACCCGAGCCGCTGACCAGCAGCTTCACGGTCACGCACGCGATGGTGCTGCACGTCCTGGCCCGCGGTGCGCAGGGCGAGGACCCGGTCCTGGCGATGACGCGGCTGCTGACGGACAACCACGAGCCGCCGTCGGCGCGCGGGCAGCACGTGCGCCGGGCCGTGGCGGTGTACCGGTCGTTGCGGGCCGCGGGCGTCGTCGAGCGGGCCTGGGTGCCCGACGAGACCGCACCCCGTGGTCGTCGTCGGACCGTGCGCCTGACGCACGACCTGCCGGCCAACTTCGCGCTCAACCAGGCGCTGTCGCCGTTCGCGTACGCGGCGCTCGACCTGCTCGACCAGGCGGACCCGGCCTACGCCCACGACGTCGTCTCCGTGCTCGAGGCGACGCTCGACGACCCCCGCCAGGTGCTCGCGGCGCAGGAGAACAAGGCGCGCGGCGAGGCGGTCGCGCGGATGAAGGCGGACGGGCTGGAGTACGACGAGCGCATGGCGCTGCTCGAGGACGTGACCTACCCGCGACCCCTGGCCGAGCTCCTCGCCGCGGCCTTCGCGACGTACCGGACGACCAACCCGTGGGTCGCGGACCTCGAGCTGTCCCCCAAGTCCGTGGTGCGCGAGATGCACGAGCGCGCCGCCACGTTCGCCGAGTACGTCAGCCTCTACACCCTCGACCGCACCGAGGGCGTGCTCCTGCGCTACCTCGCCGACGCCTACCGCGCGCTGCGCCAGACCGTCCCGGAGGACGCGCGGACCGAGGAGCTCTGGGAGCTGATCGAGTGGCTGGGCGACCTGGTCCGGCGCACGGACTCGAGCCTGCTCGACGAGTGGGAGCGGCTCGCCAACCCGCTCGACGAGCACGGTGCGGACGCGCCCGGCGGGATCGACGACGACACGCCCGAGCCGGTCACGGGCAACCCCCGCGTGTTCCGCGCGCTGGTCCGCGGCGCCCTGTTCCGCCGCGTCGAGCTCGCGGCGCGCGAGCAGTACGGGGCGCTCGCCGCCCTCGGCGACCTCGACCTCGAGCAGGCGCCGTGGACGGCGGACCGCTGGTCCGCGGCGCTGGACCCGTTCTACGACGACCACGACGAGATCCTCACGGGCCCGCCCGCACGTGGTCCGGCGCTCTTCCAGGTCACGACGAGCGCGACGACCTGGCGCGTGCGCCAGGTGCTGGACGACGCCGAGGGCGACCACGACTGGCGGATCGACGCCGAGGTCGACCTGGCGGCCTCCGACGAGGCCGGCGAGGTGGTCCTGCGCGTCACGGCGGTCGGCCCGCTGTAGGGCGCTCGTCGTCGCGGGCGTCGCCCGGGCCGAGCCCGGAGATAGGCCAGCCAAACCTATGAAAGCCCAGGTCAGGGCAGGCTTTCCAACGATGACAGCGCGGCCGGGACGTGCCTACGGTGAGGCCATGACGGCGCTGACGACCCTGCTGCACCCGGCCACCCGGAACCCCGCCGCGACCCCCGACGGGCAGCACGACGGCGCGCACGGCGGGCCGGTCGACGCCGCCCGTCTCAACCGGCTCCGCGCGGCCGTCCTCGGCGCGAACGACGGCATCGTCTCGGTCGCCGCGATCGTCGTCGGCGTCGCGGGGGCGGACCCCGGACCCACGGTGGTCCTCACGGCGGGCGTCGCCGGGCTGGTCGCCGGCGCGCTGTCGATGGCGGCGGGCGAGTACGTCTCGGTGAGCTCCCAGCGCGACGCCGAGCGCGCGGGCGCCGTCGCGGCGGACCAGCAGTCGAACCCGTGGCACGCCGCGTTCGCGTCGCTCGGTGCCTTCGTCGTCGGCGGTCTGGTGCCGCTGCTCGTCGCGCTCCTGCCGTGGGGCCGCGCGATGGTGCCCGCCGTGTTCGTCGCCGTGCTGCTCGCGCTCGTCGTGACCGGTGCCGGGAGCGCCCGCTTCGGCCGCGCGCCCGTCGCCCCGGCGGTGCGGCGCAACGTCGTCGGCGGCTCGGTCGCGATGGTGGTCACCTACGGGATCGGCGCGCTCGTCGGGCTCGCCGTCTGACGCGGGCGCCACGCCCTACCCTGGGCGCGTGGCGAAGCACGGCAGGCACGCACCGACCGGGACCCCGGCGCTCGTCGCCCTGACGCAGGCGGGCGTGCCGCACACCGCGCACCCGTACGAGCACGACCCGGCCACCGAGCTCGGCTACGGCCTCGAGGCGGCGCACGCGCTCGGCGTCCCGGCCGAGCAGGTCTTCAAGACGCTCATGACCGTGGTCGACGGCGCGCTCACCGTCGCCGTGGTCCCCGTCACCGGCCAGCTCGACCTCAAGGCGCTCGCCGCCGCCGTGGGCGGGAAGAAGGCCGCGATGGCGCCGCGCGCGGACGCGGAGCGCGCGACCGGGTACGTCGTCGGCGGCATCTCGCCGCTGGGCCAGCGCACCGCGCACCCGACGGTCGTCGACGAGACGGTCTGGGTGTTCGACACCGTGCTGGTCTCGGGCGGCCGCCGCGGCCTGGACATCGAGCTCGCGCCCGCCGACCTGGTGCGCCTCACGTCCGCGACCGTCGCCGACGTGGCCCGGCCCTGAGCCCCGTCGCTCAGCGGCCGTAGCCCGCGAACGGCCGGTCCGTCGAGACGACGTCCTTGCCGAGCGGCAGCAGCGAGATCGGGATCATCTTGAGGTTGGCGATGCCGAGCGGGATGCCGATGATCGACAGGAACAGCGGGATCGCGGTCACCACGTGGCCGATCGCGAGCCAGATCCCCGCGACCAGCAGCCAGATCACGTTGCCGATCACCGAGAACACGCCCGAGGTCGGCTTGTCGACCACGGTGCGGCCGAACGGCCACAGCGCGTAGCCGGCGATCCGGAAGGACGCGATGCCGAACGGGATCGTGACGATCAGCACGCAGCACACGATGCCGGCCGCGACGTAGCCGAGGGCCAGCCAGAAGCCGGCGAGCACCAGCCAGATGACGTTGAGCAGGGTCTTCACGTGCCTACGGTCCCACGTCGCCCCCGCGCGCGGCATCGGGGACCTCCCGGGTTCGCCCCTGAGCCGCCGGGTCCGCTAGGTTCCGGCGACGTGGAGGACGACGACGTGCGCGAGCGGCTCGCGGCCGTGCGGGACCGCGTCCGACGAGCGTGCGAGGCTGCCGGCCGCGCGCCCGACGCGGTGACGCTCCTGCTCGCGTCGAAGGCCCAGCCCCTCGCCGCGGTCCGCGCGGCGCTGGAGGCGGACGCCGACCTGCGTGCGGCCGGTCTGCGTGCGGCCGGTCTGCGTGCGGCCGGCCCCGTGCCGGCCCCCGTGCTGCTGGGCGAGAACCGCGTCCAGGAGCTCGTCGCGAAGGCGCCCCTGCTCGCCGACCTGGACCCGGCCTGGCACTTCATCGGCCCGCTGCAGTCCAACAAGGTCAACGCGGTGCTGCGGTTCGCGCGGTGCGTGCAGACGGTCGCGGCACCCGAGCTCGCCGATCGCCTCGCCGCCCGCGCGGCCGGGCTGCCCGCGCCGCTGGACGTCATGGTGCAGGTCAACGTCTCGGGCGAGCCCACCAAGAGCGGCGTCGCCCCGTCCGCGGCCCGCGCCCTCGCGCTCCACGTGGCGGCCCTGCCGGGCCTGCGGCTCACCGGGTTCATGACCGTCGGGGCGAACTCCCCGGACGAGCGGGTCGTCGCGGCGGGCTACGACGCGCTGCGGGCGCTGCGGGACGAGGTCGTCACCGGTGGCGCCCCGGGCACCGCGGCGGCCGACGGGCTGTCGATGGGCATGAGCCGCGACCTCGAGCTCGCCATCGCCCACGGCGCGACGGTCGTGCGCGTCGGGACGGCGGTGTTCGGCTCGCGCTGAGCACGGCGCACGCGGGCGGCGCCCCGCCCGCCGCGCGCCCACGTCTCCCGCGCGTGCAGCAGCGCCATGCGCCGCAGCTCGCGGTCGAGGTCGAGCCGTTCCGGCGTCGTGCGGTGCATGGGCGTGGTCCTCGTCGGGTGCTCGGGATCGGACTCGGGATCGGGCGGCAGGTGGGGCTGGACCGGCCCGGCATCGCCGGGTCGTCAGGCAGGAGCGCGCGGACGGACCGGAGATACCGCCAAGATGGGTCCATGAGCAGCGACCGCGCACCGCGCCGCTTCCCCGCGTGGGTCTACGGCACCGGGCAGGAGCCGGACGCGCGGTTCTCGATGGCCAACGAGCGCACGTTCCTGGCCTGGGTCCGCACCGCGCTCGCGCTGCTGGCGGGCGGCGTCGCGCTCGAGGCGCTCGAGCTGCCGGTGCAGGAGGACCTGCGCTTCGCGGCCGCACTGCTGCTCGTCACGCTCGGGGCGCTGACGCCGCTCATGGCCTGGTGGGCCTGGGCCCGGGCGGAGCGCGCCGTCCGCGAGGGCCGGCCGCTGCCCGCGCCCGCCGGGTTCGCGGTGCTCGTCGTCGGGGTCTGCGTGGCCGGTGCCCTGGTGCTGGTCGGGATGCTGGTGCGGTGACTCCCCCCGACGAGCCGGGCCACCCGCTCCCCTCGCGCACGGACCCGCCCAGCACCTCCGCCGGGCCGGCGCAGGAGGCGGGGCTCGCCCGCGAGCGGACGCGGCTGTCCTGGCGGCGCACGGCGCTGGGCCTCGCGGCGGGGAGCGTCGGCGCGGGCAAGCTGCTCGAGACCATGGTGGGTCCGGCGGCGTGGACGCTCACCCTCGCGGGGTTCGTCGCGGCGTCTCTCGTCGTCGTCGCCGCGATGCGGCGGCACCTGCCGGACGTGCCGGCGACCTACCTGGGCGGACGGCTCGTCGCGGTCGTCGCGGGCACGCTCACCGTGCTCGGCCTCGTCGCGCTCGTCGCCCTCGCGTCCCGCGACGTCCCCGTCCTGTGAACGCCCGCGGGCGACCGGGCGCCGCGGGGACCGTGGGCGCGGCCGTCACGGCACGCGGGCGGTCCACGCGTCGTCGGCGAACTTGGTGCGGCGCAGCTCCTCGGCCCGCTCCAGCTCGTCGGGCCGCAGGTCGCCCGTGACGCTCGAGTACCGCGCCCGGAAGTGCGCCTCGAACGCGTCGATGACCTCCTCGCGCGGCAGCTGGGTCTGCGAGCGGACCGGGTCGACGCGCTTGGCCGCGCTGCGCGTGCCCTTGTCCGAGACCTTCTCGCGGCCGATGCGCAGGACCTCGAGCATCTTCGCGGCGTCGATGTCGTAGGACATCGTCACGTGGTGCAGCACCGCACCGCCCACCACGCGCTTCTGGGCGGAGCCCGCGAGCTTCCCGGCGGGCGACGCGATGTCGTTGAGGCCGGTGAGCGTCGCCTCGACGCCGACGTCCGCGAGCGCACCGAGCACCCACTGGTTGAGGAACGCGTAGGACTCCTCGAACGTCATGCCGTCGACCAGGGACGCGGGCACGACGAGCGAGAACGTGATGCAGTTGCCCGCCTCCATGAACATCGCGCCACCGCCCGAGACGCGGCGCACCACCGTGATCCCGTACCGCTCGGCGGCGGCGAGGTCCACCTCGTTGCGCAGCGACTGGAACGACCCGATGACCACCGCCGGGTCCTCCCACTCCCAGAACCGCAGCGTCGGCCCGCGCAGGCCGGCGGCGAGCTCCTCGGTGAGCACCTGGTCCAGCGCGGCGTGCAGCGCGGGGTGCAGCGGCCCGGTCCGGATCACGTCGAACGTGTGGTCCTCCCACGTGGTCGACAGGCCGAGCGCCCGCCGCACCGCGACCGCGACCGCGCGCTCGTCGAACCCGACCATCGCCACGGGGCCGACGAGCCGGCCCGCGTCCTGCGCGGCGGTCAGGTGCTCGCGCACCGCCGTCGCGAGCCGGGTCGTCGTGGTGTCCGCCGGCAGGCCGGTGAGCGCGACGTCGATCTCCGCGAGCGCCTCGTCGGGCTCCAGGAAGAAGTCGCCCGCGACCCGCACGTCCGCGAGCACGCCGTCGCGGACCGTGAGGTCGACGCCGACGAGCTTGCCGCCCGGCACCTTGTACTCGCCGTGCCGCGGCTCTACACGCTCTGCGTGCTCTGCGTGCTCGTGCTCGTCGTGCTGGTGGTGCTCGTCGTCCGTCACGGCACCAGCCTAGGCACGCTCAGCCCAGCGACTGGACGGCCAGGCGCGCGCGGTCCTGGACCATCATCGAGAGCGCCTCGGGCGGGCCGAGCGTCGCCAGGCGCGCCGCGTCGTCGTCCCCCTCGGCGACCGCCGCCGCCGTCCAGGACACGATCACGTTCCCGACGAGCAGGTGGCCGCGGTAGGTGGGCGTGCGCGCGCCCTCGGCGACGTGCACGACCTCCTGCACGATCGAGGGGTACGTCCCCTGGCCCTCGATCGCGGGCTGGGCGGCCCAGCGCGCGCCGTCCGTGCCGGGGTTCACCTGCGCGTAGGTCGGGCAGCCGTCGACCGCGGTGACCAGGTCACGGAAGGCCTCCTGCGCCTGCGCCGCGTCGTCGAGCCGGGTGAGCGTCTGCGTGAACTCCATCGCGTCGTTGCCCCACGAGCGCGCGTCGAAGCCCGGCGGGGTGGCGTCGACGACCGTCACCGCGACGTTGCACTGCGCCGGGTCGACGCTCGATCCCTGCGGCAGCCCCCACGTGAGCTCGCCGGGACGGATGCCGGCCGTGACCCCGTCCTCCGCCGCGGGGACCACGCTCTGCAGCTCGCGCTGCCGGACGAAGAGCAGGTGGAGCGCGTCGTCGTCGAACTCCGCCTCCTCCCCCGGCACGGGCGGGACCGTCGGGGTCGGCGAGGGGCGCGGGGCGGGACCGGTCGGCGGCGCGGTGGGGGTCGGGCTCGCCGTCGTCGGCACGATCACGGGCTCGGTCTCGTGCGAGCCCCACGGCTGCACGACGAGCAGGAGGACCGCCACGACGACGGCGGCGACCACCACGGCCCACCACCAGGAACGTCGCGCGGCGGGCGTGCCGCTCCTCGTCGTGGGTGGCGGTGACGCGTCGGGGCCGCGGGGCTCCGTGCTCGTCACTGCGCGTTCCTCCCTCGTGCCCCCGCCGTCAGGTGCGTCGTCGGTTCCGAGGCTAGGCCCAGACGCGCGTCGCCGCGAAAGACCGTCCAGAACCGGCTCGCGCGCGAGGGTGACCCCGGCGGCGGCTCAGCGCGGGGCGACCTCGGCGTGCAGCAGCCCCCAGATGGTGGCGTCCGTGAGCGCCTCCCAGGAGGCCTCGAGCAGGTTGGGGCCGACCCCGACCGTGCTCCACGACGTCTGCCCGTCCGTCATCTCGATCAGCACGCGCGTGACCGCGTCGGTGCCGTGCATCGAGTCGAGGATCCGGACCTTGAAGTCGATCAGCTCGAACGCCTCGAGCTCCGGGTAGGCGCCGACCAGGGCCTGCCGCAGCGCGTGGTCGAGCGCGTTGACCGGGCCGTTGCCCTCACCGGTGGTGACGAAGCGCTCGCCGCCCGCGTGCAGCTTGACCGTCGCCTCGGCCGTGGCGGGCGTGCCGCGGCCGCCCGACCGCTCGACGATCGTGCGCCACGACTCGACCCGGAAGTACTGCGGCCGGCCGCCCTCGATCTCCTCGACCAGCAGCAGCTCGAACGATGCGTCCGCGGCCTCGTACGTGTAGCCCCGCGCCTCGGCGTCCTTCACCCGCTCGGTCACGCGGGACAGCACGTCGGGGCGGTCGGAGAGGTCGAAGCCCAGCTCGCGGCCCTTCAGCTCGATCGACGCGCGCCCCGCCATGTCGGAGACCAGCATCCGCATGTCGTTGCCGACGAGCGCGGGGTCCGTGTGCTGGTAGAGGTCCGGGTCCACGCGGATCGCGGACGCGTGCAGGCCGGCCTTGTGCGCGAACGCGCTGGCACCCACGTAGGGCGAGCGCGCGAACGGCGAGATGTTGGTGATCTCGCTGATCGCGTGCGCGATGCGGGTCAGCTCCGGCAGCCCGCCCGGCCGCTCGTCGTCGCGCGCCAGCGCCGGCAGGCCGTACTTGAGCTCGAGGTTGGCGACGACCGCGAGGAGGTCCGCGTTGCCGGTGCGCTCCCCGTAGCCGTTGACCGTGCCCTGCACGTGCGCGCAGCCGGCCTCGACCGCCGCGAGGGTGTTGGCCACGGCACAGCCCGAGTCGTTGTGCGCGTGGATGCCCAGGACGGCGTCCGGGCCGACCGCCGCGCGCACGTCCTGCACGATCTGCGTGACCCAGGACGGCACCATGCCGCCGTTGGTGTCGCACAGCGCCACGACCTCCGCACCCGCCTCGAACGCCGTCAGCACGGCCTGCCGGGAGTACGCCGCGTCGTAGCGGTAGCCGTCGAAGAAGTGCTCGGCGTCCACCACCACGCGCCGGCCCTCCCGGACCAGCAGCGCGACCGTGTCGGCGATCATCGCGAGGTTCTCCTCGCCGGTGGTGCGCAGCGCGCGCTCCGCGTGCCGCACGTCGTGCTTCGCCACCACCGCGACCACCGGCGCCTCGGAGTCGAGCAGCGCCCGGACCTGCGGGTCGTCCGTGGCCCGCGTCCCCGCCTTGCGGGTGGCACCGAACGCGGCGAGCTCGGCGTTGCGCAGGTCGAGCTCCTTGGCGGCGCGCTTGAAGAACTCGGTGTCCTTGGGCACCGCGCCCGGCCAGCCGCCCTCGATGAACCCCACGCCGAGCTCGTCGAGCAGCACGGCGATCGCGAGCTTGTCCGCCACCGAGAGCGCGATGCCCTCCTGCTGCGCACCGTCGCGCAGCGTGGTGTCGTACACCTGGAACGCCTGGCCGGCGAGGCGCGGCAGCGCCGTCGGTGCGGTCGAGGTGCTCGGGGCGGGGGTCGTGCCGTTCACTGCGCTCACGGTGCTGCTCTCTTCACGTGCGGGCGGGGCGGGGGCCGTGCCGGTGGTGCGGGGGTGTCCTCGTGAGACGGACCCGCACCAACAAAAAGACCCCCCGGGGTACGGGAGGTCTGCGCGCCGACGGGTGGGTCGGCGCGCTAGTCGATAATCGCGGTCCACGGGGACATGGCCACATGGTGGCACAGGTCACGCGCACCGGTCACGCCCGCTCCCCGGGAGGTCCATCCCTCGGACTGCGCCGGGCCGGGGCTCCCGCTCCGGCGTTCGGGATGCGGTGCGGCGCTACGCCGCTAGCGTGGCGAGGACGACGGCCGTCCGTGCCGTCGTGCTGCCCATCCCGGCGAGGAGGCCATCGTGTCCGTCCCACCGCCCGACCAGCCCGCCTACCCCCCGCGCCCGTCCGCGTACGGCGAGCCCGCGGCCACGACCCCGGTGACACCACCGGTCACGCCGCCGGCCGTGCAGCCGGTCGCCCAGCCTGCCGTCCCGGCGTCACCGCCACCGGCCGTCCAGCCGGTCTGGGCGCAGCCGGCCGAGCCGGTGCCGCCGGCCTTCGCCAGCACGCCCGCGCCGGCGCCCACCTCCCGCGTCGTCCTGCGCGCCGGCCCCTACTGGGGCGGCGCGGTCGCCACCGGGATCGTCGCGGCTCTCGTCGGGGTCGTCGGGGTGCTCGTCTTCCAGTCGATCCTCGACGTCGGCATCGTGGTCAAGGACCCGTTCGGCACCGACAGCGACTCGTGGGCCTACGCCGTCGCGGGGTTCGTCGCGGCGATCGCGGCGGCCGCGCTGCTGCACCTGCTGCTGATCTCGACGCCGCGGCCGCGGGCCTTCTTCGGCTGGATCATGGCGCTCGCGACCGTCGCCGCCGCGCTCCTCCCGCTCACCTGGACCGACGACACCACGGCAGCCCTGTGCGCCGGCGCGGTGAACCTGCTGGTCGGGATCGCGATCTGGTCGCTCCTGAGCGGCGTCCTGTCCCGCACCACCACCGTGGTCACCACCTGACGGCACCGCCGCACGGTCACCGGCCGCCGGCGACCGTACGACGCCGCACGACGCCGTACGAAGCCGTACGACTCCGTACGACTCCGTACGACGCAGGACGACGAGAGCCGCCCTCCCGCACCGAGCGGGTGGGCGGCTCTCGTCGTCGCCAGGTCAGGCGATGCGGTGCAGCCACCCGTGCCGGTCGGTCGCGCGGCCGTACTGGATGTCGGTGAGCTCGGCGCGCGTCCTCGTCGTGACCGGACCGGCCGTCCCGTCACCCACCGTGAGGTCGAAGTCGTCGCTCGCCAGCCGGCCGATCGGCGTGATCACCGCGGCGGTCCCGCACGCGAACACCTCGGTGACCGAGCCGTCGGCGAGGCCGGCCTTGAGCTCGGCCAGCGCGATCGGGCGCTCCGAGACCTCGTGGCCCGCGTCCGCCACGAGCTGCAGGATCGACGAGCGCGTGACGCCCTCGAGGATCGAGCCCGCCACCGGCGGGGTCACCACGGACCCGTCGGCGTGGACGACCACGACGTTCATCCCGCCGAGCTCCTCGAGGTAGGTCTTGGTGGACGCGTCGAGGAAGCACACCTGCTCGAAGCCCTTGGCGTAGGCGTTCTGCTGCGGGAGCAGGCTGGCCGCGTAGTTGCCGCCGCACTTGGCGTCGCCGGTGCCGCCCGCGCCCGCGCGGTGCAGCTGCTGGTCGACCCAGATGGCCACCGGCCGCACGCCGCCCGCGAAGTACGGGCCCACCGGGGAGGCGATGACCAGGAACTCCGCCTCGAGCGACGGCCGGACGCCCAGGAACGACTCCGAGGCGTACATGAACGGCCGCAGGTACAGGCTCTTCTCCTCGCCCGCGGGCACCCAGGCGGCGTCCGTGCGCACCAGCGCCTCGATCGCGCCCAGGAAGTCGGCCTCGGGGAGCACGGGCAGGGCCAGCCGGTGCGCCGACCGTGCGAAGCGCGCGGCGTTCGACTGCGGGCGGAACGTCCAGATCGAGTCGTCCGGGTGCCGGTACGCCTTGAGTCCCTCGAAGATCTCCTGCGCGTAGTGCAGGACCGACGTCGCGGGGTCCAGCTGCAGGGGTCCGTACGGCTCGACGCGCCGGTGGTGCCAGCCGTCCTCCTGCGAGTACGTGATGCGGGCCATGTGGTCCGTGAAGACGGTGCCGAACCGCGGCGCGGCGAGCAGCTCGGCGCGCTCGGCGTCGGAGGCGGGGCTCGTCGTCCCGTGCACCTCGAAGAGGTCGGCGGACGTGGGGGAAGCGACGGTGCTCATGTGGGGGCCTTTCACCTGGGCTGGTCTGACGGTACCCGGCGGCGGCGGCCTGGTGAACTGTCCGCGGGCCTCGTCGTGCCGTTCAGCGCGTCGCGCTGCCACGCGGCACGGACGTCACGGCGGACGGAGGCGTACGGCAGGTCGGCCGTCTCGTCACCGGGGACCCGGGGACGGGGGACGACGACCTTCGGTGGGACGAGGAGCGACTAGCCGGCGACGCGCGCGGCGAGGTCCTTGCCCACCTCGGCCGTCGACCGTACTCGCGCGGTGGCGCCGCGCTCGGCCAGGTCGGCCGCGACGGCGTCCTCCACCGTCCGGGCCTGGGTGTGCAGGCCCAGGTGGTCCAGCAGCAGGGCGACCGAGAGCACGGTGGCGGTCGGGTCGGCCTTGCCCTGGCCGGCGATGTCGGGGGCCGAGCCGTGCACCGGCTCGAACATGCTCGGCGCCGTGCGGTCCGGGTTGATGTTGGCGCTGGCCGCCAGGCCGATGCCACCGGTGATCGCCGCGGCGAGGTCCGTCAGGATGTCGCCGAACAGGTTGTCGGTGACGATCACGTCGAACCGGCTCGGGTTCGTCACCAGGAAGATCGTGGCGGCGTCGACGTGCAGGTAGTCCACGGTGACGTCCGGGAACTCGGCGTTCACGGCCTCGACCGTGCGGCGCCACAGGTGCCCGGCGTGCACCAGCACGTTGTGCTTGTGGACGAGCGTGAGCTTCTTGCGGGGGCGCGCGGCGGCCCGGGCGAACGCGTCGCGCACCACGCGCTCCACGCCGAACGCCGTGTTGACGCTGACCTCGTTCGCCACCTCGTGCGGCGTGCCCACGCGGATCGCCCCGCCGTTGCCGACGTACGGGCCCTCGGTGCCCTCCCGCACGACGACGAAGTCGACCTCGCCGGGGTTGCCGAGCGGGCTCGTCACGCCCGGGAACAGCTTGCCGGGGCGCAGGTTCACGTAGTGGTCCAGCGCGAAGCGCAGCTTGAGCAGCAGCCCGCGCTCGAGCACGCCCGACGGGACGCTCGGGTCGCCGATGGCGCCGAGCAGGATCGCGTCGTGGGTGCGGATCGCCTCGAGGTCCGCGTCCGTGAGCGTCTCCCCCGTCGCGTGCCAGCGGCGCGCGCCCAGGTCGAAGTCCGTCGTGGTGACGCCGACGCCCGAGCCGGACAGCGCCGCGTCGAGCACCAGCAGGCCCTGCTCGACGACCTCGGTGCCGATGCCGTCACCGGCGACGACGGCGAGGTTGATGTCCCGGGCGGTAGCGCTGCTGCTCATCCCCCCACGCTACCGGCCGTCCCACCCCGCGATACACCGATCTCACCATCCGACACAGCGCCTCCCTGCGCCCGTCTCCCAGCCGCCGGCCCGCACGCAGCGCCTCGAGACCGTGCGCAGTCCCGTCGGGACGGTGGGCAGGGGCGGCGCGGGGTCCCGGTGAGCGGGTCAGTCGACCGCGGGGGTGGCGCCGCGGGTCGGGTAGATCAGCTCGTACGTCTCCGCCACCGCGTCGTCGGTCACCGTGACCTCCGTGGTGCGGATCAGCGCGCGCGGCTCGGCCGCGCTGTCCAGGACGATCGCCAGGTCGCCCACGCGCGGCAGCTCGTCGCCCTCGTGGAAGTCGGCCCGGGGCGTCGAGCCCTGCGTGCGCGTGCCGGCCAGCACCTCGAGCACCGCCGCGTCGGCCTCCGCGCCCTCGCCGTAGGAGAACGACGGCGGCGGGACCACGTCGAGCGGCACCGCCCCGACGATCCCGTCCAGCTTGCCGAAGCCCACGTGCCCGCGCGCCGCCTGCCAGAACGCGGTGATGCGCTCGTCGCCGTCGTAGGCCACGTCCGGGTTCTCGTCGGCGACCTCACGCCCCGCCGCTGCCTGCTCGTCGTACCCAGTCATGCCCGCTCCTCCTCGACGTCGGTGCCCCCATCCTGCCGGACCCGCACCACCCTGTCCGACCAGCCCTCCCACGCCCGCGCGTCGGGCGGGACGCGAGCGGGGACTCGTACGCGGGATCCGCCGGTACGACGAGGCGCGGCGCACCTGTGGTGCGCCGCGCCTGGTCGTGCAGGTCAGCGCGCGGCGCTTCCCTCCACGTAGTCGGTGTCCGAGGGCTTCACCCACGCGAACAGCTTGCGCAGCTCGCGGCCGACCGGCTCGATCGGGTGGTTCTGGCCCTTCTCGCGGAGCTCCTTGAACTCGGGGGCGCCCGCGTCCTGGTCGTTGATGAAGCGCTCCGCGAACGCGCCGGACTGGATGTCCGCGAGGACCGCGCCCATGTTGGCCTTGACGTCCGGCGTGATGACGCGCGGGCCGGAGACGTAGTCGCCGTACTCGGCGGTGTCGGAGACGGACCAGCGCTGCTTGGTGATGCCGCCCTCGAAGATGAGGTCGACGATGAGCTTCAGCTCGTGCAGCACCTCGAAGTACGCGACCTCGGGCTGGTAGCCCGCCTCGGTCAGCGTCTCGAAGCCGTACTGGATGAGCTGCGAGACGCCACCGCACAGGACGGCCTGCTCACCGAACAGGTCGGTCTCGGTCTCCTCGGTGAACGTCGTCTTGATGCCGGCGGCGCGCAGGCCACCGATCGCCTTGGCGTAGGACAGCGCGAGGTCCCACGCGGAACCGGACGCGTCCTGCTCGACGGCGACGATCACGGGGACGCCGCGGCCGTCGACGTACTCGCGGCGGACCAGGTGACCCGGGCCCTTGGGCGCGACCATGATCACGTCGTGGCCCGCGGCCGGCTTGATGTAGCCGAAGCGGATGTTGAAGCCGTGCCCGAAGACGAGCGCGGCGCCGTCCTTCAGGTTGGGCTCGATCTCGTCGCGGTAGACGAGGCGCTGGACCTGGTCCGGCGCCAGGATCACGACGACGTCCGCGCCCGCGACGGCCTCGGCCACCGTGGCGACCTTGAGGCCCTGGTTCTCCGCCTTGGCGCGGGACGCCGAGCCCTCGCGCAGGCCGACGGTGACGTCGGCGCCGGAGTCGCGCAGGTTCAGGGAGTGCGCGTGCCCCTGGCTGCCGTAACCGACGACGGCGACCTTCTTGGACTGGATGATCGACAGGTCGGCGTCGTCGTCGTAGAACAGCTCGGCCACGGTGGGTCTCTCCTTCAGATGGGCTCGCCCGGGGTCCCGGGCGGGTGCTGCGGGGTTCTGGACTTGGTGTATCAGGCGGAGCGCGAGACGCGCTCGAGCGCCCGGTCCGTGATCGAGCGCGAGCCGCGGCCGATGGCCACCGTCCCGGACTGCACGATCTCACGGATGCCGAACGGCTCGAGAGCGGCCAGGAGCGCGTCGAGCTTGCCGGGCGAGCCGGTCGCCTCGATCACGACGCTGTCCGGGACGACGTCGACGACGTGCGCGCGGAACAGCTGGACCACCTCGAGGACGGAGGTCCGCTGCGTGACGTCGGCCTTGACCTTGACCAGCAGCAGCTCGCGCTGGACCGAGGCCGCGTCCTCGAGCTCGACGATCTTGATGACGTTGATCAGCTTGTTCAGCTGCTTCGTCACCTGCTCGAGAGGCAGCTCGTCGACGTCGACGACGACGGTGATGCGGGAGATCTCGGTGTGCTCCGTGGGGCCCACCGCGAGCGAGTGGATGTTGAACGCCCGCCGCGCGAACAGGCCCGCGACGCGCGTGAGCACGCCGGGCTTGTTCTCGACGAGGACGGACAGGGTGTGCCGGCTCATGGTCAGTCCTCCCGGTCCCACGCCGGGCTGATGCCCCGCGCGTACTGGATGTCGTCGTTGCTCACGCCCGCGGCGACCATCGGCCACACCATCGCGTCGCGCGAGACGGTGAAGTCGACCACGACGGGCTGGTCGTCGATCTCGAGCGCGCGCTTGATCGTCGCGTCGACGTCGGCCTTCGTCTCGCACCGCAGGCCCACGCAGCCGTAGGCGTCCGCGAGCTTGACGAAGTCCGGGATGCGGCGCGTGCCGTGACCGGTGTGCAGGTCGGTGTTCGAGTACCGCGACTCGTAGAACAGCGTCTGCCACTGCCGGACCATGCCGAGCGAGGAGTTGTTCACCACCGCGACCTTGATCGGGATCTCGTTGATCGCGCAGGTCGCGAGCTCCTGGTTGGTCATCTGGAAGCAGCCGTCGCCGTCGATCGCCCAGACGGTGCGGTCCGGCTCCCCGACCTTGGCCCCCATGGCCGCCGGGACGGCGTAGCCCATGGTGCCGAGGCCACCGGAGTTGAGCCACGCGTTCGGGCGCTCGTACTTGATGAACTGCGCGGCCCACATCTGGTGCTGCCCGACGCCCGCGACGTAGGTCGCCTCCGGACCGGTGATCTCCCCGATCCGTTGGATCACGTGCTGCGGCGCGAGGTGGCCGTCCGAGGGCTCGTCGTAGCCGAGCGGGAACGTCTCCCGCCACGCGTCGAGCTGGCGCCACCAGGCCTCGAGGTCCGGCTTGCCGTGCTGGCCGTGCTCACGCTCGAGCTCCGGCAGCAGGTCTGCCAGCACCTCCGCGAGGTCGCCGACGATCGGCACGTCGACCGCCTTGTTCTTGCCGATCTCCGCGGGGTCGATGTCGGCGTGCACCACGGTCGCGTTCGGCGCGAACGACGAGAGCTGGCCCGTCACCCGGTCGTCGAACCGCGCACCCAGGGCGACGACGAGGTCCGCCTTCTGCAGCGCCGCGACGGCGGCGACCGTGCCGTGCATGCCCGGCATCCCGAGGTTCTGCGGGTGCGTGTCCGGCAGGGCGCCGCGCGCCATGAGCGTGGTGACGGCGGGCGCGCCCGACGCGTCGACGAGCGCGCGCAGCTGGCGTGCCGCACGGGCGCGGATGACGCCGCCGCCGACGTACAGCACGGGACGACGAGCCGTCGCGAGGAGGCGCGCGGCCTCGCGGATCTGCTTGGCGTGCGGCTTGGTCACCGGGTGGTAGCCGGGCAGCGCGATCTCCTGCGGCCACGCGAAGGTGGTCTGCGCCTGCATCGCCGACTTGGCGATGTCCACGAGCACCGGGCCGGGCCGCCCGGACTCGGCGATGTGGAACGCCTCCGCGATGACGCGCGGGATCTCGTCCGCGTCCGTGACCAGGAAGTTGTGCTTGGTCACCGGCAGCGTGATGCCGACGATGTCGGCCTCCTGGAACGCGTCCGTGCCGATCAGCGACGCGCCCACCTGCCCGGTGATCGCGACGAGGGGCACCGAGTCCATGTTCGCGTCGGCGATCGGCGTGACCAGGTTGGTGGCGCCCGGGCCGGACGTCGCCATGCAGACGCCCACCCGGCCGGTCGCGGCGGCGTAGCCCGTCGCCGCGTGACCGCCGCCCTGCTCGTGCCGGACCAGGATGTGCCGGAGCCGCGTGGAGTCCATCAGCGGGTCGTACGTCGGCAGGATCGCGCCGCCGGGGATGCCGAAGACGACCTCCGCACCGACCTCCTCGAGCGAGCGGACGATCGACTGCGCTCCCGTCACCTTCTCGGCCGCGGTCGTCGGGGTGCTCGGCGCGGGGCGCGCTGCGGCGCTCACGACCGCCGGGCTCACGGGTGTCCGCGGCGGTGCCGGGTGGGGGCCCTGGGCCATCGGTGTCTCCCTGCTGCTGGTGGTGCTCGGCTGGTGCTCGTCGTTCGTGGGACGGGTGCGGGCCGTACCGGCCCGGACAACAGAAAACCCCTCGCGCCGGCTGCTGCCGACGGGTCGAGGGGTGAGCGCGCTGACGAGGCCTGTGCTTGCTGGCCCTAGCCGGCGCGCTCAGGAAGTACTACGAGGATCGTCTGCACGCAGGTGAGGTTACGCCTGAGGACGATGACGTGTCACCTCCCGGCCCGCGCGTCTCACATCGTGGCTCACGTGCCCGCATTCCGGATGACGACGCGAGTGCCGTCGTGTCGCGCAGACCGCCCCGGTCTCCCGACCTAGCCTGGTCGGACGACGAGGAGAGCCCGGGGGGCGCGATGTCGACCGCAGGGACGACCGCAGGGACGACCGCAGGGACGACCGCACGAACGACCGCACTGTGCTCCGTCCGGTGCCGGGCGGCGGGGATGGTGCTCGCGCTGGCGGCGGGTCTCACGCTCGTCGGCTGCGAGGCAGGCGACCCGACCGGGGCCGGCGACGGCCCGACGGCGCCGGCCACCGCACCCTCGTCGGACGGCGCGACGGACCGTGCGACGCCGGCCGAACCCACCCCAGCCGAGCCCACGTCAGCCGAGCCCACGTCAACAGAACCCACGTCAACAGACCCCACGTCAACAGACCCCACGTCAGCCGAGCCGGACGGCGGCCCTTTCGCGGACCCGGGCACCGTCCTCGAGCAGGACGCGGACGGCGGCGTGCTCACGGTGGTGGACGTGCGCACCGGCCGGCACGACGGTTTCGAGCGCGTGGTCTACGAGCTGGCCGGCACGGGGCTGCCGGGATGGCGCGTCGAGTACGTCGAGGAGGCGGTCGACGACCCGAGCGGCGAGGTCGTCGACGTCCCGGGTCCGGCCACGCTGCAGGTCGTCGTGACCGGCACGGCGTACCCGGACGAGACAGGTCACGACGAGCTCGCGCGGGACGTCGCCGGCGCCGGAGCCGTCCTCGAGGTGACCCGCCCCCTGACCTTCGAGGGCGCGTCCCAGTCGTTCGTCGGGCTCGACGAGCGGCGGCCGTTCCGCGTGACGCTCCTGCGCGACCCGGCGCGCGTCGTGCTCGACGTGCGGACCTGACGGGCCGCAGAGAGGTGGCCTAGCCGATGTCGCGCAGCCGGAACGCCAGCGCACCCAGCCCGAGCGCCACGAGAGCCACCCCGAGCAGGACCAGGCCGCCCTGGGCCTGGGTGACCACGTGCTCGACGGTCGTGCACGTCTCGACGCCGGCGGCGTCCGGCGCGCACTCCTCCGTCAGCCAGTAGCCGACGCCCTCGACCCACGCGCCGAGGTTCGTCCCGAGGGTGACGCCGCGGGCCTGGGGGAAGATCGTCGGGAGCGCGCTCTCGACGGCGGCGACCCACCACACGACGACGCCCGCGACGGCGGCAGCGTGGCGCAGCGCGAAGGCGAGGCCCAGCCCCAGCGTCGTCGCCCACAGCCCCGTCGCGAGCGCTCGCCACGTGATCGACGCGAGCTCCTGCGCGGCGTCCGCGCGGTCCGTGCCCAGCGCGCCGTTCCAGGCGAGGACCGCGACGATGCCCAGCGCCGCCGTCCCGAGCGCGAGGACAGCCACCGGCACCGCGGCCGCGAGCGCGGCGACGAGCCTGCTCAGCAGGACCCGGCCGCGCCGCGGGGCGAACGTCAGCCACGTGCTCATGGCACCGGAGGCGAGGTCGGCGCTCACGAGGCTCACGCCCATCACGAGCAGGCCGACCACCAGCACCCAGGTCATCGGCTGCAGCCTGCGCGCGAACGTCTCCGCCAGGGCCGGCCGGTACGGGAGGAACGCCTCGAGCACGGGAGCGGCGAACAGCTCCTCGCAGCTCGTCCCGTCCTCGTCGGCGGGCACGTCGCCCTCGACCTCCTCGCACCGCGCGACCTGCTCGTCGTGGTGCCGCTCGTGGTCGGCCAGCGCCGCGTCGAACGCCACCTGCGCCTCGGCGACCTGCTGCTCGGTGGGCGGCCTCGTGTCGTCCCACGCCGCCACGACGAACCCGAGCGCCGCGACCACGAGCACGAGCGCGGTGCCCCACACGACGGTCCGCGCCCGCACGCGCGCGAGCTCGGCCCGGACCAGCGCGCTCATGCGACGACCTCGTGGTCGTCCGACGTGCGCCCGCGACGACCGCGGCGCTGCGTGCCGCCCGTACCCACGTGCGCGGTGAGCTCGAGGAAGACGGACTCCAGGTCGTCGTGCACCGTGCGCAGGTCGTGGGCGTAGACGCCGCCCCGCGCGAGCACCTCGTTGACCGCGCCGCCGTCGGCGGTCCCGGCGACGACGAGCCCGTCCCCCTCGGGCTGCACCGTCCAGCCCTGCGCGGCGAGCAGCGCCGCCGCCGCGGCGCGGTCCGGGACCAGCACGCGGACCTGGCCGCGGCCCCGGACGAGCGCCGCCACGGTGCCCTCCGCGACGAGCCGCCCGCGCGCGACGATCGAGACCGTGTCGGCGACCTGCTCGACCTCCGCCAGGATGTGGCTGGAGACCAGGACGGTGCGGCCCTCCCCCGCGAGCCGACGCATGGTCGCGCGCACGTCGCGGATGCCCGCCGGGTCCAGGCCGTTCGTCGGCTCGTCGAAGATCAGCAGGTCGGGGTCCTTGAGGAGCGTCGCTGCGATCGCGAGCCGCTGCTTCATTCCGAGCGAGAACCGGCGGAACGGGTCGCGTGCGCGCTCGCGCAGGTCGACGAGCTCGAGGACCTCCTCGACGCGCGCGTGCGGGGTCTCGATCGCGGTGGCCAGCAGCTGCAGGTTGCGCCGCCCCGAGAACATCGGCACGAACTTGGGCTGCTCGACGACGGCCCCGACCCGGCCGACCACGTCCGGGAGCCGCTGCGGCACGGGGACGCCGAACAGCCGCATCTCGCCCGAGTCCGGGGCCGCGAGGCCCAGCAGCATCCGGATCGTCGTCGTCTTCCCCGACCCGTTGGGGCCCAGGAAGCCGTGCACGCCGCCCGCCGGCACGTCGAGGTCCAGGCCCTCCACGGCGACGACCTGCGAGAGGTCGAACCGGCGGTACGTCTTGCGCAGGCCCCTGGTGGAGATGGCCGGTTCCGCGGTGCTGATGCTGCCTCCAGGTTCGTCGTCCCCTGGTGCTTCGGCACGAGGGGGCGACGACCTGAGGCGGGTGTCAGCTCACGTCGCGGCGGCGGAACACCAGGGCGGCCAGTCCGACGAGCACGACGAGCACGATCCCGAGCACCACCGCACCGTGCGCCTGGCTGACGTCGTGGTAGATCGTCTCGCACATGGTGCCGCCGTTGTCCGCGTCGTACTCGCAGCGCTCGATGCCGTACTGCGTGCCGCCGCGCACCCACGCGTCGAGGTTGACCGCGAGGGTGTACGGCTGGAGCTTCGGCGCCTGCACCCGGAGGAAGCCCTCGACGAGCACCGCCCAGCCGAGCAGGACCCCGAGCACCGCCGCCGTGTGGCGCAGGAGGAACCCGAGCGCCGCGCCCGCGACCGCCATGGCGATCGCGACCGCCACGATCCGCAGGCCCATGAGCGTCAGGTTCGCGGGCGTCATCAGGTCCGGACCGGCGCCTGCCTCGTCGACGTAGACGCTCGGGTTCTGCATCGCGTCGTTGAGCCGGAAGCCGAGCCACGAGCCGCCGACCAGCACCACCGTCGCGACGACCACCGTCGGCAGGTAGCCCAGGGCGGTCGCGGTGAGCTTGCTCGTCAGCACCCGGCCGCGCCGCGGGGCGAACGTCAGCCAGTTCCCGATCGCGCCCGTGGAGAACTCGGCCGCGACGAAGCTCGCGCCCATGAGCACGCCGGCCAGCACCAGGACGATCGCCATCCCCGCGACGCCCGACTCGGCCTCGGTGTCGAAGTACTGGCGCCACGGCAGGAAGTCCTCGACCCGCGGCTCCCACTCGCAGCCCCAGTCGAGCGTCGGGTCGCCGGTCGCCTCGCGTTCCGCCTCCTGGCCCTCGAGGCACGAGTCGAGCTGCTCCTGCATCATCTGCTGCTGCTGCTCGAGCTGGTCCTGGGCGCGCTCGTAGTCCTGCTGGCTCGGCGGCCGCGACTCGGTCCAGGCGTTGAGCGGCACGATCACGGCGAACGCGACGGTCGCCGCGGCCAGGACCCACAGCAGGGTCCGGCCGCTCCAGCGGTACAGCTCGGTGCGGATCAGGCGGATCATGCCGCACCTCCCGCCGCGCGCCGGCCGTGCGTGTGCTCGGGGTCCTCGGGTGGCCGGGTCCCCGGCCCCTGCCCGGCGGTCAGCTCCAGGAACACGGACTCCAGGTCCACGCGCACGGGCACGAGCTCGTCCACGTAGAGGCCCTCGCGCGCCAGCACCTCGGTGACGCGCGCACCGCCGGGTGCGCCCTCGACGAGAAGGTGCTGCCCGTCGCGGCGCACGGTCCAGCCCTGGGCCGCCAGGACGTCGCTCGCGGTGCCCGGCACCTCGATGCCCACACGGATGGTGGTCGCGGCCTGCGAGCCGATCAGCTCGGCGACGGTGCCGTGCGCGATCAGCCGGCCCCGCGCGACGATCGAGACCGTGTCGGCGACCTGCTCGACCTCGGCCAGGATGTGGCTCGAGACCAGCACGGTCTTGCCGCGGTCCGCCAGCCCGCGCATGGTCTCGCGGATCTCCCGGATGCCGGCGGGGTCCAGGCCGTTGGTCGGCTCGTCGAAGATCAGCAGGTCCGGGTCCTTGAGCAGGGTCGCCGCGATCGCGAGCCGCTGCTTCATGCCCAGGGAGTAGCTCTTGTACCGGTCGCGGGCGCGGTCGGCCAGGCCGACGTCCGCGAGGACGACGTCGACCAGCTTCGGGTCCGCACCGATGCCGCCCGCGAGCAGGCGCAGGTTGCGCCGCGCGGAGAAGCTCGGGAAGAACTTGGGCTGCTCGACGATCGCCCCGACCCGCCCGACGACGTCCGGCAGCCGCTCGGGCACCGGCTGGTCGAAGACGCGCATGGTGCCCTGGTCCGGCTTCACCAGCCCGAGCAGCATGCGGATGGTGGTCGTCTTGCCTGCCCCGTTGGGGCCGAGGAAGCCGTGCACGCCGCCGACCGGCACGTCGAGGTCCAGTCCCTCGACGGCGACCTGCCGCGACCCGTTCCGCCTCCGGTACGTCTTGCGCAGCCCCCGCGTCGAGACCGCGAGCTCACCTGTGAACGCCACAGAACCCCCTGCTTCCCCTGGCACCGTCGTCGGAGCCGGGGGAACCGTACCGGCCCGAGCCCCCCCGCGGGCGCCGGAACACGCAGGTCAGGACGGGTCGGGCGCGGGACTCGGGTCCATGTCGAACGCCGGGAGCCCGTCGATGCTGGTGCGGTTCTTGAGGCGGCGGTAGTCCGCCCGCCCGTCGACGCCCTTGCGCTCCATGAACTGCGGTAGCAGGTCACGCTCGCCCTCGTAGGACATCAGCGGGACGCCGTAGCCGCACGAGTCGGAGACCCGGTCGACGTCGACCACGACGACCGCGCGCGCCCCGCGTGACTCGTCGACGCCGCCGGGGAACAGCGCCAGGAGCTCGTCGAACCCCTCGTCGTACAGGGTCACGAACCGCCCGCGGCCGTGCAGCCGGACGATGTTCGGCGGGCCGTCGAACGCGCAGAACATGAGCGTGACGCGACCGTTCTCGCGCAGGTGCGCGATCGTCTCGGAGCCGGAGGCGGTGACGTCGACGTAGGCGACCGTGCGGTCGTCGAGCACGACGAACGTGCCCCCGATGCCCTTCGGCGACACGTTCACGTGCCCGTCCGGCCCGCTCGGCGCCGTCGCGACGAAGAACAGGTGCTGCGCCGCGATGAACGCGCGCAGCCGGTCGTCGATCCGCTCGTGCACCTTGCCCATGGCCGTGACGCTACGCGGACAGGCTTGACCGTTCACTTTCCATCTTGGAAACTACTTTCATGACCGCTGATGACCACTCCACCTCCCCGCTCGAGGGACCCACCCCGGAGCAGGCACGCGCGCTGCTCGCCGGTTCCGGCACCGCGTCGGGCGCCCTGCGCGCCCAGGGCGGCGACCGGCGGGCGATCGCGCTCACCGCCTTCGCCGCCACCACGCTGATGTTCTTCGCCGGTCTCGCGTCGGCCGCGCCGGACGACGCCGCCGCCCTGGTGCTGATCGGCCTGTACGTCGTGACCGGGGCGGGTCTGTGGTTCGCGTTCGTGCGCACCGCGCCCGTCGCCAAGCCGGGTGCGGTGCGCCGGTGGTCGCGCGCGGTCGGCTGGTGGGGCGCCGCCTACGGGGTCGCGCTCTTCGTCGGGCTGTCGTCCTTCCGGGCGGCACCCGCGTACTGGTACGTCGCGGCGCTCGTCGTCGCCGCACCGCTCGCCGTCGCGGCCTCACGCGAGGCGCGGGCGTGAGCACGCTGCCCGGCCCGGAGAGCGTCGGGGAGCCCGCACGCGCCCGCCTCGACGACGTGATCCACTCCCCCGTGCGGCTCACGGTCGTGTCCGCGCTCGCCGGGACCGACGAGGCCGAGTTCGCCGCCGTGCGGGACGCCGTCGAGATCAGCGACTCCCAGCTCAGCAAGGCCGTCGCGGTCCTCGAGCAGGCGGGGTACGTGGTGGTCCGCAAGGGCTACGTCGGCAAGCGGCCCCGGACCTGGCTGCGCCTGTCCGACGAGGGCCGCGCGGCCCTGGCCGCGCACCTCGCCGCCCTGCGCACCATCGCGGGGCTGTGACGCCGCGCTCGGGGCTGACGCCGCGCTCGGATATGACGCCGCGCCGGGGGGACGGTCACGGGCGGCGGCGGACGACGAGCGCCTCCCATGGCCGCAGCACCACGGGCGTCTCGACGACGCGCTCGTCGTCGTAGTTGCCCAGCACCACCTGCGCGTCGGTCCACACCGGGTCGACCAGCGCGAGCCGCTCCTCCGCCGTGAAGTTGCCGAGGACCAGCAGCTCCACCTCGCCCAGCCGGCGCGTGAACGCGTAGACGTGCTCGTCGTCGGGCAGCAGCATCGTGAAGTCGCCGAGCGCCACCACGGGCTCGTCGTGCCGCAGCGCGATCAGCCGGCGGTAGTGGTGGAACACCGACCGCGGGTCCGCCCGCTCGGCCTGCGCGTTGACCGTGTCGTGGTTCGGGTTGGCCGCGAGCCAGGGCGTCCCCGTGGTGAACCCCGCGTGGGGCGTGGCGTCCCACTGCACGGGCGTGCGCGCGTTGTCCCGGCTCATCGCGGCGAACGCGGCGAGCAGCTCGCCCTCGCCGCGGTGGGCGCGCGCCTCGGCCAGGTAGTTGAGCGTCTCGATGTCGCGGTAGGCGTCGAACGAGGTCAGGTGCGCGTTCGTCATCCCCAGCTCCTCGCCCTGGTAGACGTACGGCGTCCCCCGGTGCAGGTGCAGGACCGTCGCGAGCATCGTGGCGGACTCGCGGCGGCACCGGCCGTCGTCCCCCCAGCGGGAGACGATGCGCGGCTGGTCGTGGTTGTCCCAGTACAGCGAGTTCCACCCCGTCTCGGCGAGGCCGGCCTGCCAGCGGCCGAAGCTCGCCTTGAGGTCGGTCAGCCGCAGCGGGCGGGGGTCGAACTTGCCGCCCGGCCCGTGGTCCAGGCCCACGTGCTCGAACTGGAACACCATGTCGACCTCGGCGCGCGCCGGGTCCGTGAACAGGCGCGCGTCCTCGAGCGTGACGCCCGGCATCTCACCGACGGTGAGGAACGCCCCCTCCCGGCCGGCGAACACCTCCCGGTGCATCTCCGCCAGGAACTCGTGCACCCGCGGGCCGGACGTGTAGTGCGGGCTGCCGTCGCCCAGCAGCCCGTCGTGCGTGAGGCCGTCGGGCAGCGAACCGTCCTCCTGCACCGTCTTCGAGATCACGTTGATGACGTCCATCCGGAAGCCGTCGACCCCGCGGTCGAGCCACCAGCGCATCATCGCGTAGACGGCCGCGCGGACCTCGGGGTTCTCCCAGTTGAGGTCCGGCTGCTTGCGGCTGAACAGGTGCAGGTAGTACTCGCCGCTCGCCTCGTCGTACTCCCACGCCGGCCCGGAGAAGAAGCTGCCCCAGTTGGTGGGCTCCGCGCCGGGTGCGCCGGGCGCCATCCCCGCTCGCGCCGGGCGCCACCAGTACCAGTCGCGCTTCGGGCTGTCCGGCGACGAGCGCGACTCGACGAACCACGGGTGCTCGTCGGACGTGTGGTTCACGACGAGGTCCATCACGACCTTCATGCCACGCGCGTGCAGCGCCGCGACCACCTCGTCGAGGTCGGCGAGCGTGCCGAACAGCGGGTCGACGTCCTGGTAGTCGCTGATGTCGTAGCCGTTGTCGTCCTGCGGGCTGCGGAAGATCGGCGAGAACCACACCACGTCGACGCCGAGCTCGGCCAGGTGGTCGACGCGCTGGAGCACGCCGCGCAGGTCGCCGACCCCGTCGCCGTCCGAGTCCTGGAAGGACCGCGGGTACACCTGGTACACCACGGCCCGCGTCCACCACGGCGCGTCCTGCTCGCTGAACCCCATGCGACCGACCCTGACCCGCCCCGCCCACCCCCGCAACCCCGCCACCCCCTCCCCGAGCGCGGACGGCACCGCTCGAGCGCGGACGTCGATGGTCCGCGCTCGGCCCACGACGTCCGCGCTCGGCGGTGTGGGTACGTGGGTGGGTGGGTACGTGGGTGGGGTGGGTACGTGGGTGGGGTGGGTGTGTGGGTGCGGGGGGGTGGTGGGTGGGGTTACGTGAGGACGGCGCCTGTGCTCGCGGACTGGACGAGCTTGGCGTACTTGGCCAGGACGCCCCGGGTGTAGACGGGCGGGAGCGGCTGCCACCCCTCGCGGCGTGCCGCGAGCTCGGCCTCGTCGACGAGGAGGTCCAGCCGCGCGTTCGCGACGTCGAGGCGGATGCGGTCGCCGTCCCGGACGAAGGCGACGGGTCCGGCGTCGACCGCCTCGGGGGCGACGTGCCCCACGCACAGCCCCGTCGTGCCGCCGGAGAACCGGCCGTCGGTCAGCAGCAGGGCGTCCTTGCCCAGCCCGGCGCCCTTGATCGCGCCCGTGATCGCGAGCATCTCGCGCATGCCCGGCCCGCCCTTCGGGCCCTCGTAGCGGATCACGACGACGTCGCCCGCGACGATCGTGCCGTCCTCGAGCGCGTCCATCGCGGCGCGCTCGCGGTCGAAGACGCGGGCGGTGCCCTCGAACACGTCGGAGTCGAACCCCGCCGACTTCACGACCGCACCCTCGGGGGCGAGCGAGCCGTGCAGGATCGTGATGCCGCCGGTCCGGTGGATCGGGTTGTCGAGCGCGCGCAGGATCTTGCCGTCGGGGTCCGGCGGGTTCACGTCCGCCAGGTTCTCCGCGACGGTCTTGCCGGTGACCGTGAGGCAGTCGCCGTGCAGCAGGCCCGCGTCGAGCAGCGCCTTCATGATCACCGGCACGCCGCCGATGCGGTCGACGTCGTTCATCACGTAGCGCCCGAACGGCTTGAGGTCGCCCAGGTGCGGGACGCGCTGCGCGACGCGTGCGAAGTCGTCGAGCGTCAGCTCGACCTCGGCCTCGTGCGCGATCGCCAGGAGGTGCAGCACCGCGTTGGTGGAGCCGCCGAACGCCATCACCACCGCGATCGCGTTCTCGAACGCCTCCTTCGTCATGATCTGCCGCGCGGTGATCCCACGGCGCAGCATCTCGACGACGGCCTCGCCGGAGCGGTGCGCGAACTGGTCCCGGCGCCGGTCCGCGGACGGCGGCGCGGCGGAGCCGGGCACGGACATGCCCATCGCCTCGGCGACCGACGCCATCGTGTTCGCCGTGTACATCCCGCCGCAGGCGCCCTCGCCGGGGCAGATCGCCCGCTCGATGCGGTCGACGTCCTCCACGCTCATCAGCCCGCGGGCGCACGCCCCGACGGCCTCGAACGCGTCGATGATCGTCACGTCCTTCTCGGTGCCGTCCGAGAGCTTCACCCAGCCCGGCATGATCGAGCCCGCGTAGAGGAACACGGACGCGAGGTCCAGGCGCGCGGCGGCCATGAGCATGCCCGGCAGCGACTTGTCGCAGCCGGCCAGGAGGACGGAGCCGTCGAGCCGCTCCGCCATCATCACCGTCTCGACCGAGTCGGCGATCACGTCGCGGCTCACCAGCGAGAAGTGCATGCCCTCGTGGCCCATCGAGATGCCGTCGGACACCGAGATGGTGCCGAACTCGAGCGGGTAGCCGCCCGCGGCGTGCACGCCGGCCTTCGCGGCCTTGGCGAGCCGGTCGAGCGAGAGGTTGCACGGCGTGATCTCGTTCCACGAGCTCGCGACGCCGATCTGCGGCTTGGCGAAGTCCTCGTCGCCCAGGCCGACCGCGCGCAGCATCCCGCGCGACGCCGTGGCCTCCAACCCGTCCGTGACCTGCCGCGACCGCGGCTTGATGTCGATCTCCGAGCCCTGCGCGGCCGTGTCCGTCATGCCCCACACGTTAGGAGCGCCGCGCCCCCGCTGCACGTCACACCCCCGGGACTCGCCGGGCACGGGTCAGGCGCGGCGGATGCGGCTCACGTCGCGCACCGCGCCGCGGTCCGCCGAGGTCGCCATCGCGGCGTACGCCTGCAGCGCGGGCGAGACGTAGCGGTCGCGGTCCTTCGGCTGCCACGGGTTCTCCGAGGCCTCCATCTTGGCGCGACGGTCGGCGAGCACCTCGTCGGGGACGTTGATGCGGATGACCCGGGTCTCGACGTCGATCTCGATCTCGTCGCCGTCCTCCACCAGGCCGATCGCGCCGCCCGCCGCGGCCTCCGGCGACACGTGCCCCACCGAGATGCCCGACGAGCCGCCCGAGAACCGGCCGTCGGTGATGAGCGCGCAGACCTTGCCCAGCCCACGGCCCTTGATGAACGAGGTGGGGTAGAGCATCTCCTGCATGCCGGGTCCACCCGACGGGCCCTCGTAGCGCACGACGACGACGTGCCCGGGCTGGACCTCCTTGCGGAGGATCTTGTCGACGGCCTCGTCCTGCGACTCGCACACCAGCGCGGTGCCGACGAAGTGGAAGACGTCCGGGTCGATGCCGGCCGTCTTGATGATCGCGCCGTCGGGCGAGAGGTTGCCGCGCAGCACCGCGAGCCCGCCTTCGACCGTGTACGCGTGCTCGGCGTCCCGGATGCAGCCGTTCACCGCGTCGGTGTCGAGCGACTCCCAGACGTTCGACGTCGAGAAGGCGACGGTGGTGCGCACGCCGCCCGGCGCGGCGTGGAACAGGTCGACCGCGCGCTGGGTGGCCTGGCCGCCGCGCACGTCCCAGTCGTCCAGCCACGCCCGCAGGGTGGGGGTGTGCACCGACGTCACGTCGTGGTCGAGCAGGCCGGCGCGGTCGAGCTCGCCCAGCAGCGCGGGGATGCCGCCCGCGCGGTGCACGTCCTCCATGTGGAAGTCGGGGTGGTTGGGGGCCACCTTCGACAGGCACGGGACGCGGCGCGAGAGGGCGTCGATGTCGGCGAGCGTGAAGTCGACGCCCGCCTCCTGCGCAGCCGCCAGGATGTGCAGCACCGTGTTGGTGGAGCCGCCCATCGCCACGTCGAGCGTCATCGCGTTCGCGAACGCCGCCTTGGTGGCGATCGCGCGCGGCGCCGCGGTGTCGTCCTCGTCGTCGTAGTAGCGCCGGGCGAGGTCCACGACCGTGCGACCGGCCTCCAGGAACAGCTCCCGCCGGGCGGCGTGGGTCGCCAGCGTCGAGCCGTTGCCCGGCAGCGACAGCCCGAGCGCCTCCGTCAGGCAGTTCATCGAGTTCGCGGTGAACATGCCGGAGCAGGAGCCGCACGTGGGGCACGCGTTCTCCTCGACCTGGGCGAGCGCGGCGTCGTCCACCGCGTCGTCGGCGGAGTAGTTGATCGCGTTGATGAGGTTGAGCGGCGTGCGGGCGACGCCGTCGGCCACCACGGCCTTGCCCGCCTCCATCGGTCCACCGGACACGAAGACGACGGGGATGTTCAGCCGCAGCGCGGCGTTCAGCATGCCGGGCGTGATCTTGTCGCAGTTGGAGATGCAGACCAGGGCGTCCGCGCAGTGCGCGTTGACCATGTACTCGACCGAGTCGGCGATCAGGTCCCGCGAGGGCAGGGAGTAGAGCATGCCCGCGTGGCCCATCGCGATGCCGTCGTCGACCGCGATCGTGTTGAACTCCTTGGCGACGCCGCCGGCCTCACGGATCGCCCCCGCGACCAGGTCGCCCATGTCCTTGAGGTGCACGTGCCCGGGGACGAACTGCGTGTAGGAGTTCGCGATGGCGATGATCGGCTTGCCGAAGTCGTCGGACCCCATGCCCGTGGCGCGCCACAGCGCGCGGGCGCCGGCCATGTTGCGGCCGTGGGTCGAGGTCCGGGAGCGCAGCGGACGGCTCATCGCGGTATCTCCTCTCGCAGGCGTCGTCGGGGGGCGACGCGCGGCGGACAGCGTACGTCCGTCTCACGGGACGGATGCCACGCGTCCACGCCTCGACCCGTACCGGCCGGGACGTCGAGCGCCCCGTGACGGCCGTGGGGGGAACGGCCGTCACGGGGCGCTGACGGGCGGGGTCGACGGAGGGCCCCCGCCCGGCGGGACGATCACCCGGGGCAGACCTCGGTGACCGTCCACCGGTCGTCGTCCAGGACGGGGTGCAGCGGCCCGACGAGCCGGACCTCCGCCTGGGCGCAGCGCTCGGCGCTGGTCCCGACCCACAGCTGCAGCGCACCCGGCTCCACGGCACGGACCATGTCGCGTCCGCTGAACGCCACGCGCGTCGTCGGGACGTCGAACCGGACGACCGCCGACTGCCCGGCCGCCACCCGCACCCGCCGGAAGCCGACGAGCTGCGCGACGGGGCGCGTGACGCTGGCGACCGGGTCGTGCGCGTAGAGCTGGACGACCTCGTCGCCGTCGCGCTCGCCCGTGTTGGTCACGCGCACGGCCACCCGGATGCGCCCGTCCGTCGCGACCTCGTCGTCCACCGCGTCGAGCGCGCCGTACGCGAAGGTCGTGTAGGACAGCCCGAACCCGAACGGCCGCACCGGGGTGCTGCGCAGGTTGGTGACGTCGCCGTCCCCGCCGAGCGCCGGGTTCAGGTAGGAGTACGGCTGCGCCCCGGCCGACCGCGGCAGGCTCACCGGGAGACGGCCTGACGGGTTGACGCGGCCCGTGAGCACGCCCGCGAGCGCACGCCCACCCTCCTCCCCCGGGAAGAACGCCTGGACGGCGGCCGCGGCGCGGCCGAGCACGGAGTCGATCGCGTACGGCCGGCCGCTGACCACGACGAGGACGACGGGCGTCCCGGTGGCCAGCACCGCCTCGACGAGG
Source organism: Cellulomonas fulva (assembly GCF_018531375.1). Taxonomy (NCBI): domain Bacteria; kingdom Bacillati; phylum Actinomycetota; class Actinomycetes; order Micrococcales; family Cellulomonadaceae; genus Cellulomonas; species Cellulomonas fulva. The sequence continues at coordinate 67,859 of NZ_JAHBOH010000002.1, read as the reverse complement.
TCGCGCTGCACGCCCGGCAGCTCGAGGTCGTCGCGGTCGCACCCCTCGCCGACGGTGCCACGCCCGAACAGCCCGGCCTGGTCGCCGACCACGACGACCGCGACGTCCGCGGCCGCGGCGAGCGTGGCGGCCTCGGCGATGCCCGACCGGTCGTCGTCGTCGACCGCGCACCCGCGCGCGGCGGTGACCTCGACGCCCGGCAGCTCGTCGCGCAGCGCCTCGAGGACCGTCGGCACCTCGATGCCGCGCTCCGCCTCCGGGTGGTGCTCGAGCACGTGGTTGACGAACGAGTAGCACCCGAACATCGCCTCGGCCCGGTCGGCGTTGGGGCCGACGACCGCGACGCGCCGGACGGTGCCCGCGGCCGACCCGGCACCCGTGCCACCCGCCAGCGGCAGCACGCCGTCGTTCGCGAGCAGCACCACCGACTCCTCGGCGAGCCGCGCCGCGACCTCCCGGTGCTCCGGGGTGTCGAGGTCGACGTGGGTCGGCGGCTCGTCGTCGAACGACGCGTCCAGGAGGCCCAGCTCGGCCTTCTGCAGCAGCGCGCGCGTGGCCGCCCGGTCGACGAGCGCCTCGTCGACCTGCCCCGTCCGGATCGCCTCCGCGAGCGGCTCGAGGTACGCGTCGCCCGTGGGCAGCTCGACGTCGATGCCCGCGGCGAGCGCCTGGCCGGCCGCGTCGCCGAGCCCGTCGGCCACCTTGTGCAGGAGGTCGAGGAACGCGACGCCGAAGTAGTCGGCCACCACGACGCCGTCGAAGCCCCACCGGTCCCGCAGCAGGTCCGTCAGGATCGTCGGGTCGCTGGCGACGGGGACGCCGTCGATCTCGGTGTACGCGTGCATGACCGAGCGCACGCCGCCGTCCCGCACCGCCATCTCGAACGGCAGCAGGAGCACGTCGGCGAGCTCGCGCGGACCGACGTGCACGGGCGCGAAGTTGCGCCCCGCCTGCGACGCGGAGTACCCGACGAAGTGCTTGAGCGTCGCGTGCACGCCGGCGTCCTGCAGCCCGCGCACGTACGACGTGCCGATCTCCCCGATCAGGTACGGGTCCTCCGCGATGCACTCCTCGACCCGGCCCCAGCGCGGGTCGCGCACCACGTCGAGCACCGGCGCCAGCCCCTGGTGCACGCCCAGCTCGCGCATCGAGCCGCCGATGAGACCCGCCATGCGCCCGACGAGCGCGGGGTCGAACGACGCGCCCCACGCCAGCGGCGTCGGGAACGTGGCCGCCCGCCACGCGGACAGGCCCGTGAGGCACTCCTCGTGGACCAGGGCGGGGATCCCGCTGGACGCGACGAGCTCGCGCTGCTTGCGCCACAGCCACGCCGCGCGCTCGGCCGGGTCGACCGGGCGCGTGCCGTAGACGCGCGTCAGGTGGCCGAGGCCGTGCCGCGTCGCCTCGTCGAGGCCGCCGTCCCGCGTGAACTCGCCCTGGAGCGGCGCGACGACCTCGCCGTCGCCCTTCTCCCAGAAACCGACGAGCTGCGCGAGCTTCTGCTCGAGGGTCATGCCCGCGACGAGGGCGCGCACGCGCTCGTGCGTCGCGGTGTCGACGGCGCGGTTGACCGGGGGCACCGCGGTGCCCCGGTCGCCCGGCTCGTCGTGCTGGGTGGCGCCGGGCGCCACCGGTGCGTCCGCGCCCGGGGCGCGGACGGTCGTACCCGCCTGGCGGGTGGGGGTCTGCGTCATCGCCATCAGCCCTTGACCGCGCCCTGCAGGCCGCTGACGATCCGCTTCTGCATCGCGAGGAAGAACACGAGCGCGGGGATCATCGCGAGCGAGGTGAACGCGAACACGCCGGCCATGTCCGACGCGTGCTCCGAGGAGAAGTCGGCGACACCGAGCGGCAGCGTCTTGGTCTCGCTCTGCAGCAGCAGCAGCGGGAGCAGGTACGCGTTCCAGGACCCGACGAACGCGAGCACGCCGACGGTCACCAGGCCGGGACCGGACAGCGGCAGGAGGATCCGCCAGAAGAACCCGATCCGGGACGCACCGTCGAGCTGCGCCGCCTCCTCGAGCTCGTCGGGGATCGCCTGCAGGAACGGCCGCAGGATCACGATCGTCACCGGCAGGGCGAACGCCGCCTGCGGCAGCGCGATCCCCCACCACGTGTTCCCCATCTGCAGGTCCTTCGAGATGAGGATGAACAGCGGGATGATCGCGACCGTCGCGGGGAAGAGCAGCCCGAGCACGAAGACCATGTAGATGCCCTCGCGCCACTTGAACTTGTACCGGGCCAGCGGGTACGCGGCCATGACGCCGCAGATCACCACGAGCGCGGTGGTGATCACCGCGATGATCGTCGAGTTCAGCGCGTACTTCCAGAAGCTGGGGTTGGAGAGCACCCCGGAGTAGTTGCTCAGGACCCACGGGTCCGGCAGCCCGGCCGGGGACTCGGCGAGCTGGGCGTTGGTGCGGAACCCGCTGAGCACGCCGTACAGGACGGGCCCCAGCGTGAGCGCGACGACGATCAGCGCGCCGAACCAGATGAGCGGCGAGCCGCCGTTCATCACGTTGGTGCTGCGCCCGTGGCGCTGCTGGTCCTGCGAGCGTGACGCCGCGGCACCCCGCACGTCGGTGGTGGCGGTCATCGCCTGGCCTTCTTCCGGACGACCGTCGTCGCGGTGCTGTCACGACGAAGGATGAAGTACTGGTAGAGCACGGCGAGGACGAGCGCGACGACGAAGAGCACGACCGAGGCGGCCGACGCGATGCCGTAGTTCGACCGCTTGGTGCCCTCGGTGATCAGGAACGTCGCCATGGTCGTGGTCGCGTTCGCCGGGCCGCCGCCCGTGAGGATCCACACCATGTCGAAGAGCTGCAGCGAGCCGATCATGGACAGGAACGCCCAGGTGCGCAGCGTCGGGCCGAGCATGGGGATCGTGATCTTGCGCTGGATCTGCCACCACGAGGCGCCGTCGATCTGGGCGGCCTCGTACAGCTCGTCGGGGACGGACTGCAGCCCCGCGAGGAACAGGATGATGGCGAGCCCGAGGTACTTCCAGGTCAGGACCGCGATCACGGTCCACAGCGCGTAGCGCGGGTCACCCAGGAAGCCCTGCTTGGGGCCCTGCAGGCCGACCCAGCCGAGCATCGTGTCGATCACGCCGTAGCGCGGGGCGAGCATCTGCAGCCACACCACGCCCGCGATGACCTCGGACAGCACGTACGGGACGAAGATGATCGTCCGCAGCACGCCCTGGCCGCGCATCCGGCGGTTGAGCAGCAGCGCGATCAGGAGACCCAGGGGCAGCTGGATGGCGATCGACGCCACCACGATGATCAGGTTGTGCTGCAGCGCACCGATGAACACGTCGTTCTGCAGCACGCTCACGTAGTTCTTCAGGCCGACGAAGTCGACCAGCGGGCCGTAGCCCTTCCACTTGTAGAACGAGAACTGGACGGCCTTGACGATCGGCCAGACCACGAACAGGAAGAACAGGATCAGCGCCGGCGCCACGAACGCGGCGATCTCGAGGCGCTTGCGGACGGCCGCACCGTTCCTGCGGCGTCCGCCCGGGGCGCCGGCCCCCGGCAGCGCCGAGGCGCTGCCGGGAACCGGGTCCGTGAGGGTGGACGTCGCAGGCGAGGCGGCGCCCACGCGGGCGGTCGCGTCGTCTGCCACGTCGGTCACTCCGCGTCAGCCGCTGCCTGGGTGGCGTCGACGATGTCCTGCGGCGAGGCCTGGCCCGCGAACATCAGCGCGATCGAGTCGTTCATCGCGCCGCCGACCGAGGCACCGAAGGCCGTGTCGAAGTACAGCTGGACGTACGGGGCGTTGTCGCGGACGTCGAGCAGCTGCGCGAGCGCCGGGTCCGAGACGTACTGCGACGCCGTGCTGTTGGTCGGCAGACCCATGTCCAGCTCGGCGAAGCCCTTCTGGACCTCGTCGGAGAGCAGGTACTGCACGAAGTCGACGGCCTCGTCGGGTGCGTCCTGGCCCACGGCCCACGCGTCGCCGCCGCCGAGCGCGGCCGACTGGTCGCCCTCGCCGCCCTCGATCGTCGGGAACGCGAACCAGCCGGTGTTCTCGCCCAGGCCCTTGCCGTCCTCGGTGAGGCCCTGCATGACGCCGGGCTCCCAGTGCCCCTGCATCTCCATCGCGACCTTCCCGGTCGCGAGCAGGCCCGAGGCGCTCGTCGCGCCGGTCTGCGCCGGCGTCGTCAGGAAGCCGTCGTTGAAGGGCTCCTGCGCGACGAGGTCCTCGACGTCCTCACCGGCACGGACGAAGCACGGGTCGGAGAAGTCCAGCGAGGTCACGGCGCCCGAGAGGACGTCCTGCGAGCACTCGCGCAGCGCGGTGTAGTACCAGTAGTGCGCGGCGGGCCACTTGTCGCCCGCGCCGACCGAGACCGGCGTGATGCCCGCGGCCTTCAGCTTGTCGAACGCGGCGTACAGGTCATCCATCGTCACCGGCGTCTCGGTGATGCCGGCCTCGTCGAACAGCGCCTTGTTGTACCAGAAGCCCACGACGCCGACGGAGAACGGCAGCCCGTAGGTCTTGCCGTCGACCTGCCAGCCCGCGACCGAGCCGCCGAGCTTGGCGATCGTCTCGCCGGCCGCGTCCGAGAGGTCCTTGGTCAGGCCCGCCTCGACGTGGTCGGCGAGCTCGCCGCCACCGCGCTCCATGTAGACGTCGGGGGCGTCGCCCGCCTGGAACGCCGCCTCGAGCTTGGTCACCATGTCCTCGTGCTGCATGGCGTTGACCTCGACGTGCACGCCGGGGTTGGCGGCCTCGAAGTTGGCGGCGACCTTGTCGTAGTAGGTCTTGCCGTCACCGGTGTTCGAGTTGTGCCACCACGTGACGGTGACGTCCTTGCCACCCTCGCTGGGGTTGTCGCCCGTGTTGTCGTCACCGTCGCCGCCGCTGCACGCAGCGAGCAGAGCGACGGTGGTGGCGAGCGCGACAGCCGCACCCGCTCGGCGCATCCTTGCCATGTCTGGTCCCTTCCAGTCTTCGTTGACCCACCTGGACGACCCGGAGTCTGGCAAGTATCGGCGCGACGTGTCAATCGTTATCGAAACCGATATCGACACCGTTATGAAACCGATGCCTTAGGATCGCGCCGTGGAGCTGACAGGGCGGGTCAAGATGGCCGACGTCGCGCGTGAGGCCGGGGTCTCGGTGGCCACCGTCTCCAAGGTCGTCAACGGACGGTACGGCGTCGCCCAGTCGACTCTCGACCGTGTCCAGCAGGTCATCGCGGACCTCGGGTACGAGGCGAGCCTCGGCGCCAGCAGCCTGCGCAGCCACCGCACCAACGTGCTGGGCATCCTGGTCGCGGAGTTCGAGCCGTTCAGCACCGAGCTGCTCAAGGGCGCGTCGTCGGCCATCACGCAGACGGGCTACGAGCTGCTCGCCTACTCGGGCGGCGCGCGCGGTGCGGACGTCGGCTGGGAGCGCCGGTACCTCTCCCGCCTGGGCGGCACGCTGATCGACGGCGCGATCATCGTCACGCCGACGGTCGTCGACGCGAGCAACGGCATCCCCGTCGTCGCCGTGGACCCGCACACGGGCCCGTCCGGCCTGCCGACGGTCGACTCGGACAACTTCGCGGGCGCCGTCATGGCGACGCAGTACCTGCTCGCGCTCGGCCACCGCCGGATCAGCCTCGTCGGCGGCCGTCCGGACCTCGAGTCCGCACGCCTGCGCGAGGCGGGCTTCCGGTCCGCGATGGCGGACGCCGGCCTGGACGTCGACGAGTCGCTCGTCGTGATCGGCGGCTACCGCCCCGAGACCGCGGACCAGCCCGCGCGCGAGCTGCTGACCCGGCCGGACCGGCCCACCGCGGTGTTCGCGGCGAACGACCTGTCGGCCATCCGCACCATCGAGGTGGCCCGCGAGATCGGGCTGCGGGTGCCCGACGACCTGTCGGTCGTCGGCTTCGACAACGTGCCCGAGTCCGCGCTGTGCGACCCGCCGCTGACGACGATCAACCAGCCGCTGCGCGACATCGGCGCGCAGGCGCTGCGCCTGCTCGTCGACCTCCTGCAGGGCACGGACACCCCGACGCACGTGCGCCTGCCCACCGCGCTCGTCGAGCGCGCCTCCTGCCGCGCGCTCGTCTGACCGCGTCGCCCGATCACGTCGTCCGTTCACGTCGTCCGCACGCCGGCGGACGCGTCCCGCTCATGCCGCGTCCGCGCCCTCGCGGATATGGCGCGTGACCCACGGTGCGACCGCGAACATCGCCCCCGCGCACACCAGCGCGACGAGGCCGATCCCACCGAAGTAGGCCGGCGGGCTCGCGTCGGCCGTGACCTGGACCAGCTGGGCCGTGATGGCGTTGCCCGCGCTCGTGGCGAGGAACCACAGCGCCATGGCCTGGCCCTTGAACGCCCGCGGCGCCAGCAGCGTCGTGGCCGCGAGGCCCACGGGCGACAGGCACAGCTCGCCGACGGTCTGGATGACGTAGACGACGACCAGGACCCACCAGGGCGAGCGACCGTCGCCGGCGATCGCGGCGGCGCCCGCGAGGAACAGGAAGGACAGCGCGGCGAACGTGAGCCCGATCGCGAACTTCACCGCGGTGGGCGGACGGTCGTCGAGCCTGACCCACAGCCACGCGAAGACGGGCGCGAGCAGGATGATCGCCGCCGGGTTGACGGACTGGAAGAACGCCGGCGAGACGGTGTGACCGAAGATCTCGAGCTCCGTGTGGTCCTGCGCGTAGGCGGAGAGCGTGCTCGCGGCCTGCTCGAAGATCATCCAGAACAGCATGGCCGCGACGAACAGCGGCACGTACGCCCGCAGCCGCGAGCGCTCGGGCGCGGTCACCTTCGGCGAGCGGAACATCACCCAGAACGTCGCGACCGGCGCGGCGAGGGCGATGTAGGACAGCGCGTCGACGTAGGTCGTGACCTCGAACCCGCCGGAGACGACCGCCGCGATCGCGAGCGCCACCAGCGCCCCGAGCGCGACGAGCAGGACCAGCCGGACCACGCCCGCGCGGTCCGCCCGCGTCAGCGGGTTGGGCGGCACCTCGCCCGCGCCCGCGAGCAGGCGACGCCCCGCGACGAAGAAGACGAGCGCGATCGCCATGCCCACGGCGGCGACCGCGAAGCCCGCGTGGTACCCGCCGATCTCCCGCGCGACGCCCACCAGGATCGGGGCGAGCAGGGAGCCGATGTTGATCCCCATGTAGAAGATAGAGAACGCCGAGTCCCGTCGCGGGTCGTCGCGCGCGTAGAGGTCGCCGACCATGCTCGAGACGTTGGGCTTCAGCAGCCCGGTGCCGAGCGCCACGAGCACGATCCCGGCGAAGGAGAACCGCGTGTCCGGCACCGAGAGGCTGACGTGCCCGGCGGCGATCACGACCCCGCCGTACAGCACCGACCGGCGGGCGCCGATCATCCGGTCGGCCAGCCAGCCGCCGACCACCGAGAGCAGGTAGACCGACGCCCCGTAGGCCGCGACGACCGCGTTCCCCACGTCGTCGGGCAGGCCCAGCCCGCCGTTCGCGATCGTGTCGGTCAGGAAGTAGAGCAGGATCGCGCGCATGCCGTAGTAGCTGAACCGCTCCCACAGCTCGGTGCCGAACAGCGTCAGCAGCCCCAGCGGGTGGCCGAAGAACGCGTGGTCGCGCGGCACGACGCGGGTGCTGTCCTCCTCCGCGTGCGGCGGTGGCACCGCGGGGTCGAACGGCACGGCTCCGGTCCGACGGGTCCGGTCCTCCGGGGTGTCGCGCTCGCCGCCCCCACGCTCGTCGCTCATGAGGTCATCGTGGTGCCGGACGTGGCCGCGCACCACAGCACGGCGGTCCGAGCACGGCCCGTGCGCCCCGGCCGGGCGGCCCGCGCGGCGTCAGCCGAGCTGCCCCGCGCGGTACTCGTCCTCCAGCAGGCCCATGTCGATGCCGTCGCACCACCGCTCGCCGTCGCGGTAGGCGTCGCGCCGGCGTCCCTCGACGCGGAAGCCGAGGTTCTCGTACAGCGACAGCGCGCGGGAGTTGATGGCGAGGACGCTCAGGCCGACGCGGTGCAGCCCGAGGCCGTCGAACGCGAGGCCCAGCACCAGCTGGATCGCCTCCGTGCCGTACCCGCGACCGCGGTAGCCCGGGCGCATCACCAGGCGGAGGTCGGCGCTGCGCACGGCCTCGTCGAGGTTCTCGAGCACGATCTCCCCGAGGTACTCGTCGTCCGGGTCCCCCGCGAGGGTGATCGCGAGGTCGACGCGGTCCGGCGCGGTCGCGGCCGCGGCGCACCACGCCTCGACCTCCTCGCGGGACGGGCGGCGGGTCTCCCCCGTGAGCCGCATCCCCTCGACGTCGCTCACCGACTCCCACACGTGGTCCGCGTCCGACGCGCGGACGGGTCGGAGCGTGAGCATCTCGCCGAGCAGCGTGGGCTTGTCCATGCGCGGTGCACCTCCCGGGGCGATCACCCGAGGCTAGGCCAGGCCTGGGCGAGCCGGTCGACCGACCCGCCGTCGTGCCCGGGCGCGACGACGCCGTCCCGGGGGCAGCCCTCCCCCGAGACGGCGTCGCGACCGCGTGGCCGGGCGTCGTCGGCCGGCCACGCGCGTCGTCAGCGCACCGTCAGGCGTGCCGACGAGCTGGTCACCGAGCCGGCGGCGTTGCGCACCACGGCCCGGTAGAGGGCGCCGTCACGCGCGCCCGTGGCCAGCAGCTCGAGCGTCGTGCCGGTCCGGCCCGTGAGGGCCACCCAGGAGCGGGAGCCCACCCGACGCTCGTACCACTGGACCGTCGGAGCCGGGTACCCCGCCACCTTCACGGAGACCGACGTGACCGCGTTCCGCGCGGCGGTCCACGCCGTCGGCTGCCGGGTGATCCGCGGCGCCACCTGGGCCACGCGGACGGTGGCGGCCGCCGAGCGTGCCGTGCCGGCGGAGTTGCGGAACACCGCGCGCAGCTGCATCCCGTCGTTGGCCGGGTAGGCCGTGACCTTGATGCTGGTCCGGGCCGCGCCGCTGACGCGGACCCACGTCGTCGAGCCCGGCTTCTTCTTCTCCCAGTAGACCTTCGGCTGGGGGAAGCCCGTGGCCGCCGCGGTCAGCGTGACCGTGGTGCCCGCCCGGACGGTCGCCTTCTGCGGGTTCCGCGTGGCCTTCGGGGCCACCCGGACCACCTTGACGACCGCGACCCTCGTCGTGGCGCTGCCGGCGGTGTTGGTGAAGACCGCGCGGAAGCCCGCGAAGTCGTTCGCCGCCGACACCAGCACCGTGAGGTCCTCGCCGGTCGCGCCCGGGATCGCCTTCCACGTCCCGGAGCCCGGCGCGCGGCGCTGCCAGACGACCGTCGGGGCCGGCTGCCCCGACGCCGCGGCGTGCAGCGTCACCGTGCCGTTGAGCTTCACCGTCGCACCCGTCGGCTGCGTCGTCACCACGGGCTTCGTGGCGACGGGAGCCGCGGGTCCGACGAGCTCGGCGACACCCCAGTGCGCGGTCGACTGGTAGCCCGTCCCGGTCGGGTCGGCCCAGTTCGTGATCGCGTGCCGGCTGCCGCCGGCGGCGTCGTTGACCTGCAGGTCCAGGCCGTGGAACGTGCCCAGGCCGCCGTACTCGAGGAGGCTGATCGCCGCCTCGACGCGGTAGCCGTCCGCCGTCTCGACGACCGCGGACTCCAGCCGGTTGCGCTGGAACGCCTCGTCTCCGGTGCCGAACGAGACCGCGCCGGACGCGTCGATCCGGATCTGGGTGTCGTCGTAGCGGTAGGAGCCGTTCTTCAGGTTCCCGCCGTCGACGTAGATCTCGACCGAGTCCTTGGTCCACGGGTCGCTGCCCGTCGTGTCGACCTCGGGGTCGGCGACGTCGGCCAGCACGTAGAGCGTCTGGTCCCGCCACAGCGTGCGGAACGTGCCCCGCGCGCCGTCCGAGCCCGACGTCACCTTCTCGGTGACGGCGGTCCCCGCGCCGGCCCACACCCCGTCGACGTCACCGTCGATCGAGGGTGCGACCGTCGCCTGCGGGATTTCGAGGAACGAGAGCGGCTCGACGAGCGAGACGCTGCCCAGGACGCCCGGCGTGTTCCACCCGGTCGTCGTGCCGTCGTCGACCACCTGCACGTCGAGCCCGACGACGTCGCCCCGCGCGGCGCCGTCCAGGGGCACGGTCACGACGGCGGTCCAGCCGCCGTCCCGCTCGATCGCCGTGCCGTCGAGGTCGCCCTCGCCGTCCCGGCCGAACGTGGCGGTCCCGTCCTCGGTGACCACCGTGATCGCGTCGGACGCGTCCACGGTCGCGTCGTCGACGTCCACGTACAGCGTCAGGTGGTCAGCCGACCAGCGCGTCTGGAACCGGGCGACCTCGCCGACCGCGTGCAGCGGGAGACGCTGCCACTGCGGGGAACCCACCCCGTAGTCGCCGTCGGCGTCCGCCGCGAACGCGTTCGCGCTGCGCACGGCCGCGGGCAGCTCCAGGTCGGCGGCCCCGTAGTACGCGGGCTTCGCCTGGAAGTAGTCGTCGAACAGCAGCGGCTTGCCGTTGTTCGACGCGCGCCACGAGCGACCGTCGGTGAGCCCCCACACCGTGACCGAGAACAGGTCGTCGGCGTGGGCGCGGAACGCGTCGAAGGCGGCGTCGTAGTAGTAGCCCTGGTCGATCGCCTTGGCGTTGTCCGCCGACCCGACGAAGACGTCGAGCTCCGTGACGGCCTGCGTGACCGGCAGGTCCTCGAAGTCCGCGATCGCGTCCTCGAGCGTGCCGACCGGCGTGGAGAGCGCGACGTGGAACTGGTGGCCCACGCCGTCGATCGGCACGTCGCGCGCCAGGAGACGCTCGACGAGCGCCTTGTACCGCGCGCGCTTGCCGGTCTGCTCGGTGTTGTAGTCGTTGATGAACAGCGTCACGGGGTGCTCGACGCCCTCGGCCGCGAACTCGCCGTTGAACGCCTCGTTCGCGTACCGGAATGCGTCGTCGACGAACTCCTCCCCGAGGATCTGGTACCACTTCGAGCGCCGCATGCCGTCGGCGTACGCGGTGCCGTCGTCGATGACCTCGTTGACCACGTCGAACGCAACCAGCGGGTTCGTGTCCGAGCCGAACGCGCCGTACTCGTCGGACAGGGCGCGCGCGACGTTGGTGATGTGGTCCCGCATCCGGCTCCGCAGCGCCTCCGGCGTGAGGTCGTCACCCTCGTCGTCCTGGAAGAACCAGTCCGGCGTCTGGCTGTGCCACACGAGGACGTGGCCGTAGACCCGCAGGTCGTTCGCCTGGGCGTAGTCCATGAGGGCCTTCGCCTCGGGGTGCATGCGGAACGTGTCGACGCCCTCGCCCGAGTACCAGGCCTCGACCTTCATGTAGTTCTCGGCCGTCACCTGGTCGAAGTGCTTGAGCAGCAGCTCCGACGCGGCACCGTTCATCTCGCGCGAGTCGATGGCGGCGCCGACGGGGAAGTCCACCGTGTCCTTGAGCGGCGTGAGGTCCTGGATCTGCGAGGGCGGCGTCGAGACGATCGAGATGTCGTCGACCACGAACGTCGACGTGTTGCCGGCCTCGCCGTTCGCCCACTTGGTCTCGAGGTACAGCTCCGCCGTGGTGTCGAACGCCGGCATGGTGAACGTGCCCGTCACGTTGACCCACTGGCTCGAGGAGAGCCCCGTCAGCGCGACGACGTTCGAGTAGGTCGACGTCCCGCCCGTGACGGTGTGCGCCGAGAGCGACATGTCACCGGGGGTGCCCTCGAACCTGATCCAGGCCGACAGGTCGTACGACGCACCCGGTGTCGCGGCGTCGGTGACGTCGATCTGCAGACCCTGGCCCTGCGACACGCGGTCGGAGACGCGCACGGCGTACGTGCTGTCGTGCGCGACCTCGTCCTGCACCGTCAGCGTCGGTGCGCCGTTGCCGTCGTCGCGCGGCGCCCAGCCCTGCAGCGTGCCGTCCTCGAAGTCCGAGTCGACGAGCGTGACACCCCGGGGCGCCGCACCCCCGGCCGGGAGGGTGAACGTCCAGCCGTCGGCCAGGAGCTCGGTGACGACCGTCTTGACCGCCGCGACGCCCGCCGTGCGGTCGCCGCCGCCGTCGTGCACCAGGACGATCTCGCCCGGGTTGCCCGTGATCGTGGCGCGCAGCGCGGCGGTCAGCTTGGCCTCGTCGCCCGCGTTCTCCGCACCGTCCCAGTCGTTGATCAGGTTCGTCACCGCGAGCGGCTGCATGCCGAGCGCGACCGCGACCTGGTTGGTCTGGCCCCACGCCCCGTTGGGCGCGCGGAAGTACGGCACCTCGGCCTCGGGGTCGCCCAGCGCGTCCCGGATGATCTCGAGGTTGGCCTTGAGCTTGTCGGCGACCTGAGGCTTGGTCAGGCCGTCCATGCCCGCGTAGTCGGTGCTGTGGTTGCACAGCGTGTGCCCGTCCGCGACGATCCGCTTCAGGACGTCGGCACCGCCGGGCGCCTGGACGTTCTGGCCGATCACGCAGAACGTCGCGGTGACGCCCTCCTCCTCGAGGAAGTCGAGCAGCTCCGTCGTCGTCGCCCCGTTCGGGCCGTCGTCGAACGTGAGCGCGGTCGTCTTGGTGGTGCCGCGGGCCGACGAGACCGGGGTCTCCACCGGGCTCAGCGCGCCGCCGGGGACGAAGTCGGGGTCGGTCTGCACGTAGTCGCCGTCGTCGCCGCTCTCGCCCTGCACCAGCAGGTCGTCCACCAGGTAGGTGTAGCTCGTGGCGCCCGTCAGGTCGCCCGTGCCGATGTACAGCTGCAGCGCGGAGGTGTCCGCGTCCGCCGGCACCGTCCACGTCCCCGTGACCACGGACCAGTCCGCGGCCGTCATGGTCGTGTTGCCGATCCAGGCGTAGTCGGGCTTCATGACCAGCCGGACGCCGGCGGTCCCCTCGACGCCCTCGCCCAGCCGGGCCCGCATCGAGAACGTGTAGGTGCTCCCGGGCACCAGGCCGGCCAGCGCACCCGCGGGCGTCTGGATGCCGACGTAGTCGGCGTCGCGGCCCGCGACCTGCAGCGCGGGGTCGCCCGCCACGTCGACGACGCTCAGCGTCGGCGACCCGCTGCTCTCCCAGTCCGTCTGCCACGAGTCGTCGGAGAAGTCGCTCGACAGGACGGTCTCGACCTCGGGCTCGGCGGGCGGGCCGACGACCGACAGGTCGTCGACCAGGTAGGTGTAGCTCGTGGCGCCCGTGAGGTCGCCCGTGCCGATGTACAGCTGGAGCGCGGACGTGTCCGCACCGGCGGCGACCGTGTAGCTGCCGCTCACCGTGGTCCAGCCCGCGGCGCTCATGCTCCCGTTGGCGACCCACGTGTACGCGGGCTTCATGACGAGGCGGGCTCCCGCGGAGCCCTCGGCACCGGCACCCAGCCGGACGCGCATCGACATCGTGTAGGTCTCGCCCGGCACCAGCCCGGCGAGCGCGCCCGCGGGCGTCTGGATGCCGACGTAGTCGGCGTCGCGGCCCGCGACCTGCAGCGCCTGGTCGCCGTCGACGTCGACCAGGCTCAGCGTCGGGTTCCCGCTGGCCTGCCAGTCGTCCTGCCAGGACGCGTCGGAGAAGTCGGTGGACAGGATCGTGGTCGCGGCGGCCGGCTCGGCGGCCGTCGTCACCGCCGCGGGCGTGGCGGCCCCGGCCGACGAGGCCGCGACCGCGGTCAGTGAGGACAGGACGAGCGCGCTGATCGCCGTCAAGGCGCTCGCGCGGGCCCGGGGGAAGCGGGACATCGACGCTCCTTTGCGTGACGTGGCCGTACTCGGTGCGGCGAGGCTACCGCCGACTGAACCGTTATCGGAAACGTTCTAGGTAACGATTTCGATACCGTTCCACACGCGAACCGGCGCGACGGCCCACCTGAGCGGCCCGTCCACCCCGTCTCGACCGTTCCGTCCCGGTTCTTCTGTGCCGCGCGGCCTCCCTGTGCGGTCACGACGGCGCCGTCGCGCCCTCCCGCGACCCCGGTCCGCCCTCGGCCGACCTCTCCCCACCACCGGCCGTCCGATAGTTGCGGTCGGCACGGGCCCCCGCCCGACCCTCGCGTACCCTTCGCCCGCGGGTGCGCAGAACGCGACGAGCGCGCCAGCTCGGGCTGGCGCGCTCGTCGCGTGCGGGCGCTGAGGCCGGCGGGTCGGGTCAGGCCTGGACGCGCTCCAGGACCAGCTCCCGCACGCGGCCAGCGTCGGCCTGGCCGCGCGTGGCCTTCATGACCGCGCCGATGATCGCGCCGACCGGGCCGAGGTTGCCCGAGCGAATCTTCTCGGCGATGTCCGGCTGGGCGGCGAGCGCGGCGTCGATCGCCTCGAGCAGGGGGCCGTCGTCGGACACGACCTCCAGGCCGCGCGCGACCACGACCTGCTCGGGCTCGCCCTCGCCCGCCAGGACGCCCTCGAGCACCTGGCGCGCGAGCTTGTCGTTGATGCGGCCGGAGTCGACCAGCTGCTGGAGGCTGCCGATCTGCGCCGGCGTGATCGGGAGGTCCGCGAGCTCGACCTCCCGCTCCTTGGCGGTGCGGGCGAGCTCGCCCATCCACCACTTGCGTGCCGCCGCGGGCGCCGCGCCCGCGGCCACCGTCGCCTCGATGAGCTCGATCGCGCCCGCGTTCACCACGTCCCGCATCTCGGCGTCGGCGTAGCCCCACTCGCCCTGCAGCCGGCGCCGACGGGCCGCCGGCAGCTCCGGCAGCGCCGCGCGGATCTCCTCGACCCACGCACGGTCCGGCGCGATCGGGACCAGGTCCGGCTCCGGGAAGTAGCGGTAGTCCTCGGCGTCGGACTTCACGCGCCCGCTCGTCGTGACACCCGTGTCCTCGTGCCAGTGCCGGGTCTCCTGCACGATGGCGCCGCCCGCGTCGAGCACGGCGGCCTGCCGCGAGATCTCGTAGCGGACCGCGCGCTCCACCGACCGGAACGAGTTGACGTTCTTGGTCTCGGTGCGGGTGCCGAGCGCGCTCGTCGGGTCCGGCCGCAGCGAGACGTTGACGTCGGCCCGCACGTTGCCGCGCTCCATGCGCGCCTCGGACACCTCGAGCGCACGGAACAGGTCCCGCAGCGTCTGGACGTAGGCGCGAGCGACCTCGGGCGCCCGCTCCCCCGCGCCCGTGATCGGGCGCGTCACGATCTCGACCAGCGGGATGCCCGCCCGGTTGTAGTCGACCAGCGAGTACTCGGCGCCGTGGATGCGGCCGGTGGCGCCGCCGACGTGGGTGTTCTTGCCGGCGTCCTCCTCCATGTGCGCGCGCTCGACCTCGACGCGGAACGTGGTCCCGTCCTCGAGCTCGACGTCGACGTAGCCGTCGTAGGCGATCGGCTCGTCGTACTGCGACGTCTGGAAGTTCTTCGGCACGTCCGGGTAGAAGTAGTTCTTCCGCGCGAACCGGCAGGTCTCCGCGATCGAGCAGTTGAGCGCGAGCCCGATGCGGATCGCGTACTCGACCGCCGTGCCGTTGACCACGGGCAGGCTGCCCGGCAGCCCCAGGGAGACCGGCGTCACCGACGTGTTCGGCTCCTCGCCGAACCCGGCCGGCGCGGCGTCGAACATCTTGGTGGCCGTGCCGAGCTCGACGTGCACCTCGATCCCGATGACGGGGTCGAACCGGGCGATCGCGTCGTCGTAGTCGACCAGGTCGACCGCGGCGTGGCTCATCGCGCCACCTCCAGCTCCGGGGCCTGGGCCAGCAGCGGGCCGCCCCACTCGTTCTCCAGCAGCGACTCGAGCGCCGCGCCCACGCGGTACAGCCTGTCGTCGGCCTTCGCCGGGGCGAGGACCTGGAAGCCGACCGGGAGCCCGTCGTCGGACAGGCCTGCGGGCAGCGAGAGACCCGGGACGCCCGCCAGGTTCGCGGGGATCGTCGCGACGTCGTTGAGGTACATCGCCAGCGGGTCGTCGAGCTTCTCGCCCAGCTTGAACGCCGTGGTCGGCGCCGTGGGCGAGACCAGGACGTCCGCCTGCGCGAAGGCCGCGGCGAAGTCGCGCTGGATCAGCGTGCGGACCTTCTGCGCGCTGCCGTAGTAGGCGTCGTAGTACCCCGCCGAGAGCGCGTACGTGCCGAGGATGATCCGGCGCTTGACCTCGTCGCCGAAGCCCTGGCCGCGCGTCGCGGCCATGACGCGCTCCGCGGTGACCGGGCCCTCGCTCGGCTCGACGCGCAGGCCGAACCGCATGCCGTCGAACTTCGCCAGGTTGCTCGACGCCTCCGCCGGCAGGATCAGGTAGTACGCCGCGAGCGCGTACGTGAAGTGCGGGCAGGAGACCTCGACGACCTCCGCGCCCGCGCGCTGCAGCAGCTCGAGCGACTCGTGGAACCGCGCCAGCACGCCGGGCTGGTAGCCCTCGCCCTGCAGCTCGGTGATGACGCCGACGCGCACGCCCGTGAGGTCACCGCCCGCACCGAGCCGCGCCGCGCCGACGAGGTCCGGGAGCGGCTCGGCGATCGACGTCGAGTCGCGCGGGTCGTGCCCGCCGATCAGCTCGTGCAGGAGCGCCGAGTCCAGCACCGTGCGCGTCACCGGGCCGGCCTGGTCGAGGCTGCTCGCGAGCGCGATCAGCCCGTACCTCGACACCGAGCCGTAGGTGGGCTTCACGCCGACCGTGCCGGTCACGGCCGCGGGCTGACGGATGGAGCCGCCCGTGTCCGTGCCGATCGCCAGCGGCGCCTCGTACGCCCCGACGGCCGCGGCGGACCCGCCGCCGGAGCCGCCCGGGATCCGCTCGAGGTCCCACGGGTTGTGCGTGTTCCCGTACGCGGAGTGCTCGGTCGAGCTCCCCATCGCGAACTCGTCCATGTTCGTCTTGCCGAGGATCGGCAGGCGGGCCGCCTTGATGCGCTCGACGAGCGTCGCGTCGTACGGCGGCAGCCAGCCCTCGAGGATGCGCGAGCCCGCGGTCGTCGGGACGCCCTGCGTGACGACGACGTCCTTGACCGCGATCGGCACCCCCGCCAGCGGGTGCAGGTCCTCGCCGGCCGCGCGGCGGGCGTCGACGTCGGCGGCGGTCGCGAGCGCGTCCTCGTCGGACACGTGCAGGAAGGCGTGCACCGCGCCGTCCACGGCCGCGATCCGGTCGAGGTGCGCACGCGTCGCCTCGACCGACGAGACGTCGCCGGCCTGGAGCCGGTCCGCGAGCGCGGCCGCGGAGATCCGCGTCAGGTCCTCGCTCATACGTCCTCCCCCAGGATCTGCGGCACCAGGAACTTGCCGTCCTGCGCGGCGGGCGCCGCGGCCAGGACCGCGTCGCGGTCCACGGGCGGCTCGGGCACGTCGGCACGGAACACGTTGGTCAGCGGCAGGGGGTGGCTGGTGGCCGGCACGTCCGGCGTGGCGATCTCGCTCACGCGCGCGACCGACTCGACGATGACGTCGAGCTCGCCCGCGAGCCGGTCGAGCTCGGCGGACGTCAGGTCGATCCGGGCCAGCCCCGCCACACGCGCGACCTCGTCGCGGGAGAGGGTGGACATGCGAGCGAGTCTAGTGGCGCGTCACACCCGCTCGACGGCCGCGGTGATCAGGGCGAGCAGCGCGAGGGCGTAGGCGTCCTCGGCGCTGTCCGCGGTGAACACCTGCTCGGGCCGTCCCGCGAGCTCGACGAGCACCTGGTGCCGGCCGTCGGTGGACCGCGCCAGGGACCGGAACGTCCCGCCCAGCAGCTCGCGCAGCTGGTCCTCGCGCGGCAGCCACACCGCGTCGTCCTGCGCCACCGAGTCCAGCGCCCACTCGGTGGTGCCGTTGAACCCCAGCACCGTCCCGGTCGGGTAGTCGTGCGCCTGGATCGTCATCTCGCTGACCGTGAAGACGTCGTCGACGCCCTCGACCAGGACGCCGAACCGGTCCCCGGACGTGGGGTGCCAGTGCAGGCCGGTGCGGCGCAGGCGCAGCGCGAGGTCGCGGGAGATCACCTGGTCAGTATCGTCCCGCGCCCTGCGCGCCGCCCCTCGTCGTCCCGCGCGTGTCCGCGATCCGGTCCTGAGGCCGTCAGCGCGAGCTGAACGCCGCGTCGAACGCCGCCGCGGGCGGGTCGAACGCGTTGCGCCGGACGAACTCGAGCGCCTCCGGCGCGCCCAGCAGGCGGTCCATGCCCGCGTCCTCCCACTCGACCGAGATCGGGCCGTCGTAGCCGATCGCGTTGAGCGCCCGGAACGACGCCTCCCACGGCACGTCGCCGCGGCCGGTCGACACGAAGTCCCACCCGCGGCGCAGGTCCGCCCACGGCAGGTGCGAGCCGAGCCGGCCGTTGCGGCCGTTCCCCAGCCGGAGCTTCACGTCCTTGCAGTCCACGTGGTAGATCCGGTCCCGGTGCTCGAGGATGAAGTCCACCGGGTCGAGCTGCTGCCACATGAAGTGGCTGGGGTCCCAGTTGAGCCCGAAGGCCTCCCGGTGGCCGATCGCCTCGAGCGTGCGCTGCGTCGTCCAGTAGTCGTAGGCGATCTCCGACGGGTGCACCTCGTGCGCGAACCGCACGCCCACCTCGTCGAACACGTCGAGGATCGGGTTCCAGCGGTCGGCGAAGTCCTGGTAGCCCGCGTCGATCGCGGCGGCGGAGACCGGCGGGAACATCGCGACGTACTTCCAGATCGAGGACCCGGTGAACCCGACGACGGTCCGCACGCCGAGGCGGGCCGCGAGGCGGGCGGTGTGCTGCATCTCCTGCGCCGCACGCTGCCGCACGCCCTCCGGGTCGCCGTCGCCCCACACGACGTCCGGGAGGATGTCGCGGTGCCGCTGGTCGATCGGGTCGTCGCAGACCGCCTGGCCCTTGAGGTGGTTGGAGATCGCCCAGACCTTCAGTCCGTGCCGTTCCAGCACCTCGAGCCGGTCCGCGACGTAGTCGTCGTCGTCCCAGCGCCACGGGTCCAGGTGGTCGCCCCAGCAGGCGATCTCCAGGCCGTCGTAGCCCCAGCCCGCGGCCAGGCGCGCGACCTCCTCGAACGGCAGGTCCGCCCACTGGCCGGTGAACAGGGTGACGGGTCGGGTCATCGCAGGGCCTCCTCGACGTCGCGCGCGGCCGCGGGCCGGCTCGCGCTGGTGGTGACCGGGGTCCAGGTGCTCTGTGCCGCGGCGGAGCGCTCGACGGCGTCGAGCACGCGCTGCACCTGCAGCCCGTCGGCGAACGTCGGGGTCGGGTGCTCGCCCGCGACGACGCCGCGCACCAGGTCCACGGCCTGGTGCGTGAACGCGTGCTCGTAGCCCAGCCCGTGCCCCGCGGGCCACCAGGCGGCGACGTACGCGTGCTCGGGCTCGGTCACGACGATCCGCCGGAAGCCCGCCGTCGCGGCGGGCTCGTGGGCGTCGAAGAAGTGCAGGACGTTCATGTCCTCGAAGTCGAACGCGAGCGAGCCGGCCGACCCGTTGATCTCCAGCCGGATCGCGTTCTTGCGCCCGTACGCGAACCGCGTGGCCTCGAACGTCGCCAGGCCGCCGCCGCTCATCCGGCCCAGGAACACCGCCGCGTCGTCGACCGTCACGGGGCCGGTCGCGCCCGAGCCCGACGACGAGCCGGACAGCCCCGTGAACTCCTCGGCCACGGGCCGCTCGGTCACGAAGGTCTCCAGCACCGCGCTCACTCCGGTGACCTCCTCACCCGTGACGAACTGGGCCAGGTCGACCACGTGCGCGCCGATGTCTCCGAGCGCACCCGAGCCCGCCTTCTGCTTGTCCAGGCGCCAGGAGAGCGGTGCCTGCGGGTCCGCGATCCAGTCCTGCAGGTACTGCGCCCGGACGTGGCGCACCTGGCCGATCCGCCCGTCCGCGACGAGCGTGCGCGCGAGCTGGACGGCCGGGACGCGCCGGTAGGTGAAGCCGACCATCGCGACCTGGCCCGGCGCGGCCGCGGCGGCGTCGGCCATCTCCTGCGCCTCGGCGACCGAGTTGGCGAGAGGCTTCTCGCACAGCACGTGCTTGCCGGCGGCGAGCGCCGCGAGCGCGATCTGCGCGTGCAGGTCGCCCGGCGTGCAGATGTCGACCAGGTCGACCTCGTCGGACGCGACGAGCTCGCGCCAGTCCGTCACCGCCCTGCGCCAGCCGAGCCGGTCCGCGGCCGCGCGCACGTTCGCCGGGTTGCGGCCGGCGACCACCGCCATGTCGACGTCCGCCGGCAGGTCGAAGAAGCGCGGGGCGTTGCGCCACGCCTGCGAGTGCGCGACCCCCATGAACGCGTAGCCGACCATGCCCACGCCGAGGCGCGGACGGTCCGCAGCGGATGCCGTCATGGTCCCTCCTCTCGGAACCGGGGTGGGGGCGACCGCTGAGCCGCCCCCACCCGCGTGGGTCAGGACTCGAAGGCCGTCGGCAGGTACTGGTCGACGTTCTCCTTGGTGACGACCGGCGCGTACAGCTGGACCGTGCGGGGCACCTCGACCTCGACCAGGTCGCTCATCGACTTGCCCTGGACCAGGAGCCGGGCGAGCTTGATGCCGTCCGCCGCCTGCGTGGAGGGGTAGATGACCGTCGCCTTGAGCACGGTGTCGTCGGCCTTGATGGCCTCCATGACGTTCTTCGAGCCGGCGCCGCCGACCATGAAGAACTCGTCGCGGTTCGCCGCCTCGATCGCGGCGAGGACGCCGACGCCCTGGTCGTCGTCGTGGTTCCAGATCGCGTCGAGCTCCGGCGCGGCCTGCAGCAGGTTCGCGGCCGCGGCCTCGCCGCCCTGGACCGTGAAGTCCGCGGCGACGCGGTTGCTGACCTTGAGCCCGCACTCGCCCAGCGCGTCCGCGAAGCCCTTGCTGCGGTCCTGCGTGAGCGGCAGGGAGTCGATGCCGGCGATCTCCGCGACCTTCGCGTCGGGGGTGCCGCCGAGCTGGTCGCAGATGAACCGGCCCGCGCTGATGCCCATCCCGTAGTTGTCGCCGAGCACGGTGGTGCGCGCGGCGGTCGGGTCGTCGAACTCGCGGTCCACGTTGACCACGACGATGCCGGCCTGCATGGCCTTGATGGCGACCTCGGTGAGCGCCGCGCCGTCGAAGGGCAGCAGCACGATCGCGTCGACGCCGTCGTTGATGAACTGCTCGATCTGGCTGATCTGCAGGTTCACGTCGTTGGTGCCCTCGGCGACCCGCAGGTCGATGTCGGGGTACTCCGCGGCGACGTCCTGGGCCGACTTGGTGATCGAGCCCATCCAGCCGTGGTCCGAGGCCGGGGCCGAGAAGCCGATGACGACCTCGTCACCCTGCTCGTCGTTCCCGCCCGACGGTGCCTGCGGCGCCTCCTGCGTGGCGGTCTCCTCGGTCTCCTGCGGCTCGTTCGACGTGCAGCCGGCGACGAGCAGCGAGGCTGCGGCGACGGCTCCTGCGGCTGCGACCCAGCGGCGACGGGGACGTGCGGACATGGCGATCCTCCTTGATCGATGGTGCGCGAGAGGTACGCCGACGTGCTGCGGACGCCGGCGCGGGCTGAGGCGAGGGTGGTGGCGCGGGGGCTACGTCCCGGCGCGGGAGCGGTCGGCGAACCGCTGCTGCAGCAGCACCGCGCCGACGATGATCGCGCCCTTCGCGATGGACTGGGCGGAGATCGACAGGTTGTTCTGCGTGAACACGTTGGTGAGCGTCGTGAAGATGAGGACGCCCAGGACGGTGCCGACGATCGTGCCGCGGCCGCCGGACAGCAGCGTCCCGCCCACGACGACCGCGGCGATCGCGTCGAGCTCGTAGAGCTGGCCGTTGGTGGAGCTGCCGGCCGTGGTCCGGCCGAGCATCATGAGGCCGGCGACGCCGGCCGCGAGCCCGGCCAGCGCGTACAGGTACATCGTGTGGCGCTGCACCTTGATCCCGGCGAGGCGCGCGGCCTCGGCGTTCCCGCCGACCGCGACCGTGCGGCGGCCGAACGTCGTGCGGTTCAGCAGGACCCAGCCCGCGACCGCCACCACCGCGAAGATCCAGACCAGCATCGGCACGCCCAGGGGCGACATGCGGAAGAACGAGATGAACTCCGGGACGCGCACCACCTGGGTCTGCCGGTTCGCGATCATCTCGGCGAGCCCGCGGGCGGCGACCATCATGGCGAGGGTCGCGATGAACGCGACCACCTTCCCGTAGGCGATCAGAACCCCGTTCACGAGGCCGGCGCCGATGCCGACGGCGATCGCGCACACGGCCATCACCACCCAGTGCGAGTCGCGCGCCATGGTCTGCGTGGCCAGCGTGGACGCCCACACCGACGCGAGCCCGAGCACCGAGCCCACGGACAGGTCGATGCCGCCGCCCGTGATCACGAACGTCATCCCGATCGACAGCACGCCGATCACCGACGCGAGCCGCAGGATGGTCAGCGCGTTGGACAGGTCCCAGAACCGGTCCCCCGCCGTGACGATCCCGACGACGCAGATCGCGACGAGCGCGATCACGAGACCCAGGTTGCGTGCTGCCGCACCGTGCAGGCCGGACGCCCGGGCCCGGGGCGGCCGGACCGCCGGCGGCGCTGCGTCGGCCGGAACGTCTGCGGCGCTCGACGCGAGGTTGCTCTCGCTCACGCGGCACTCCCTTCCATCACGAGGTCGAGGACCCGATGCTCGTCGATGTCGGCCGCCGGCCCGGAGTGGACCACGCGACCCTCGGAGACGACGAGGACGCGGTCGGCCAGGCCGAGCACCTCCTCGATCTCGCTCGAGACGACGACGACCGCGGCGCCCGCCGCCGTCAGCTGCGCCACGAGCGCGTAGATCTCGGCCCGTGCGCCGACGTCGACGCCGCGCGTCGGCTCGTCGAGCAGCAGGACCTTGCAGCCGTGCACGAGCCACCGCGCGAGCACGACCTTCTGCTGGTTGCCGCCCGAGAGCGTCCGCGCCGTGCGCGCGACGTCCTGCGGCCGGACCTCGAGCGCGCGGACCTGCTCCTGCGCCTGCGCGCGCTCGGCGCCCTCGTCGAGCATCCCGCCGCGCGCGGTCCGGGCGAAGGAGGACAGCGTGATGTTGCGGTACACCGGCTCGTCGAGGAGCAGCCCCTGGCTCTTGCGCTCCTCCGGGCACAGCCCCACGCCCGCGTCGACGGCGTCCGCGACCGAGCCCGTGCGCAGGCGACGGCCGGCGACCGTGACGCGCCCGCTCGTCGTGCGGCGTGCCCCGAAGACCGACTCGAGGATCTCGGAGCGGCCCGAGCCGACGAGCCCGGCGAGCCCGACGACCTCGCCCTCCCGGACCGTGAACGACACCCCCTCGAACACGCCGGTCAGGCCCAGCGCCTCGACCTCCAGCACCACGGGCGCGTCCTCGCGCACCGGCGGCCGTCGCGGGATCGCGAACTCGACGTTGCGGCCCGTCATCAGGCGGATCAGGTCGGGCGTCGGCGTGGTCGCCGGGAGGCCCGTCGCGACCGTCCGGCCGTCCTTGAGGACCGTGATTCGGTCCCCGATCTGCCGGATCTCCTCGAGGCGGTGGGAGATGTAGACCACCGCGACGCCCTGCGCCGTGAGGTCCCGCACGACGCGGAAGAGGGTGGCGACCTCCTCGGAGTCGAGCACGGCGGACGGCTCGTCCATGACGATCACCCGCGCGTCGTGGGACAGCGCCCGCGCCATGCTCACGATCTGCTTGGACGCGGCGGAGAGCCGGCCGACCTCGCGGTGCGGTGCGATCGAGCCGTGGCCGAGGCGTTCCATGAGCTCCCGCGCCCGGGCCGTCTGGGCACGGCGCTGCGTGAACCCTCCGCTCGTCAGCTCGTGGCCCAGGAAGATGTTCTCCGCGACGGAGAGCCCGTCCACGACGTCGAGCTCCTGGTACATCGTGGCCACGCCGAGCCGGAGCCCGGCGACGGGGTCGGCGATCGTCACGCGCCGCCCGTCGAGCAGGATCTCCCCCTCGTCGGGCTGGTGGGCGCCGGCCAGGACCTTGATCAGCGTCGACTTCCCCGCGCCGTTCTGCCCGAGCAGGCAGTGCACCTCCCCCGCGCGGACCTCGAGCTCGACGCCGTCCAGCGCGCGGGCTCCGGGGAACTGCTTGACGATGCCGCGCATCGCCAGGAGCGGGGCGCCGTCGGCTGATGCGCCGCGCGCGGTGCCGGCTGCGTCACCGGTGTCCGGTGTGCCCCAGACGGGGCGGTCCTCGTCGACCATGAGGACGAAGTTAGGCAGGCTTCTGCCGAACGTCAAGCAAAAGTTGTCTTCCGTGTGGCAGCGTTACACAATCGCGATCTGCAGAAGCCGGGGCGAGGGTGCGTGCGCCGCACGCCGACGCCCGACCAGGACGGAGTGGTTCACTGTGCGCATGGACGAGCTGACCAAGTTCGCCCCGCGCCCGACCGGGGCCGGCGAGATGTTCCAGCTCCTGCGCGACGGCCAGCCCCGTACGCGGTCGGACCTCGCGACGACCACCGGCCAGTCCCGCTCCACGATCGCGGCGCGCGTCGACCTGCTGCTCGCGTCCGGGCTGGTCAGCCCCGCGGGCGAGGCGACCTCGACGGGCGGTCGCCCGCCCGCCACGTTCGCGTTCAACCCGGCGGCGCGCGTGGTCCTCGCGGTGGACCTGGGCGCGACGCACGCCCGGCTCGCGGTGACCGACCTCGCGGGCACCGTGCTCGCCGAGCACGGTGAGCAGATCGCGATCGGCTCCGGGCCGCACGCCGTCCTGGAGCGCGTCGTCGAGATCGGCGAGCTGCTGCTGGACAAGGCGGAGCGGCCCGCGCGGGACCTGGTGAGCGTGGGCGTCGGCCTGCCCGGTCCGGTCGAGCACTCCACGGGGCGGCCGATCAACCCGCCGATCATGCCGGGGTGGGACGACGCCGACGTCCCCGGCATCCTCTCCTCCCACCTGCGCGTGCCCGTGCTGGTCGACAACGACGTGAACCTCATGGCGCTCGGCGAGCACACCAGCCAGTGGCGCGACGTGGACCACCTGCTCTTCGTCAAGGTCGCGACCGGCATCGGGGCGGGCGTGATCTCCGACGGGTCCCTGCGTCGCGGCGCGCAGGGCGCCGCGGGCGACATCGGGCACGTCGCCGTCCCGGGCGTCGTCGACCTGCCCTGCCGGTGCGGCAACTCGGGCTGCCTCGAGGCGATCGCGAGCGGTCCCGCGATCGCCGCGGCCCTCACCGAGGCCGGCGTCCCGGCGACGACGAGCGCCGACGTGGTCGCGCTCGTGCGCGCCGGTGACATCGACGCCGGCCGCGCCGTCCGCGACGCCGGTCGCCACATCGGCGGGGTGCTGGCGGCGTGCGTGAGCCTGCTCAACCCCTCGGTGATCGTGATCGGCGGCCAGGTCGCCGAGGCCGGCGAGCACCTCATCGCCGGGATCCGCGAGGTGGTCTACCGGCGCTCGCTGCCGTTGGCGACGCAGCACCTGCGGATCGTCGCGTCCCGCACGGGCGCGACGGCCGGCGTCCTGGGCGCGAGCGCGATGGCCTCCGAGCACGTGCTCTCGGCCGCGGCCATCGACGCGCTGATCACCTGACCCGTACAGTCCGGACGACCCCGTACGACGACGTCGGAGGCACAGTGGAGATGCAGCAGCGGCGAGCACTCGTCGTCCGCGGAGGATGGGACGGCCACGCGCCGGTGGAGGCGGCCGAGCTGTTCGTGCCCTTCCTGCGCGAGCACGGGTTCGCGGTGACGGTGTCCGACTCCCTCGAGGTCTACGCGGACGAGGACACCATGCGGGCGACCGACCTCGTCGTCCAGTGCTGGACCATGGGCGAGATCCTGGCCGACGAGCTGCGCGGCCTGCGCGCCGCGGTCGCCGCGGGCACGGGCTTCGCCGGGTGGCACGGCGGCGTCGTCGACTCGTTCCGGATGGCGACGGACTACCTGCAGATGGTGGGGGCGCAGTTCGCGGCCCACCCGGGCGACGTCGTCGAGCACACCGTCGACGTCCGGGACGCGGAGCACCCGATCACGCAGGGCGTGGCGTCGTTCTCCCTGCGGTCCGAGCAGTACTGGCTGCTGACGGACCCGCTCAACGAGGTGCTCGCGACCACGACCGTGCCCGCGCGGGCCGACGACCCGTGGCACCGGCCGGTCACGTCGCCGGTCGTGTGGACGCGGCGGTGGGGCGCGGGCCGGATCTTCGTGTGCACGGTCGGGCACCAGCTCGCGGACCTGGAGGTCCCGCAGGTGCGCACGGTCGTCGAGCGCGGACTGCTCTGGTCCGCGCGCGGCTGACCCGGGGGTGCGCCGGGCGACGTCGCGCTCGGCTCAGGCCGGCGCCGGCTCCCGGTAGGCGTACGCGTCGGCCGGGCGGAAGCCCAGCCGCGAGTAGAGCCGCGCGGCCACGGCGTTGTGGGCCTCGACCTGGAGGAACGCCCGGCGCGCCCCGTGTGCGAGCGCGAGGTCGAGCGCCCGCAGGGTGAGCGCCCGGCCCACGCCCCCACGCCGCGCGAGCGGGTCGACGACGAGGCAGGAGAGCGCGGCCCAGTCCTGCTCGTAGGCGACCCGGATGACGCCCACGACCGCGCCGCCCCGCCGGGCCGCGACGTGCTGGGCGACGCCACCGGCCAGGATGGCGCGCGCGACCTCGCGGTCGGCGCCCGCCGACTTCACGGCGAGGTACGCGTCCAGCCATGCGTCGTCGGGCGTGTTCGTCACGGTGCACTCGAGCGCGCAGGCCTCGGCCGCGCCGTCGAGCGGCAGGTCGGCGACCAGCACGTCCGTCTCGGAGGCCGTCACCCAGTGGCGCGCGCGGAGCTCGGCGGCGACCGCGTCCTCGAGCGGCGAGCGCCCGAGCCGCACCACGGGGCGCTGACCGTTCTCGGTGTAGACCGCCTCGACCTCGTCCACGGCGGCCGCGACGTCGGCGGGGGCGACGAGCACCACGGCGCTGTTCGCGCGCCGCGTCAGGCCGTGCGAGAGCCCCAGCCGCCAGCCCGCGCTCGTCGTCTCGGTGCGCAGCGGCGGCCAGCACGCCACCTCGGTCAGGACACCCGGCGGGGCGGGCGGCGTCCACGTGTGCACCAGGAGCCGCACGTCCTCGTGGCCCCAGTCGCGGGCGGGCACCGGACGGAAGCCGAGGCGCGCGTACAGCCGCTGCGCGGTGCGCATCGCCTCGAGCGTCGACAGCACCAGCCGCCGCGCGCCCGCGACGACGGCCTCGCGCTGGGCCGCGGTGACGAGCGCCTCCGCCACGCCCCGACCGCGCGCCTCGGGTGCTACGGCGAGCATCCGCAGCTCGAGCTCGCCCGGCTCCGCGACCTCCGCGTAGGACGTGCCGTAGGGCGCCAGCGTGATCGTCCCGACGACGACCTCCCGGCCGTCGCCCGCCTCCAGCGTCGCGACCAGCACCGTCGCCTCCCGCGCGCGGCGCTGCGCGTCCCGCAGCTCCCGCTCGTAGTCGTCGTCGGCGTCGACCAGGCGGTCCGCCAGGTACGCCTCCGCCGTCAGCGCCCCGGCGTCCGCGACCTGGTCGCCGCGGGCGACCGCGACGCGCGGCAGCGCGGTCATGCCTGCTCGTCCGGCCCGTGCGCCAGGAGCCGCTCGAAGCCGGCCTCGTCGAGGATCGTGAGCCCGAGCTCGCGCGCCTTGGCCTCCTTGGACCCGGCGTTCTCCCCCACCACCACGTAGTCGGTCTTCTTCGACACGGACCCCGCGGCCTTGCCCCCGCGCACCAGGATCGCCTCCTTCGCCTCGTCGCGGCTGAACCGCTCGAGGCTCCCCGTCACCACGACCGTGAGCCCCTCGAGCGTGCGCGGCACGTCCGCGTCGGACGAGTCCGCCATCCGCACGCCGGCGGCCTGCCACCGGTCGACGACCTGGGCGTGCCACGGCGTGGCGAACCAGTCGACCAGCGAGCCCGCGATGGTGGGACCCACGCCCTCGACGCCCGCGAGCCGCTCGGCCGCCGCCTGCGGATCGCCCTCCACCACCGCGCGCAGCGCCGCCATCGAGCGGAACTCCTGGGCGAGCGCGCGGGCGGCCGTCGGGCCGACGTTGCGGATGCTCAGCGCCACGATCACCCGCCAGAGCTCCTTCTCCTTCGCGAGGTCCAGCTGGTCGAGCAGCGTCCGCGCCGCCTCCGACGGCTCCCAGTCCCGCAGCGCCCGACCCTCGCTGGCGGCCTGCGCCTGCTGCGCACGGGTCCAGGTGAGGCGGCGGCGGAACGGCGTGCGCCGGCGCACGTTGCCGTCCTCGTCCTCGCGCGGCAGCCCCGTCTCCGGGTCCCGCACGACGACCTCGATCTCGGCGAGCCGCGTCAGGCTCGCGGCCCGGACGCGCTCACGCTCGTCGTCGGGCGCGTCCGCCGCGTAGCCGACGAGGTCGAACAGGTCCGCCTCGGTGCGCAGCGGCGGCGTCTCCGGCACGGCCGGCTGGGTCAGCGCCGCGGCCGTGACCTCGCCCAGCGCCTCGATGTCGAACGCTCCCCGCGACCCGATGTGCTCGACGCGGCCGCGCACCTGCGCCGGGCAGGACTCGGCGTTCGGGCAGCGCAGGTCCACGTCGCCCTCGCGCATGGGTCGCAACGGGGTGCCGCACTCCGGGCAGTCGGCCGGCATGTGCCACTCGACGCGCGGCACGTCGTCGTCCGGCGCCTGCGGCGCGGGGCCCACCACCTCGGGGATCACGTCGCCGGCCTTGCGCAGCACCACCATGTCGCCGACGCGCACGCCCTTGACCTTCACGACGTCCTGGTTGTGCAGCGTCGCCTGCCGCACGGTCGAGCCGGAGACGAACACCGGCTCCATCACGGCGAACGGCGTCGCCCGCCCGGTCCGGCCGATCCCGACCTCGATCGCGAGGAGGCGCGTGTTCACCTCCTCCGGCGGGTACTTGTACGCGATCGCCCACCGGGGCGCGCGGCTCGTCGCCCCCAGGCGGCGCTGCAGCGCGATCTCGTCGACCTTGACCACGATGCCGTCGATCTCGTGCTCCACGTCGTGCCGGTGCTCGCCGTAGTGGGCGATCATCTCCCGCACGCCGTCCAGCCCCGTCACCACGCGCGTGTGCGACGAGACCGGCACGCCCCACCCCGCCAGCAGGTCGTACACCTGCGACTGCCGCGTCACGTCGGCCTGGGCGCCCGTCTCGCCCCAGCGCAGCGCGCCGACGCCGTGCGCGTACATCCGCAGCGGACGCGACGCGGTCACGCGCGGGTCCTTCTGCCGCAGCGAGCCGGCAGCGGCGTTGCGCGGGTTCGCGAAGGGCGCCCGGCCCGCCGCGACCTGCGCGGCGTTGAGCTCGGTGAACGCCTCGACCGGGAGGAAGACCTCGCCGCGGATCTCGATGAGCTCCGGGTGCGACGCGGGGTCCCCGCCGAGCCGGTCCGGGATCGTCGAGATGGTCCGGACGTTGAGCGTCACGTCCTCGCCCGTGCGGCCGTCGCCGCGGGTGACGGCGCGCGTCAGGCGCCCGCCCTCGTACCGCAGCGCGATGGCGAGCCCGTCGATCTTGAGCTCGCACAGGTAGTGCGGCGGACCGGGCTGCTCGAGGTCCCGCTGCACGCGCTCCGCCCAGGCCTGCACGTCCTCGTCGGAGAAGGCGTTGTCCAGCGACAGCATGCGCTCGACGTGGTCGACCGCCTGGAAGTCGGTGGAGAACGTGCCGCCCACCCGCTGCGTCGGGGAGTCCGGGGTCCGCAGCCCGGGATGCGCGTCCTCGAGCGCCTGGAGCTCGCGCAGCCGCTCGTCGTACTCCGCGTCCGACGCCGTCGGCGCGTCCCGCACGTAGTACGCGAACTGGTCCGCGCGCACCTGCTCCGCGAGCAAGTCCCAGCGGTGCCGCGCCTCGGGGGGCACGGGCCCGGCCGCGTCCTCGTCGCGGGCCGGGCGCTCGTTCGGGGCCGCAGTCGGGGCAGCGGTCGGGGCAGCAGCGGCGTCGGTCACCGCACCATTCTGGCGCGGACCGCCGACACGCGCGTCAGCGGCGCAGCCGCGGGGCCACGAGCACGCCGACGCAGGTCAGCACGCCGCCGACGAACAGCACGAGCCCGGCCCAGAACAGCACGGGCGACGCCTCGGCCACGACGACCGTCTCGGCCGTCCCGCTCGCGTCCGTCCAGGTGCACACCGCGCGCGGCGGCAGCACCTCGTTGCGCACGGCCGCGCCGGCGACGTCGGCGTCGACCGCCTGCAGGCACGGCACGTCCCCCGACTCGGTCGCCTCGAGCGAGCGCGTGCCCACCGTGACGAGCGCGACCAGGAGCAGCACGACGCCGACGATCGCGGCGCCGCTCGCCAGCACGAGCGTGAGGGGCCGGGCGATGCCCGGCCGGCTCGTCGGGGCCGAGGCCTCGGGCATGGGGTCGCCTCCCGTCCGTGGGCGGGCGGTTCCCGCGCCCGTGCAGCCTACGACGAGCACGCGCCCGGCCCGACCAGCCGTGCGGCCCCCAGCTGTGCAGCCCCCAGCCGTGCAGCCGTCAACCCCCCTCAGCCGTGCGACCGTCAGCCGTGCACCAGCTCCGCGACGACACGTCCCGCGCGCACCACGCCCGCGAGCGCCCCGCGCGCGTCATCGGGGCCGGCGGGCGCCTCGCCGGCGACCGGGCCGGCGAGCAGCACCACGTCGTCGAGCCCCGCGACCGGCAGGCCGACCGCGCGCCACGGGGCGGTGAGGGTGCGCGCCTGGCCCACCGCGTCGGGCCCCGCGCACTGCGAGCTCTCCTGCGGCGGCACATGCGCCCACAGGCGGAGGCCGCCCTCGACCGCCTCCGCCACCCGCTCCCAGGCCGCCTGGTCCAGCCCGGCCACCTCGAGCGCGATGCCGTCCGCACCGCTCGCGCGGACGGCCGGGAGCGTGGTCCAGGCGGCTCCCCCGTGCACGACGACCGTGCTCGCGCCAGCGCCGCGCGCGGCCGTGACCACCGCGCCCACCCGCTCGGCGGCGAGCGGCCCGGGCAGCGCGCGCAGCCGGGCGTAGCCGGAGAACGACGGCAGGACGCCCGCCGTGGCCTGCGCGAGCAGCGGCTCGTGCACCAGCACCTGCGGCACCGCGCCGGGCGCCGCGCGCCGCACCGCCGCCAGGTGCTCGCCGACCCCCTCCGCGAGCGAGTCCGCGAGCTCCCGTACGGCGCCGGCGTCCGCGAGCGCCCGGTCGCCGCGTGCGAGGTACACGCCCGCGGCGAGGCTCACCGGACCGAGCACGGGCACGACGAGCGGGCCCGCGTACCCGTGGCACGCGACCGCGAGCGCGTCGAGGTCCTCCCGCAGCAGGGAACGTGCGCGCGTCACGTCACCGCCGGGACGGTCGGACAGCTTCCACCCGTGCGGCCCGAGCTCGGCCGCGAGGTCGACCAGCATCGCGAGCGACCGTCCGACGAGCGTCGCGCCCGGGCCGCGGGCGGGCAGGTGCACCGCGAACGGGAGCCCCTCGACCTCCGCCGGCGTGTCGGTCAGGTCGCCCACGACGACGCTCTGCGCCTCCAGGACCTCGCTGCCCGGCCACGTCCCGGTGCCGCTGACCGCGATCACGCGCCGGCCCCGGTCACCCGAGCCGGGGCGAGCGCAGGCGCGCCCGGACGCTCGGTGGCCGTCACGGTGGCCTGGCCCAGCACACGCGTGCCGTCGTACAGCACCAGCGACTGCCCCGGCGCGACGCCGCTGAGCGGCTCCACGAGCCGGACCCGCACGCTGCTGCGGTCCTCGCGCTCGTCGGGACCGGACGTCCCCGGGACGACCGGCACGGCCGCAGCCGCGGCCGCAGCCGCAGCCTCCACGACCCCTGCCACCGGCGCCCCGTGCGCACGGACCTGCACCTGCACCTGCCTCTGCGCCTGCGACCCGACCGCGGCCCCGGCGCGGGCACCCTCGTCGTACCAGACCGCCCGGTCCGCGTGCACGACGCCCACCGCCAGCTCGTCGGCCGGTCCGACGACCACGCGGTTGCGCACCGGCTCGACCTGCAGGACGTAGCGCGGGCGGCCGTCGGGAGCGGGCCGCCCCAGCGCGAGGCCGCGGCGCTGCCCGACGGTGTACGCGTACGCGCCGTCGTGCTGCCCGACGACCGCGCCCGTGGTGTCCACGACGTCGCCGGGCCGGCTGCCGAGCCGGTCGCGCAGGAAGCCCTGGGTGTCGCCGTCGGCGACGAAGCAGATGTCGTAGGAGTCGGGCTTGGCGGAGACGGCCAGCCCGCGCGCGGCGGCCTCACGGCGCGTCTCCTCCTTGGACGCGACGTCGCCCAGCGGGAACATCGAGCGGGCGAGCCGGTCCGGACCCATCACGGCGAGCACGTAGGACTGGTCCTTGGCGGCGTCGCGCGCGCGGTGCAGCTCGGGCGTCCCGTCGCGGTGCTCGACGCGCGCGTAGTGGCCGGTGCACACCGCGTCGAACCCGAGCGCGAGCGCCTTGTCCAGCAGCGTCGCGAACTTGATGTGCTCGTTGCACCGCACGCACGGGTTGGGCGTCCGGCCGGCCGCGTACTCGGAGAGGAAGTCGGCGACGACCGTCTCCTCGAACCGCTCGGACAGGTCCCACACGTAGTAGGGGATCCCCAGGACGTCCGCCGCCCGGCGCGCGTCGCCCGCGTCCTCGATCGAGCAGCACCCGCGCGAGCCGGTGCGGAACTGGTCACGAGTCCGCGACAGCGCCATGTGCACCCCCACGACGTCGTGGCCGGCGTCGACGGCCCGGGCGGCCGCCACCGCGGAGTCCACCCCGCCCGAGAGCGCCGCGAGCACCCGCACTCAGACCACCTCCGGCGTCGACCGACGCCCCGACGAGCCGACGAGGCCCGCCTCCCGGGCGCGCGCCAGCACGCCGGGCAGCGCCGCGAGCAGCGCCGCCACGTCGTCGGAGGTCGACGCGTGGCCGAGGGAGAACCGCAGCGCACCCCGCGCGTCGTCCTCCGCCACACCCATCGCGAGCAGCACGTGCGACGGGCGCGGGACGCCGGCCTGGCAGGCCGATCCGGTCGACGCCTCGACGCCCGCCGAGTCGAGCAGGTACAGCAGCGAGTCGCCCTCGCACCCCGGGAACGTGAAGTGGGCGTTCGCCGGCAGCCGCCGCGCGCCGTCCCGCGGGCCGCGGAGCACGGCGGTCGGGTCGGCGCGGCGCACGCCCGCGACGAGCTCGTCGCGCAGCGCCGCGAGGCGCACGGACTCCTGCGGCCGGGCCGCGACGCCCGCATCGACGGCGACGGCGAACGCCCCCAGCAGCGCCGCGTCGAGCGTGCCGGAGCGCACGCCGCGCTCCTGCCCCCCGCCGTGCTGCACGGGCGTGAGCTCGAGGCCGCGGCGCGCCAGCAGCGCACCGGTCCCCCCGGGCCCGCCCAGCTTGTGCCCGCTCAGCGTGAGCGCGTCGAGCCCGCTGGCGCCGAAGTCGACCGGCACCTGGCCTAACGCCTGCACCGCGTCCGCGTGCACCGGGACCCCGTACCGGTGCGCGAGCGCCACCACCTCGTCGAGCGGCTGCAGCGCGCCCACCTCGTTGTTCGCCCACATCACCGAGACCACCGCGGCCGCGTCGCCGTGCTCCTCGAGCTCGGCGCGCAGGGCGTCCAGCTCCAGCACGCCGTCGGCGTCGACGGGCAGCAGCACCAGCTCCGCACCCGCGTGCTCGGCCATCCAGAACGCCGGGTCGAGCACGGCGTGGTGCTCGACCGCCGACACCAGCAGGCGCCGTCGTCGCGGGTCCTGCGTCCGGCGCGCCCAGAACAGGCCCTTGACGGCCAAGTTGTCGGCCTCGGTACCGCCCGACGTCCACAGCACCTCGCTGGGTCGCGCGCCCAGCGCCGCGGCGAGCCGCTCCCGCGCCTCCTCGACGACGCGACGTGCGGCGCGGCCGGACGCGTGCAGCGACGAGGGGTTGCCGGGCCGGGCGAGCTGCTCGGACAGCGCGCGCACGGCGACCGGCAGCATCGGCGTGGTCGCCGCGTGGTCCAGGTACGCGCTCACCCCAGGAGTCTACGAACGTCCGCGGTCCCGACCGTGCCGAGGGGCCACGGGCGTCCGGTCGCGCACGGACGTCACATCCCCGGGACCACGATCCGGCCCCGCGCACCCCCCGCTGCCTGGCAGGATTGCGCCGTGAGTCCCGACGACGACGTCCTCGCCCTGCCGCTCGCCTTCAGCGGCCAGCGGCTGGACTGGCGCGACCTGCCCCGGCACGTCCGCGAGCAGATCTCGACGGCGTCGGGAGCCCAGGTGACCGCCGAGATCGGTGCGACGAGCGGGTTCTCCCCCGGGTTCGCCGCCGTGCTCGAGCTCGCCGACGGTCGCGGCGTCTTCGTCAAGGCGGTCTCGCCGGAGCAGAACCCCGTCTCGCCCTCGCTCGCCCGCGCCGAGATCCGCAACGCCGCGGCCCTCCCGCCGCAGGTCACGGCGCCGCGGCTGCTGTGGTCGCGCGACGACGGCGAGTGGGTCGTCCTCGGCTTCGAGGTGGTGCACGGCCGGTCGCCGGAGCTGCCGTGGCGGCCCGACGACCTGGGCGCGGTGCTGGACGCGGTCGGCGCGCTGGCCGAGGCCGAGCCCCTCGCGGGCCACGCGCTCCCGCGCACGGACGACCAGCTTGCGGAGGACTTCGTGGGCTGGCGCCGGCTGGTGGCGGGACCCGGAGCCGTGGTGGACGAGCTGGTGGCCACCTCCGGCGAGCTCGGCGGCTGGATCGGCGACGCGCTGGAGAAGCTGGTGCTGCTCGAGCAGGACGCACTGCCGGCACTGGCGGGCGACGCGCTCGTGCACGGCGACCTGCGCGCGGACAACGTGATGATCGACGGCGACCACGACCAGGTGTGGTTGATCGACTGGCCGCACGCCAGCGTGGGCGCGCCGTGGCTGGACCTCGCGTTCATGCTGCCGAGCGTCGCGCTCCAGGGCGGCGGGGACCCCGGCCGCATCTTCCGCGGTCACCACCTGTCGGTGGGCGTGTCCGACGACGAGCTCCGCGCCGGGCTGGCCGGGCTCGCCGGCTACTTCACGTGGAGCAGCCTGCAGCCCGCGCCGCCGGGCATCCCCAACCTGCGCGCCTTCCAGCGCGCGCAGGGCCACGCCACGCTGCGCTGGCTGCGCACGCTCTGAGCCGCGCCGCCGAGGCGTCGCGCGTCAGCCCTTCAGCCGGCGGAGCTCGGCGGCCGCCTGCGGCAGGACCGTCCGCAGGTCACCGACGATGCCGAGGTCGGCGATCTCGAAGATCGGCGCGTCGGGGTCGGAGTTGACCGCGACGATCGTGCCGGACGCCTGCATGCCCCCGCGGTGGTGCACGGCACCCGAGACGCCGGCGCCGATGTACAGGCGCGGCGAGACGGTGACGCCCGTCTGCCCGATCTGCGCGTCGTGGCCGATCCAGCCCTCGTCGGTCGCCACGCGCGTCGCCCCGACCGCACCGCCCAGGACGTCGGCGAGCTCCTCCACCTGCGTGAAGTCGCCCTCGGTGCCGCGTCCGCCGACGACCACGACGTTCGCGCTGCCCAGGTCCGGCCGGCCGGTGGCGGGACGCTCGGTGCGCGAGACGAGCCGCACCCGGAGCGCGCCGGCGCTCGCGGTGGTGGCGTGCTCGACGACCTGCGGGGCCGCGGGGGCGGGCGCGTCGGTGGCCGTCACGCTGTTCGCCTTGAGCGTCACGACGGCGAGCGGCGTGCGCACGGCCGTGCGCGTGGTCCACGTCCCGGCGAACACGGTCTTGCCGACGACGAGCCGGCCGTCGACCCGCTCGACGGCGTCGGCGTCGGTGACCACGCCCGCACCCGTCGCGAGGGCGAGGTGCGCCGCCGCCTCCTTGTTCTCGAACGACGAGGTCGCGAGCACCGTGCCGACGCCCGTGGCGGCGACGAGCGAGGCGAGGGCCTCGGCCAGGACGGCCGCCACGTGCAGGTCGCCGTCGCTCGTCAGCCGGTGCACCGTGCCCACGCCGAGCGCGCCGAGCTCGGCCAGCGCGGCGTCGTCCGGCTCGGCCCCGTCGACGGCCCACGCGCCGTGCACCGCGCCGTCGGTGAGCGTGCGGGCGAGGGTCACGAGCTCGCGCACGGGCGCGCGCAGCGCACCGGCGGCGGTGTGGTCGAGCAGGACGAGGATGTCGCTCACGGGTGGGTCCTCAGGTCTCGTCGGGCAGAACGGTGGCGGTGCGGGCGGGAGCGCTCAGGCGAGCTGGTTCTCGACCAGGAAGGCGGCCAGGCGCACGCCCGCGTCGCCCGTGTCGTTGATCAGGACGCGGTCCTCGCGCGCCGGCCGGGGCGCCGACTCGAGCACCTCGGTCCAGGCGCCGGACGTGCCGACGAGCGCGGCGTCCAGGCCCAGGTCCGCGAGGGTGAGGGTCTCCACCGGCTTCTTGCGCGCGGACATGATCCCCTTGAAGTTCGGGTAGCGGGGCTCGTTGGTCTGGTCGGTGACGGAGACCAGCGCGGGCAGCGGCGCCTCGAGCACCTCGGTGGCGTGGTCGAGGTTGCGGGTCACGCGCACGACGCCCGCGTCGACCTCGAGCGTCGCCGCGAGCGGCAGCGCGGGCACGTCGAGCAGCGCGGCGAGCGCGCTCGGCACCAGGGACGTCAGGCCGTCGAGGCCCGCCATGCCCGTGACGACGAGGTCGACCTCGCCCACACGCGCGACCGCCGCCGCCAGCACGCGCGCGGTGCCCAGCGCGTCCGAGCCCGCGACCGCGTCGTCGACCACGTGCACGCCGGCGTCGGCGCCCATCTGGAGGCCCTTGCGCACCGCGTCCACCGCGTCGTCGGGGCCGACCGTCACGACGACGACCTCGCCCTCGCCGGCCGCCTCGACCAGCGCCAGGGCCGCCTCGAGCGCGTTCTCGTCGAGCTCGTTGAGCGTCCCGTCACCCCCGTCACGGACGGTGCGACCGTCCGCGATCCGGCGGTCCGACTGGATGTCCGGCACGTGCTTGACGCACACCACGATCTTCACCCGCGGAACGTTACCCTCCGCACCGGCGGGCGCCGCCGCCGGTTCGCCCTGCGGACGGCGGACCGGGCCGACGACGGGCCGACGACGGGCCGACGACACGTCGCGGACACGTGGGTCCGCCACAATGTCCCGCGTGAGTCCGCGTCCGTCCACCCACCCGGAGCCCTCCGACGCGCGCACCGGGGGCCCCGCCCTCGCCCCGCGCCCGGGCTCCCGACCGCCGCGTCTGGGGGTCCACCCCGTCCCCGGCGGCGTCGAGGTCGCCGTCCTCGCGTCGCACGCCACCGGCGTCGACCTCTGCCTCGCGGTGGACGCGGACGGCGCACCGGACGGCACGACGAGCGAGCGCCGCGTCCCGCTCTCCGGCCCTGCCCTGGGGGTGTTCAGCGCCTTCGTCCCCGACGTGGCACCCGGCGCGCGCTACGGCTTCCGGGTGCACGGGGCGTGGCAGCCCGAGCAGGGCCTGCGCCACAACCCGGCCAAGCTCCTCGTCGACCCCTGGGCGCGCGGCCTCGAGGGCGAGATGACGTACGGGCCGGCGACGTACGGCCACGTGGTCGACGAGCACTGCCGGGGCGACGTCTACGGCCCGGCGGACCCCCGCGACTCGGCGGGCCACGTCCCCTGGTCGGTCGTGGTCGACGTCGACGCGCTGCCCGGTCCGGACCCCGCGGCGAACCGCCCGTGGACGCCGTGGGACCGCATGGTGGTCTACGAGGCGCACGTCCGCGGCCTGACCATGCTGCACCCCGAGGTCCCGGCCGAGCTGCGCGGCACCTACGCCGGCCTCGCGCACCCCGCGGTCGTCGACCACCTCCTGCGCCTGGGCGTCACCGCGATCGAGCTGCTGCCGGTGCACGCGTCGACCGACGAGCCGCACCTCGTCGAGAAGGGCCTGACCAACTACTGGGGCTACAGCACGCTCGGCTTCTTCGCGCCCGAGCCGCGGTACGCGACCGCCGCCGCCCGCCAGGAGGGCGCGCACGCGGTCCTCGCCGAGCTGCGCACGGCGGTGCACGCGCTGCACGCGGCGGGTATCGAGGTGCTGCTCGACGTGGTCTACAACCACACGTGCGAGGGCGGCATGCCGGGGCAGCACGTCTCCTGGCGCGGCCTCGACAACACGGTCTACTACGCGCACGACGGCGCGGTCCCCGCGAACCTCGCGGACGTCACCGGTACCGGGAACACGCTCGACTTCCGGCGCCCCGAGGTGATCCGCATGGCGCTGGACTCGATGCGCTACTGGGCCGACGTGGTGGGCGTCGACGGCTACCGGTTCGACCTGGCGGTCACGCTCGCGCGCGGCGCTGACGGCTTCACGCAGGACCACCCGCTGCTCGTCGCGGCCGCCACGGACCCCGCGCTGCACGGCCTGAAGCTGGTCGCGGAACCGTGGGACGTCGGACCCGGCGGCTGGCGCACGGGCCAGTTCATCCAGCCCTGGGCGGAGTGGAACGACCGGTTCCGCAACGCCGTGCGCTCGTTCTGGCTGGCGGACCCGGCGCGAGCGGCGCACGGGCTGCCCGGCCACCGCGTGCGGGACCTCGCCACCCGGCTGTCCGGGTCGGTCGACCTGTTCGGGCACAGCGACCCGCCGCTGGTGCGCGGCCCGCACGCGTCCGTGAACTTCGTGACCGCGCACGACGGCTTCACGCTCGCCGACCTGGTCACGTACGACCACAAGCACAACCTCGCCAACGGCGAGAACAACCGGGACGGGTCCGACGACAACCGCTCGTGGAACCACGGCATCGAGGGACCCGTGGACCAGGAGTCGCCCGCCGCGGCCGTGGCGCCGCTGCGCCGCCGCTCGATCCGCAACCTGTTCGCCACGCTCGCGATCGCCGCCGGCACGCCGATGATCACGGCGGGCGACGAGATGGGGCGCACGCAGCACGGCAACAACAACGCGTACTGCCAGGACGGCCCCGCGACCTGGGTGTCCTGGGACCTCACGCCGTGGCGTCGTGACCTGCTCGCGACGACGCGCGGGCTGCTCGCGCTGCGGCGGGACCACCCCGCGCTGCGGACCACACGCTTCTACCGGGGGCGCGCGGCACGCCCCGGTGGGCGGCTGGACCTCGCGTGGTTCGACGCGGCGGGCGTCGCGTTCGACCACGAGCGCTGGCACGACCCCGCCAACCGCACGCTGCAGATGCTGCGCGCGGTCGACACCGACGACGAGCCGCTGGACGTCGTGCTCGTCGTCGTGAACGGCCGGCTGGAGCCGGTGGACGTCACGCTGTGCGGCGAGCCGGGCGACCGGTGGCGCGTGGCGTGGGACTCGGTCTGGGAGCACCCCGACGAGCAGCGGTCGGCGGCGATCGCCGGGGCGCTGCACACCGCGGCCGACGAGGAGACCCTGCTCGAGCCGCTGAGCATGCGCGTGTACGTGCTCGACCCGGACGGCTGACGAGCGGGACCTGGGGCCCACGGGTGGGCGGCACGCCACGCGCATGCTGGTGCCATGTCCGCGGTCGTGGTGTTCGAGTCGATGTTCGGCTGCACGCGTGCGGTCGCCGAGGCGGTCGCGGCCGGGCTCCGCGACGGCGGCCTCGAGGCGGCCGCGCTCGACGTCGCGGAGGCCGCGGCGCGCGACGACACCGTGCTGCGCTCCGAGCTGCTCGTGATCGGCGCCCCGACGCACATGCGCGGGCTGTCCACCCCCCGCAGCCGTGCGCTCGCGCGGGCCCGCGGCGCCCAGCCCGGCGACCTCGGGGTGCACGAGTGGTTCGACGCCCTGCCCGGGCTGCGCGGACGGCGCCTCGCGGTGTTCGACACCCGGGGTCCGGGCCGCTTCTCCGGCTCGGCGGGCCTGCGGATCGAGAAGCTCGCGGCCAAGGCCGGCGCCGACCTGGTCGCCCCCTGCCAGGGGTTCGCGGTCGAGCAGCTCGACGACGGGCGCGCTCTCGTCGCCCCCGGTCAGCTCGACCTGGCGCGGGGCTGGGGGCGCTCGCTCGCCGTCTCGACCGCCCGGAGCGCGCCGGGGCACGGACGCGCGGTGCAGCCGACGCCCTGAC
Organism: Cellulomonas fulva; assembly: GCF_018531375.1. Taxonomy (NCBI): domain Bacteria; kingdom Bacillati; phylum Actinomycetota; class Actinomycetes; order Micrococcales; family Cellulomonadaceae; genus Cellulomonas; species Cellulomonas fulva. The sequence continues at coordinate 28,251 of NZ_JAHBOH010000002.1, read as the reverse complement.
GCGGGCGCCGACCCTGTTGGACACGCGTCCAAGGACGTAGGCTCCGACACATGGGAACCCACGACGTCGTGGTCGTCGGCGCCGGCCTCGCCGGCCTGGTCGCCACCGCTGAGCTCACCGCCGCGGGCCGGCGGGTCCTGCTGTTGGACGCGGAGAACGCGGCCTCGCTCGGCGGGCAGGCGTTCTGGTCCTTCGGCGGTCTGTTCCTGGTCGACTCCCCCGAGCAGCGGCGCCTCGGCGTCCGGGACGGCGCGGAGCTGGCGCTCGCCGACTGGTTCGGCTCCGCGCAGTTCGCCGACGACGGCAGCGACCGGTGGGGCCGCGCGTGGGCCGAGGGGTTCGTGGACTTCGCCGCGGGCGGGCTGCGCTCCTGGCTGCACGGCCTCGGCGTGCGCTGGTTCCCGCTGGTCCAGTGGGCCGAGCGCGGCGGCTACACCGCGGGCGGCCACGGCAACTCCGTGCCGCGCTTCCACGTCACCTGGGGCACGGGCCCCGGCATCCTCGAGCCGTTCGTCCGCGCGCTGCTCGACGCCCGCCGCGCCGGGCTGGTCGAGGTCCGGTTCCGGCACCGCGTGACGGACCTGGTCGTGACCGACGGGCGGGTCACGGGCGTGCGCGGCGACGTGCTGCGGGACGACCACGGGGGCCGCGCGGTGCCGTCCTCGCGCGACGTCGTCGCATCGTTCGAGGTCGCGGCCGACGCGGTCGTCGTCGCCACCGGCGGCATCGGCGCGAACCACGACCTGGTGCGCGCGACCTGGCCCGCCGACGCGGGCCGCCTGCCCGCACGCATGCTCTCCGGCGTCCCCGACCACGTCGACGGCTCCGGCATCCGGGCCGCACGCGGCGCGGGCGCCGCGGTGGTCCACGAGGACCGGATGTGGCACTACCCGGAGGGCATCACCAACCACTCGCCGGTCTGGACCGGCCACGGCATCCGGATCCTGCCCGGGCCGTCCTCGCTGTGGCTCGACGCGGACGGCCACCGGCTGCCGGTCCCGCTGTTCCCCGGCTTCGACTCGCTCGGCGCGCTGCAGCACATCACTCGCCGCGGCGACGACCACTCGTGGTTCGTGCTCGACAAGACGATCCTCGGCTCGGAGTTCGCGCTGTCCGGCTCGGAGCAGAACCCCGACCTCACGGGCAAGGACCTGCGCCTCCTGCTCGAGCGGGTCAGGCCGGGCGCGGTCGGTCCCGTCGAGGCGTTCGCGGAGGGCTCCGACGAGTTCCTCTGGGCGAGCACGCCGGCCGAGCTCGCCGCCCGCATGAACGCGCTCACCGGCACCGACCGGATCGACGCCGCGGAGCTCGAGCGCACGATCGTCGAGCGCGACCGGCAGGTGACCTCCGGCCTCGGCAAGGACCTCCAGGTCGTCGCGACGGCCCAGGCGCGCACGTACGTCGTCGACAAGCTGATCCGTGTCGCCAAGCCGCACCGGCTCCTGGACCCCGCGCACGGCCCGCTGCTCGCCGTGCGGCTCTCGGTGCTGACCCGCAAGACGCTCGGCGGCCTGCACACCGACCTCGAGGGACGGGTGCTGCGCCCCGACGGGCAGGTGCTGCCCGGGCTCTGGGCCGCCGGCGAGGCGGCGGGGTTCGGCGGGGGCGGCGTGCACGGCCACCGCGCGCTCGAGGGCACGTTCCTGGGCGGGTGCCTCTTCACGGGCCGCACGGTGGGCCGCGCCCTGGCCTGACCGCGGCAACCGCCCGGCAGACGAGCCCCGGCAGAGAACCCGGCAGGACAGCACCGGCAGGGAACGACGACGAGCCCGCGGCGGGGCCGCGACGTGCGGCATCGCCGTCAGCGGATGCCTCGCCCCCGCACCTGCGGATAGGTTCGGGAGCGTGACGACCTCCCCCGCCGCACCCGGTCGGCGCCGCCGGAGCTCCCGCGACGCGACCGTGGCCGCCCAGGCCGACGCCGGTCGCGTCGCGAGCACCGCGAACGCCGCAGCCGCAGCCCCCGTCCCTCCGGTCCCCCCCGCTCCGCCGGCGCCCGCCGACGAGCCCGCGGCCACCGCCACCCCCACAGGAACCGGCACACCCCCAGGGGACGACGAGCCCCCCACGGGCAGCGTGCTCACCCAGGACCGTCCGGCACCGATCGGCCGCATCCCCGTGGTCGACGTGCAGCCGGTCGCGGAGGCGGGGCGCTTCCCGGCCAAGGCCGTGGTGGGCGAGGCGTTCCCCGTCCGGGCGACGGTGTTCCGCGAGGGGCACGACGCGGTCGCCGCGACCGCCGTCCTCGTCGACCCCGACGGCCAGGTCCACATGCGGGCGCCGATGGTCGACATCGCACCGGGCCTGGACCGGTACGAGGCGCGCCTGGTCCCCGACCGGACGGGCCGCTGGACGTTCCGCGTCGAGGGCTGGTCGGACCCGTACGCCACCTGGGCGCACGACGCCGCGATCAAGGTCGAGGCGGGCATCGACGTCGAGCTCATGCTGGCCGAGGGCGCCGTCCTGCTCTCGCGCGCGGCGGACCGCACGGGCGAGGACGCGATGAGCGAGCACGGCGCCGCGACCCTGCGCGACGCGGTCGAGGCGCTGCGCGACACGCACCGCTTCCCCGGCGAGCGCCTCGCGTGGGCGCTGTCCCCGCACGTCCGCCAGGCGCTCGCGCGCGAGCCCCTGCGGGACCTGGTCACCGCGTCGCCCGCGTACCCGCTGGTGGTCGAGCGGCCGCTCGCGCTCGCCGGCTCCTGGTACGAGCTGTTCCCGCGCTCGCACGGCGCGCAGTGGGACGACCGCGCGCAGGAGTGGCGCTCCGGCACGCTGCGCACCGCCGCCGAGCAGCTGCCGCGGATCGCGGCGATGGGCTTCGACGTGGTCTACCTGACGCCGATCCACCCGATCGGCGTGACCAACCGCAAGGGACGGAACAACTCGCTCGGCGCGCTGCCGGGCGACCCGGGGTCGCCGTACGCGATCGGCTCGGCGGACGGGGGCCACGACGCCATCGAGCCCAGCCTGGGCACGTTCGAGGACTTCGACGCCTTCGTGGCGCGCGCCCGGGACCACGGCCTGGAGGTCGCGCTCGACATCGCGCTGCAGTGCTCCCCGGACCACCCGTGGGTCGCGGAGCACCCCGAGTGGTTCACGACGCGGGTCGACGGCTCCATCGCGTACGCGGAGAACCCGCCCAAGAAGTACCAGGACATCTACCCGCTGAACTTCGACAACGACCCGGAGGGCCTCGCCCGCGAGATCCGGCGCGTCCTGCAGGTCTGGATCGACCACGGCGTCACGCTGTTCCGCGTCGACAACCCGCACACCAAGCCGCTCGACTTCTGGCAGTGGCTGCTGGCGGACGTCGCCCGCGACCACCCCGAGGTCGTGTTCCTCTCGGAGGCGTTCACCCGCCCCGCGATGATGCAGACGCTCGCCAAGGTCGGGTTCCACCAGTCGTACACGTACTTCACCTGGCGCAGCACCAAGGAGGAGGTCGCGGAGTACCTCGAGGAGGTCTCCGGGGACCAGGCCGCGTGGATGCGGCCGGCGTTCTGGCCGACGACGCACGACATCCTGCCGCCGTACCTGCAGGGTGCGGGCGGCCAGGCCTGGGCGGTCCGCGCGGTGCTCGCCGCGATGGGCGCACCGACGTGGGGCATCTACTCGGGCTACGAGCTGCTGGAGAACGTCCCCCGCCCGGGCGCCGACGAGCAGATCGACAACGAGAAGTACGAGTTCCGCCCGCGCGACTGGTCCCTCGCGGACCACCTGGGCATCGCGAGCCTGCTGGGCAGGCTCAACCAGATCCGCCGCGAGCACCCCGCGCTGCAGCAGCTGCGCAACCTGCACGTCCACCCGACGAGCGACGACGCGACCGTGGCCTTCTCGCGCCACCTCGCGGCGGAGCACTCCCCGACCGGCCGCGCGAGCACGGTGGTCACCGTCGTCAGCCTCGACCCGTGGAACGCACGGGAGGGCATGGTCGAGCTGGACCTCGCGGCGTTCGGGCTGCCCGCCAGCGGCCCGGTGCACGCGCACGACGTCCTGCGCGACGAGCACTACGAGTGGGGGCCGTCCGTCTTCGTCCGCATCGATCCCGCCGAGCGCCCCGCGCACATCGTCGTCCTGGAGCACCCGTGACGGAACCCACCGTGAACCAGACCGCCAGCCCGCCGGCTCCCGCGCGGTTCCCCCGCGTGCGGGAGCCCGCCCCGACGACGACGCAGATCCGCCTGCCCGCGATGCGCCAGCCCGAGGTCCCGGAGGTCACCGAGGGCGGCCTCGTCGAGGACCCCAGCTGGTACCGCACGGCGGTGTTCTACGAGGTCATGCTGCGCTCGTTCTCCGACTCGACGGGCACGGGCAGCGGCGACCTGCGCGGGCTGATCAACCGGCTCGACTACCTGCAGTGGCTCGGCATCGACTGCCTGTGGCTGCCGCCGTTCTACCCGAGCCCGCTGCGCGACGGCGGCTACGACGTCGCGGACTACACGGCGGTCGCCAGCCAGTACGGCACGCTCGACGACTTCTCGGAGCTGATCGAGCAGGCGCACGCGCGGGGCATGCGCATCGTCGTCGACCTCGTCATGAACCACACGAGCGACGCCCACCCCTGGTTCCAGGCGTCTCGCAGCGACCCCGAGGGGCCGTACGGCGACTTCTACGTGTGGTCCGACGACAACACGCGCTACCAGGACGCGCGCATCATCTTCGTCGACACCGAGACGTCCAACTGGACGTTCGACCCCGTGCGCCGCCAGTACTTCTGGCACCGCTTCTTCAGCCACCAGCCGGACCTCAACTTCGAGAACCCGCGCGTGCGGGAGGCGATGCTGGACGTCGCGCGGTTCTGGCTGCACCTCGGCATCGACGGCTTCCGGCTGGACGCGGTCCCGTACCTGTTCGAGGCGGAGGGGACCAACTGCGAGAACCTCCCCGAGACGCACGCGTTCCTGCGGACCGTGCGCGCCATGATCGAGGAGGAGTTCCCGGGCCGGATCATGCTGGCCGAGGCGAACCAGTGGCCCGAGGACGTCGTGCACTACTTCGGCACCGAGGAGGAGCCGGAGTGCCACATGTGCTTCCACTTCCCGGTGATGCCGCGCATCTACTACTCGATCCGTGACCAGCGCGCGGCGCAGATCGTCGACATCCTCGCGGACACCCCGCCGATCCCGGCCAACGGGGCGCAGTGGAGCACGTTCCTGCGCAACCACGACGAGCTCACGCTCGAGATGGTCTCCACCGAGGAGCGCGCGTCGATGTACGGCTGGTACGCGCCGGACTCGCGCATGCGCGCCAACGTCGGCATCCGCCGCCGGCTCGCGCCGCTGCTGGACAACAGCCGCAAGGAGATCGAGCTGGCGCACGCGCTGCTGCTGTCCCTGCCCGGCTCGCCGTGCCTCTACTACGGCGACGAGATCGGCATGGGCGACAACATCTGGCTGCCGGACCGCGACGCGGTGCGCACGCCCATGCAGTGGACCCCGGACCGCAACTCGGGCTTCTCTGTCGCGGACCCCGGCAAGCTCTACCTGCCCCTGATCCAGTCGCTCGTCTACCACTACGGCCACACCAACGTGGAGGCGCAGCTCGCGCAGCCGACGAGCCTGCTGCACTGGGTGCGCGGCATGCTCGCGGTGCGCCGGCAGCACGCGGCCCTCGGCCTGGGCGACTTCCAGGTGGTGCCGTGCGACCACGAGTCGGTGCTCGCGTTCACGCGCCGCACGCCGACGGAGACGCTGCTGGTCGTGGCCAACCTCGCGGCCACCGCGCGCTCCGCCCACGTCACGGTCGCGGACCGGCCGGGTGCCGAGCTGCACGACGTGTTCGGCGGCTCGTCCTTCGGGTCCCTCGACGCCTCGGGCTCCGCGCGGTTCACGCTCGGCTCGCGCGAGTTCTTCTGGCTGTCCGTCACGCCCGCGCCGGGTCCGACAAGCGGGAGCGCCTTCGGCCCCGCGGCGGGGGCGTGACGTGCTGACGGCCCGGACGCCCACGGCCGACGACGACCGCGTCCTGGCGGCACTGGCGGCCGACCTGCCCGCGCGGCGCTGGTTCCCCGTCAAGGGCGCGCCGGCCGAGCTGACGCTGCACGCGGTGCTGCCGCTGACGGACCCGGCGGATCGCGACGCCGCCGACGTGCGCGTCCTGCTGGTCCGGGCACGCGCGGGCTCGATCGACGCGCTGCTGCAGGTCCCGGTGGTCGTGCTGCCCGACGGCTCCGCGGGCGAGGCGGCCCAGGCCCAGCTCGGCGACGGGCGGGTGGTCGTGGACGGCGCCGCGCACCCGGCGTTCCTGCGCGCGTGGTTCGCGGTCGCGGACGGTCCCGGGGGCGCGCCGGCCGCAGTCGACCTGACGACGGCGACCGCGATCACGGGCGAGCAGTCGAACTCCTCGGTCGTGCTGGGCGCACCGGGCCGTCCCGGCCGCGGGATCCTCAAGGTCCTGCGCGCGCTGCAGGCCGGTGAGAACCCCGACATCGACGTGCCCCGCCACCTGGTCGCGGAGGGCTACCGGGGCGTCCCGGCGCCGCTGGCCTGGCTCGAGGCGCGGTGGCCGGACCCGGCCGGTGCGCAGGACGTGCATGGGTACCTCGGCGTGGTCAGCGCGTTCGTCGAGGGCGCCCACGACGGCTTCGAGCTCGCGTGCGAGCTCGCGGTCCGCGAGGAGCCGTTCGACGCGCTCGCCCACCGGCTCGGCGTCGTGACGGCGCAGATGCACACCGCGCTGACGCACGCCTTCCCCACGGTGGCGGACGCCGACGGTCCGCAGCGGCTCGCGAACGCGGTGCTCGACCGGTTCGCGTGGGCGCTCGCCGCCGTCCCCGCGCTCGAGCGGTACCGCGCCGGCGTGGAACGCACGGCCGACGAGGTGCGCGGGCTGACGGCGACGCCCCCGCGCCAGCGGGTGCACGGCGACCTGCACCTGGGCCAGGTCCTGCACGTCGACGACGACTGGCTGGTGCTCGACTTCGAGGGCGAGCCCCTCGCCCCCCTCGAGGCCCGCACCCGGCCCGACCTCGCGGTCCGCGACGTCGCCGGGCTCCTGCGCTCGTTCGACTACGCGGCGGCGGTAGGCGGGCTCACGGGCGAGGCCGCCGACCGGTGGACGACGAGCGCACGTGCCGCCCTGCTCGCGGGCTACGCCGAGGCCGCCGCGGCCTCGTCGGGCCCGGGTACGGACCCGGACACGGACACCCGTCCGAACCCGGACCCGCGCTCGGACGACCCGACAGCGGACCCGGGCCAGGCCGCGCTCCTGACCCGGGCGCTCGAGCTCGACAAGACGCTGTACGAGGCGGTGTACGAGTCGCGCAACCGGCCTGCCTGGCTCCCCATCCCGCTCGCGGGGCTCGACCGCCTCGTCGGCTGACGGACCCGCACGCGACTGCCGGTCACGCGGTCGCCGGCGTCGCCTCGATCGTGTCCAGGACCATCCGCATGCCCGCCCGGCGCGGCGCGAGCTCGGCCTGGAGCACCAGGGCGGCCGCGCCCACGGCGGCGGCCTCGGGCGCGTTGGAGGAGATGCCGACGCGGACGGCGTGGCTCCCGCGCGCGAAGAACGAGCGCGCGAGCCGCTCCTCGAGCACCGGGAGGTAGAGCGAGCCCGCGAGCGCGAACGACGGTCCGGTGAGCACCACGTGCGCGACGTCGAGCACGTTCGCCAGGGTCTGGGCCGCCACCGCGACGTACCGCGCGGACCGCTCGAGGAGCGCGAGCGGCGTCTCCTCGCCGCGCGACGCGGCGCGCGCGAGCTGCGCGAAGTCCTCGGAGACGCTGCGGCCGGCGAGCTCGACGCCGACGGCGCGGGACTGCGCGACGACCGCGGCGGGACCGGCGAGGGCCTCGACGCAGCCCGCGCTCCCGCACCAGCAGTCCGGCCCGTCGATGTCGACGCAGATGTGGCCCACCTCGCCGGCGTTGGAGCTCGAGCCGCGGTACACGGTGCCGTCGACGATGATGCCCGCGCCGATCCCGGTCCCCATGTAGAGCGCCGCGAACGCGGTCCCCGTGGGCACGCCGCCGGACCAGTACTCGCCGATCGCGGCCGCGGTCGCGTCGTTGTCCAGCAGCACGGGCAGCCCGACGGCGTCCTCGAGCGCCTCCGCCAGCGGGAACTCGGTCCACGCCTGCATGACGGGCGGCGTGAGCGTCATGCCCGTGGACGCCGCGATCGGCCCCGGCGAGACCACGCCGAGGCCCAGGATCCGGTCCGGCTCGACGCCGATCCGGGCCACGGTCGCCCGGATCTCGGCAGCGATGCGCTCGACCACGACGCGCGGGTCGTCGGACCCCGCACCCGGACGCCGCCAGCGCGCGACGATCGCGCCGCCCAGGTTGGCGATCACGTAGGTGATGCCCGCGTGGTCCAGGTGCACGCCGACCGCGAACCGCGCGTAGGGGTCCAGCTCCAGCAGCATGCGGGGCTTGCCGCCGGTCGACTCGGCCCGGCCGGCCTCGACGACGAGCCCGTCGTCGATCAGCTTGCGCACGACGGTCGAGACCGTGGCGCCCGTGAGCCCGGAGACGCGCGTGAGCTCGACGCGCGAGATGGTCCCCGCCGCGCGGATCAGGTCGAGGATCGCCGACCGGCTGCTCGCGTGAGCCGCACCGAGCCCCGGCTGGGAGCTGTTCACCGGACCTCCTGTCCGTGGCTGCACGACGGTGTGCGCCCACGATAGCCACCGCGGGATCGACCCCGACGGGACGTGCCGACGGCGGCGCGCCCCGGGTAACGATCCGGGAACGGACACGGTGGGAGGACCCACGCGTGTTGACTTACTTTGTTCACCGGCCTAAGAATGCCACACGGAGCGGGGTCGAACCCCGATCGGCAAGGAAGCCCCTCCACCCACGGCCGGCACGCGGAGGTGCCGGGACGACGAGAGGATCACCGATGTTCCCTCAGCAGCGACGCCGCCGGCTCATGGCCCTGGCCGCGGCCGGCACCATCCTCGCCCTGACCGCCGCGTGCTCGGGCGGGTCGGACGACCCGGCCGACACCTCCTCGGAGGGCGGCTCGGACACCCCCAGCGGCTCGATCAGCGTCCTGACCTGGCGCACCGACCTCGTCGAGGACGGCACCTTCGACAAGTACGTCGAGGAGTTCAAGGCCAAGTACCCCGACGTGACCGAGGTCAAGGTCGAGGGCGTGACGGACTACGAGGGCACCGTCAAGACCCGCATGAACACCGACGACTACGGCGACGTCCTCGCCATCCCCGGCTCGGTGACGCCCGACCAGCTCGGCGACTTCTTCGAGCCGCTCGGCGACCAGGCCGAGATGGCGAAGGAGTACCGCTGGATCAACGACAAGTCCTTCGAGGGCAAGTCCTACGGCATCCCCGTCGTCGGCAACGTCCAGGGCATCCTCTACAACAAGCGGGTCTGGGAGGAGGCCGGCGTCACCGAGTTCCCGACGACGCCGCAGGAGTTCCTCGACGACCTGCAGAAGATCAAGGACGCCGGCGTCGCCAAGGTGGCCCCGCTGTACACCAACTACAAGGACTCGTGGGCGCTCTCGCAGTGGGAGGGCTGGCGCGGCGCGGTCACCGCGAACCCGGACTACGTCAACGACATGACGCAGACGGACACGCCGTGGACCGACACGTCGGACTCGGGCGTCATCGACGGGACCATCTACGACGTGGTGGCGAACGGCCTGACCGAGGCCGACCCGACGACGACCGACTGGGAGGGCTCCAAGCGCCTCATCGGCATCGGCGACATCGCGACCATGGTGCTCGGCTCCTGGGCCATCCCGCAGATGCAGGCGGCGGCCGAGGCCGCCGGCGCGGACCCGGCGGACATCGCGTACATGCCGACCCCGGCGCAGGTCGACGGCAAGTTCCACACGGTGGCCGGCGGTGACTACAACCTCGGCATCAACGTCCACTCGAAGAACAAGGTCACGGCGCGCGCCTGGATCGACTGGTTCAACCACGACTCCGGCTACTCGGAGTCGCAGGTCGGGCTCTCGCCGCTGGTCGACGGCCCGGTGCCGGACGCGCTCTCGGGCTTCATGGAGAACGTCGAGCTCATCACGATGAACCCCGCCCCCGAGGGCCAGGAGTCGCTGTTCGCGGACATCGACACCGCGTCCGGCATCGTCACGACGGACCCGAAGTACCGCGTCCAGATCATCGACGACGCACGCTCGGGCAACCGGACCAAGCAGGAGATCTTCGACGACCTCAACTCCAAGTGGGCCGAGGGCCGCGCGGACGTCGGCTGAGGTCCACGATGACGACCGCTCCCTCCGGGCTCACCGGCCCCGCGGCCGCGGCCGAGCGTGACGCCGTCGCTCCGACGACCCCCCGGGGTCGTCGGGGCGGCGGCCCCGCCGGCCGGGCCCGCAAGCTCACCCCGTACCTGTTCCTGCTGATCCCGGTCGGGCTGCTCCTGCTGCTCACGTACGTCCCCGTCGTGAACATGTTCTGGTACTCCTTCACCGACTGGGACGGGCTCGACAAGACCAAGAACCTGGTCGGGTTCGACAACTACGTCGAGGTCTTCACGGACCCGGACAACGTCCGCGTCTTCCTGGTCTCGCTGTACTACGTCGTCGGCTCGTTCGTGCAGATGGCGCTCGCGCTCTACTTCGCGACGCTGCTGTCCTTCAAGGTCCGGTTCAAGAACATGTGGAAGGGCATCCTGTTCTTCCCGTACCTGATCAACGGCGTGGCGATCGGCCTGATCTTCCTCAACTTCCTCAAGCCGGGCGGCGGCCTGGACACGGTGCTCATGAAGGCCGGGCTCGACGGCCTGATCCACCAGTGGACGGGCGACCCCGACATCGCGAACTACACGCTCGCCTCGGTGTCGGTCTGGCGCTACACCGGCCTCACGTTCGTGATGTTCCTGGGCGCGATCCAGTCCATCAACTCCGACATCTACGAGGCGGCCGCACTCGACGGCGCGACGCGCTGGCACGAGTTCTGGCACATCATCCTGCCGTCGATCCGGCCCATCGTCGGGCTCGCCTTCATCCTCGGCATCTCGGGGTCGCTGTCGGTCTTCGAGATCCCGTTCGTGATGACCGGGGGGTCCAACGGCACCGAGACGTTCGTCATCCGCACCATCTGGATGGCCTTCCAACGCAACACGGTCGGCCTGGCGTCGGCGATGGCCGTCGTCCTGCTGCTCTTCGTCCTGATCGTGACCTGGATGCAGCGCAAGATCGTCCCCGAGGAGGAGGTCGACCTCACATGACCAAGCTGCTCACCGGCACCGCGAAGTACGTCTCGCTCGTCGTCGCCGCCGTCGTCACCCTCCTGCCGCTCGGCCTGATCCTGTTCGGCTCGCTCAAGACCAGCCAGGAGTTCCTGGCGACGGGGCCGCTGGACCCGCCCGAGAACTGGTTCAACTTCGACAACTACGTGACGGCGTTCAACCAGGGCATGGGGATGGCGTTCGTCAACACCATCCTCGTCTTCGTCGCCGCGATCGTGGGCACGATCTTCATCGGCGCGGCCACCGCCTACGCGCTCGACCGGTTCCGGTTCCTGGGCCGCGGCGCGGTGCTCAAGCTGTTCCTGCTCGCGACGCTGGTGCCGGGCGTGACCACCCAGGTCGCGACGTTCCAGATCATCAACGGGCTCGGTCTCTACGGCTCGCGCTGGGCGCTGATCCTGCTCTTCATGGGCACGGACATCGTCTCGATCTACATCTTCGTGCAGTTCATGCGCAGCATCCCGCGCTCGCTCGACGAGGCCGCGATGATCGAGGGCGCCGGGCCGGTCCGGATCTTCCTGCAGATCATCCTGCCCAACCTCAAGCCCGCCATCGCGACGGTCGTGATCATCAAGGGCATCGGCATCTACAACGAGTTCTTCCTGCCGTTCCTGTACATCAACGACCCGGACAAGCTCCCGATCTCCACCGCGCTGTTCAAGTTCATGGGCCCGTGGGGCTCGCAGTGGGAGCTGATCTGCGCGGGCGTCGTCATCACGATCATCCCGATCCTGCTGCTCTTCCTGTTCCTGCAGCGCTACATCTACAACGGCTTCACGTCGGGCGCGACGAAGTAAGGCGACGCGTCGACGCCGCCGTCGACCCGTCGCCGGCGCACCCCGCGCGCCGCTGCCCGAGCTGCCGTACCGCCCCGCGACCTGGAGCACCCATGACTGCGTACCACCTGACCGACGGCTGGACCCTGTCCGCGACCGCCGGCACCCCCGCGGACCTCTCCCCCGAGCTCGCCGCCGCGCTCCGCGACGGCCTGCCCGCCGAGGTCCCCGGGACCAGCCACACCGCGCTCCTCGCGGCCGGCCTGATCCCGGACCCGTACCTCGACCGCAACGAGGAGGTCCTGGCCTGGATGCGGCACGTCGACTGGCGCTACGAGCGTCCGCTCGACCTGCCCGTCCCGGCGGGCGACGAGCGGGTCGACCTGGCGTTCGACGGCATCGACACGGTCGCGACGATCGGCTGGACGGCGCCCGACGGCGCGCGCACCGAGCTCGGCCGGACCGCGAACCAGCACCGGTCCTACCGTTTCGACGTCCGGGAGCTCACGGGCGCGGGCACCCTGCGCGTCGACCTCGCGTCGGCGCTGCACCACGCGGAGGCCGAGGAGCGCCGGCTCGGGCACCGCCCGCTCGCCTACCCGCAGCCGTTCAACATGGTCCGCAAGATGGCGTGCTCGTTCGGCTGGGACTGGGGGCCGGACCTGCAGACCGCGGGCCTGTGGAAGGACGTGCGCATCGAGCGCTGGCGCGTGGCCCGCCTCGCGCAGGTCCGCCCGGTCGTCACGGTGGACGCCGACGGCACCGGTCACGCGGAGCTGCACGTGACCGTGGAGCGCTCGGGCCTGCCCGGCGGCGACGCCCCCCTCGCGCTCCGCGCCGAGGTCGGCGGCCACGTCGCGACGGGCACGGTCGCGCCCGGGCACACCGAGGGCGTCCTGCGCGTCGACGTGCCGCAGGCACCCGTGTGGTGGCCGGTCGGGCACGGCGCGCAGCCGCTCGTCGACGCCGTCGTCGGTCTCGCCGGCCCGGACGGGGCCGTGCTCGGCACCTGGCGTCGCCGGCTCGGCTTCCGCACCGTCGAGGTCGACCGGAGCCGCGACGAGCACGGTACCCGGTTCACCTTCGTCGTGAACGGCCGCGAGGTGTTCGTCCGGGGCGCCAACTGGATCCCCGACGACCACCTGCTCACCCGGATCACGCGCGAGCGCCTGGCCCGCCGGATCGACCAGGCGCTCGGCGCGAACCTCAACCTGCTGCGGGTCTGGGGTGGTGGGATCTACGAGTCCGACGACTTCTACGAGCTGTGCGACGAGCGCGGCGTGCTCGTCTGGCAGGACTTCCTGCTCGCGTGCGCGGCGTACCCGGAGGAGTCTCCGGTCCTCGAGGAGATGGAGGCCGAGGCCCGCGAGAACGTGGTGCGTCTGGCGTCGCACCCCAGCCTGGTGCTGTGGAACGGCGGCAACGAGAACGTGTGGGGGCACGAGGACTGGGGCTGGAAGGAGGAGCTGGGCGACCTGACCTGGGGGCTGCGCTACGCCGCCGAGATCTTCCCGGCCGTCGTCGCCGAGCTCGACCCGACCCGGCCGTACGCGGACAACAGCCCGTACTCCCCCGGCTTCGCCCCCGACGAGGTCCACCCCTGCGACCCCGACCACGGCACGCACCACCAGTGGGAGGTCTGGAACCGCGTCGACTACGCGCACTACCGCGACGACGTGCCGCGGTTCTGCTCGGAGTTCGGCTTCCAGGGTCCGCCGACGTGGGCGACGCTCACGCGCGCCGTGCGCACGGACCTCCAGGTCGTGACCCACAAGGAGGACCCGACCTTCCTGCTGCACCAGAAGGCGGAGGACGGCAACGGCAAGCTCGACCGCGGCCTCGCACCGCACCTCGGGGTCCCCGAGGACTTCGTCGACTGGCACTGGGCCACGCAGCTCAACCAGGCGCGCGCGGTCGCGTTCGCCGTGGAGCACCACCGGTCCTGGTGGCCCCGCACCGCGGGGTCGATCGTCTGGCAGCTCAACGACTGCTGGCCGGTCACGTCCTGGGCCGCGGTCGACGGCGACGAGCGCGTCAAGCCGCTGTGGTGGGCGCTGCGGCACGCGCACGCCCCGCGGCTGCTGACGGTGCAGCCGCGTGACGGCGGGCTCGCGCTCGTCGTCGTGAACGACACGGCGGAGCCGTGGCACGGGACGGCGACGCTGCGACGCGAGACCTTCGCGGGCGACGAGCTCGCCCGGGGCACGCTCGACGTCGCCGTGGCACCGCGGTCCGTCGGCACGCTCCCGCTGCCGGCCGCGCTCGCGTCGCCGCACGACGCGTCCCGCGAGGTGCTCGTCGTGACGCTCGACGACGAGCGGACCGTGCACGCGTGGGCGCCGGACGTCGAGCTCCGTCTCGACCCGAGCCCGCTCGACGCGACCGTGGAGCCCGAGCCCGACGGCTACGCCGTGCGAGTCACGGCCCGGGCGCTCGCGCGGGACGTCACGCTGCTCGTCGACCGGCTCGACCCGGACGCGACGGTCGACGACGCCCTCGTCGACCTGCCCGCGGGCGCGTCCGTCACGTTCCACGTCCGCACGACGAGCGCGCTCGACACCGCCGCGCTCGTCGCGCCGCCCGTGCTGCGGACCGCGAACGACGTCGTCGTCCCGGCCGCCGCTCCCTCGCGGGCCTGAGGCACCGTGGTGGGCCGACGGCTCGGCGCCGTCGGCCCCCGCGGCCTCGGCGGTGCCGGGGACGCCGGCGGCGGTGCGTCTGCCGCCGGTGCCGCGCGACCCCGCGGCGGGGCTACGCTCGGGCCCGTGACGCACCCGGACGCCGTCGGTCTCGTGCTGGCGCGACCCGTGCGCCTGCTGGGGATCGAGCCGTTCTTCGCCGAGCTCATCTCCGGGATCGAGGAGCGGCTGTCGGGCGAAGGCCGGTCGCTGCTGCTGCACGTCGTGCCGGACCACGCCGCGGAGATCGCGGCCTACCGGCGGTGGAGCACGGGCGGGGTCGACGCGGTCGTCGTCGTCAACGTCGCGCTCGAGGACTCGCGCCTCGACGTGCTCGCCGAGCTGGGGATGCCCGCGGTGGTCGTCGGCGGCCCGACGCCCGACCTGCCGTTCGCGAACGTGTGGATGGACAACGCGCGGGCCATGCGGGACGCGGTGGCCCACCTGACCGCGCTCGGTCACCGGCACCTCGCGCGCGTCTCCGGGCCCGCGGCGCTGGCGCACACCCAGGCGCGCACGGACGCGTTCCTCACCGAGTGCGCCAAGAGCGGGGCGCAGGGCGTGGTCGTCGAGGGCGACTACCTCGAGGAGTCCGGCACGCGGGCCACCCGCTCGCTGCTCGGCCGCGGCTCCGCGCCCTCGGCGATCATCTACGACAACGACGTCATGGCGGTCGCCGGGCTGCAGGTCGCGGCCGAGATGGGCGTCGCGGTGCCAGACCGCCTGTCCCTGCTCGCGTGGGACGACTCGGCGCTGTGCCGGCTGTCCCATCCCGCCCTGTCCGCGATGAGCCTCGACGTGCACGCGATGGGCGTCCAGGTCGCCGACTGCGTGCTCAACGTGCTGGCCGACGGTGCCGTGCGCTCCTACACCGCGCCGCTCCCGCGCCTCGTCGCGCGCGGCACCACCGGCCCGGCGCCCTCCGCCTGAGCCCCGTCCCAGCAGGTCACCGCACCCCGAACCCCTGCACCGGACCCCGTGGGGTGGTTGGCTAGGCGTATGAGCCCGGCCGCCCCCACCCCGGTCCCCGTCGACTCCGGCACCCTGAGCGCCGTCGCGCACGGGGCGTGGTTCGACCCGCACGGCATCCTCGGCCCGCACCCCGGCGTCGGGGGTGTCACGGTCCGCACGCTGCGCCCGCTGGCCGACGCGGTCGTCGTGGTCACGCCTGACACGCGCGTCCCGGCGCGGCACGAGCAGGACGGCATCTGGGTGGCCGTGCTGCCCGGTGACGACGTGCCGGACTACCGGATCGAGGTCACGTACGGCACGACGACGACGACCGCCGACGACCCGTACCGCTTCCTGCCCACCGTCCAGGAGCTCGACCGCCACCTCATCCGCGAGGGGCGGCACGAGGAGCTGTGGACCGTCCTGGGCGCGCACGTGCGCACGTACCCGGGGGTGCTCGGCGAGGTCCAGGGCACCTCGTTCGCGGTGTGGGCGCCCAACGCGCGCTCGGTGCGCGTGATCGGCGACTTCAACTACTGGCAGGGCGCGACGCACGCGATGCGGTCGCTCGGCGACAGCGGCGTCTGGGAGCTGTTCGTCCCCGGCGTCACCGCGGGCGCGCGGTACAAGTTCGAGATCCTCACGCCGGACGGGTCGTGGCGGCAGAAGGCCGACCCGATGGCGCAGGGCACGGAGGTACCGCCCGCCACGGCGTCCGTGGTGGTCGAGTCCGCGTACGCGTGGGACGACGACGAGTGGATGACCCGTCGCTCGCAGCGCGACCCCCACACCGGGCCGGTCTCGGTCTACGAGGTGCACCTCGGCTCGTGGCGCGCGGGCCTGTCCTACCGCGACCTGGCGCACCAGCTCACCGAGTACGTGCTCGACCTGGGGTTCACGCACGTCGAGTTCCTGCCCGTCGCGGAGCACCCGTACGCGCCGTCCTGGGGCTACCAGGTCACGGGGTACTACGCGCCGTCCTCGCGGTTCGGCCACCCCGACGACCTGCGGTACCTGATCGACACGCTGCACCGCGCCGGCATCGGCGTGATCGTCGACTGGGTGCCTGGGCACTTCCCCAAGGACGAGTGGGCGCTCGCGCAGTTCGACGGCACGGCGCTCTACGAGCACCCCGACCCGCTGCTGGGCGAGCAGCCCGACTGGGGCACGTACATCTTCAACTTCGGCCGCAACGAGGTCCGCAACTTCCTGGTCGCGAACGCGGTCTACTGGCTCACCGAGTTCCACGTCGACGCCCTGCGCGTGGACGCGGTCGCCTCGATGCTCTACCTGGACTACTCGCGCCAGCCGGGCCAGTGGCGGCCCAACAAGCACGGCGGCCGCGAGAACCTGGACGCGATCGCGTTCCTCCAGGAGACCAACGCGACGGCGTACCGGCGCGCACCCGGCACGATGATGATCGCCGAGGAGTCGACCGCGTGGCCGGGCGTCACCGCCCCCACCGACCACAACGGCCTGGGCTTCGGGCTGAAGTGGAACATGGGCTGGATGAACGACACCCTGCGCTACCTGGCGGAGGAGCCGGTCAACCGCAGCTGGCACCACGGGGAGATCACGTTCTCGATGGTCTACGCGTACTCCGAGCGGTACGTGCTGCCGATCTCGCACGACGAGGTGGTGCACGGCAAGGGCTCGCTGTACGGCCGGATGCCCGGGGACCACTGGCAGAAGACCGCCGGCGTGCGCGCCCTGCTCGCCTACCAGTGGACCCACCCGGGCAAGCAGCTGCTGTTCATGGGCCAGGAACTCGCGCAGCCCGACGAGTGGGACGAGTCGCGCTCGCTGTCCTGGTGGGCGCTCGAGGACCCGCTGCGCGCGGGCGTGCAGCGGATGCTGCGCGACCTCAACGCGCTCTACCGCGCCACGCCCGCCCTGTGGGAGCTCGACCACTCGCCCGAGGGCTTCGAGTGGATCGACTCGAACGACGCCGCGCACAACGTGCTCGCGTTCGTCCGCAAGGGCGTCGGCACCCCGCCGGTGGTCGTGGTCGTCAACTTCGCGGGGATCCCGCACGAGAGCTACCGGCTCGCGCTGCCCGACGGCGGCCGCTGGACCGAGTCGTTCAACACCGACGCCCTCGAGTACGGCGGCTCGGGCGTCGGCAACCTGGGCTCGGTCGAGGCCCGGCCCGACCCGCACCACGGCCGCCCCTACTCGGCGCTGGTGCGGGTCCCCCCGCTCGGGGCGGTGGTCCTCACCCCGGCGCAGGACTGACGCCCGCACGACGCGAGGGGCGGCGACCACCGGGTCGCCGCCCCTCTCGTCGTCCCGTCGACACGGTCCCGTCAGCCCACCCGCAGCCTCAGCGGCCCCGCCGTGCCGGCCCGGACGCTCGCGTCGCTGCCGTAGCGCACCGTCAGGGTGTAGGCGCCCCGCGGCAGCCGCGGCAGCGTCACCGTCACCCGGCCGCGCGCGGCGGGCGTGAGCGCGACGACGGTGCTCCTCGACCCGTAGCCCACCCGCACGAAGCCGGTCGGGGCGGGCACGCCCGCCGCGGCGACGACGACCCGGACCTGCGCGCGCTGCGCCGTCGTCACGCTCGACCGCACGAGCGAGGCGGTCACCGTCGGCGCCACCTTGACCACCACCAGCCGGCCGGCCGACGCCGTGGCGCCGGCGACCGCCGCGTCTCCGGAGTACGCGACCTTCACGGCCCGGGTGCCCGCGGTCAGGCGCGGCAGCACCACCGTCTTGCGCCCCGCGTCGGCCCTGGACAGCGTGACCGTCCGCGTCGTCGTCCCGGCCGTCACGGTCAGCGTGCCGGTGGGCGCGGCGATCCCCGCCGCGGTGACGACGACGTCGACGCGGGCCTGCTCGCCCGCGGTGATCGTCGCGTCCCGCAGCGTGGCCCTCAGCGAGGCCGTCGCCCGGGCGACGGTGAGCGCCGCACCGTCCGCCGCGCCGGGCACCACCTTCGCGTCGCCCTCGTACGCGGCGCTGAGCGGGTAGGTGCCGGCCGCGAGGCGGGGCAGCGTGAATGTCGCCGTCCCGTCGTCGGCCGCCCGCAGGAGCGACGTGGCGGTCCGCGTGCCGTAGGTCAGCGTGACCGTGCCGGTCGGGCGCTCGGTCGTCCCGGCCGTCACGTGCACGGTCACCTCGGCCTGCTCACCGGTCGTCACCGTCGGGTCCGCGGCCGTGACCGTCACCGTCGGGTGGGCGGCGGCGTCGACGACGAGCGCGTCGATCGCGGCCTCGACCAGGTCGGCCGCCGCGTCGACGTCGTCCTGCGTCGCGAGCGCGCCCGCGAGCACGACGCGCCCGGACTCGACCGCGCGGTCGAGCCCCGCCACCGTCGCCGGGGTGTAGCGGGCGCGCTGCACTCCGCCCGCCGCCGCGACGGCGGCCCGCAGGTCCGCGGTGTCGGTCGTCGTCACCTCGCGGTACGGCTCGAGGACCACGTCGTCCACCCAGTACCAGCCACCGCCGGCGACGGAGCCGCCGACGGCGACGGTCGCGACGCCGTCCTCGCCGACCTCGACCTCGGCGACCGGGTGCTGCCAGACGGTCCAGCCCTGGAGCTCGAACGGCGCGGAGAACGTGCCCTCGGAGGTCGTCGCGGACACCGTCAGGTCGCTCGTTGCGGCGTCGCCGCCGTGCGCCCACGCGGACAGCGAGTAGGTGCCCGGCTCGAGGCCGGTGACCTGCTGCGTCACGACGTTCGTGTAGTCGGCCGCCGCCCAGAAGTTCAGCGCCTTGCCACCCGAGTGCGCGTCACCGGAGGACTCCTTCACGTTGGCCGTGGTCCAGTCGAGGGTCCACCCGCTCCCCCAGCTCTCGAAGCTCCCGTCCGTGACCGCGTTCGCCGCCCCGACCGTCACGACGGCCGTCGCAGTGGCCGTCCCCGTGACAGTCCCAGCGCCCGTCGTGTGCGCGTCGTCGGCCACCGTGCCCGTGATCGCGTACGTGCCCGCACCGCGGATCCAGTCGACCGAGTCGTTCCACGCGACCGCGGCCTGCGCCGTGGAGCCGTCGTTGTACGTCACCTCGACGGTGCCGGGCAGGACCACGTCGTCGCCCTCGTCGACCGCGAGCGCGACCGGCGTGACGCGGTAGACGGCGAGCGGCGCGGTCGAGCCGGTCGTCACGTACCGGAACACGTCCAGCGACGCGAGCGGCTCGCCCTCCACGTCGAAGAGCGCCTGGTTGTCCCACGACGAGCCGCCGTACCAGGTCGCCGCGTCGTCCTCGTACTCACCGGCGTGGCTCGACGCCCAGCCGGAGCCGTGCTCCTCCCAGAGCGTCGTGTTCTGCTCGAGCTGCGTCGGCGGTCCGACGGGCAACCACGCCGGCTCCCAGTAGAAGACGCCGATGCCCGCGTCCCCCGGGACGTCCGCCACGGCCTGGACGACGTCGCGCACCGCGTTCGCCTGGCCCTGCACGCTGATCGGGTACGCGAGGTCCGCGTCGTTCTGGCCGGCGCGCACCGTGTTGTCGTGGCCGTCCCCGTCCTCGAGCGTGTACGCCCAGGACGTCTCCGCGACCATGACCTTCTTGCCGTAGGTCGTCGCGACGTCGCCCAGCACGGACGTCAGGTTGCCCAGCGTCCCGTGCCAGAACGGGTAGTACGACGAGGCGAACACGTCGTAGTCGACGCCGCGCGCGTCCAGCTCGGCGGCGTAGCCGGCGTAGCGGCCCGCGGTCTCGGGGTTGGTGAAGTGCAGCGCGACGAGCGCGTCGGGCAGCACGGAGCGCACCGCGGCGCTGCCGGCGGAGAAGACCTGGGCCATCCCGTCCCACCCGGTCACGCCCGCGACGCCGTTGTTGGTCTCGTTGCCGACCTGGACCATCGTCACGTCGACGCCCGCGTCCTCGAAGTCCTGCAGGCTCGCCTCGGTGTACTCCCGGACCGCGTCGGCCTTCTCCGTGACCGTCAGCCCGCTCCACGCCTTCGGTGCGGTCTGCTTGCCGGGGTCGGCCCAGAAGTCGGAGTAGTGGAAGTCGACCAGCACGCCGAGGCCGGCCGCGGTCGCCCGCTCACCGATCTCGACCGCGCGCTCGACGTCGACGGTCCCACCGCCGTAGCCGTGACCCGCGGCGTCGTACGGGTAGTTCCACACGCGGACGCGCACGTCCGTCACGCCCGAGTCCGCGAGGACCTCGAACAGGTCGGCGGGCGCCCCGGAGCGGTCGCGGAACACGACGCCGCTCTCCTCGAGCGACAGCACGGACGAGACGTCCACGCCGCGGATGAAGTCGGCGGGCAGCCCGCCGACCTTCTGGACGACGATCCCGGCGTCGACCGGGCCGTCGTCGGCCGCGACCCCGGGGGGCGCGACGATCAGCAGCGACCCGGCGGCCACGCAGGCGGCGGTCCGGAGTCGGCGGAGGGGTGCAGACACGAAGGGGGTCCTCTCGGCTCGAGCATCATCGGTCGAATCGCGCGACGCGGGGCGTCGCCACCGCCGCGGCCCGGACCGGGTGCGCTCCCGGGCGAGGCGGCTCCGGGCGAGGCGTACCCGGGCGGCTGTTCCCACCGGTCGCGGTGCGGCCGGTGCCGTGCGGTCAGGGGCAGCGGGCCGGGCGTCGGGGACGCCCGGCCCGGTGGTCAGCCCTTGACGGAGCCAGCGGTCAGACCGCTGACGATGTACTTCTGCAGGAACAGGAAGAGGGCGAGGATCGGCAGCGCCGCGATCACCGCACCCGCGGCGAACAGTCCCCAGTTCGCCTGGAGCTGGTCCGAGACCCAGCCGTACATGCCGACCGCCAGGGTCCAGTTGTCCTCCGACGTCAGGATCACGCGCGCGAGGATGAACTCACCGAACGTCGAGATGAAGGACAGCAGCCCGACGACGGCGAGGATCGGCGTCACGAGCCGCAGGATGATCGTCCAGTAGATCTGCGCGTGGGTCGCCCCGTCGATCTTCGCGGCCTCGTCGAGCTCGCGCGGCACGCTGTTGAAGAACCCGTACATGAGGAACGTGTTCGTCCCCAGCGCACCGCCCAGGTACACGCAGACCAGCGCGGTCTTGCTGTTGAGCCCGAGCGCCGGGACCACCTCGCCGAGGGACAGCAGCAGCAGGAAGATCGCCACGAAGGCGAGCATCTGCGGGAACATCTGGATGATCAGCAGGCCGGTGAGCCCGCCTCGTCGTCCCGCGAACCGGTACCGCGAGAACGCGTACGCCGCCGCGGCGCCCATGAGCACCGAGCCGAACGCCGTGATCAGCCCGATCACGATGCTGTTGCCCGCCCAGGTCCAGAACTTCGTGCTGTCGAGCGCCTCGTAGTTGGCGGTGCTGACGCTGCGGAACAGCTCGGTGGAGCCGGTCAGGGTGCCCGACGTCGCGAGGGACGCGGACAGCACGTACACCAGCGGGAACGCGGCGTACACGATCACGACGAGCGCGAGCACGTACTTCCAGCTCACCTCGAGGAACCAGCGGCGTCGCCGGCCCCGGGCGCGGACGGCGGCGTTGCTCGCCATCACCGGGCTCTGGTGGGTCGTGACCATCAGCTGACCTCCTCGAGCTGGCGGGTGCGCCGGAACATCAGCGCGGAGATCACGCCGATGATGACGAAGATGACGATCGACAGCGCCGCCGCGAGGCCGTAGTCCGCCCGCCCGCCCGCGACTCCGGAGATCTGGTAGACCATCGAGATCAGGATGTCCGTGTGCCCGAGGGTCGCGGACGTGTCGGTGAACCGCGGACCGCCGCCCGTGAGCATGTAGATCAGCGTGAAGTTGTTGAAGTTGAACGCGAACGACGCGATGAGCAGCGGAGCGGTCGACACCAGCAGGAGCGGCATCGTGATCGAACGGAACTTCCGCCACACGCCAGCACCGTCGATGCGCGCCGCCTCCTGCACGTCGTCGGGCAGCGACTGCAGCGCACCGGTGCACACCAGGAACCAGTACGGGTAGCTGAGCCAGAGGTTCACCAGGATCAACGAGACCTTGGCGAGCGTCGGGTCGTCGAGCCACTCGATGCGCGCGCCGAAGAAGAACAGCTTGTTGACGATCCCGTAGTCCGGGTTCGCGCTGAGCATGCCCTTCCACAGCAGCGCGGACAGGAACGCCGGGAAGGCGTACGGGAGGATGAACAGCGTCCGCAGCACCTTGCGGCCGCGCACCCGCGGGTCGTTGTAGACCAGTGCGAGCAGCAGCCCGACGAAGAAGCTGACGAACACGCTGAAGAACGCGAACACGAACGTCCACACGGTGATCCGCAGCAGCGGGCCGGAGTAGGTGTCGTCGGTGAACGCCTTGGTGAAGTTCTCGAACCCGACGAACACGCGCCACCCGACCGGCAGCGCGGTCCCGTCGTCGGCGACGAACTGGCCCTCGTCGGTCGCGTGGTAGACCACGCCGGTGTCGGTGTTCGTGAGCGTGCCGGCGGACCCGTCGTACTCGAGGACCGAGCGGTACACCGAGCCGATCGTCGCGTCGCCGGTCCGGATCGAGCCGTCCGCCGCGTCGTCGGAGATCGGCACCCGCAGCGCCAGCACCTCGTCGGCGAGGGCGGGGTCGCTCAGCACGTCGTTCTTGGGGACGACCTCCCAGCCCGGCACCCCGGTGACGCGCCCGTCGGTGATCGTCGCGTCGCCCGCCTCGCTCAGCGGGTCGTCGGCGGTCCCGACCATCGCGGTCCCGTCCTCGACGATCGCGAAGCCGAGCTCACCGTCCTGCTCGACGATCGTCAAGGGGTAGGTCGCCGAGTCGGGGACCTTCTTCTCGTTCTGGCTCAGCAGCGCGTCGACCGCCTGCTGCTGGGAGCCGTTGTGGCCCGTGCCGTAGTTGGTGAGCGCGACGTACCCCGTGTAGCCGATCGTGAACAGCTGGAACACGACCAGGAAGGCGAGACCTGGCAGCAGGTACTTCAGCGGGACCGGGCGCTTGCTGAAGTACACCCAGTCGGCGACGACGAGCAGCGCCAGCAGGACCCCGAAGATGACCCACGAGCCGTTCAGGTAGGCGGACCACAGCGCCAGCACCCCGAGCGCGTTGACGAGGGCCATGATCGCGAGCTTCGCGAGGAAGCCCGCCCCGTGCCCGGACCAGCCCCGGGCGTGCGACTCCCGGACGCGCTGCCGCGTCGGGGGCGGCGCGCCGTCGCCCGTGGCGACGGCGGTGGTGGACTGCTCGGTGGACATGTCTCCTCCGGAGGCGTTCATGCGAGAGGGGGGAGGACGCGGGGAGGGAAGGGCCGGCGGCGAGGGCTACGCCTCAGACCTCGCCGCCGACCCGGCTCCATCAGCCGAGCTTCGCGTCGAGATCGGCCAGCATCTTGGTCCAGGCGTCCTTCGCGCTGGACGAGCCGGAGATGATCGACGCCTCGGCGGCGTTCCAGTACTCCCACACGTCGCCCATCTCGGGGATCGACGGCATCGGCGCACCGTTCTTCGACGCGGCCAGGAAGCCGGCCACGATCGGGTCGGCCGCGACCTCGTCGGCGACCGACGTCATCGCCGGGAGCCGCGGGTCGGCGTCGTAGAGCGCCTTGATGACGTCCGGGGTGGCGACGTAGTTGACCAGGAAGTCGTTCGCGACGAGCTTGTTCTGGCTCTGCGAGGACAGGTAGAAGCCCTGGACGCCGACGAACGGCGCCGCGGTCTCGCCACCGGCGGACGGGATCGGGTCGACGGCGACGTCGATGCCCGCGTCCTTGTAGGTCTGGATCGCCCACGGACCGGCGATCGTGTACGGCGCGTTGCCCTTGCCGAACTCCTCGTTCGCGACGTCGTAGGTCCAGTCGGTCGAGAAGTTCCCCTCGCCCTTCATGCCGTTCTCGGCGAGGAAGTCGGCGAACGCGAAGCCCTCGTCGCCGCCCATGCCGATGTCGGTCGTGTACGAGCCGTCGTCGTTCTGGACGAAGACCGGCGCACCGAACGACGTCTGCAGGCCGTAGTAGGTGTAGGCGTCACCCGTCGTGCCGTTGGTGTTGATGACGAACGGGTACTTGGTGCCGGCCTCCTTGCCCATCGCGATCATGTCGTCCCACGTGTCCGGCGTGGAGTCGACGAGCGCGGTGTTGCGGACCACGGCGACGGTCTCGAGGGCGTACGGCAGGCCGTACATCTGGCCGTCGTAGGTGAACGCCTGCGTCGCGACCGTCTCGAACTCGTCGACCTTCTCGCCGAGGTCGAGGGGCTCGACGACGCCGTCCGCGATGAGCGCGCCGAGCCAGTCGTGCGCGCCGATCGTGATGTCCGGGCCCTTCCCGGTGGGGACCTGTGCCAGGAAGTCGGCGCGGATGTCCTCGAAGTTCTTCTGGACGAGCTCGACGGTCACGTCGGGGTTCGTCTCGTTGTAGATGTCGACCGCGGCCTGCACGGCCGGCTTGCGGTTCTCGTCCACCCAGATCGTCAGCGATCCGGTGGCACCACCCGCAGCCTCGGTGGTCTCGGCGGTCGTGGGCTCCTGGGACGCCGGGGGCGTCTCGGAGCCGCCGTCACCGCACGCCGCGAGCAGCGTGACGGCTGCCGCGACGGCGGCGGCGCGGAACAGGGTCGTGCGCATGGGGGTCCTTCCGGTAGGCGTCCCAGCGTGCGACCCAGGAGATCGCGACGCTGCGACGGTGGTGGTACCGAACTGCTGCGGGCGCCGGGCAGGGCGCCCGGGGCTCTACGGTCGGCCATCACCTCCGGGGCGCCGGGGCGCCGTGCGGAGCACGACGACCGAACCGGAGGGCAGGTCGAGCGTGCCGGCCACCGCGGTGGCGCCGAGCAGCTCCTGACCGTCGCCGAGGGCGAGCTTGACGTCCTCGGACGTGTGGTTGATCGCGACGACGAAGTCGGCGTCCTCGCCGTGCCGGGTGACGACCTCGACGCCCTGCGGCAGGCCCGTCGGCGCCAGCCCCGCGTCCGCGTACACCTGCTCGAGCACGGGCTCGAGGGCGTCCACGTCCAACCGGGTCGAGACGTACCAGGCCGTGCCCGCGCCGTACGCGTGCCGCGTGATCGCAGCGCCGCCCGCCGCAGGACCGTCGAGGTGCGTACCGACCACCTCGGCGCCGTCGACCACCAGGTCGTCCTGCCACACGTCGGCGACCAGGGTGCGCGCCGCGACGCCCGCCGGGGCCCAGGCCACCCGCGTGGTCTCGCCCGCGCGCAGCGGGAGGAACTCCTCGACGGCCACGCCGAGCACCTCGCGCAGCGGGGCCAGGAACCCTCCCGCGTGCACCGCGTCGTGCTCGTCGACGATCGCGGAGAAGAACGAGACGAGCAGCGTGCCGCCCTGCTCGACGAAGCGCGTCAGGTTGGCCGCGTCCCGCTCCCGCAGGAGGTACGACGCCGGCGCGACGACGAGCCGGTACGCCGACAGGTCCTGCGACGGCTCGACGAAGTCGACCGTCCTGCCGTCGCGCCACAGCCGCTCGTAGTAGGCGCGCACCCGCTCCCGGTGCTGCACGTCGACCGACGGGCGCCACTCCAGGTCCTGCGCCCAGAACGACTCGGTGTCCCACAGCACCGCGACGTCGGCCTCGACGCGCGAGCCCCGCACCGGCGCGAGCCGCTCGAGCGCGGCACCGAGCGCCACGACCTCACGCCACACCCGCGAGCCGGTTCCGGCGTGCGGCACCATCGCCGAGTGGAACTTCTCCGCCCCGGAGCGCGAGGCCCGCCACTGGAAGAACAGGATGCCGTCCGCGCCCCGGGCGAGGTGGGACAGCGAGTTGCGCGCCATCTCCCCCGCCCGCTTGGCCACGTTCCGCGGCTGCCAGTTCACCGCGGACGTCGAGTGCTCCATGAGGATCCAGGGCCTGCCGCCCGCCACCGAGCGTGTCAGGTCCGCTGCGAGGGCCAGACCGACGTGGCCCCGCTCGTCGGCCGCCGTGAGGTAGTGGTCGTTCGAGACCACGTCGACCTCGCGCGCCCAGGCGAACAGGTCGGTCGTCGGGCACTCGTTCGCCATGAAGTTCGTCGTGACCGGCTGCGTCGCGTGCGCACGGATCGCGTCCCGCTCCGCCAGGAAGCACGCCCGCAGCTGGTGGTCGGTGAACCGCGCGAAGTCGAGCCGCTGCGCGGGGTTCGCCACGCTAGGCGTCGCGCTCGGCAGACCGAC
Organism: Cellulomonas fulva; assembly: GCF_018531375.1. Classification (NCBI taxonomy): domain Bacteria; kingdom Bacillati; phylum Actinomycetota; class Actinomycetes; order Micrococcales; family Cellulomonadaceae; genus Cellulomonas; species Cellulomonas fulva. Next base: position 1,640 of record NZ_JAHBOH010000002.1, on the reverse strand, counting down.
GTGCTCCCACTCGACGTACCGCTGGCCCCAGAACGCCGTGCCCCACGCCGCGTTCAGCGCGTCGAGCGACCCGTACCGCGTGCGCAGCCACTCCCGGAACGCCGTCCCGGCAGCCGCGGAGAAGTCCTCGCCCACCGGCGCGCCGTACTCGTTGTGCACGTGCCACATGACGACAGCCGGGTGCGACCCGTACCGCTCGGCGAGCTTCCCGGCCACGCGCGTCGCGGCCCGCCGGTACTCCGGCGAGCTCGGCGAGGCCATGCCGCGCGACCCGAAGCCCTGCACCGTGCCGTCCTTGGCCACCACGCGCGCCTGGGGGTAGGCGGCGAAGAACCACGCCGGAGGCGAGGCCGTGGGCGTGCCGAGGTCGACCGCGATGCCGTTGCGGTGCAGGAGGTCCAGCAGGCCGTCGAGCCAGGCGAAGTCGAACTCGCCCTCGCGCACCTCGAGCATCGCCCACGAGAAGATCCCGACGCTCACCAGGTTGACGCCGGCCTCGCGCATGAGCGCGACGTCCTCGTCCCACACCTCACGCGGCCACTGCTCGGGGTTGTAGTCGCCGCCGAAGCAGATCGCGCTGCCGGTGGGCCAGCTCGAGAGGGACATGACACTCCGTCGGGTCACGACCGGCACCTGTGCACGGTCACTGCCTGTGAACGTGCACATACTAAGCACGGCGCGGCCCCGCGCGGGAAGAGAGCGTCCCGAGTTGTTACCGACCTGTGATCGTGCACAGCCGCCAACACCGAGATCGGACAACTCGCCCGATTGCGCGAGCCACGTCCAGCCGCCGCCCGACGCCGCCGGTGGGTACGCACAGAGCACGCCCGCCGGCCGCCCTCACCCAAGCACGAGCCGACAGCACGCCCACGCCCCGCCAGCACGACCCGACAGCACGCCCACACCCCGCCAGCACGACCCGACAGCACGCCCACACCCCGCCAGCACGACCCGACAGCACGCCCACACCCCGCCAGCACGACCCGACAGCACGCCCACACCCCGCCAACACGACCCGACAGCACGCCCACACCCCGCCAGCACGAGCCCACGGGGGGGAACGCTGGTGAGCTCGCGCGGCACGCCTCTCATGCCTCCGGCACGTGTCGGTGGCGCATGTCGATGGCACGCGTCGCCCCCACCGCTGCCCCAGCGCGACGCATCGGACCGCGCCGTGCGACCGGGGCTGACACCCGCCGCGCCCTCATGCCGACGCGGTCCCGCTCACTCCACCCATTGCGGTCCGTGCGAACGGCCAACACCGCGCACCCACGCCCCAGGTGGCGGTCACCTCGTCGTGGCGGTCGCCGCTGACCGACAGCCCGGGCAGCTCGGCGCCCGAGCTTCGCCCAGATCGCGGCGCGGTGGCGAGAAGGTCCACGCCCGTCACCGACGTGGCGCTGCGGCCGGTGCCCGGCGCATGCCGCGACGTGTCCTTGCCCGACGCGGCGATCATCGCCCGGCCCCGCGCGGATCCACACGGACGGGCTCGGCACTCCCCGCCATCTCGCAGGGGAAACAGAAGAAGCCACCCCGTGTGGGGTGGCTTCTTCTGAATGGTGTCCGGCGGCGTCCTACTCTCCCACACCCTGGCGAGTGCAGTACCATCGGCGCTGAAGGGCTTAGCTTCCGGGTTCGGA